>NZ_BAABWF010000001.1:0-912195 GCF_040366405.1 Arenicella sp. 4NH20-0111
CCATTGAAATGGAAATCGGACACCGAGATACATTCTCTTTAGTTGTTGGAAAGAAAATTAGTCCAAAACAACAATATGTAGACATATGGACAGGTGGTGTTCGCCTAACTTATATTGATAATTTGGTTTATGTTCCTCAGTTTGTCACTTCCGTGAGGAGAGAGATGGAAATTCTAAAAACTAGGAATTTACCGAAATGCTATGCTGCTCTTCATTGGGGGCCAACCACTGATGGTTTTGTAGGTAGATTTACAATAAGAAACTCCGCCGAATTACAACTTCATTGCAAATTGGACAATGGAAGTAAAGTCACAACAAATATTGCTATAGAAAAACTTATTGCCGTTTATAGCCAATGCTTAGATGAACTTGAAAAAGCTACATAACAAGGCAAACAGCGCGAGCCCGTTTTGTGAGCGATATGCATCAATACTATGATTGAAAACCTACCTCCCGTAATAGATTCATGCAAAGTTCTATTCTATGCAGATACAAGCTCTGATGTAGAGTTTACCGATCGAATTGATTTACATGTAGGAAGCTTAGATGGCGAATTTAACAGGGTTAGAGAGCAACCATATTTGATCATTGCTGAACCATATTCGAATGAAAACGAATATTTGTTGATGTTCTGTAGTTCCTCTTGGGAGACGGTAGGCGTGATTAATTTTGCTTCATTAAACGAAGCAAAACTAAAAGCCGAAAAAGGATACAAAGGTATATCTGAAAAATGGAGATCGTCGCCTTTTTCAGAGAAAGAGATATTAAACTACCTTCGAGATGAATACGAAGTTGACCCCGGCTCAGAATGGTGGAAGGATGATGCTCTTTCTGCGAAAAATCATCAGAATTAGAAATGCTGATAAAAGGAGCTAGGGCTTCTATATGTAAAGGCTGTATTGACAGCTTTGCTAGTGAAATAAATGAGAGCATATAACAAACTTAAAACCTTACATTCACTTCGTTCATTCGAATGCGCTAACCGCGCGCGCCCGTTTTAAGAGCGTCGGTGGCATAATGCAATGGAGTTAACAAACACAACACTGTCAGCGGTTGAAACTTTATTTCTAGCTGAAGAATGTGATGAAGTTAAAGAACTATTGCTTGCAGATTGTTCGAATAATGTCCCTGGCTGTTCTAGGTGGGAGCAAGAACATTTAGAACGTTTGTGGCTCTCTGTTTTAAAATTGAGTGCTGGTAATCTAGAAAAGCTATATAGTTCAATTTCACTTGCTCAAACTGACTATCGTGATCTATTTATGTCAGCGGGTTTTGGGCATGATGCACTCGCACATAAAAAATGGAAGCCCTGAAAATTAAACCCAGTGACAAGCACTTTAAGTTCCCCTTCCGTAGGGCGTGCGTTAAGTTTACGGATATCGCATGCCAATAAATATTGTGAACTATATTGATGCCAACGAAGGTGTTGGTGGAAAAGACTTAGGCCAAATTTGTGTTGGAGAATGGGATCTAATTAAGCAATTTACAGAACTCCATCTATGGGCAATAAGGAATTCAAATCTGCCAAAAGGCGAATATCTCTTAGAAGTTCAATTTAATCCAGCCAATAGTGTTTCGGGCGCAATGTTGTCGTCTGAGGCTATGAAAGTATTCGGTAAAATTGGTGCGACTCTATTGCTCACGGAGCAAAATTCTTCATCTACAGGTGAAACTTAGCAAGGCACTAAGGTGCACACGATTGGGTATCGCATGAAAAAAATAACCAGCATAGTGTCGATAATCGGAGTTTTTCTATTTGGCTTTGTTGCTGACTCCAAAGAAACGATTGAAGGCCTAAGAACTTTAGGCATCCCATATAGCTTATCAGCTGAGCATCATAAATCAGACGTAGTGATCGATGATGACAAGATCACCATCTTGGCGAACAAAGGAACTGATCTATACACTAATGCGGATGGATCAAGCTCAAACGATACCGCTCCCCGAGTGTTGTTTGAGCCGATATCAGACTTTTCTCTGTCAGCGAAGGTAACGGCGAATTTTAATACCGCTTACGATGGTGGCGCGTTGTTTCTCTATGCCGACGCTGAGAATTGGGGAAAGTTGTTATTTGAACGATTCAAATCAGGAAACAACGGAATTGCTTCCACGGTGACTCGCTTAACGGGCGACGATGCCTATCATTATTCGATTGAGAACAACACGGTTTATCTTAAAATAGAAAGAAAAACCAACACCGTCACTTTTCTCTATTCCAAAGATGGTAAACAATGGTCTTATCTAAGGTCATTTAATTTAGCCAGTCAGACGAATATCAAAGTTGGATTCATAGCGCAGTCACCATTAAGTGAAACTCATGAGGTTGTGTATTCAAATATTGTATTCGAGGAATGACGTTTCAATATCTAAACAACTAGGGGGATCAGAGTATGAGTATTGATTGGAACTCAATCGTTTCTATATTCACCGCCGTTGGTGTATTAGTCGCGGCTTTTCAGTTGAGAGTGAGTTCAAAGATCGCGCAATCTGAATTCGAAGATTCGATCGATCAACAATACCGAGAGCTGACCAAAGGTATTCCGGTGGACGCTCTAATAGGCAAGAGCGTCGCTGCTGAAAAGAAGGACCACACCAGAGAGCTAATATACAACTACTTAGATTTATGCAATGAACAGATTTTTCTAAGAAAGAATAGACGAGTCAGAAAAAACACCTGGGTTGATTGGTGCTCTGGCATTGCAGCGAACCTGGAAAAAGTAGAATTCGATAGTGTGTGGACGGAAATAAAAAAAGAAGCCCCAAAGACATTTACGTTTTTAGAGCGGCTAGAGAGTTCCGGTTTTAAAGAAGACCCAGCAAAATGGAAATAGAGATTGCGGCTGTGGTGGCTACGAATAGAACGTATTTTCCTAAACTCTTGACTCGCTGATGGTATGAATTACATATTACTTGCGGCTGGAAGGTCGGGCTCTACGTTGCTGACGAACTATTTATCTTCACATCCTGTTGTTCGGTGTCACCATGAACCCTTTAATCAAACAGGCTGGCATAACGAGATCAAGCACTATGACCGAGCACTGAACGCGTTAAACCACCTTGAAAAAAAAGGTTTAACCATCTCTAACTATAAAAAACTCCAGTCCTTAGGCAGGAGTATAGTAAAGCGACATAATGGAAGCACCCATGTAGATCCGTTCAAGAAGTCAAAAGACATTAAATGCGAGGGGTTTAAACTAACTTGGGCACAAGGCAAACCCATGCTCGAAGACCTAGGCCTATGGTTAACGCAAAATGCTCATATAAAATGCGTGTTTTTGTATCGCTTTGATTTTTTAGCCAGATATGTTTCGTATAAGTTATCTCGTAAAAATAAGGTGTGGCACTCTAATTCGAAACCGCGCGATGCAACGCCATTTGAGGTAGATCCAGTTGAGTTCAAAGCCTTTTGTCATCAGCAGCAGACTTTAGAGCAAGATTTTTTAACTATGTTGACCAACACAAAAACAAACACGTTTATAACAAGTTATGAAGATCTCTGTAAGGCCCCACTATCAAGAGTCAACGAAGTGTTCTCTTTTTTAAGATGCCCTAGTATTAACGCCCTAAAAGAAGTTACGACCAAACTGGTCGTGCAGGACCTCGAATCGTTAGTTCTTAACTACAAATCGCTAAACAGTGCTGCCGTTAATATAGAGGCTGATGAAAAGCGAAAAAGAGCTGCACAACTACTTCTACCACACGCCATTTGGCAAGCAACTAAAGGTTAAGGTAGTGACGTTTGAGCCCCTTTCCCATAGACACTTGGATTCCCTACTTAGGTTTGAGCAGGAAAACAGAGCCTGGTTTGAAACTCTGATTTCGGCGCGAGACCCACGGTTTTACACCCGCAGTGGAGTAAAACGTCACATAGACAGCGCACTTACGAACCTAGAACTAAAAAAGGGGTACTCAGCGGTTCTGATGGATGCAAATCAGGTTTGCGCCAGAGGAAACTTGAAAAACATCAACGCCAAAGACAAAGTTTGTTTTGTAGGCTATCGCGTGGCTCAGTATCATACTGGCAAAGGTCATGCGAGTTATTGCCTTGCGAAGCTAATAAACGTAGCAAAAGAAACATTTAAAATGGACGAATTAAGAGCTAAGGTGTTAAGCAATAACCCGGCGTCGGCATCCGTCTTAAATAAAAATGGATTTATAGAACTCAGTAACGAAAAAGACATTATCAGTCTAAACGGCGAACTGCTTAGCGGCGTAACGTTTAGCCTAAAAATCCAATAGCCTCTATAAACAATAGACCAAACGATGACTGCTCTGTGCTTAAAAAATTAACGTACATCATTACCCGAAGCGATATTGGAGGAGCACAATTCCATACGCTTGCCTTGCTCGAAAAATTCAAGCACAGCTATGATATTTTGCTCATATCAGGTTCAGAGGGCGTGCTTTCAGATAGAGCACGGGCGCTTGGGGTTCGAACGATGGTCATTACTCAAATTGACTCATTCAATGTCATTAGTGCGATTTATAGAATCAGGCTGGCGTTAAACGCAGAACAACCTGATTTAGTTCATGTTCATTCTTCTCTGGCCTCATTTTATGGCCGTTGCGCGGCAAAATTGACTAATATTAGGACGCTTTACACCGTGCATGGTTGGCACTTTTCTCACGAACCAAATGCGCTCAAGAGGCGAATCAAAATAGCGATAGAGCGCGGACTTAAATGGACAACCAGCCACTGGATTACGGTTTCAAACTTTGACCACCAGCTTGGTCGTGAACATAATTTATTTCGCCATGATTGTGTCAACACCATCAACAATGGAGTCGAACCGTCGAGCACCGCGACCACTAGACCGTCGGGTAACACGTTGGACGTTGTTTTTCTGGGTAGGGCCACCTACCAAAAGAACTGCGAATCAGCGATTCGTGTTCTGGAGCTCACGCATGATGATGTTAGGCTAACTATGTTTGCCTCAGGTGGCTCGGTTGAAGAGTTGACCACGCAACTAAGCCGTTCTAGCGCGAAACACCGCATCCGTTTGGTGCTCGATGACCCCAACGCAGCAGAAAGGTTAAAGAACTATTCTGTCATGCTTCTGACCTCTCGCTATGAGGGTATGCCACTGGGTGCTCTGGAAGCCATGAGCAATGGTTTGGCGGTGATTTCCACTGACGTTTGCGGGATGAACGAAGTGGTTAAAAATGAGGTTAATGGGTATCTTGTGGCCCAAGACAACGAGCAAATAATCGCCGATAAACTTAACTCGCTGCTTACTGATAAAGGCACCCTACGCCAAATGGGGCAAGCCTCTTTTGAGCTGTATGAGGCCAATTTTACGCTGAACAGAATGCTTACAAGAGTCAGCGAGGTTTACACTAAACTCTTCTAGTTACCGCATTTCAGCTTGTTTAAGGCTCATTGTTTCCATAGATCCATCCCAGACTGAAAACCAAGCGAACACCAGCTCGAATTTCACTCACACTGTGCTCGGCAATATCAGGTCGAAACAACTTAATCCTTTTTGATTCAAATAGAGGTGAATCACAGAAAAACTCACCGCCGGATTTGGCATTCATCAAAACAATGTTAAGCCGAAAGTGGCGACCTTTTTTTACTGGATCAATGTGCTTGGGAACCGAGCTACCCACATTGAATCGTAGTAGGTAGCTATCAAACTTGACTGGCCACCCTAAGCCGCCAAGGTACAGTTTTTGATAACCACTGCCTTGACGACCATTGCGCCATCGAAAAAGAGCCGACCGCGCCGAGAGTTCATCAGGGCGTTTTTCGCGTCGTCTAAACAACGCGTTGTTTTGGGTATTGGTGGATTGGCGTTGTAGACACGCCAATCCACCCAAACGCTATCTTTGCAAGGCTCTCTGACACGATTGCAATCCGCTTATGCGGGCCGCTACTCGTCAACTTGCTCAACGACCTCTTCTGCTTCCTTCATTGAGTCAATAGCCGCTTCGTTGGCTTGGTCATACTTGGCAAACCACCCCAAGATGTTGTCGACCTTTGCAATCAACTGACTGGGGCGTGCCGCTATCGAGTGAGACGCACCAGGGATATGGACCAATGCGGTGTCAACTTTCTGTAACTTCAAACCAGTGTAAAATTGCTCAGCTTCCCACGTGGGTGTGCGCCAGTCTTCCTCGCCAACCATTACCATGGTCGGGGTAGTCACGTTACCGATCAACGAAATAGGGGATTGCTTCCAATAGAATTCAGGGTCTTCCCATGGCTGAACGCCCATCCAATGGCGGCTAACGAAGCGCGCAATGTCGGCCGCCAATGCCATTGTCGCCCAGTTGATCACAGGTTTAATGGTCGCTGCTGCTGCAAACCGATCGGTTTTCCCCACGGCCCACGCAGTCAATACACCGCCACCAGAACCACCGGTAATAAACAGGCGATCTTCACTAACGTATTGACGTTTAACCAGTTCGTCGACTACGGACATTAAGTCGTCATGATCGAAGCTGGGATAGGCTTTATCGATGAGCTGAGCGAATTCTTCGCCATAGCCAGTTGAGCCGCGCGGATTAACATAGACCGTGACATACCCTTCAGCCGCATAACGCTGGATTTCTGCGGCGAAAAACGGGCCATACATGGCGAATGGACCACCGTGTATTTCTAGGATCATAGGCATGCTGCCATCGGCCTTAAAGCCAGTTGGCAACGCCACCCAGGCTTCTATCTCACGACCATCGTAGCTCGACTTCACTTTAAGTTCTTCGATCTGCGCAATATCGAGGCCACTCAAAATATCCTCGTTCAGAGCCGTTAAGGTTTTGGTTTTTCCACTTTTAAGTATCGCAATTTCCGCTGGTTTTTGCGTGTCGGCTTGCGTATACGCTATCACGCCATTACCCACAGAAAAACTGCCAGAAGCGTAGGGCCTTCCCAAAGAGGTTCCCCCCAAATCCGTCACTAGCGTTCTTGTATTACCAGACAAGCTGATTGAAATAAGATGAGTCTCTCCATCCACGTTTACTTGTGAAATTAACGAATTCCCGTTTTCGCTCCATTTAATACTGCTGATCGAACGATCCAGATCCTCAGTGAGATTACGCACGTTACTTCCATCAACGGACATGACAAATAAATCAGTCTGCTGATAAGCTTTGAGCTTGTCGTCATACCCTAGAAAAGCGATGGTTTTACCGTTGGAGGACACAAGGGGCGAATGATCGGGGCCATCACGAGAGGTCAGTTGCGTTATTGCCAAATCATTCAGATTAACCGAGTAGAGGTCGCTTTCAATCGGGTCAAGCTCTGGATTATCGACTTCATTACCAACAACAATCAGCTCATCATTGCTTAACCAGCTGGGGTTATTAAATCCATGTTCACTCTTAGTGACTTGCCGAGGCGTTCCACCATCCGTGCTGACAACAAAAACTTGCTGCGAGCCTTTAGGTAGATAACCTGCCCCGTTAAAACGAAATACCAAATCATCGTACACTTTGGCGGCTTCTGCCCATTCAGCGCCTTTAGGCGCGGTTACGGGTTTTGCAAACGATGCTTTTTCGCTGGGTACAAATTTGGAAAACGCCACGAACTTACCGTTCGGCGACCAAACAGGCGCGCTCGGGCTGTGCTCAAACTGAGCCAAGGAGAAGCTTTCACCGGTGTCCATATAACGAATACGCAAACTCGGCCGTCCTGAAACATTCGCTAAGTACAATACTCGATCTCCCTTTGGAGACCATCGGACGGACGATATTGACCCTTCGTCATTAATGAAAGGCCGGTGAGTACCGCGAGCCACGTCCAGCATCCACAAATTGCTCGCCACTCGGTCAGAGAATTTATCCATCGATCGACGGGCGTAAATAATGCTCTTCCCATTTGGCGAAACTTGTGGCGAATCACCGTACTCAAGATCAAAGACACGTTGCGACGTGAATTTCCGATCCGATTCTTCGGTTGCTGCTGCCTCAGCATAGGCGCTTCCCATGACAAGCACGGACCCTAATAAAACACTCGCGTGTTTTAATCCAATATATAAATTTTTACTCAAAGGTTTCTCCTTGACGCAATGCGACTTCTGCTTTCAATTTTTCTGGAAAATTGACGTATTCTTTATTAAAACGGCTCTTGTTAGGCGGTAAAAGGCCCAGTGAACGCTCTTACCCAAGCGCGCCGACCTCACACTAAGGTGGCGCGTCTCTTAACCTTATAAACGATCAGGTAAAATAAGCTTAACCGTCAGCGGTTAGTTATTGATTGATGCCGTGCGCTAGAAACATAAACGCATACTCTTCGGCGTAATCTTTAAGGCGCCCATACCGACCAGAGTTAGCAAAGTGTCCGGCTCCCATGTTTATTCTCATGACCAGTAGGTTGTCGTCAGTTTTTAACTCACGCATCTTCGCAGTCCATTTAGCGGGCTCCCAATACGTTACTCTGGGATCATTGAGCCCACCAGAGACGTACATTGGAGGATAGTCACGCTTGGCAATATTGTCGTAAGGAGAATAGCTTTGAATCAACGCGTAATCTTCGGCACTGGCAATCGGATTACCCCATTCTTTCCATTCTGGTGGTGTCAGAGGTAACGTTGCATCGAGCATGGTATTTAAAACATCCACAAACGGAACGCCAAGGTTTATAGAGCGCCACAAATCAGGTGCCTGTATGGTCACGGCTCCCATCAATTCACCACCGGCACTGCGGCCAGAAGCAGAAATATTTCCGGCCGCAACGTAGTTACGTTCTACCAGCCCCTTTGCCACGTCCACAAAGTCATTGAAAGTGTTCTCTCGCTTTTTAAGCTTTCCATCTAGATACCACTGATAACTCATCATCGAGCCACCTCTGACATGAGCAATGGCGAATGAAAAACCGCGATCAAGAGCACTTAACCTGAGCGTCGAAAAGTTGGGCGTTACAGTAGATGAATAAGCACCGTAACCGTAGAGCCACATGGGGTGACTGGCGTCTTTCTTGAATCCCTTTTTGTAAACGATCGTGACCGGTATATCGACACCATCACGAGCTGTAATCATTAAACGCTCGGTATCGTATTGATCTTTGTCGTAACCTGATGGGACCTTTTTTACCTTGCGTGTGGTGAGTAGCTTACTGTCTACCTGATAATCAAACGTGGTATCAGGCGTAATCATAGACTCATAATTCACCCGCAAAAAGTTTGTCTTAAACTCAGGGTTAATTCCGATTGAGGCGGTGAACACCGATTCTGGAAAATTGATTTCAGCTCGTTTTAAGTCTTGATCGAGGTCGGCCGGATAATCGATCAATTCAATTTTCTCGAAACCATTACTACGTGATTTCATTGCGATAAAACCATCAAACGCTTGCAGGCTCAAAAGGTAGTCCGCATCACTCCCTTCCTGAACCGTCTGCCAATTGGCCGTTGCTGGCTGAGAATCAGCTGTTCTGGCTAAGCGAAAGTTGGTGTGCGTATCATTGGCAAGCATATAAAAATGGCCATGAGCATGATCTATTCTTTGCTGAAACCCTTCTTTACGCGAAACCATCGGAACGAGATCGCCTTTCAAATCACTCGAAACTACGTAGCTTTCTTGTACTTCACCTTGACTGGAATTAATGACGAAAAACTCTTTGCTACTGGTCTGATAAAAACCGATGAAGTAACCGTCGTCGTCTTCTTGATACAGCGTACGATCATTTTTTTGCGGCTCACCGATTACATGAACCTTTAACTCCTTAGAGTGCCAACGCTCTTGCTCAAGCAATGAGTAAACCAGCGATTTACCATCAGAACTGTACGCCACGCTACCTTGCACGTCATTCAATACATCGTCTAGGTAACTGTCGGTTTCTAGGTCTTTAATTTTGACTTGATAACGTTCGTCACCCGCGGTATCGAAAGAATAAGCCAAGTATCTATTGTCTGGACTGATTGCCCACCCACCGAGCACAAAATATTTATGCCCTTTTGCCAAACTTGTTTCGTCAAGGAATATGGCTTCCTTGCCCGTCTCTAGATTCTTTCTACTTCTGGTTCGATACTCCTCTCCCTCGCGATAAAACCATCGGTATTCATAGCCGTTCTCAATGTAAGGCACCGATTCTTCGGTTTCGTCAGTTCTACCTTTGAACTCTTCAAAGACAGTGTTCACCAAGCCCTCATGAGGATCTAAAAACGACTTATGATAAGCGTTTTCCTCTTTTAGATAACTAAGCACATCTTCGTCGTCCACTTTTGGGTAACCTTGGTCCTTCATCCAAAAATACGGGTCTTGAAGAACATTGCCGTGGTAATTTCTCTCACTGGGCACGCGCTTAGCGACGGGCGCAGGGGTTGGAAGTTGTTTTAATCTTTGAAACTGGTTCATGTTTTTTGATTGAGGGGCTGAGCTTAACGTCTGCTTGTTTACCACAGAGTCATTTTGCTTGTTATGACACGCAGCCAGTGAGCATAGCGCCACACAGAGAAGTGCCTTGGTTAGAATTTTCATATTTATTCTCTTGGGTCCTAACGAAAACGTTAGGAATTAAACGGGGGCCAAACAATAGATATTTGGCTTACCCTGAAAGAATAAGTACTCAGCAAATAAAAGTAAATGTGATTTAGTGGTAGGTTATTCATCCTTAGATTACCAATCACATCAAGACGTTTAAGGTTAGCGTTGGCAACCCGAGCAGAAAAACGTATTTCGCTGACCAATCACCTTCGACTTTATTGGCTTAGAGCATCGGTTGCATGGCTCGCCGTTGCGTGCGTAAACTTGTAATTCATGACTAAAATAACCAGGCTTTCCATCGGCTTGGGTAAAATCGTTGAGAGTTGTGCCCCCCGCTTTAATAGCCTTAGCCAACACTTTTTTTATTTCACAGGCGAGCAGGTCATAACGTTTTTTGCTCACCTTATAAGCCGGTGTAGTTGGTCTAATCGCGGCTTCAAATAAGGATTCACTGGCGTAAATATTCCCCACTCCAACCACAATGGCACCGTCCATTATGAAGTTTTTGATCGGTGTTTTTTTCGCTCTAGAAGCGTTGAATAGATGTTCACCAGTAAACTTAGCAGACAACGGTTCGGGCCCTAAATTCACAAGGAGTTTATGAGTTGCAACAGGAGGTTGGGCCAGCAAACAGCAACCAAACCGACGAGGATCATTGAACCTAGCCACCATACCATTAGCCACAACCAAATCGATGTGGTCATGTTTTTCAGCTGGCGTGTCTGAAGGCAAAATACGTATGCTGCCTGACATACCTAGATGCAAAATAATGGCCGCAGCTTCAGTATGAATGAGTATGTACTTGGCACGACGCTCTAACAGTGTAACTTTCAATCCTATCAGAGCCTGAAGGTCAGACACCGGTACCGGCCACCGCAGACTCGGATTGCGTACAATCACATCAGAAATTGTTTGGCCCAACAAATAGGGCTCAATACCCCGAAGCGTGGTTTCTACCTCTGGTAACTCAGGCACAGCTCAACCCTCAACGTCACTAAATCGATATATCGCAATTAATCGCGCGTGATCAACTCACCTTGAGATGGCACCTGTTCGTCAGTAGAAGCAACCTCATCAGATGGCACAGCCAGCCCTAAACTGGGTTCAGATACGGCGGCTAGCTTGGCTAACCCAGCTCGATATAGCTGCAATGCTCGGCCACTTTCATTATTTGACTCCAACACCTCGCCCAACAAGGCGAAGGCTCCTGGTAATTGCCCTAGGGAAATCGCTTTTTCTAGGAACTCAATTGCTTGCTCAGAGTTCTTTTCCTGTAACGCCATTCGACCCGCCGCTAAATTGAGTTCAGCACTTTCGGGCCTTGCCATTAACCACCCTTCGATCACTCGACGCAACTTAGCCGGTTTTTCCGTGGAAAGTTTCCCATATAAGCTAACCAACGATTCATCGTATTGGTTTTTCAACGCAACACGGAGTAGCTTTTCAGCCGCGCCGTTGTCACCATTGTGCATCAAATCTTTAGCATACAACGCAATGTTCTCAGGCTTTTGCTGTTGAACCTTAGGTAATTGTCTCCAGGTAGCCTGACGATCACTGGACCGCAGTAGCAAAGCTTGATGCGCCTCAACGTCTATTTTTTCTAACAGCTCTGCGGGTAAAACATCGTACTTACGAGCCGCCGGAAGCAGGTCGTGAACTCCGTCCCAATTTTCTGTGGCTTGATACGTTTGTAAAAGCATGGCGATGAATTGGCTATTTTTGCGCCCTTCGCCTTCAATATCATTTAACGTGGCTTCGGCTTGCTCATGCTGACCCGCTAGGTGATGAAGGCGCGCTTTGGCCAACCCAATAGCAAAGCGCTCGTTAGGGGCAACTTTGTAAGCCAACGCCAAATACTCGTCTCTGCGCTCTATCTGGCTTTGCTCTTGAGCAGCTTGCGCAGCAGCCAAATAATTTATATAGGGGACTGCGCTATTATCCGTTTTGGCAATGAGACTCTTCTCTGCTTTTTTCCAATCACCCTTGATGAGCGCTAAATAGCCCGTTCCGAGTGATTGATTGGCTTTTAAGTGACTTCGCTTCTTGCGCCATCGAGAAAACACATTGCTCGCCCTGAAGGTCGAACCGAGCAACCAAAAAAACACATAAATTGCGCCTGAAGTCAGGATCAACAACAATAGAAAAGCCGTGAAGGACATCTCCACCAAATACGTGTCGACGTAGATCTTGACGTAATTATCTGGGTAAATGTTCACAAACTGAACAAAGCCGTAGCCCAAAATAAGCGCAAACGCAACAATGAAAACCCAACGCATGGCTAGTTACCACCTTTTATTCGTTGTAATTCATCGTAAGAAGCGGCAATGGAAGGCAGTTTACCGCCGAGGTTTTCACCAGCCAACTCCGACAGCTCCGACGCTACTTGGCGCACGTTTTCATCTAGTGGGTCAAAATACTCGTTAATCCAAGCGGTGGCTGCCTCGATGTTTCGCCGATAAACGTCGCCGTTACCTTGCATCACGGCCAACTCGGCGGTATTGAGTTTCAACTGTATATTTTGATCCAGAAAATAGCGCTGCTCTGGGGCCAATAAGGGCTTAGGCGGCTGATCTATTCGCTTGATCTTTACGGTATTCAAAGTGTCGACCCACAGTTTTTTCAACTCTGAGGTAAATGTCATTTGCTCGTCGTTGGTATGATGGGCAATATCAAGCTCTCCGATAACCGGAGGTTCATTCTCCAATGGAAGGGTGCTTATTTTTTTAGCTATCTCGTCGAGTTTTGATGTGACGGTAATCACATCCACCGATGCAATTTCGTTCAAAATAGAAATTTCTTCATTGATGGAACGACGAACGACGGCGTAGCGTGGATCGGCCAATTGCTTAAGCTGGCTGTCCGCGAGTTTCAATGCGCTAATGGCACTTCGCTTATCGCCTGCGAAGACCGCTGAGTTATTAGCCAGTTTCAACAATTGTGATACTTCTTCTAACGCAAGCTTATCTCCACTACGCTGAGAATCAACTGACAACTTCTCAAGCGTGTTCTGTAGGTCTTTTTGGGTCGCTTTAATGTCTCTAAAGACCAAATCGTTTTTGCTGTTTGTTTCAAGAAGGCGTGTTTGCAGCTGTTCTGACGATACCGAACTTTGCTCTACAACACGTTGAGCTCTTTGCAGTTGCGCCATACGCTCGGCCAATACCGTAACGTTGGTTCCAATCTCGTTTATTTTCACGACATAGTTGTTCTGCTGTTCAACACCACTCAACTGAGATTTATATACGTTGTACCCAGATCCGCCCAGCGCAGCCAGAGATAACAAAATCGCAAAAATGCTGAGGCCCTTACCCCCGGACTTCGCCGAAGCAGTGCGCTCCACTGGGAGTGGTAAAGCTTCACTAGATTTGGTTTCGGGTATCGTTTGATCAGTCATACTTAAACTACCTTCGCGCCCTCTCTGGCGCATTAGATTTCAACGAACAGCGGCCGAATGGCCACCATTCAAACTTTATCAATAATATCACAGGCTTCATGGGTTCTGACCAGTCAACGACAAGCCATGTGTAAACTTGTGTCAGCTCGTTAGAGCCTAAACCCAGAGCCACAACAGAACAGCTTCATAAAAGACCGCTCTAGCGCATATTTGAAAAAGCAATCATCATATGCTTATTCGAAGGAGATGCAGCGACGTGCACGTCACCCAACCAATTAAGTTCGAAAGCCGTACGTTTGATATTCTTACTACCTACCAACAAATTTACATTTTTCAACCGCTCTGCCAGATCACCTGACGCTTCAAGCAAGTTCTTAAGGCTTTGCGAACTGTGTACGAAGAGACCTTCAATGCGAGCATTTTGGTCGAATATCTCCTTGATTCTCTCTGCACATGAGGCAGGGATAGATTGCGTATAGCATTTGGCCTGAACCACCTTTGCACCACGCCTAGCCATTTCTTTAGCAGGCCAATCCAGGCCAGACTCACCTCGAACCAGCAATACTTTGCGCCGACTAAGGTCCTTCATTGGCCCTACTTTCAACAACGCTTCGGCGCCACTCCCTTTTTCAGGGAACAGTGCGTCTATTTTATGACTGTAGAGTTGTTTAGCGGTTTCAGCCCCCACGGCCATCACGCGCATGTTTTCGGGCATTCCACCGTTATGATTAATCATTTGCATGCCGATTTCGACGGCATTGCGCGAGATAAACACAACATCGGTAAAACCAGACAGATCAGCGAAAATAGTAGCCACTTCAGGACTAAAATTAGGCTCAACAGCCAAAGTTGGAATGTGTGCTGGCTGAAAGTCTAAACGTTGCAGTATTGCGGCAGTGTTGCCTAAAAACTTATTCTGGCGCGTCAATATAACCACCGGCTTATCGACTTTTTTCAATACCGGAGGTGACCGGTAAACGGCTTGCAAAATACTGGCTGCGCCTTGTTTTAACAAATCTTCCGCGAGTTGTTGACCAGCCTCTTCAGCGCTCGCCACCGTCAGTCTCTTACTGACCTCACGTGCGTGCAATATTTTCTGCCCGCTGGTCTGACCGACCATGCCACGCAGTTCAAGCCTGCCATTAGATATCTCGGCGTACCCTGCAACCGGCACCTGACATCCACCTTCTAAAGCGGCATTCATGCTTCGTTCTGCGGCGAGCATGACTTCACTTTCGACGCTATGCAGGGCGCGAAGAACTTCCTTCGTTTGCTCATCATCTGATCGACATTCAATACCAACGATGCCCTGCCCTACCGCCGGCAAACATAAGTCAGGGGCAATAAACTGCTTAATTCGATCTTCGAATCCTAGTCGCTTAAGGCCTGCAGTCGCCAATATAATCGCGTCGTAATCACCGTCGTCGAGTTTTCTTAAGCGAGTGTTTACGTTTCCTCTAAGCTCGAGAAACTCTAACGATGGAAACGCGTTTTTAAGTTGAGAAACTCGGCGCAAACTCGACGTTCCGACACGAGCCCCATCGGGCAAGGCGTATAGGTTTTGATACTGGTTCGAAACAAACGCATCTCGAGGATCTTCACGTTCACAAACTACGGGTATTTCAAGACCTTGAGGCAGATCGACCGGGACATCCTTCATAGAATGTACCGCTATGTCTGTCTCTTTGTTTAGCAGCGAAACTTCCAGCTCTTTTAGAAAAAGCCCTTTGCCGCCAACGGCAACCAAACTGCGGTCAAGCAACTGATCGCCTTTAGTCGTCATACCAACCACAGTGACGTCTATCCCAGAGTGCTCTTGTTCCAAACGCTGCTTTACGTAGTTTGCCTGCCACATCGCGAGCGGGCTGTTACGAGTAGCAATGCGAATAGATTTCATACGTTAAACGTTTTTTCTTATTAGGGACGGTGACTTTATCATAGCGTCCTATAACTCGTTCAATTTTTTACACAAATACCCGCCTTTACATACAATTATGGTTATTTCTTTATGTACAGCGCTAACACAGTCGCCAGCAAACAGCTATAATTCTGAAAACTTTTCAGCCACTCAATATGCGCCCATACGGCGCTGACCAAACAGTGAATAACCAAGCATCGAAAAAACCATGGGGCGGCCGTTTCACGGAACCCACCAACGCTCTTGTTGAAGCATTCACGGAATCCATTAGTTTTGATTCACGACTTTACAAGCAAGACATTCGTGGCTCCATTGCGCATAGCAAAATGCTGGCGAAAATTGGCGTTATCACGACTGAGGAAGCTCTGAGTATCGAAAGCGGCTTACTGGAGATACAAGAACAGATAAACGCAGGGCAATTTAGCTGGTCGACTGAGCTTGAAGATGTGCACATGAACATCGAAGCACGCCTGACCGACGCCATTGGCGAAGCCGGCAAGAAGTTGCACACTGGGCGTTCACGAAATGACCAAGTAGCTACAGACATAAGACTGTATATGCGAGAGTCGGTTGACGATATTGTCAGCCTGATTGAGGGCTTGCAAAAGAACGTATTGGATCTAGCCGGCCAAGAGATAGACACCATCATGCCTGGCTTCACCCACCTTCAAGTCGCGCAACCCATAAGCTTGGCTCATCATTTACTGGCGTGGAATGAAATGTTTGAACGTGACGCTGAGCGATTGGCTGACGCTCGAAAACGTTTGAACGTGATGCCATTAGGATCCGCTGCCTTAGCCGGCACAAGCTTTCCGCTAGACCGAGACATGACCTGCGAGCTGCTAGGTTTTGACCGACCAAGTCGCAACTCTTTGGATGCCGTGTCTGATCGTGATTTTTTGATTGAAATCGCGTCGGCCTGCAGCCTCGTGATGATGCACTTATCAAGAATGTGCGAAGAAATTATTCTATGGGCATCTGAGAGCTACAAATTCATTGAAATAGGAGATGCTTTTTGCACTGGCTCAAGCATCATGCCGCAAAAGAAAAATCCTGACATTGCAGAAATCGTGCGAGGGAAAAGCGCCAGGGTAATCGGCAACCTTCAAGCCCTCTTAGTCTTAATGAAATCCCAACCATTGGCGTACAATAGAGACAATCAAGAAGATAAAGAGCCTATATTCGATACGGTAGACACGGTCGCTCGGTCACTCCAAGTGTTTGCGGCTATGGTGCCAAGCATCAGCTTTAATCGCGAGACCATGTACAACGCCGCACTGAAGGGCTACGCGACTGCAACCGATCTTGCCGAATACCTAGTTCGACTCAACGTGCCATTCAGAGACGCCCATGAAATTGTAGGAAGTACGGTACATTTTGCTATAGAGCAGAATAAGCCCCTTTCAGACTTAAGCTTAGACGAACTTCAATCATTTGGAGCTATGATTACCGAAGACGTATATGATGTCTTAAGTTTAGAAGGCTCCGTGCGCGCCAGAGACCATTTCGGCGGCACGGCACCAATCCGAGTTAAAGAAGCGGTTGACGCAGCCTCCATCAGACTAAAAAAATAACGAAAACTAACAAGATTATGAAAAAAATTGTCACTTTAAGCGCCTTATTGACCACTCTATTTTTGCTATCGGCATGCGGCCAAAAAGGCCCATTAATCGTTGAGCAGCCACCTCTGGAAGCCCCTAAGGTTCAAGACGACGAAATATCGCCAGTTAAATAGAGAACCGCTCTCAATAATCTGCCTTACGGTCTCACTCAATTTGTGAGATTAGCCCAACGCCCTCTCGCCATTTCGACGCGAGGGTTAGCCTCTTCAGTTGTAGTTGTACACATCATGTCTTTTTTCGAATATCAAAACGGCCATTTGCATGCCGAAAACATCCCTTTGCAAAAAATTGCGAGTGCCGTCGGCACCCCTTGCTACGTTTATTCTAGAGCCGCATTTGAGACCCAGTGGCGCACTCTCGATACGGCCTTTGGGGACTATCCTCACAGCATCTTTTATGCCGTAAAGGCCAATAGCAACATAGCCGTACTCAATTTGCTTGCACGTCTTGGGTCTGGTTTTGATATTGTTTCAGAAGGAGAGCTTCGCCGTGTTCTTGCTGCTGGCGGTGACGCAAATAACGTTGTGTTTTCCGGCGTGGCCAAATCCAAATCTGAATTAGAATTTGCAATCGGCAAAGGTGTGCGTAGCATCAATATTGAATCCGTGGCGGAACTCGAAAGAGTGCAACAGGTCGCGGAAAAACTGGGCGTAGTAGCGTCAATCGCATTTCGAGTTAACCCTGACGTTGATCCTGAAACCCACCCCTACATTTCAACGGGCATGGACAAAGCCAAGTTTGGTGTCCCCATGGGTGCCGCGTATGACGCCTATCAACGCGCAGCCGCACTGCCTAATATTCAAGTGCACGGAATCGCCTGTCACATTGGCTCCCAGATTACCAAAACCAGCCCTTTTTCAGATTCGCTCGAAATTGTATTAAACCTGGTAAAACGTCTAGCCAACAAAGGCATCGAGATTAAACAGCTCGATTTGGGTGGCGGTCTAGGAATCGACTACCAAGGCGAAGTTCCCCCATCAGCTCAAGAGTACGTAACAGCGATGCTCAATGGCGTGAAAAAGCATGGGATCACATTGCCGATTGGCATTGAGCCCGGCCGATATATCGCCGGCAACTCTGGCGTCCTTCTTACCAAGGTTGAATACCTCAAACATAATGAAAGCAAAAACTTCGCGATCGTTGACGCCGGCATGAACGACCTACTCAGACCTTCACTGTATCAAGCATTCCACAGAATTTCAGCCGTTGAAAAAAATTCAACGGGCGAGAAAATGGTATTTGACGTGGTTGGTCCTGTCTGTGAGTCTTCTGACGTTTTGGGTTACGACAGAGAACTGGACACTCAAGCAGGAGACCTATTGGCGGTGATGTCGGCGGGTGCGTATAGCTTTTCCATGGCCGGCAATTACAATTCTCGTGTTCGACCAGCTGAAGTCATGGTCGACGATGACAAAGTACACATAATACGGCAGCGCGAAGAGCAAGAAGACCTGATACGCGGCGAATCACTACTGCCCGAATAGCGAGATTGAACCTTCTGTAACTGGCCTTTTGGCTAAAAATCAGTTATTGGTATTCTATGAAAACACCTTTACCCCATTCCTTTCGCTGCTATCTAGCCGCACTTTTGATGCTGGTTGGACCAGCCAATGGTGAAACAGAAGGTCAATCCACTGAAAACTTAAAGAGTATCGAACAGGCCAAAACAGCCCTAGATGACGCCAAAGTAGCCCTTCAGGCTGCTCAAGATACTCTTTCTGACGCTCAGGAAAAACAAAACGCGGCAAGCCGCGCAAAGGCGAAAACCTCGCCTTCGACCAAGAACGACGGCAGATTGTACAAATGGGTTGATGAGTACGGAACGGTGTCTTATCAGGATTCCCCTCCGCCCAAAAACGTAAAAGTGCTCGATTCTGACCTTCTGAAAGACGAAAACGCGGGCAAAAAGAAGATAAAAGAAGTCAGGCGAGCCAGTGATCCAGCACCACTGCTGGATGGCAGCACCCCCGTGATGGTTTACACCGCTGATAACTGCAAACCCTGCCAGTCTGTTGTTCTCTTCTTAACTCAAAAGCAAGTTCCTTTCGTTGAACGAGATATTAGAACTGATCGTCGTGCGCGAGAGCGATTATCCAATCTGTCCAAACAAATTAGCGTTCCGTCACTATTTATCGGTGAGCGTATTATTCAAGGCCACTCTAAACCAATGATTACCAGAGCATTGGAAGAAGCGGGCTATCTAACGTCGCAAAAGTAAGTCCACCCAAGAACAAAAAATGAAAATAGCATCATGGAATGTCAACTCACTTCGAGTGCGAGTTGAACACGTTAGCGATTGGCTAAAAGCAAACTCTCCCGACCTACTCTGCTTACAAGAATTGAAAATGATCGACGATGACTTTCCCGTTGATCATTTTAGGGAACTTGGCTATCACAGCGCATTCACGGGTCAAAAGACGTACAATGGGGTCGCGATTCTGAGCAAGACCCCTCTAACAAACGTTGTCACGGACCTGCCTAATTTCGAAGACCCGATGCGGCGCTACATCTCAGCCGACGTCACGTTCGGAGATCAAGACAGCATGCGCATAATCAACGTTTATTGCCCTAACGGGCAAGCGTTGGATTCAGATAAATTCACTTACAAACGAGAATGGTTCGCCAAACTGCAAGAGTCTATGAGAGAAACTCTTGCACAACACAGCAATACCGTGCTTGTTGGCGACTTCAATATCACTCCTGGGGACATTGATTGCCACGACCCCAAACGCTGGTCAGGCAAAATTCATTGCAGTGACATAGAACGGCTGATGCTGCAAAAACTCATGGCTGAAGGACTGTTTGACACCTATCGACACTTTCACACAGAGGGCGAAAAGTTTTCTTGGTGGGACTATCGAGGCGCTGGATATCGAGCCAACGAAGGGTTAAGAATAGACTTAATACTCAGCTCATCGGACATGCTTGACCGCGCGATTAGTAGCGATATTGATGAAACCCCAAGAAAACTGGAAAGACCATCAGATCACACACCGGTGGTCGCACAATACAACCAGCAATAGAACACCACTGGGCTTTAGTCAAACATAAAAAAAGGCGCCGATGGCGCCTTTTTTAAATCCAAATGAAAACCATTTGAAATTACTTCTTTCCATAACGAGACTTGAAACGACCGACTCGGCCTTCAGTATCCATTACTTTCTGCTTACCAGTATAAAACGGGTGGCACTCAGAACAAATTTCAACGGTTAAATCTTTACCCAACGTAGAGCCAGTTGTAAAAGTGTTGCCACAAGCACAAGTTACGTTGATATCACTATATTGTGGATGAATGTCTGCTTTCATGATGTTCTCCGATATTTAGAGATCGAATTCGTGATTTTGCGCGAATTCATTACTCAGGGCACGCGATGTTAGGGCAAAGCGCAGGGCAGTTCAAGCAAATTTCGAAGATATTATCGAAATCTCAACCTGCCGTGTAGCAATTAGCTAACGCGGCAAATTCAGACACCGATAAAGTCTCTGCCCTCACTGAAGGCGTGACACCGACCGACTCAATTTGCTCTGCACTCAACATGCCCTTGAGCGTATTCCTCAAGGTTTTTCGCCGCTGAGAAAAGGCCTGTTTAACAAGCTGAGCAAAATCAGCGTGAGAGTCAACTGGGTGCAAAACCTCCGCAAGAGGGGTTAATCTCGCGATTGCCGACTCCACCTTAGGTGGTGGAAAAAACGCACCCGGAGGCACTGTAAATAAGTACTCTATAGCGTAGCGTTGTTGCAACATTACTGAGAGGCGCCCGTAGTCTTTGCCTCCCGGTGATGCTGACATGCGTTGCACCACTTCTTTCTGCAACATGACAACCTGAGATTCGATCTGATCTGCATACTTCATTAAATGAAATAATACAGGGCTAGATATATTGTACGGCAGATTGCCTATCACCTTGATTTTCTGCTGCTCAGCATCGACTATATCGGTCAAATCAAATTTCAATATATCAACCCCATGCACTGACAGACTTTCGGCCGACAACGCCCTGTCTTGCCAGTAAGCCACTAGGTCGCGGTCATATTCCACAAGGTGTAGCGATTTAGCCAGTGGCAGCATTAATTCAGTCAAGGCACCTCGTCCAGGCCCGATTTCAAGGGCCACATCGTTCGCCTTAAGCCCCAATGAAGACACGATTTTGTTAATTATGTTCGGGTCTTGTAAGAAATTTTGCCCAAGTGATTTTCTGGGCGCTGCAAATTGATTCATAATGACACCTTGGTCAGATACTGGTTGCGTTTGCAGCGGCCATGTCTCTCGCCACGCTTATTGCCGTTCGCAAGCTTCCTGTATCAGCCAAACCTGATCCAGCCATATCAAACGCCGTGCCATGATCCACGGACGTTCGGACAATAGGAAGCCCTAATGTAATGTTCGCGGCTTTACCAAAGCCTTGTGATTTTAACACTGGAAGCCCCTGATCATGATACATGGCAATGGCCACGTCCGCCTGCTGGAGATACTTAGGTGTAAATAATGTATCAGCTGGAAGCGGCCCAACAATATTAACCCCTTGGGCACGCAATACGTCTAAAGCCGGTTCAATAATATCAATTTCTTCTCGACCTAAATGCCCGCCTTCGCCGGCATGCGGGTTTAAGCCACAGATCAGAATTCGAGGCTCCACGATGCCGTATTTCTTCTTGAGATCGCTATTAATGACATTACAGACCTTAACAATAAGGTCCTCCGTGATGGCATCGGCAACATCGCGCAGGGGCAAGTGCGTGGTCACCAAAGCCACCCTCAATGAGTCGGTCGCTAAAAGCATTACCGGCAGATCGGCATCAGTCCTTTCAGCCAGGTATTCGGTATGCCCTGAAAACTCAAAACCAGCCTCATTAATGATCCCTTTATGAAGCGGGCCAGTCACCATAGCCGAAAACTCACCACCCAAACAACCATCAATTGCCCGATCCAACATCGCCAATACACCCGGAACGTTGTCAACTAAGGCCTCACCAGCGACAGTAAAATCTGACACATCAATTGACTCATATTGAAGTGTACTAGGCACGTCCAATTTGAGTTGCTCGGCGCGTTCAAACAATACTCGCTTATCTCCGAGCACGACGACATCGCTCAAATCAACGTGTTGCGCTAACTGAATTAAAATGTCGGGCCCGATACCGGCTGGCTCGCCTAGCGTGTATGCAATTGGTTTAGATTTCACTGATTTCGATGCTTAATTTTTGAACCTCAATTATAGCCCGCCCAGAGCAACAATATCAGCTAGTTCGCTAACAGTTTAAAGACGGCCACAAGGCCGAAGGCACTAAAAATGAAACACCACTCTCTCACTGAGCTCTGACTCTCTCTTGATTAGCAATCATTTACGCAGCTATTACAGCAAGCTTTGTTTTTTTAGCTATTTACTGAGCGGTCTGTTTGATAGAATTACCACTTTCTAATAGTCACCTTAGATACCATGAGCAACCCCCCTCTGCATGTAGTTATTCTTGCGGCTGGTAAAGGCAGCCGGATGCGCTCAAAACTACCCAAAGTTTTACACCAAATAGCAGGTAAAACCTTAGTCGAGCACGTGATCGATAGTGCTCTAGAGTTAAAGCCAGCAAAGATTCACATTGTCGTTGGTCACGCTAAGGAGCAAGTCATCGACTCGCTTGCACACCACTCTCAACTGAACTGCCTGGAGTTTATTGTACAGGAACAACAACTCGGCACAGGCCATGCTGTATCTCAAGCGCTACCGGCCATACCGGAGCAGGCAAATGTCCTGATGCTAACGGCTGATGTTCCACTCATTAGAGCTGCCACATTGCAGCGAATGACCGATTCAATGCAGGCACATACCTTAACGGTGCTCACTGCAATTGTGCAAAACCCGTTTGGGCTCGGCCGTATTACTCGCGACAGCACCCAGGCTGTATCGGGTATTGTTGAAGAAAAAGATGCCTCTAGCAGCCAGAAAAAAATCACAGAAATCAACTCAGGCATCATTTGCGCTAGGCGGCATGAATTAGGTTCATGGTTACAGCAAGTAGGAAACAGCAATAATCAGCAGGAGTACTATTTAACCGACGTTGTTGGCTTAGCGTACGAAGCTGGGGATCCGATCACGACACTTCAACCTGAGGCCAACCATGAAGTAGACGGCATCAACAGTCGATCCCAGCTGGCAACAGTCGAACGTGCGTTTCAGTGGCAACAAGCGCAACAGCTGATGGACGCCGGTGTCACAATTGTAGATCCTTCTAGGGTAGACATAAGAGGTGATGTTTCTATTGGCGAAGACACCATTATCGATGTCAATGTGGTCATTCAAGGACCTACCACCATCGGTAGCGATTGCACAATTGCTCCGAATTGCGTCATAAGTCAAAGCGTGATCGACGACAATGTATCGATACATTCTCATTCAGTGATAGAAAGCACAAAAATTAAAAGCCAGACTCAAGTTGGTCCATTTGCGCGATTGCGCCCAGGCACCGTTTTAGAGGCTGGCGTCAAAATTGGCAACTTCGTCGAAACTAAGAATGCGCAAATCTCTAACGGCGCTAAGGTTAACCATCTTAGCTACGTCGGCGATGCGAGCGTGGGCGCAAAAACAAACATAGGAGCAGGTGTGATCACCTGCAACTACGATGGCGCCAACAAGCACAGAACTGAAATAGGCGACAATGTATTTGTAGGATCTGATTGTCAGCTGATCGCGCCGATCAAAATAGCCGATGGCGCGACCATAGGGGCGGGATCAACGGTGACGACCAATGTGTCCGAAAACGCGTTAGCAATCAGCCGCTCGAAACAACGTGAAATCAACGGTTGGCAACGACCAGTCAAAGAAAAAAAGCAGTAATAAAATCAAGGTATAAAACCATGTGTGGAATTGTTGGAGCGGCATCAAGCCGTGATGTAACACCTATTTTAATCGATGGACTTAAACGCTTAGAGTATCGCGGCTATGATTCCGCTGGGCTGGCTGTCATCAGCAGCGAAGAGGAATTAGACCTGCGTCGCAGTGTCGGTCGAGTGGTCAATTTAGAGAAAATTTCAGGGTCCGTATCCGGTTCTATTGGCGTGGCACATACTCGCTGGGCCACCCACGGCAGGCCTGCTGAACACAATGCTCATCCACACACATCGTCATCTCAAGTCGCCGTTGTCCACAATGGGATCATTGAAAATCACCAAGACCTTCGAGCAATCCAAAAAGAGCAAGGCTTCCCTTTTAGTTCTGAGACTGACACCGAAGTCATCGTGCATCAGATTGACTGGCACATGCAACAGGGCAAAGACCTTTTTAAGGCCGTTCAATCAACCATTTCAGAGCTGCATGGTGCGTATGGTTTAGGCGTAGTATCAAAACAAGAACCAGGGGTGTTAATTGCGGCGAGAAGCGGCTCACCGTTGTTGATCGGACTCGGTGAAAACGAAAACTTCATTGCATCTGATATGTCAGCTTTAATTCCAGTATCCAAGCGATACATGGTGATGGAAGACGGGGATATAGCGCGCGTGACAAGTGACAGCGTGGAAATATTTGACGCATCAGGAAATCCCGTTGAACGTAAGATTATCGTGAGCACGTTAAGCGACGATGAAACCGAACTTGAAGGATTTGCTCATTTCATGAAGAAGGAAATCCATGAACAAACTAGGGCCATTACAGAAACCTTGGAAGGCAGACTAGGATCCGACAGCGTTTTGGAGCTTGCTTTCGGAGAACAAGCTCGGGAAATTTTTGATGCCACCAAAGAGCTCAAGATCATCGCCTGCGGAACGAGCTATTACGCCGCCTCAGTAGCTCGATATTGGTTTGAAGAATTCGGCATCAAGTGCGATATCGAAATTGCCAGTGAATACCGCTACCGAAAACACGTAGTAAACCCCGGCACACTGTTTCTCACCATTTCTCAATCAGGTGAGACTTTGGATACCATGGCGGCCCTAGAAATGGCGAAAACGTTAGGGTATTCAAACACGCTGTGTATCTGCAATGTCCCAGAAAGCTCATTGGTTCGTGCCAGTGATCTAACGATATTTACGCACGCAGGTCGCGAAATTGGCGTTGCCTCTACCAAGGCATTTACGACCCAATTAGTGACTCTTTTGATGGTGGCAATCTGTTTGCGGCGCCGCATGGTTGGTGATGGACGTAGCATTGACTCTATGGAAACTGAAATTGTTCAGGAGTTAAGGTCACTGCCAAAGCAAATAGAAACCGTGTTGGATTTGGAGGAACAAATCATTGCGATGTCTAAACACTTTGGCACCAAAGAGCACGCGTTATTTTTAGGCCGAGGAGCCCACTTCCCGATAGCCATGGAAGGCGCGCTAAAACTCAAAGAAATATCCTATATTCATGCTGAGGCTTACGCCGCTGGTGAGCTAAAACATGGTCCACTAGCCCTGATTGATGAAGACATGCCCGTTGTGGCTGTTGCCCCCAATGACGAGTTATTGGAAAAATTAAAATCCAACTTAGAAGAAGTTAGAGCTCGAGGTGGAAAGCTGTTCGTATTTGCTGACGTCGACTCTGGGCTGGTCACCGACGAAGAAACCATGGTGATCAATGTGGCTCCCGTTCACAGTCATATCGCTCCCGTCTTGTACGTGGTGCCTCTTCAATTGTTGGCCTATCACGTGGCACTAATCAAAGGCACTGACATTGATAAGCCACGAAACCTCGCTAAGTCGGTTACGGTCGAATAATACGTTATGGATATATCCCATATCTTCAATGATTTAAACGATGCGCAACGTGAGGCGGTTGCTGCCTCGCCTGGCCCTCTCCTGATTTTAGCAGGAGCTGGCAGCGGTAAAACAAGAGTTCTCACATCTCGTATAGCCTATTTGGTTGAAGGTCACGGCGTGTCCCCGCTGTCTATCTTGGCGGTTACGTTTACCAACAAAGCCAGCCGCGAAATGCGCAGCCGCATTGAAGATATTCTTGGCTTGCCTATGGGTGGGATGTGGATCGGCACGTTTCACAGCCTAGCCCACAGACTTCTAAGGCAACATTACCAAGAAGCTAACTTACCGCAAGCGTTTCAAATACTAGACAGCGACGATCAGCTACGCATGATAAAACGCTGTCTTAAAGAGATGGCGCTCGATGAGGCTTACTGGCCCCCCAAACAGATCCAGTGGTACATCAGCGGCCACAAGGAGGAAGGCCGACGCCCTGCAAACATTCCCCAGAGCAATGACCCTCAGCAGCAGACACTGTTAGCGGTTTACAGTCACTATGAAACATTGTGCCAACGGTTTGGTTTAATCGATTTCTCTGAGCTGTTGTTACGCGCCTTTGAGCTTTTAAAAAACAATGAAGTCCTACGAGAGCGTTATCAACAACGCTTTCAACACGTACTCGTAGACGAATTTCAGGACACCAACACAATTCAATACTCTTGGTTACGGTTGTTGGTGGCCAAATCACACAACCTATTTGCCGTTGGCGACGACGATCAAAGTATTTATGGATGGCGCGGTGCCAAGGTCGAGAACATCTTGCAATTCGAACAAGATTTTCCTGAAACTAAAACTGTCCGCTTGGAGCAGAACTATCGCTCCACCACCAGCATTTTAGATGCTGCTAACGCAGTCATTCAAAACAATGACACTCGATTGGGTAAAAATCTATGGACAGCCAGTGGCGAAGGGGAACCCGTAAAGCTATACACTGCCTACGACGAACGCGATGAAGCCAGATTCGTCATTGATCAAATCCAGTCATGGATTAATGATGGAGGAAGCCGAAACGACGTTGCCATTCTCTATCGATCAAATGCCCAGTCACGCACGTTTGAAGAGCAGTTGATGCAGGCTGGAATGCCTTACAAGGTCTATGGTGGCCTACGATTCTTTGAACGCGCCGAGATTAAAGACGCATTAGCATACCTAAGAATCTGTACCCGCAGTGATGATGACCCGTCATTTGAGCGCGTCGTGAATACGCCTACTCGTGGCATTGGCAATAAAACCGTTGATTTGGTTCGAGAATACGCTCGCGGTAATCAGATATCTTTCTGGGATGCCGCCAACCAGTTAATCAGTAGTTCTCAGCTAACCAGTAGGGCCGCAACAGCATTGAGTGGATTCATTAACCTAGTTCAAGAAATCCGCTCACAAATTGAAGATCAAGATTTGTATCAGCAAATAGAAATCATGCTTGATTTAAGCAAATTGATTGAACATTTTCAGAAAGAAAAGGGCGAAAAAGGTCAGGCTCGAGTAGAGAACCTTCAGGAGTTAGTCACGGCTGCCCGTGGGTATGAAATAGAGGAGACCGAAGACGATTTACCACCGATGGCCTCATTCTTAGCTCACGCGGCATTGGAAGCAGGCGAAGGGCAAGCTGAAGAATGGGAAGATTGCGTTCAGCTTATGAGCCTGCATACCGCTAAAGGATTAGAGTTCCCGTTGGTGTTTTTAACAGGATTGGAAGAAGGACTGTTCCCACATCAGCGATCATTAGATGAAGGTGCTGGTCGTTTAGAAGAAGAGCGCAGGCTTTGCTACGTTGGTATGACCCGAGCCAAAGAGCAACTCTGGTTAAGCCACGCGGAGATGCGCCGGCTTTATGGCGCGGAAAAATACACGAGTCCCTCCAGATTTTTAAGCGAAATACCCGATGAGCTTTTAGTATCGGTAAGAGCAAAACCGAAAAACAGTTATTCAGCACCCTCTCGTCAGTCAAGCTGGGTTGACGATCAAAGTGCCCATGAGAGCGGAATTGCAGTCGGTATGCAGGTTTCCCACCCCAAGTTCGGTGCAGGCATGGTAACCAACCTAGAAGGTAATGGTGAGTACGCGCGAATTCAAATCAACTTTACCGATCTAGGCAGTAAATGGTTGGTTTTAGCCTACGCAAACCTGACGCCAATATAAAAAACAACCCAGAGGCCTTTATGACATTCATTTCAAGCGATAACAGTGCTGGTGTTTTTGCAATCACCTTGAGTCGAGCAGAAGCGCTCAACGCCTTTACGCCTGAAATGTTAACCGACCTCTTAGCAGCATTGACCCAAGCGGAGCAAGACAGCACCGTCAAAGTCATTATTATAAAAGGCGAAGGACGTGCATTTTCAGCCGGCGTGGACTTAAAAGTCCTAAAGGGCATAGAAGCGCGTTCGGGAAAAATCGGTGATGTTTTAGATTCTGTCGCAAACGCGGTCACTACCAAAATCCGACACCTTGACACTCCTGTCATTGCTCAAGTTCATGGCGCCTGCTTCACCGGTGCTTTAGAAATTGCACTAAGTTGTGACTTCATTATCACCGAATCAACCACTAAATTTGGCGATACACACGCTCAATGGGGACTTCGGCCAACCTGGGGCATGGCTCAAAATCTCGCCAGGGCAGTCGGGGTTCGAAGGGCGAGGCAACTGTCATACAGTGCTAGCGTTTTTACAGGCAAGCAAGCCGCAAACTGGGGGCTTGCCAACGAATCGATAGAGGGAGTCGATGAATTAGACCTGTCCGTAAAAAAACTCGCAAAAAAAATAGCGGCTGCCAGCACTGGGGCGGTTTCAGCATACAAAACTCTGTATCGACTAAGCGAAGAACAGCTGGCTCTTGAATTAGCTTTAAAGTCAGAAAACGAACTTGAATTTGATGGTATTAGCGACACGCAAGAACGACTAGACGGCTTTGCTGCGAAATGACCTTAGATCGGGCTCAATCTGTTGCAATTAAGACTCCTCGACTCTTTATTAGACCAGTGACGGAAGGTGACCTCGCCGACATATATGCGATTCATTCTGTTGAAGAAGTGAATCGCCACATCCCGTATCAAACATGGAAAACCATGGAAGACGCTAAAGCATGGCTTGCCATGATACGTGAACGCCAGCTCAAGCAGGAAGCAGGCCAATTTGTGATTAGCAATAATAACGGTGTCATCGGCACCATAATAATATTTAACTATCACACCGAAAGCGGCTGTCTAGAGATCGGTTACGTACTTGCTCAATCCGTTTGGCGCCAAGGCTATATGAAAGAAGCACTCGACGCATTCATTCCCCGAATTGTCGAGCTGCTAGCATTGAGCGAGATCAAGGCAACAGTAGAAAGTGAGAACCAGTCCTCTGGAGGCTTATTAATATCACTGGGGTTTACACTTGAATCTAAACGCGTTGAAGCAGACGGAACTGAGGTTCGCCTGTTTAGAAAAACCACCACTTAACTTTGTTATGGTGCAGGTTTAGGGTTCAAACACGTCGATCATTGGGTAGGCACTGTCAGCGTCTCTGGTTCGTTTCGAATCAGGCTTGGCAATACTGTAAAGATGCTTAATTCCATACTCGGCAGCGGAATGCAATACACTCTCATTGTCGTCGATAAACAACGATTTCTGAGGATTGAACGGCAAAGACTCCTGCAATCTAGTCCAGAAACCCTGCTCTTCTTTCGGATAGTCTAATTCGTGAGAGCAAATAAGGTGATCGAAATAACGGTCGATTTTTGTATGCTCGATTTTCAAATCAAGAACCTTGCGATGTCCGTTGGTGATCATTCTGACATCAGCACTCTCTCTCTGACATTTTGAGAGAAAGGCTTGCGCATTTGGTCTATACGATATTCTATCCGCGACATCTTGCTTCAAAGACATAATATCCAATTCTAAAACCTGAGACCAATGATCGACGCAGTACCATTTTAGCGTTCCAGCCCAGTCCTTAAACATGGGCGCTAAAAACGAAACCGATTGATCCAGCGAAATACCCTTGCTTTGTGCGTAAACCTGCGGCATATAATCATTCCAAAAGTGATTATCAAAGTGCAAATCAAGCAAGGTGCCGTCCATATCCAACAATACGGTTTCTATCTGTGACCAATCTATTTGCATGTCGCGATTATATCCTGAATGTGTGATTAAATACGGTTTATGAATTTAGCTTTTACAAAAATGCACGGCCTGGGCAACGACTTCGTTGTATTGGATTTTACAGAAACCCAATTCGATGTTAGCGCTGAGATAGCCACACACATCGCTGATCGTAATTTTGGCATCGGCTGCGATCAAATATTGATTGTAGAACATTCCAATCGGCCCGACATAGACTTCAAATACCGAATACTTAATTCCGATGGCAGTGAAGTTGGACAATGCGGTAATGGATCTCGTTGCTTCGTCCGCTACGTGCATGAAAAAGGTCTAAGCGACAAAAACCCAATACGCGTGGAGACCATAAGCGGAGAAATGACACTCACCGCGCACGAAGACTCGAACTTAGTAACCGTGAATATGGGTGAGCCACGATTTAATCCCGTCGATATCCCGATTCAGCAAGAGGAGCCTAGAGTAACGTATCTGCTGGACATAGATAATGAAACAATTGAGTTTTCAGCCGTCTCTATGGGGAACCCTCATGCGGTGATTCTGGTTGATGACGTGCAAAATGCACCCGTCTTGACTTTAGGGCCGACGCTGGAATCTCATCCAGTGTTTCCTGAGCGAGCAAATATTGGCTTCATGCAAGTTAATTCTCGCTCTGACATAAACTTAAGAGTGTTCGAACGGGGATCAGGGGAGACAATTGCCTGTGGATCAGGAACGTGTGCCGCTGTGGTTGCAGGGATTCAGCGAGGACTTTTAGATCAGAAGGTGACGGCACATTTGCAGGGCGGAGAATTAACAATCGAATGGAACGGTCAGGGCTCACCTGTCATGATGACAGGTCCTGCAGAAACGTCGTTCGAAGGCACAATTAGAATAGAAGACCAAAAATGACCGACTCACACAAATCCATTTCTCCTCAAGAGCTGGCAGACTACCTGAGGCGTAATCCTACAATTTTTCAATCGCATCCAGAGCTTCTAGAGTTTATCTCCTTGTCTGATACTCGTAGCACTTCATCATTGTTAGAGCGTCAAATCTCAGTTCTAAAAGAACGATTGCTGGCGCAAAAAATGCAGCAAGCCGAGCTATTTCAAAATGCCAGAGACAATGAGGAGATCAGCAATCAGTTTTCTGAAGTAATCAGTCAACTGATTAGCTGCACAAATCTGTCTGAGTTTGCATCGGAGTTCCCAAGAACGCTTCGCCACACTTTCGCGATTGATCAGGTTTCTATAAAGACATCACAATCCGTGACTCGGCGGCCTAGCGAAGCAAGCGGATACGAAGAGACGTTGCGCAGGCTTAACAATAATCGCTCAATGTGCGACAACCGCTGGCCAAACAACGTGATGCAACTTTTTTTCAATGATGACATCATGTCCGCTGCTCTTGTGCCTTTGTATACCCAAAGTGGGCAAAATCCATTGGGTGTTCTGGCTTTAGGGTCTCGGAATGCAGAGCGCTACACCAACGACTTAGGTACCGCGCATTTGGACAAACTAGGCCTGATGGCAGGCCTATGCCTTAAACGCTTACAGCCCCAAGGCGTTCGCGGATAACGTGAGCAGCAACGCACGCCAAGATCAGTCGGCAAAAAAATCACTTGATGATTACCTGGCGGTTTTAGCCACTGAGCGCAGACTCTCGACTCACACACTTAAAGCTTATAGGCGTGATATAGAAAAATTAATCGCATTCATGGACCAACGCGGAGTGATGTTGTGGCAAGGGCTGAATTCACATAACGTACGTTTGTTTGCCGCCAGCCTTAATTCAAAGGGCTTAAACTCGAACAGCATTAAAAGAATCTTGTCCAGCGGACGAGGTCTGGCTAAGCACTTGGTTAGTAAAGGGGCTCTCAAGAACAACCCATTTGATGACGTCCGCGCACCTAAAGGCGAAAAACGCCTACCGAAAACACTGTCTGTGGATCAAATCGTCTCACTGGTTGAGCTAACGTTAGACGACCCACTAAGTTATCGAGATAAAGCGATTCTGGAACTTTTTTATTCATCAGGCCTGCGACTCAGTGAGCTCTGTGGAATTGACCTTAATGATCTAGATTTATCAGAATCAATATTACGTGTCACGGGAAAAGGGAGTAAACAGAGAGACTTACCTATTGGTGCACAAGCCAATAAAGCAATCCGCGATTGGTTGTTACAACGCAACGTGCTGCCGATTAAGGACTTTGATGCACTATTCATTAGCAAATTGGGAACGCGCATTAGCACGCGAAATGTGCAGGCTCGAGTTCAGTATTGGGCAAAACGACAAGGAGTGGAAATCTCGGTGAGCCCTCATATGCTCCGTCACTCATTCGCGAGCCATGTCTTAGAGTCCAGCGGTGAATTGCGCGCCGTTCAAGAACTGCTTGGGCACTCAAACATCAGCACTACGCAAATCTACACTCACCTTGACTTTCAACATCTTGCCCAAGTGTATGACGACGCTCACCCACGCGCTAAAACCAAAAAACCGAAATAATGAATCAACACCCAACCAATCTAGAGGCTGGTTATCGCCCGCTTGCAAAGACACTTCATTGGCTGGTTGCTGGCCTAATTTTGGTTCAATACATTCTCATAGAACTTGCGGAGAGTGCTGAACACGCAGGGTCTGTGGTAAAGCAATTAGGGTTAATTGCAAATCATAAATCAGTCGGGATCACCATCCTAATATTGGCAATCCTGCGGTTGAGTTATCGTCTGTTTCGACGACCGCCTGAACTCCCTAGCACCATGCCTGCGTGGCAGAAAAACATCTCACACGCCTCTCACGGTTTATTGTATTTCACTCTATTTTCTCTGCCAATTACTGGCTGGCTAATGTCGTCAGCCAACGCGTATTCGGTGAGCTGGTTCAACCTTGTACCTCTACCTGATCTTATTGTCGCTAGCGAGTCCAAGGCAGACACCCTGCAGTGGGTACATGAGTCGCTGGCCAACTTTCTGGCCATTCTCGCAGCAATCCATATCGGTGCTGCGCTAAAGCACCACCTAATTGACCGAGACAGCGTATTATCACGCATGTTAAGCCGAACAAGCGTTGGCGTCTTTTTAATTGCCACTGTTCTGAGTCTGCTATTTTTAGGTAATTGGGGGAGCGCGCCAACAATAAAGGCCACCTCCTCCGTGAACCCGAGCACAAAAGCCGAAGCCAGCAACGCAGACCCTAGCCTCAGCAATCTGCCAATCTGGAACGTCGATTACCAGAATAGCCATGTGAAATTTATTGGTCAGCAAGCGGGGGCACCGTTCACAGGTGAGTGGAAGGTTTGGGCCGCTACGCTTCAATTTGATGATAACAATTTAGCGGAGTCGCGTTTCGTGGTTGATATCAACATAGGCTCAGTATCATCAAATGACTCCGAGCGAGACGGATACATCCTTTCTGATGATTTTTTTGATGCCTCTCAATTTCCCAACGCCACGTTCAGTGCGTTTGAGTTTGTTACAGACCCCAACGCCGAACAGAATTCCAACACCTCAGATCGCGTTTATATAGCCAATGGAAACCTTCGCATCAAAAACATAAGCCACCCTGTTAAATTGAACTTTACGATAACGTCAAAGAACAAAGAGATAAGCTTGATCGGTTCGGCCACACTCAATCGCCATCAGTGGAATATCGGCATGGGTGACTGGAGTGATCCAACGTGGGTAGGCAGCGAGGTAATGGTCGACATACTGGTAAAGGCATCAATCGATTAGCCTCTTACTCCTTAGCTGTCACAAAGCGCCTAGCTCATTAGTCCACTACCCCCCCCTTAGACGCGAAGCCCGAAGCCCGAAGCCCGAAGCCCGAAGCCCGAAGCGAATACTACCGAATGATCAACGATCTTAACCTAGGCACTGAGCCCATATCGCCACCGGATGGGCGATGTGCGGCAACATCGGGAACAGGCTCGAAGTACTCATTTATGTGTCAAGACCGTCATACAATGTTCATCCACGTGTAACCGAGTTGATACCGGTTTGTCATACGACGGGATGACACTAGCGGATTGTATGTTAAACACCTTTAGGTCCCCCTCCATGAAAACAAATACAAGCACAAAATCGACTAAGCACGTCATCAACCCAAATAAAAGCATTCCTAAACCGTCAAAGCTAATGCTTAGATTGGCTCAGGTGGTCGTCTTGGCACCCGCGGTGGCCGCCACGCTCAATCCAATTGAAGCCGTTGCTCAGCAAGACACGACATTAGATGAGATCGTGGTCGTTAGTAAAAAGAAGATCTTTGCAAACCAGTCAACGACTGAAAGCATGCTAGACAAACAGAACCCGATCACCTCGGTACTTTCTAGTATCAATGCCCTGCCCGGCGTTAATGTCACTGAAGGGGATACATTTGGTTTTGATGACTGGTCAACGACCATCAATCTGCGCGGGTTTCAAAACAGCCTCTCTGACCAACAGGTCGGAATAACGATTGACGGGTTCCCCAACGGTGAATCTAACTACGGCGGCGGCTCCAAGGCAAATCGGTTTATCGATTCATCAAACCTACAAGGCGTGGATGTCTCCCAAGGTACCGCCGACATCGGCTCTCGATCATTGGAAGCTCTTGGCGGAACCTTGGATTTCGTAACACGCACCCCTAGCGAAACGGCAAAATCAAACATTCAGTTTTCTGCTGGCGACCACGATGCGCGACGCTATGCCGCAAGTTATGACACAGGCTCGATATTTGGTGATACCACACGCATGTTCGTCTCAGCTTCTCACCAAGAAGCCACAGACTGGGTAAATAGCGCCGCTGAGAATGACCGCGACCACTTCGCTGCAAAATTAGTCTCAGAAATAGGAGACACTACGATTACTGCGTATCTTGCTCACGATGATGTTCAAGAAGACAACTACCAACGAATTACCCTAGCCGAGTTCGAAAGTGATCCTGATTCAGATCGCCTGCTTGATCAATGGACCGGCGTACCTTACATCGATCAGGTTCACCGACGAGGATGGTCGACACTGCGAGAGAACACGTTTGCGTACTTGAAATTTGAGCGCCAACTAGAGAATGGCTTGGCGTTAAAAGGCGGCGTCTATACGCACGCTAACGAAGGCCGAGGAGATTGGGTGCCCCCTCAGATCGTGAACGTAGCCAATGACAACGGCGGGCCTGAGTCCGAAATAATCGGTGGCTCCACTACCTTTGGGGGCCCCATTACCGGTGCCATCTACTTTGTGGATGCGGCCGGGAATGCGCTCAGCCCGCGCGAAGGATGCACGTCATCAATCACCTTCCCTTACGGTGGCGCTGGCTCAGAATACGACCCCGCATGCTACTCAAGCGACGCAATCGCGGTGCAGTCGTATCGACATACGCACTACCAAAAAGATCGCGTTGGCATAACCAGTGACTTGGCTTATCAGTTAACGTTCGGCGATTTTGATAACGAATTAAGAATGGGGATTTGGTATGAGGATCAAACTAGAGAAGAATTCAGAGATTGGCACAAAATAACGGACACGACCGTTGGTCCAGCATTCGATGCTCAGCCTTATTACGTTCAATATGATCGCGAATACCCGCGCGAAGTCTTCAACTACTACATCGAAGACAGCCTGACCATGGGCTCGGTCACAGCGACCGTGGGCATTCGTCAGTTCTTTGTTGATGTTGAGCGCGTGGACAACTTTGACACGGGCAATCGATCGACCCTCAATTCAGATTCAGACGTGTTGTTTTCAGGTGGTTTACGCATCGATAGCGGCATCGACGGTTTAGAATTGTTTGCGAGTTATTCTGAAAACTACAAAGCGCTGGGAGACCTTGTCCTTGAACGTGATGCCGTTGATACCACCAATGTGACCCCAGAGACATCGGAAAATGTTGAACTGGGACTGCGCTTTCAGTCCAATAGAATGTCGGCGACGGTGACCTACTTCAACAACACATTCGAAAACCGTTTGCAGTTTTTTGGCGCTCAAACGGCAGGCAACATTCCCAACTACACGATAGGGGCTGACGGCCGTTACGACAACGTAGGAGGCATCGAAACCGACGGCTTTGAAGTCTCTGGAACGTATTATGCAAGTGACTCTATCTCCTTGTACTCTGCCTTCACCTATACCAATGCCGAATACGTCGGAACTGGGCTGGGCAATGAAGCTGACGCCGCTCTTGGTATTTTCCCTGGGAATAAAGTAGTCAATACACCTGAAAACTCTCTGGTTGTTTCTCTTGATTGGAAAAACGACATCTATCGAGCGGGATTGAGTGCGAAGTACGTTGACGATCGATTCATTGATATTGCAAACACATCGGTGGCAAAATCGTATACAACGGCAGACCTCTACTTTGGTATGTCCGGAGCTGCATTCGGCGAGGCTCTCGAAGGAATAGACGTGAGCTTGGTCGTCAACAATTTACTTGATGAATCATACCTTGGTGGTATCTCAGGGTTCGGCGCATGGATAGGCGCACCACGAACGGCGGTGCTGTCTTTCTCTGCAGACTTCTAGCTTTTTCAAGTATCGATTTGAATGGCAAGGACGCCTTCAAATCATCTTCGCCATGCCAGTATAAACATTGTTTCGCGGCATCTACCCATTGTTAAATTGAACATCTAAATTAAATGAAACGCTTCTACGATCGTCGCTTTGTACTTAGCGCAATGGCATCGGCGGTACTCTCCGCTTGCTCTTCTCGTCCACAAGTTAGTCACCCTAACGTCGATTCAGCTACCGGTCACTCTAAGAACAAAAATGCCAACTTCTATCGGCACGGTGTCGCCAGCGGCGACCCTGCCTCAGACAGCGTAGTGCTATGGACGCGACTCAGCGTTGCCAGTACCAACAGCGACGCGAATGTATCCTGGGAACTTGCAGAATCCCCTGACTTTAATAGTTTGGTCGCGCAGGGCGATTGTTTAACAAACAAAGAGAAAGACTTTACTGTAAAAGTCATTCCTTCGAGGTTAAACCCGGGAACCACCTACTACTACCGATTTGTTTTTCGAGGCTCCCCCTCCCCTGTCGGTAGAACGAAGACACTGCCGACAGGGCGTGTTGAAAAATACGGCGTTGCACTAGCTTCCTGCTCAAACTTTGCTTTTGGATACTTCAATGCGTACGACGCCATTGCCAAAGACACAAACGTGGATCTAGTATTGCATACAGGGGACTATATCTACGAGTATGGCGCGCAAGGTTGGGGCTCAGAGGTCGCGCAAAAGCTAAACCGTGTTCACGAGCCGGCCCATGAAACAATAACGTTAGACGACTATCGAACTCGTCATGCTCAATACAAAACCGACAAAGGAAGCCAGGCAATGCACGCCGCTCACCCATTGGTTTCCTGCTGGGATGACCATGAGAGTGCCAACAATCCTTGGCTCAGCGGCGCGCAAAATCATCAAACAAAAACGGAAGGGGAATGGACTGATCGTCGAGCAGCTTCAGTTCAGGCATATTACGAATGGATGCCAATTCGTGACCCAAAGAGCATGGACGAAAGACTTGCTTTTTCACGTGCCTACAAAATCGGGGATCTCGCTGATTTAGTTACCTTGGAAACCAGACATACGGCCAGAGCTGAGCAAATAAACTATCTTAACTACACAGATAAAATCAACTCCATTGAAGATGCCAACCGATTTAAATCAATGATTATTGGCGCACCGGGTCGCGAAATGCTATCCCGTAGAACCGAACAATTAGTCAAGGATACCTTCACCTCCACACAACATCGTCCATGGCGGTTGCTAGGAAATGCCAGTCCCATCGCGAGAATGCTGGTCCCCGATATTAACAAATTGAAAATACTAGAGGACGAACGGCCTGAGCAACTTGAAACCAAAGCCGCGAAGGCCCTTAAATGGAAAGCTAAATACAATTTGCCATTTTACACTGACACTTGGGATGGCTATCCATGGGCACGACAGAAATTTTACGAAGCCTGTCAATCAGTCGACGCCACCGACCTGATTTTCTTAACCGGAGACAGCCATAGTTTCTGGATGAATCAACTTAATGACGATCACGGCACTCCGATGGGAATAGAGCTTGGTACGGCCGGAATCACCTCACCTGGCGACTTCATTGAAAGCGGTTATAGCGGCGATGTTGCGCGCAAATTGGACCGGGCATTCGAGTCACAACTGGACGAAGTCGTATGGACTGACAATTTCCATCAAGGTTATGTCAGGCTTAACTTAACTCAATCCAATGCCAAAACGAGCTTCATAGCTATCAGCACCGTTGAAGAAACCAATTACACGATATCAACTCTAAAAGAGACTGTCATTGAACGCGGACACAATGGCGTGCAATTCAAGGCATAGAGCCCTCAAACTACAAACGGATATAACGGTGCTCGGGAGAAATAGGATGACTCCTGAGCGCGCAACGTCCTCAGATCTATCTTGCTCACAATGTCACACGCAGATGTAATTCATTTGTATCAATCTACTCATTATTGATACAAATTCATATGATTCCGAGCAACGTCAATCAATCCGAATAGCTAACATGCGCGTATACCTATCATCTGATGACGCTAATAGAATCCATTTGCTCCTCCAATTCAAATACAACAATAGCCTACTGAGCTTCATGACCAGCCCAATCGTAGTTATCGTAATCACGGCGGCGATGGCATTGACCGTACCTTCAGTAAACGGACAAACGGAACTTCGCCCCATCCTGCCTAACAGCCTGTTAAACTACGCTAACCCACCGTTACCTGCGCACTTTTCATTAAACGGAATCAGAAATGCAGACACTACTCCTAACGACAATCCCACCTCGGATGCTGGAGCAACCTTAGGGCGAGTCCTTTTTTACGACAAAATGTTGTCGCAAGATAACTCAACGTCATGCGCCTCCTGCCATGCCCAATCAAGAGGTTTTTCAGACCAAGACCGATTGTCCACGGGATTCTCAGGCGGACTCACAGCAAGGCATTCTATGGGCTTGAGTAATGCTCGTTACTACGAACCAAACCGTTTTTTCTGGGATGAACGCGCCGCCAGCCTAGAGGAACAGGTTCTTCAGCCTATTCAAGATGCCGTTGAAATGGGTGAAACCTTAAACAACGTCGTCGAGAAACTGTCGGCAACGGACTATTATCCACCCTTATTTGAACGCGCGTTTGGTAGCCGCGACATTAATAGTCAACGGATAGCTAACTCATTGGCTCAATTTATTCGGGCGATGGTTTCCTATCGATCGAAGTATGATCAAGGCGTGGCCATCAACTTTTCTAATTTCACCGCTCAAGAAGAGCAAGGAAGGCAGTTATTCAACAGCCGACAAACTAACTGTCGATCCTGCCATAACACGGACTTGCAACTGATGGATCAAGCGCGAAACAACGGTCTTGACGCAGCGAACGCCGACAATGGTGTTGGTAACGGACGTTTTAAATCCCCTTCATTACGCAACGTTTCAGTACGAGCTCCTTTTATGCACGATGGCCGCTTTAGCAGCCTCGAGCAAGTTGTTGATTTCTACAACTCAGGCATTCAAGACAATCCAAATCTCGACAACCGTCTTTCACGAAATGGCCAGCCGATTCGAATGGGTTTAGACGCGGAGGAGCGAGCTGCGTTGGTTGCGTTCTTGGGGACGTTAACGGACAACGAATTTTTAAGCGATTCTGCGTTCAGCGACCCGTTCCAGTTGGTTGAGTCAGAGCTTCCTAATACCGGCGAGCTATCCCGCCCGCTTGCTATTGCTGCGATACTGGCACTACTTTTAAGTGAAGACAGTTCCAACTAGTCCCTAGCCACCAAACCAATTCTAATTAACATCCTCATAAAGCCGACGAAAAAGCACTGTTTACCTAAGCCACTAAAATCTTGGGCGAACGACAAACGCAATCTGATTCGACTTCACCGTTACCTCTTTTAAGGACAAATACTGCAAATCCAGGTAGGTGTTTTGTGCTTTTTCAACAGGCACTTTTAATTGACGCAACGTATCATTGCTGAAACTGATTTCGCCGATCTTTGCATGAAACATGTTGTCTACAGCTAGGCCACCGTTGTGCACAACAGGCTTGCCAAATACTGTAACGGCTATGCGATTTCCCTCGATAACCCAAAACAAACGATCAAACTTTTCAACCGCCTCGCGTGCTTTTGGCTCTACCTTTGCGAGCTTATCCAAGTTGATAACGGCTGTCACAGCAACTTCGCCTTCATTAAGAAACACCTTTATTCCATCACTGACGGCGAGCAATTTTCGCCCATCGGCATCGGCTTTAAGGCTTGCCAAAAACATGGCATTAAATTCCTTTTCAGTGAAAGAAACCTGCCCCCTCAATATATCCAAAGACTTTTGAGCTAATAGATCAACGCCCCCTTGGTTCAATTGTTCGTTTACAGCGTCATTTGCAAAGTCTCGATTTGCTTTAGATTCATCAAACCAATCGGGCAGTGCGCTGGCTGAATAAATGCCATAGAACCCAACAAAGAGAACCACCACAACGATGGCAAAGAACGATTTAAACATAAACTTAATCACCCAATTGTGCTCTGTTATTGAGCATGGAACACCACACTAACACTGGCTGTAACCTTAAGGGTGCCAAACTGCTCTTGCGGTAATTCAGCCGACATAGTTTTGGCCTGCATCATCCCTTCACTGTGACTGCGAAACATGGGTTGCGATCGGTTGTTCTCGGTGATCGTATAAGCCGAACCGAGCTGCTTATCAAACTGTTCGGCCAAAAATTCGGCTTTTTCTTTAGCATCTGAGATCGCGGCTACCAAAGCTTTTCGTTCCAGTTCAGATCTATTTTGGAAACCTGTTTGCACCTGATCAATGTTTGACACTCCGCCTTCAACTAATTCTTGGAGCAATGGTGCAACTCCTTCTATTTCATTTAAAGTGATCGACAAAGAGCGACTTACGCGCGTTCCAATTAATATTTGTGAATTGTCTCGCCATTGATATTCAGGATTCAAATTAATACTGGATATCTTAATATCGGCCTTCTTAACGCCCTGATTTTTAGCCGCATCTAAGACAGCCTGATACTTTTTGTCAGCATCCAATTTGGCTTTATTTACGTTAAGGTCTGTTGCGGAAACCGTCAGTGAAACAATGGCTTGATCAGGCTCAGCCGACACTTCACCTGTTCCACTGACACTAATGGTGTCTTTAGCGTGCATTGAAATCTCTCCGGCCGAATCTGGCGATAATGTTAACAACAAGGAAAGGAATACGGATAAAACAAGAGTCTTCATAGGTTCTCCAATGAATTGGTAGGTCATGGGCAATCATGTTACGAGCACTCAGTACTGACAATGGCACCTCGATAAAATTCTCAAATGACGCCAAAATCGCCAAACGAGCTCATGTTCATACTGCTGGCTCAAACTAGGTTCTCCGAGTATGTCACCATCAACCTGAACATAAGCTTAAAGGTAAATTAATAAATTGACTCAAGGCATCTCGCTATTTATCAAGGCTTTACAATTGGAGTCTTTTTTCCGTCTTTGTCTACGCACACAAACGAGATGTTATTTTCGAACAGAACGGCTTCGGTCTCAGTCTCGTATCGAGCACCATAAACCTTAACATTATACGTAATTGAAGTATTGCCAACGCGGGTCTGCTGGCAACGAAAGCGAAGTATTTGGCCTTCACGGATGGGGTGCCTAAATTCAACGTTGTCCAAACCAATGGTCACGAAATGCTGACCGGGCATATCAAGACTTACGCGAATATAGGCAATTTCATCGACCCACTTTAACAACGTTCCACCGAATAAGTTGCCATAATCATTGAGGTCGGCGGGAAGTACTATTTTATAATGTTCCACTGTGAATAATCTCCTCTTACTTTTCGTGCTCTCAAGCCCATAACCCAAGCTCTTCTGAGGCTGTTTTACCCGAAAATAGCAGATTTCTATCGATAAACCCAAAGACGATTGATGTCATTTCACTAAAAAGATTTTTATCCCTAGAACTCAGGATATAATCAAACAATGAATCACACTCCAAGTAACATTAAGCTGCACAGCAAATCCAGAGTCTTGGAAGTTGCATTTGACGACGAAACCTTCATGTTGCCATGTGAGTATTTGCGTGTTCACTCGCCGTCAGCTGAAGTAAAGGGCCATGGCCCTGGGCAAGAAGTTCTTCAAGAAGGCAAAGAACTGGTCAACATCGTTGCCCTTGAACCAGTCGGTAATTATGCCGTAAAACTGATTTACAGCGACTCTCATAATTCAGGATTATACTCCTGGGATTACTTGTATGAGCTGGGGTCTGAACGCAAAGAAAAATGGCAAAATTACTTAAAGCGGCTCTCAGACAAAGGCACTTTACGTACAGCACAAGAAACCGACTATCACCTTACATAGAACTACAAGCAACTAATCATGGCAGAACAAAAAACCCATTTTGGCTTTCAAGAAGTAAATCAAAGTGACAAGCAAAGTTTAGTAGGCGACGTGTTTCGATCGGTTGCCAGCAATTATGATGTTATGAACGACGCCATGTCATTCGGAGTACATCGAGCTTGGAAATGGTTTGCCGTCGCTCAAAGCGGTGTTGGCGCTGGTGATCGCGTTTTAGATCTCGCTGCCGGCAGTGGCGACCTGTCACTCAAATTCGCAAAAAAAGTAGGTGAACATGGTCAAGTCGTGGTTACGGACATCAATGAGGCCATGCTTGCGGAAGGTCGAAAACGACTCATAAACGAAGGCATTGCTGGTAATGTTGACTTTTGCCTTGTAAATGCCGAAAACTTACCGTTTGAAGATAACAGCTTTGACTGTATATCAATCAGCTTCGGTTTACGAAACGTAACGCGCAAAGAAGAGGCATTGAAATCCATGGCTCGTTGCTTAAAACCAGGTGGCCGCGCCATTATCTTAGAATTCTCTCAGCCCACCAATGAAACCTTTCGTAAGGTCTACGATGCCTATTCATTCAATGTAATCCCTAAAATGGGAGAGATAATTTCAAGCGACCGTGAAAGTTATCAATATTTGGTTGAATCCATTCGTCAACATCCGCCACAAGAAGAACTAAAGCAGATGATGCTCGATGCAGGGTTTGATCGCGTGCGCTACCACAATTTAACGGGGGGCATCGTGGCTCTCCATATTGGCTATAAGTATTAAGACTTATGCTCTTCTCTTTACTTGAATTAGCGAGTAATAAGGCGCTGCAATATGACGTCGATGGCTCATCTAAGTTGAAAAAACTGCAAGGAAAAACCATGGCCTTGCATATTCAGAAACTGGACTTAACAATTTCAGTAACGCCTCAATCTGAAGGGCTAGAATTATCAAATCAGCCCACAGACTCCGTCGACGTTACCCTAAGCGCCACGCCAGGCGCACTGATAAAAATCAGTCGGGACGGGCTAGAAAATGCTGAACTTGAACCGGGCGAGCTGGAAATTTCAGGTGACCCCATAGTAGGACAGCGTTTTGCTCAAGTAATGTCCGACTTAAATATCGATTGGGAATCTATGTTGGCAGATCAAATTGGTGATGCGCCAGCTAAAACAGTGAGTTTTGTTGCTACCCAGACTAAAGAATTTGCGGTCGAATCTCGCTCTCGCTTGCACGAATTCGTTTCTGACCTGATTCAAAACGACATGAAGGTAGCGGCAAACAAAGACGATGTTGAGCGCTTTCTTGATTCGGTTGACAACATTCGTGCCGATACCGATCGATTAGCGGCGAAGCTTGAAAGACTGAAAATAAAAATAGACAACTTAGAACCCAATGAGTGACATTAAACGGCAAAAAGTCGCTGGATCATTTTCTAGATTGTGGCAAATTCGACGTATCGTCAGGAAATATCAACTTACTGAAATAGTGAATGATTTTGACCTGCCTAAGCCAGCCAAACTATTTCTAGCAGCGGCTTTAGGGCGTAGCGCTCCATCAAGAGAAGATCGCCCACAAAGAATTAGAGCAGCCTTAGAGGAATTGGGGCCAGTGTTCGTCAAATTGGGACAGGCACTGTCCACAAGACCAGACTTACTTCCCGATGACGTCGCCTTAGAATTAGCCAAACTACAAGACAAAGTCCCCCCTTTTTCGCCAGCCACCTCATTAAAAATCATCAAACAAGCCTACGGCGACCAATTAGACAGTGTATTTGAATCAATAGACGAACAACCTTTGGCGTCGGCGTCGGTTGCTCAAGTCCATGCGGCTACCCTACAACCAGGTATCTCAGTACCTGGACAAAATGGCACCTCAACAAATGAAGTTGTGATAAAGGTGCTGCGGCCAGGCATTAAAAGAATCATCGAGAGCGACTTAAAAGTCATGTACCGTGCCGCCAGTTTTCTTCAAAAGTACTGGTCACGCGGTAAACAATTTAGACCTTTAGACGTAATAAAGGAATATGACCTGACGATTCACGACGAGCTTGACTTGCGCACAGAAGCTGCAAATGCCGCACGCATGGGCGCCAATTTTGAAGACTCCGATTTGATTTACGTTCCGCGAATTTACTGGGACTTCACCAGTGAAAATGTACTTGTCATGGAACGCATTAATGGCATCTCAATTCGCGAAATAGAGTCATTCAAAGAACAAGGTATCGATTTAAAAGCATTGGCAGAAGATGGCGTCGCCGTTTTTTTCAAACAGGCCTTTGAAGATAACTTTTTCCATGCAGATATGCACGCGGGGAACATCTTCGTTTCGAACGAAGGCAAGTGGATCAGTATTGATTTTGGAATCATGGGCACACTGGATATACAGGATCAACGCTACCTTGGAGAGATGTTGCTCGGGTTTTTTAATCGCGACTACGCAAGCATCGCTGATGCACATATTCGGGCTGGATGGGTACCAGAAGGGACTAAGGCGGCTGAATTTGAACAAGCCATTCGTGTGGTCTGCGAACCGATTTTTGCGAAACCGTTGAGCCAAATATCCTTTGGAAATGTGTTGATGCACTTATTTCAAACAGTGAGACGTTTTGAAATGCCTGTGCAGCCGCAGCTCGTTCTACTTTATAAAACCTTGCTCAATATCGAGGGCTTGGGCAGGCAACTTTATCCCGACCTAAACTTATGGGACACAGCGAAGCCTTTTCTTGAAGATTGGATGAAAAAACAAATGTCTCCGCAGAAACTATTCGACGACATTAAGAGAAATTTCCCTCAATGGCAAAGCGCATTACAAAGCCTGCCACAAGCGATCGAAAAGTCAGCTCAAACGGCAATAAACAGAGAACAAAATCCCAAATCAATGAGCCATTGGGAACGTTTGGCATCTAGCCTGGTGTGCATTAGCATTTTCGGCACGCTGTCAGTGCAATTGGAAATTATTGAATTCGATAAGCTCAATCTTTTTCTTCCGTCTATCGGGGTAATTGGGATCCTAATTTTGGTTGGACAACGCACTTAAATACCACGTTGTCGGCCAACGGAAACGCCCCTATTTTTAGATAAAATCGCATTCGTGAGTTAATAGAGACAGAAAAAATAATCCTCAAATGACGAAAGAACGCCTGTCATCTAAAGTTCTATCGTAACGAATAATTAATGGAAAACAGCCCGGACTTTCAAATTTCAAGCACCATGCTTACGACGCTAAAGCCGCTCCATTAAACGCTTTCAGCGTATTTGTTTTTTCGGACACTAATAATTTATCCTTAAATATCATCACCTTATATCATCTATAAGACATCAAAGTTGGAGGTGGGGTTTTATATTATTTTTTTTTGACACGCATCAAAGTTACTAGACAAACTGATCGCTCCTGTTGTATGTTGAGCGTCCATTAAATAGATTTAACCTATTTGTTAGCTAAAACGAATACGTTTTTCTTATTTTTTGACCCCATCAAACTCTCTAATTTGGCGTTAACCCTAAACTAACTTATGCGCCTTACGGGAGAGTTATGTGTCTAACCAACTACAGAAACTCTAAGGAGTCTAAATGAACTACATTAGCATCAAGAAAATCAAGGAATCTAAAGGCCAAGGCATGGTCGAATACATCATCATCGTTGCGCTGATCGCGATTTCAGCTATTGGGGTATTCAGCCTCTTTGGTAAGGGAATTCGTGGACAAATGGGTGAGTTGACTGCTGAATTGTCTGGTCAAAACCAAGACAACACGCAAGCTAAAAACGCAGCCACAGACGCCCGCGATTTGGCGAAGAAAAAGAACGATTTGGGTAATTACGGAGAGAGTGCTAGTAAGTCGACTGAATCTCAGAAATAGACTTAGTAACACATCTTAAATTACTGCGGCTCTATCCAGCCTACCCTAATCATGCGATAGAGCCGTTTCTTACTACCGCCGCCCAGTGAATAACTATGATGTTACCCAGACCCTACCCAACATTATTATTACTTCCCTTGTTTGCATTATCTTCAACTTCATTCGCCGATCAGATGCTAGACGTCGGATGTGGAATGTGGAGCGATAAAGCTAAATTCGTATTCGACGAAGTCGACGTCCGACGCAAACAAGGCTCTTCACAACCAATTGCAGATACAAAAGCGTCCCTTGGGTATTCGGATCTTGAGGCAGAAAGCCTTAACGCCGAATACTACCAGACTGTATTTGATGCACTTGAAGCAGGAAGATCCAGAGACGAAGTTGGAATACTTGCCGATAACCTTTGCAGGAAGAATCCTGACAATGTTTTTGATCTAAGTTGAATTAAGCCTCTTATCAGTAAGCTCGCTTACTGAGTCTTGTCTTATCTCAATGTAAATCTTCCCTAGGTTAAGTGTATGAACTCTAACTTTGCTAGACAGCGTGGTTTTTCGACCGTGCTCGCTCTCTTCCTGCTTGCTGCAGCGTGCCTATCTATCTATTCGCTGTATGACGTAGGCCAAGTAACCAGCCATAAAATGAAAGCACAAAATGCCGCTGATGCAGCGGCGTACAGTGTTTCCAGCATCACCGCACGTGACATGAATTTCATGGCCACCACCAATAGGATCATGGTGGCAAACCAAGTAGCAATCGGCCAAATGGTTGGATTAAGCTCTTACGGTCACATGGTGGAACAAACCGCATTCAACTTTGATGTTGTTTCGAACTTTCTCTCATGGATTCCAGTTGCCGGCCAAATTATTAAAGCGGCATCCAGACTGCTTGCTCAAGCGGCAAAGGTAATGAAGCAGATCTTCGATGGCGCGGCTAAAACCGTTATTCCAATCAGCGATAACATCATTAAAATAACCTCTGGATTGCAAGAAGTGTTCCACATAGGAATGACTGGCGCTGCCTATGAGGTCTACACCAAAGTCATTGAAGGAAACGATCAAGATATCAAAGGTTCCGTTGTTTTGGGCGGGTATTCCGTCATCAAGTACATCGACGAGTACCGAGACACCGTCGAGAAGAATCAAGTTCCTAAACCTTGGGGCTTTGATCAAAAGAACCGCCGGTATTTACAACGCTTCGGAGAATTTCATTCCACGGTTAACCAATCTACTGACCGTTTCATTCAGAATAGATCTAATGACTGGTTAGCGGATTTGATTCACGGCAGAGGTGCCAGTGAGTTCAAGCCCGCTATCGTAAATAATAAATACATTTGGGATTGGACAGCCATGGACACGCAACGATTTCTGATTGAAGTCGATCTGTGGCTCACCACCATCACCATTGTAGATGCGCCATTAGGATGGGGCGCTGGCCATGCCTTAAACTCAGACCGAGGAACCTCAAGTTACAACTACTACCGTGATCGCTCTAGACACCGGTATGGCGGCGTTTGGAGAAACGGAAGAGCCGCCTGGATCGCTGCGGCGGATGATCGCAGCAATAATTTGTCACGAACCAGTAATCTTAAACCATTCTATGATTTGAAAGACAACGGGCTGACTGACACAGGACCCGGGATGGTCGCGTTGCTCGGAAAGCCCATTGCTGCTGCACGTGTTTGGAAAGAAGCCGTAAAAGATAAACAGAATTACGGACTGCAAAAACGGTTTGATGTTGCCGAGCACGGTGGTGCAGCCAAAGACCAATTAATTTCTTTAGGCAAAGCGGAAACCTATTTCTCCAGAGCTCCAGACCTGTGGCCAAGGCGCGATAGAAACATCGAATTCGGGAATATGTATAACCCGTTCTGGCAAGCGAGACTGACCAAGGCAAGCAAGATAGATCATGCCGCTGCAATTCTGGCGGCGAGCGGGATAAAACTATGATGCATCAACGTTGCGACGTGGGCTCCGCGCAAAAGGGAGCTGTTATTGTGGAGTTTGTGATCGTCGCGAGCTTTGTCTTAGTGAGTGTGTTGGCCCTGACCTCATTGATGGGCAAGATGATTGACTCCAAACAAAAAGTCGAACAGGCATCTCGCTACAGTGCGTGGGAAAGAACCGTGTGGTTTCAAGATGTGCCCAGATACCACCCGAATAAGGCACTCAAGAAGTCCAACTTGCAGCTTCAAAGCGAAATGCATCACAGAGTATTTTCACAACCCGATACGTTTGTCGACAGCACCCAGCACCTTGATCTGGATGATTGGGAACTGGATCCAATGCAGCTTTTTCACGACCGAGGGCTCAAATCTAGTAAAAATTACGAACCGATGTACGTAAGCAATTCGAAAGTAAAAAAGCAGCCGAGCTTTGTTCGACTTACTCAATCCCATTCTTCTCCACCAGGAAAGCTTACGAACGCAGTCGGGGCAATTACCAAACCTTTGGATCTTCTAGGCGATTTTAAAGTGAACCGCCAAGGCTACTATAGCGGCGATGTCTCGGTAGAAATCAAAGAGTTTAAATGGATGAAGGAATTCGAAAATTTGAAACCTACTTTTTCATCTAAATCCGCAATTTTGACCGACGGGTGGAATGCTGGCGGGCCTTCAGACATGGAGGGTCGTGTCAGAGGATTACTGCCGTTAGCGCTGGTGGACGGCAAAGTTGGGGATTCGATTCAAGACTTCGTTGGCTTTCTCTTCGACCCTTTAAAGTCCGACTCCTTAGAGCTTGGTAAGGTGACTTCAGAGCCTGTTCCTAGCCATCGTCTTAGACGTTACCCTAACCGCTAGGGAGAATGAATATGAATAATACAATACCGATTCTAACCATCGCTCTCATTGCGCTCTTTGGTACATTCAGTGAAGCAGCCAAAGCCGAGAAATTTCCAGAATTTCCTTACTCCAAAATGATGGACGTAGTCACGGTAGCGAACAACATGAAGGTGAACGGTCTACCAATGCGTATTTACCAATTTAAGACCAAAGAAGACGAAGCTCACATTGTCGACTTCTACAAGGACGAGTGGGATACGGAAATGACCAACGTCTTGTTTGGAGATTGGCGGATACTGTCACACAAAGAAAAAGGATATTTAATGACCGTGCAAATAGAGCAAGGTGATTACCCAGTCACTCATGGCACCTTAGGTATAACGCCAATGTTTGAGTACATAAAGGGCAGTGGAAACAAAATGAAAAAGGCCACGCGTTCAGTTGGCCGCGACTTTCCAACGTTACCAAACACCAAAATCATGATTGACACAGAAGCAAACGAACAAGGCAAACGTGTCCGCACCATACTGTTTTCTAATAGCAATAGCATTGATAGAAATCTGAACTATTACACCACGCAAATGGAACGCAAAGGCTGGTCCATGTTAGCGCCGGATATGTTCGGAAAAATTCGCAAGAAAGTTCCAGCTATCGCAATGAACAAAAACGGAGAAAAACTAAATCTAAGTTTCGTTCGGCAAGAAGGCAAAACCTATGGCATCGCTGTGTCAGAGCGATAGAGAGAATCGGACACCTTACATCAGTATTAATAAATTTATGCAAAATCCAAAACGTACTCAGACCCAATATGGCGTCACAATGATCGAATACTTAATTGGCTTAGGTGTGTTTGCCTTATCACTCTTGACTCCGATACCACCTAGCAACAAGAGTGTTTTCACTATGCTGGAGGAGGCGATAAAAAAGGAACACTCGGCTTACATGTATGCCACCTCGCTTCCTCGCGTCAGCGATGACGGCTCTCTGGTTTCTTTTAAAAAAGAAAAGAAGGAGTGACTCGATCTGCCGTACTAATTCAAAAATGCAATTTCATTAAAAACAATAAACACAAAAGCAGCCCCTATCAAAATGGCGCTGACTTATTTAGTACAAAATTACAAACATAGGAAAAGAGGCTCATTTGAGCGTCGGGCATATGAAGAATTTTTTTAAAAGTTGGGGGCTATTACTAATAGCCATACTCGTGGGCTTTCTCGCATTTTACGTTGCACAGCAATACCTAGAAAGCACTGAAGAGAGCATCAGACTGAGCTATGAAGGCAAGGGCGACCAAATGGTCGACGTAGTTGTTGCGTCCGTTGACGTGGAAGAAGGCGAAGCAGTTAGCCCCAGTAACATGTCGATAGCGCAGCTCAACGCGAACCACTTATCAGATTCAGCAATAAGACCAGATTACTTCGATCAACATCAAGGTAGCTTACTCACGGTAAGCATGAAAAGTGGAGAGCCATTATTAACTCATTTCCTGAAGGGCCGCCTGATTGAACGCTTCTCAGACTTACTTGAAGTTGGTGAACGGCCAGTGACTCTGGAAGTCGACACACTCACAAGCAACGCGGGATTACTGACGGTGGGAGACAGAGTCGACATTTTTCTTCGTGGTGAGTTAGAAACTGCAGAAGGTGGTGATGACGGAGCGTCTTCGGGTCAAGATACCATGATCTCTCTTTTTCAAAATATAAAGGTCTTAGCGGTAGACCAACGGCCGTTGCTAACCAAGGAACAGCCATTCCATGAACAAGACTTCCTGGGAGATGACACAGAACAATTTGAATACAGCTCCGTGACTCTGGCCATGAAAGCAGACGATTCCGATAACTTGGCGTTCTCAAGTAGCTTGGGAGACATTTTATTTTTACTACGAAACAGTAATGATGATTTAGTTCATTTCTGGGAACCAGTAAATCAAGCATCAATCACAGCCAGTGACCCCAACCAAAAGTCCCTGTCTTTCAGCTTTTATGGCAAAAACGGAGTCAAAGAAACGCGCTCCTACAAGGCACCCAAAATAGCAACAATAAGTAATTCTACACCGCACAAAAGCGGGCAACACTTTGTGAAAAGCCTAGCCATCGCTCGTAAATCTGAGACTGAGAGCGATGTCGAGAGCGATGTCGAGAGCGATGTCGAGAGCGATGTCGAGAGCGATGTCGAGAGCGATGTCGAGAGCGATGTCGAGAACGATGTCGAGAACGATGTCGAGAACGATGTCGAGAACGATGTCGGTCACATAAGCCCCTGCGGGTCGGCCCATCACCAGCGATGTACGGCCAATGACGTTGTAAAACACATCGCGAAAAATTCAAACAACAACTTATTAAAACGAAAGGCTTAAGGGTCGATGTCTATGTTTTCAAAAAATCTAACAGCACTTAAGCCGCTATTATTCTTTGCTGTCATCACGGTTATCTCCAGTACCGTTCGTGCTGAGGTCTATGACTTTACGTTGACTCTGGGGTCAGTCAAAGTCGTCGATGTTGGCAGCATCACTCGCATCGCCGTCGGTGACGAAGCTACCGTGAAGGCGAGTGTGCTTGAAACTGGAGAACTGATGTTCATTCCTCAAGAAGCTGGCGAATCCAAAGTCTTAGTTTGGACCACAGGTGAAAGGTTATCGACATTCAACATCACCGTTTTCGACAGCGACATGCATCAAAATGTATCGATGGCGCGATCTATTTTACAAACCTACGATAAGGTCAACGTCAGATCCGTTCACAATCGATTAGTCATCGAAGGAGCCGTAGATCCGAGATTCTTCACGCAGTTTCAAAACGCAGTAACTAAAGCGTTCCCTGATGCTTTGGTACTTGTAAAAGAAGTACCTCGTGGCGAAATGATCGAATTTAAAGTACGAATCTTAGAAGTGCAAAAAAGGTATCGAAAAGAACTGGGGATCGATTGGGATGACAGTGTTCAAGGACCTATATTGGGCACCTTTGGCACCTTTTTAGATAATCCTTCGTACTCGCTTGTTCCCCAAGACGCCGCGGTTGATTGGGAAGCTGTTGGTCAATCAATTCCAATCGGAGACAACGACTTCTACCCATTTGGGCGTTTAGCCACCAGCATTTCTTCAAGAATTCAATTACTGCAAGAAAACGGGTTGGGCAGAATCTTAGCGGAACCCACATTAACGACACAAACGGGGTCTGCGGCCAGCTTTCTAGCAGGCGGACAGATTCCCTATCAAACCGTAAATCAGCTCGGACAAACAACCGTCGAATTTCAAGATTACGGAATTCAATTGGAAATTGAACCCGAACTCGTAGGCACTGACACCATTATTTCAATGGTTAAAGCAGAGGTGAGCTCTATTGACTCCGGCACCAGTGTCAATGGCGTACCAGGCCTACTAACTCGAGAAACGGAAAGCAGCGTCAGCCTTAAACCTGGTCAGACTTTGGCCATCTCTGGGTTGCTATCAAGTAGCGATAGTAAGGCGGTTCAAGGTCTGCCCTTTTTGAGCAAGATTCCGATTATCGGGGAGCTGTTTAAATCAAAAGGCTTTCAAGAACAAAGAACGGAATTGATTGTGTTAGTGACACCCAAGATCATTAACACAGCTAACGTCGACTACAGCGATAGAACAATTTTTGAACACGCTAAGAGTTTAGAAGAGCTCTTGATTGATGGCAGCCAATTCGATGAGGACATAGCAGACTAATTATGTTTGAAGCATCTATAAATACCAATAAAGGCACGTATGTCGATACGTTCATCTCATCTGATCTAGAGGTCGTGATCGGAAAAGACAAAGCAAGCGGCATCGTATTGCGGGGCTGGAAAATAGCCACCAAACATGCGCAGCTCGATGACAGGGCTGATGGAATACACATCACTGACTTAAAAAATAGCTCCAGTGGAGTTCTGGTTAATGGCAATAAAGTTGAAACCTTTGGCCCGATTAAGGAAGACGATATTATTGCCATTGATTCCTACGTTTTGAGAATCAAAAACCGTGGTCGTACTGAAGCGCAGAGCCAAAGCAAAAAGCTCATCGATGCACAAAATGACGAACAGTTAGAAAGCCAACCAGAAGAGCGCGAAGACAACGGGGACCAAAACGACACCACACACAATGCGGCCCTCAAGGAAAAAGTTGAGCTGAGTAAGAAGTGGCGTGGAAAAATACATGAAAGCTTGCTGAACAAGATGGATCTACGTCGCATCAATGTTAAAGACATGAGCGATGATGAAGTGTTTCAAATGACACAGACTATGCTCACCGAAATAGCCGATGAGTTTACTGATATTCCTGCCTCGTTAACCAAGAGTGAATTAGTAAAACAAGTCCTAAATGAATCCATCGGACTTGGCCCACTGGAAGATCTGATCGCGGATGACGACATCAGTGAGATCATGGTTAATAGCGCCGACGAAATCTTCTTTGAGAAAAAAGGCGAGCTTCAGCGATCCGACGTGACCTTCACAAACGATCGAGCAGTCCAATACGCAATAGAAAGAATCGTAACCCCACTAGGCAGACGTATTGATGAGAGCTCCCCTATGGTGGATGCTCGACTCAAAGATGGTTCGCGAGTTAACGCGGTAATTCCGCCATTGGCACTGAAGGGCTCATCCATCACGATTAGAAAATTCATGAAGGAGAAATTAACCGCACAACATCTGATCAACTTTGGGTCTTTAAATCAAAATATGGTCGAGTTTATTGAGACCATCGTGACCAACAAACAAAACATTGTAATTTCAGGCGGTACAGGGTCTGGAAAGACCACTTTGTTGAATATTTGTTCTAACTTCATCCCTGACAAAGAGAGAATTGTTACTGTCGAAGATGCAGCCGAGTTAAAGCTATATCAACCAAACCTAGTCGGATTAGAAGCAAGGCCAGCCAATCAAGAAGGTAAAGGCGCGGTAGAGATTAGAGAGCTGGTTAAAAACTGCCTGCGCATGCGGCCAGACCGAATCATTGTTGGTGAGTGTCGAGGTGGCGAAGCCCTAGATATGTTGCAAGCGATGAACACGGGGCACGATGGGTCGCTAACAACGGCACACGCAAACAATCCAAGAGATTGCGTTTCCCGAATAGAGGTCATGGTCATGATGGCGGGAATGGAGCTACCTATTCAAGCCATTCGTGAACAAATTTCATCTGCGGTGGATATCATTATTCAGCAAACACGACTGTCTTGCGGCAGCCGCAAGGTAACCAGCATTGCCGAGGTGTCTGGAATCGACCAAGGGGTGGTTCAACTCGGTGAGATTTTCAAGTTCAAACAGACTGGAAGAGATGAAAAAGGCAAAGTCATCGGGGAGTTCATTGCCACCGGGTTAATTCCCAAGGTCTACGAAGAACTGCGTGAAAGTGGCGTGGCCGTTGACGTGGGAATATTTAAGTCAAATGAACCCGACAACGGTGGCTTCTAGTGGTTTTATTGATCTCAGCGTTGTTCAGCATCCTTATTGGTATCTTGGTCTTCCTGATCGTTTCGCCTGTGGCTGACGGCGCGAACAACGCCAAAAACATGTTTGTGAATAAGACACAAACAACGTTAGGCGACCTCTTTCTGTTTATAGACATCGAAAAGATCATCCTTCTGTCGATTTCGTTGATCCTATTGGTCTCACTGGTTCTATTTATTGCGACACGATCATTTTTCCTGACTTTGGTCATCGCCGTCGTATTGGTATTTGTCCCCACCTTACTGCTTAAGCTGTTAAAAAAACGCCGCAAGAACACAATCATCCAACAGCTTCCGGATTTTTTGCTCAATGTTTCAAGCGCGATGTCGGTCGGCATGGGCCTTAACCAAGCGATAGAACTGACATCAAATGAAGAAGGCGGTCCAATCAAGCAAGAATTTGACCTATTTTTAAACGAGTTAAGGTTAGGCGTGAGTTACGACGAGTCTTTGGACAATTTGAATCAACGGGTAGACTCAATTGAGATGGAACTCGTGGTGTCAGCGATGAAAATATCACGGGAAGTGGGAGGCAATCTATCAGCGGTCCTTAAACGTCTATCCACCACGCTAAGAACTAAGATCGAGATGGAGGGGAAAATAAAGACATTAACGGCACAAGGCCGTATGCAGGGAATTGTCATGGTTTGTCTACCGATCTTTATTGGTATCGTACTGTGTTTTATGGAAGATACCGCTCCCTATATGATCCAAATTTTCACCATATGGTACGGATGGCTTACTCTCGCTTTTCTGTTCTGCATGCTTGGAATCGGATATTTTTTCATACGTAAAATTGTGAATATCGATGTTTAGTACTCTGATCCCACTTTTAATCGGCGGCATGTGCGCAGCGGCTCTTTTCTGTTTGATCTATTCAATAAAGAACATCGGGCACCAAATCCCAACAGATAATAGAAAATACAAAGATCCGCTTCCATTTGGCCTCAAGTTAATCTGGCCGTTAGTCAATTTCTTCGCGTTCTACATTGGCCGCTATCTCGGTGTGGAATACGTCGAAAGAAGTAAGCGGATGTTGCAACGAGCTGAGATGATTTATTTGATGGAGCCGGAACAGTTGTTCGGCCTTCAACTGACCGCGATGATCTTCAGCGGAAGTATTTGTTATTTTACTTTGTCGCTAATCGATAGCGTCAACGGGCTTTATGTATTTATTGCGGCTTGTCTTGGCTTTTTCATGCCTTTCTTGTCGGCGAATGATCGAAGAAAGCAACGTGAACTGCAGATGGTGCGCTCTCTTCCTGTCTATTTGGATTTCATCATTATGGCACTTGAAGCGGGCATGAATCTGAGTGGCGCGATTCAACAAGCCGTTGAAAAGGGCCCCGAAGGCCCGCTTAACAGCGAGTTCAATGCCGTACTGCGTGACGTACGTGCTGGCATGAGCCGAATAGCGGCACTGAAACTTATGGCTGCACGGATTGACCTTAAGGAGTTTAATAGCCTGGTGTCGGCTCTCGCTCAAGCTGAGTCCACGGGAGCCAGCCTTTCCGAAACGCTAAGAGTTCAAGCAGATCAACGCCGAGTCGAACGATTCCAAAAGGCTGAAAAACTGGCGTTGGAAGCCCCTGTTAAGCTTATTTTTCCGTTGGTTGCTTTCATTTTTCCATGCACGTTCGTTGTCCTATTCTTTCCTATCATCTTGAAGTTTATAGCAGAGACTTAGGCGCCATGAAGAACATACTAATAAACAAAGAACTGGCCTTCACCAATGTTGTCGTTCCTACTACATTCTGGCAAAGAGCCAGAGGGCTGATTGGCCAAAAGGCGCTAAATTCAGACGACGCGATGTGGTTCGATAACTGTTCAAGTGTGCACATGTTTGGTATGCAATTCGCTTTAGACATCGTATTTCTTGATAACAATAACAGGGTGATGAAGGTTGTTGAGAACCTAAAACCTTGGCAAGTCGCCATGGCCATGGGGGCTAAACGGGTTGTGGAACTCAAATCTGGTATTTGCACCCAAAAAGGCATTGTATCTGGCGACCAATTTTCACTAATTTCAGAGGCAACAAAATAGCATGTCTACAAAGCACATCATCGTAGGTTTAACCTTAATATTACTCGGAGCTTGCGTGAGCACTCCTCAGCGAACGGCCGAACGCTCACCGTTTGCTCCAGCCCCGTTAGAGGACCGACTATTTCAGGCCAATAAGGCCTACGAAGACGGCAAGCTGGTCGAAGCCGAAAAACTTTTTCTCAACATTGTTTTTGAACACAAGGCATTAAGTGACGCTTGGTTCAAACTGGGCAATATTTACTATCGCTCGGGCCGATATCCAGCGGCGATTAACGCCTACGAGACTGTATTGGCGACCGACATTGACTATGAAAAAGCTTGGTACAACTTAGCCCTAACCAGACGTAGCCAGTCTATCGAAACGTTAGATATGGCGTTACGGCACATAGATAAGGGGTCTGCATTTTTCACAAAATCCATCTCCTTACGCAAAAAAATGGCCGAGGGATGTCAGGATCTGAGTAGAACCCAACCGAGTGAATCTGATATTCGTAACCAACTAAATAGTCCCTCACGAACCGTGACTGACGCCAAGTCGATAATCAAATAACAGCATGAACAAGACAATAGTATTAAGAAACAAGCAACGAGGCTCAACCGCAATTGAGTTCGTCATAGCCATGCCATTTTTCTTTATATTGCTCTTCGGTTTACTAGAAGTCACCTATGTCTACAGAACCAAATCCACGTTAAACGCTGCGACGTTTGAAGCAGTCAGAGCAGGGTCTCTAAACAATGCCTCGGCCCAAGCTATGAGAAACACGTTGGCTAATGCGATGATGCCTCAGTTTGTCGACAGCGATAAATCCGTTGGTGGCATAGCTAAAGCGTACGGGGAGTCACGGCTTTTCGAGAAGGCATTAAATGCGGCCGCAGTCGGAAAGATAAATACGGTTAATATTATTAGCCCCAACAAAGCGATTTTCGATGCATTCAAGAAAGACATACCGGTTCTGGATGTCAAGCGGCAACGATTTACCAACGTTAATGCAATTCCAAATGACAATTTACAGTTTCGAAATGCGTCTAACAAGAGCGTAAAGATTGGCACGAAAACTGAAAAGATCAATATTCAAGATGCTAATTTGCTCAAAATTAAGACTCTTTGGTGCCACAAATTAAAAGTACCTGGTTTAAAGGACCTAGCTCATAGAACCGTCTTAGAGGGTTGGTTTGGGGTAATCAGAGTTTCTGACGAACAGCGCTCCTGCAATATTCTAGGTGCACTGCACAGTGAACGGTATGTGGCCATCACCGCGCATTCAATCATGAGAATGCAAACCCCAATATATTCCAACGACCTGTAACTACCCTACCTAATTTTGAATTTAGATGCTTAGAACACGACTTACAATGAAGAAAAACCTTGCCGCGATCCTGGGCTCCATCATCCTTGCCCTGCTCTTTAATGTCTCAGCTATCGCACAAAACAGCTTGTGTTTCCCGCACTTAATCGAAGACTCTAGTTTGTTTCGACAGCACATGAAACCGGATGAAGTGGTTGAAATTATTAACGGGCCTATGATCTATCAATCCGCTGATGACAATCACTTTACAAAAGGGTTTCGCCCGCAAAGTGCCTATCAACTGCAAGGAGCAATGTGCCAGTCTGTTTTCGATTTTTCAGAAGGCGCTAGCTCAGCGTCGATAATGAAACAGCTTAAGTCGATCTTAACCGCACACAATTACACTGTTTCTTTTGAATGCCTAGGAACTCAATGCGGGGACATCCCTGGTTGGAAATTAAACCTCAACAATTTTATTGATGGCGATAGTAACCATCAACGTTATGTCACTGCGTATTACGGAAACGAGGACGTACATCTAGCGTCGGCGATGTTTCATTTAAGTGAGTTCGATAGTCGACCTAGATTGCTCATCAAGGCGGTAGTACGTCCAAGCTTTTCAAGCATCAAAAGCGTTCTGGACAATAGGAATATCGTTCCACGAAAAAATTTGGACGACATAGGGTCTGTGTATTTTTCATCGCGATTAAGCGATGGATACGACGCATCAGACCTGAATCAAATCGCTCAAACTATCGCTCAAAATGGAGATAAGGATTACATTGTAATTGGATATTCAGATCCGCAGGGGCGTGCCGATGACAATGCAGAGCTGTCACACAAACGAGCCCTACAAGTGGTCAACGACTTAAAGTCCTCTCAAGAACTTAACTCTGCGAGACTTTGGGCTATTGCCGGCGGGGAACTTATGAGTAATACAGGGACTCTACAATCATCAAGAAAAGCCACGATCTATCGAGTAACAGACTGATCCAAAGGATTACTCAGGGTAGCTGCAAGACAATAACATCATAGCCTAATAGAATTTCCCCTCCTCTTCTGGAGGGCGAGTTTTAAACCGTTTGTGAACCCAAAAATACTGTTCAGGCATCGTTCTTATCATGGCTTCAACAGCTTGATTCATCGTCAAGGTATCGGCCATGTCATCACCACTTGGAAAGTTTTCCAAAGGGGCTCCAAAGCTAACCTCATAGCCCTTGCCTTTGGGTTTCACCTTGGTTTTGACTGGAATCACCACCGCATTGCTCATTTTTGCGAATTTTCCCAGCATTGGAACGGTTGATGCAAGTGGATGGAAAAATGGCACAAACACGCCTTTGCGGCCGGCATCTTGATCCGGCAAATAATAGAATGGCATGCCTTTACGAATCGCCTTGATCGTCTGCCTCAATGGCGCTTTGCGCTCTATCAAAACACCGCCATAGCGGCCACGTCCTCGCTTAACAATTTCGTCCATCAGCCCATTTTTGGCGTACTGGTACATGGTAATGGCATCGCGCTCCTGTGATACCGCAAACCCTCCGGCATCTAATCCAACAAAATGCGGAGCGAGCAATATAATGTTGCGATTAGTCTGAAGAGCCTTGTCATAATGCTCTCGCTCGATCACCTCGATTCTGCTGGCAAAGCGCTTAGCCCCTATCCACATATTCGCGGGAACAGTAAACACCGACTGCCCGACTAAACTAAAATGTTGTTTATTAATCGCCTCGCACTCAGCCGTACTCAGCTCGGGAAAACATGATTGGATGTTCTTAAACGCAATTTTTCGTCTTGACGCTCCCAACTTATAGGCGGCCATCCCCACACCATGTCCCATGGCGGCCAACACTCTCAACGGAAGCAGGGTTATTAATTTAACAATGCCTAGCGCCAACCAGGTAGGCCAATATTTAGGTGCCAAAAAGAGCCCGATGGGAAACGGTTTCAATGAATTACTCACACACAATCCACACAAGTTTGAATCGGCTAGAGAATAGCATAAGCACAGTTAAAGCCTGATGGCATAGAGCATCAAAAATGGATATTTAGCGAAACCAGGGGATTCAAATACGCCTCATTGGTTCTATTAGGCTCGACGAACGAGTATCATGCACTCTGCCAAAGCATATCGAGTCTAAGGACCTGCTGTGAAGAAAAAACTAATATCTATCCTAATTTTCATTTTTATTGCGCCCCTATTTTGGCTCTACCTAAAAATGATCATGTGGTTCTCCAAAATAACCGTCATTGGCGAGGGCCACGCTGACGAGCTCTGTCTGGAAGGCAAAGGGCATACTTTCGTATTTTGGCACAATCAACAGTTCATTCTTCCTCAATTACGAAGTCAACGAAATATACACGCCCTAGTCTCTGATAGCCGAGATGGTGATTACATGGCTTGGCTCGCCAAACGTTTTGGAAAAACACCGATTCGCGGCTCCAGTTCACGCAAGGGTGTACAAGCCTTAAAGAAGATGATTCGGTTGCTAAAAAGTGGCGCGGAGCTCGCCATAGCCACCGACGGCCCTAGAGGGCCTGCCTTTGAAGTAAAACCAGGGGCGGTTCAACTCGCGGCTTCGACTGGCACGGCCATTATCCCCGTGGCCTATTACGCAAGCAAACGAAAGGAATTTTCGAGCTGGGATGAATCATTCATACCTTTTCTATTTGGTCACCTTGGCATAGTTTATGGTGATCCGGTGTTCTTAGAACGTTCTACGGATATAGAACAAGGATGCAAACAAGTGAAGGAAGCCCTAAACATTGCAAACCAGAAAGCCAGAGAAATTGTCATGGACAATTCGCTCTGACGTTTAAATGACCGGAAGATCGCTAAGTTAAATAAGCTCTCCGCGACGGGCAATGGTCGCGCTTATACACACGGCTGAAAATATCGACCCAATAATCAGCACGCCACTGGTATAGCGCTCAACACCAGTCAGTCGATTAATGACGAATGTATCGCTGACTACACCACTTAAAAATAACTTATCCACCACAATTACTAGAATCGGTATGACCAACGCCATCATGAATGGATTTTTCTTTGCCATTTGAGAGCAAAACAAACACCACGCAATGGTTGGTAGCATCGACCACAACATGATTTTAGCCATTCTTACCGTCGCTTCTGACAAATACGAGCCAAGATAATCAACACTTTGTGCACCTAGAAATAGCACTGCCACAACACTCTGCAATACCAAAATCAAAACCGGAATCACAATCATAGCGATCGCCAATTTCGCCAATATCGTTTGTGTGTCAGAGATTGGTAGAGAGCGCCAGAATAAGACACTTTGATCTTGCCTCTCGTTATACAGGCTCGAAAGCGTGTAGAAAATGGCAACAACGAACATAACCAACATGATTATATAGTTCATTCCAGACAACGCTTTGCCTACAGCCGAGACAAGAAATGAGTCAACCGTTGACTCAAGATCAAACCCTTTTGGAACATCGAAATCGATATGTAGATTTCCAAAGGTAAAACTCATCTTTACCAATAATGCGATACCCAGTAATACCGCAGGCACTCTCCATAGGCTTTTATGTTCTAACACTTCGCGTTTAATTAAAGCGATAAACGTATTCATATTAAGTCCCTCAGGAGTTGGTAGCGACAAACAAATCTTCTAACGAAGGCGTTACAACTTCTCCGTATTCGGCCAACTTTTCGCGATCGACACCCTCAAAGATTAGCTCAGTATGTTCAGGTAATTGCCGTTGATATATAGGTTGCGTATCAGGATCGCTAAACACCACGTTTCCTTGAGTCAGCAACTTACAATACTTGGTCTTTAAATCCGATTTATTGATATCCAGTGTAATTCTGCCGTCACTGATAAACAGAACTCGCGTCAATATGCTCTCTATTTCATCAATTTGGTGAGTGGTTATCAAAATACTTCTCTGCTGATTAAAATAGTCTTCCACCAATCGATCTTGAAAATCTCGGCGAACGAGAACATCCAGCCCGAGGGTTGGCTCGTCAAGAACCAAAAAGTCGGTATTTACCGCCAAAATAACGGATAAATGCAACCGTGTTTTCATCCCTTTTGACAACGATTCGATTAGCGAATTCATTTTTATCGGCGTGTCTTTTAGCAGCTCGATAGCTCGCTTTAGCTCAAACTTTGGATGAGTGTCCGACACGAAGTTAAGCAGTTCCCTCACGGTCATCCAGCCGGGCAATGACGCCACATCGGCGATGTAACTCATCTTCGTTAACAGATCCGCACGATTAGACATCGGATTTTGCCCAAACACAGACAAATCACCGGAAAATTTTAACAACCCCATCATCGCTTTTAAAAGAGTTGATTTACCCGCCCCGTTTGGCCCGATGAGACCCACTATCTCTCCAGCATCGATGCTAAAACTTACGCTATCCAAAGCAACAGTAGAACCAAAGCGCTTACTCACATTATCAACATTGACAAATGCTGAGCCATTTTGTGCTAATTCCTGCATCTAACATTCTCTCCTGATTGCCGTTATGAACCTATTAATGAGGCTCGCATTCTTGTTTCTCAATATCTGCCACCGTTTATTCACAGACTTTTACCTATTTTAGACTTCAACAAAGCTCTGAAAATAAGCTTGTACGCAGCGCTTTACGTGACGAAAACGGTCACCACCCAAATGCACCCCTCCATACCAACGGGTCACAATAACCACGTGATCGAAGAGTTGCTTTTCTTCTAACATACGCAATACGATCAATCCGGCACCACTTTCACCATCATCATTCTTTATCTGAGCGCCATCTGACAGAATCAATGCCCAGGTATTGTGAGTCGCTTTGGCATACTTCTTTTTATTACAAAGCGTCTTCACCACAGCCAATGCATCTGCTTTGCTGTGGGCCGACGCCCCAGAAACCGCGTACTTAGAGCCTCGATCGGTTAACACATGCTCGAGTTGATCGATAGACACTTTAGACACTGGTTAATATTACCGTATCTTCCAAAGAGGCCCATTCAGCCCAAGCACCGTCATACAGCTTATGCATCCCAAGACCGACTTCTGACAGAGCCAGAGTAATCAACGCTGCCGTAATCCCCGACCCACAACTTGTTACAATCGAATCTGAAGCTTCAGGGCTGCCGAGCCCGTATTCTCTGAAGACGGACCAAAGTCCATCAACCGACTTGAGCATTCCATCTTCAATCAATAAATCGTAGGGCAATGATCTTGACTGTGGCATATGCCCAGAAACCAAACCCGGACGAGGCTCAGGCGCTTCGCCATTAAATCTTTTCTTCGATCGTGCATCCAACACCAAATACTCGCCGGTCTCACAATTCTTCTTTAAGACGTCATGAGTGGTCAAAAAGGTTTCATTCAGTTTGGCTTTATATTGATTTTCTAACGTCTGTAGAGGTTCAATTCGTCCCGAATCGGTCACTCCTCCGGACTTCAGCCATGCAGGTAGACCGCCATTGAGTATGGTCACATTGTCATGACCAAACACTTTGAACATCCACCATACCCTCGCCGCCGAAAACAAACCTGCGGAATCATACACCACGACGTTGGAGCTATTCGAGATGCTCATATCCGACAATGCCGCAGCAAAATTTTCAGCCGATGGCAGCATATGAGGTAATTCAGAATCTCTGTCACTAACTAGGTCAATATCAAAAAAAGCGGCGCCTTTTACTCGTCTATTTTTAAATTCTTCAAAAGCATCTCTTGATTGATTAGGCAAGTACCAAGAGCAATCAAGAACCCTTAACCCTGGCTGATCAATAACGCGAGACAATTCATCTGCCGAGATCAAATTTGAACTAGTCATGGCCTACGCCCCAAATCAAACACTGATTATTCGCTGGCATTTTCACATCTCGAATCAGAGTTAAGCCCGAATCGACAGCCAATTGATTCACCCACTCAAAATCTCTTATCGCACTTCCGACACCCCGATCTCGTAACCTAAGATCAAATGCGGCATTACTTTCGCTGGTAAACATTCCCTCATATTTAAAGGGACCGTAAACCACCAAAAAGCACGTCTTGTTCATAACCGTATTCAAACGCTCAAAAAAAGCTTCAACTTCGTCGTCCGCCATGATGTGAAACGTATTTGCCGTGTATATCAGATCGAACCGTTGCTCATGCTTGAACCAGCACTCCTGCTTAACATCCAAGAGCACTGGACCCTTTACATTACCGACTCGAGCCACCTCCAACTGTGCCTCAATCCCAGACAAGTAATGCGATTGATCGCTGGTTTGCCAGCGTAAATGAGGCTTAACCTGGGAAAAATATATGGCGTGTTGACCTGTGCCAGTGCCAATCTCCAACACGCATTTAGATCGATCTAGATAGTCAGATATCACCGTCAATATTGGGTCTTTATTTCTCTCGCAAGCCTCTGAATATGGAATTTCGATGGTCATAAAGAGCTAGCTCGCATCGTCGAGCAACAATTGTAGAATTGGCGCCAGAATTAAAGAATCGCGCTCAGGAGCTTGTCTGGATTTTTCCATGGCCGCAAACCAGATATCCGCCACAATGACGTTTCCACTAGAACCGAAATGAATAGTGTCTCCCGAATTCAACGAGCCCCAACTGCCAACAACTTGATTATAGATCTCGGCAACTTGTAAACTTTCGAAGCGCTCCGGCAACTGACGAATCTCAGCGTTCAGCTGAAGAATTCTGGAATTACTGGAATTAAATCGGCCACCTATCAACGGCGGTGCGGTGGCAATGATTGGTACTCTACCGGCATCAATACTACGCTGGATCATGTTGGATAAATTTGCAATGGCTTGCGCCACCGATACCCCTCGAATCATGTCATTCGTGCCGCCCAATATAAGCACAAATTCTCCACTTCGAGCACCTAGGTGTGCCGGCAGTCTAGCCACCATTTCTCCCGTAGTTTCACTGGAACTGCCGTAGTTATATACGCTGGCGTTAGCCAAAGCCTTCAACCTAGGCTGCCAACCTCCTACTCCTTCTCTACCATCACCTCGACAAGTTCTCTGTTGATCCGCAGCGATAACACGACCACCAAGAGCAGCACACGTTATCGTTCCCCCACTGTTTCCCGCTAATCCAGCCGTCAAACTGTCACCAATAGTAAGGATATCCCCAAAGCTCTGAGCATTTAGCGATGTGCTCACTAACGCCATTCCAATCAATATCAATAGTTTTTGCATTGCATATTTTGTCTTCATAAATCTAAGCCACACCTTAGCTGAATTACGTTTTCTTCATCAAATATAAAATAGCGAATCGTCACAAGAGACGACGCGTTACCTAGCCGGCCATCATATCAAAGGCAGTCCTCAGATCTCCATCAAATTCATCCGTTTGGGTGAGGCATTAAACCGATTCAAACCCTAAACTATCATTATTGAAGTTAAAACTAACCTTACACGACACGGAGTCGACATGAAAATTTTAAGCAACCCAGAAGCCGGCACAATGATTTGTGTACTACCTAATGGTGTTACTGTGGAAGTTTCTCAGGTTAATTTGTATGGCACCAAATCCGACACTGAACAAAGCGTAGAAGACGTAATGCATGTGGTAAGTAAGCTGCCGAGCGTTATTTTGAGTAACAAGCCAGGCTACGCAGCATAGAAATAGTACGGGCGGTAGTGGTAGACTCGGATGATTATTGATTAAATCGCCCGTGTAAACCCATGGGCTGAATTGCCCATGAAACGCCTAAATTTTTTACCCCTGTCGATCAAGCTGGTTCTTTTAGTTACCGCTCTTTGCTCGACCACATTATTGGCCAATGAAACTACATCAGCCGAACAAAAATTTAACCAAATTCTAGAGGATCATTGGAACTCTCTCCTATCTGAAAACCCCACCTTTGCTACCAGCCTTGGCGTGCGAAATTTTGATTCTCTGTTGCCCGACCCATCATTGGCGGCCTACAATGCCTCGACACAAAAGGCTAAAGAGTTTTTAACAAGACTCAATAACATAGACACGTCGCGGCTCTCGGCTGAAAACCAGCTGAATCATGATTTACTCACCCTTGACCTACAAAACCAAGTTGAGGCATCCAAGCATGGTGGCCGCTACATGATCATTACCAATCGGGGCGGTCCTCACCTTACTCTAACCTCGATGGTCGGCAGACTGCCCTTTTTCACCAAAAGCGATTTTCTAAGCTACGTCAATCGACTTTCTAAGATGCCTGAGTACTTAGAAAAGGCAACAACAAGGGTACGACAGGGTTTGAATGCCGGTTGGGTACAGCCCTGCGAACCCATGCTCGGATATGAAAAGTCTATCGAAACGCACCTAGTCGATGACGTGAATGAGAGCCGCTTTATGCAGCCTTTTGCCAGTAAACCAACCGTTATATCGGAGTCTGACTTTGCAACCTTACGTGAAACAGCAAAAACGCAAGTAGAACAATCCGTCATTCCAGCACTGAGAAAATTTCATCGTTTTTACCTAGAGTCTTATAAGCCTAATTGCAATAGCAAGGTGGATACAAGCAGCTTGCCTGGCGGAGCAGACTACTATGAACACAGAGTAAAGTTTTTCACTACCACTGAACAGAGTGCAGATGATGTTCATAAGGTTGGATTAAGTGAAGTTGCTCGCATTCGAAAAGAAATGGATGAGGTGATTGTTCAATCTGGTTTTAAAGGTGACTTCAAAGCTTGGTTAGAATACTTAAAGACAAATCCAGAGTTTTACCCAAAAAGTGGCGAAGAGCGAATGCAAATAGCGGCGACCATTTCTAAGAAAATGGATGGCGAGCTGCCAAAACTGTTTGGTAAATTACCAAGAATGCCTTATGGCCTCAAAGAGATACCACTGGATATTGCTGAAAAAACCACCACAGCCTACTACCAGCGACCCGCAGGTGATGGCTCTAGGGCCGGGTTCTATTTCGTCAACACCACGCTATTAGATACAAGACCCATATACCAATTAGAGGCTTTATCTCTTCATGAGGCTGTACCTGGCCATCACTTACAAATTGCCTTATCGCAAGAATTGGACCTTCCAAATTTTAGAAAATACGGTGGGCAGACGGTATTCGTCGAAGGTTGGGGTCTATACAGCGAACGCCTCGGTTTAGAGGTGGGGTTTTATCAAACACCCTATACAAACTTTGGCAGGCTCTCCTATGAAATGTGGCGCGCATGCAGACTCGTTGTAGACACGGGATTACACAGCAAAGGCTGGACTCGCCAACAAGCGATCGATTACATGGCGGAAAATTCCGGGCTTTCAATGAACAATGTTGTGTCCGAAGTTGACCGTTATATCACCTGGCCAGGTCAGGCTCTGGCTTACAAAACAGGGGAACTAAAGATTAGAGAATTGCGAGCACGAGCGGAGAAGACTTTAGGTAATAACTTTGACGTCCGTGAATTTCACGACAAGATACTTGAGAACGGCGCACTGCCTCTATCAGTTTTGGAAGATGTCTTTGAACAGTGGTTAGCAACCAAGTCATAACGTCGTGCAAACGATCATGCGGCAATGCCCGAGTTGCAATCAAGCAAGCTTAAGCGCTCTTGGAGTGATCTTCATGATCCACGATGAACGAATAAATTGCACTGAATGTGGTTCGTCATTCACAATTCCTAAAAGCCGCCGCTCATTGGTTATCGGATTAGAATACGTCATGTTATTAGGCTCAGTGGCTTTATCCATTCAGATGAGGAGTTTATTACCTACAGGCTTACTGTTAGTTCTTCTTGCGGTAGTACGATATTTTGTTCTTCCGAAGATGATGATAGAACATAAACGCACACTTAATCGCTTGCGAAAATTTCGGCGAAAATAAAAAAAGCCGTGCGTTTAGCACGGCTTTTTACAAATCGGTAAGAGATAACTGGTTAGCGTTTCATTGAACCAAAAAACTCTGAATTTGCCTTAGTTGCTTTGAGTTTATCAAGCAAAAACTCAATGGCCTCAACCTCATTCATTGGGTGCAAGAGCTTTCGCAAAATCCAAATTTTCTGCAGCTCTTCTGGATCGATTAACAACTCCTCACGTCGAGTTGAAGACTTGTTAACCACAATTGATGGGTAAACACGTTTTTCAGCAATTTTGCGCTCAAGATGAACTTCCATATTGCCCGTGCCTTTGAACTCCTCATAGATAACTTCATCCATCTTAGAGCCGGTTTCGATCAATGCTGTGGCTAAGATAGTTAAACTGCCACCCTCTTCTATGTTCCTAGCAGCTCCAAAGAATCGCTTTGGGCGCTGCAAAGCATTTGCGTCCACACCACCAGTCAGTACTTTACCCGACGCTGGCGCGACGGTGTTGTATGCACGAGCCAGCCGTGTGATGGAGTCCAGCAAAATCACCACGTCTTTCTTATGCTCTACCAACCTTTTCGCCTTTTCTATAACCATTTCGGCTACTTGCACATGTCGTGCGGCCGGTTCGTCAAACGTAGAGGAAATAACTTCACCTCTCACAGAACGTTGCATTTCGGTCACCTCTTCAGGGCGTTCGTCAATCAATAACACCATCAACTCTACATCAGGATTGTTAGTAGTAATTGCTTGTGCGATTTGCTGCAACATCACCGTTTTCCCACTTTTAGGAGACGACACAATCAACCCTCTTTGCCCCTTACCAAGCGGCGCAATCAAATCGATTACCCGCCCTGTTAAGTCCTCGGAAGTACCATTTTCCTGCTCAAGCTTCATGCTCTTGTTAGGGTGCAATGGAGTCAGGTTTTCGAACAATATTTTATTTCTGGCTTCTTCTGGAGTTGACCCGTTGATCGTCGATACTTTAAGTAGTGCAAAATAGCGCTCGGAATCTTTCGGCGGGCGTATCAAACCAGCGACCGTGTCTCCTGTGCGTAAATTAAAACGCCGTATCTGGCTCGGACTGACGTAGATATCATCCGGGCCTGCTAAATAAGAGCTGTCCGCTGAACGCAGGAAGCCAAAGCCATCTTGCAAGATTTCGACGACGCCTTCACCTTCTATATCTTCGCCCTTCTTGGCCATTGATTTAAGAATCGTGAATATTTGATCCTGTTTACGCATACGGCCTAGGCCGTCGAGATCCATTGAGCGACCTATTGCAGTTAATTCGGTCGGCGACTTCTTTTTAAGGTCAGTTAACGATGCTGGCATGATTATTATTTTTTATACATCCATTCACATTGCTAGAAATTAGCCGTGAGCATAGATGCATTTTTATAGATTGATTAATATTAAGGGAATTTCGTGGTTTAAGGTTCTTAACTCTCTTTACCAAGAATCGAACTCATGATTAAAAGCAAAGGTGCTTTTGAGCTACAAACTCGATACTGATCAAGCCGACGTGCGGCCAAGAAAGGGAGCAAAGTTTTTTCCAAATTCTGAGCGGCAATCAACGATTGCACCAGACTTGTAATTTTTGAGAAATTGATTCGACGACTGCGAATCTACAGACACATTACCACGTCGTTTAAAAGCTGTCTAGCTTTTGAAGCTAAGCCATAAATCGAAGTGCTCAGTTATAAACCCTTGCTACTATCAACTCAAAGCAAGGGCTTGCAGATGGTCGGAGTTAAGGCAGACCCCGACAGTTAAAGCTAAATGTTTTCGTCTATGAAAGCCATCAATTGAGATTTTGACATGGCACCTACTTTTTGAGCAGCCACGTTTCCATCTTTGAATAACATCAAAGTGGGAATCCCTCGAACACTGTATTTTGGTGGTGTATTAGGATTTGAGTCAATATCGAGCTTCGCGATGGTCAATTTGTCGCCATATTCAGCGCCAACCTCGTCCAATATAGGAGCTAGCATCTTGCAAGGACCGCACCATTCAGCCCAATAATCAACAAGCACTGGCTTTTCCGCGCCAAGCACATCGGTTTCAAAGCTAGCGTCGGTAATTTCAACAGTATTTTGAGACATAGTATTCGCCTTTTGAGTTCTAAATTAGGGTATAGTGTGCGGATTATTTTGCATATTGCAAGTATAAAAATTAGCATTCTGTAATGACCTCTACTTTGAATTTTAGTTTAGGTTTTACGAAGAGTTACTCTAAGAAGACAGTTGTTGAGTAACACGATAAATCTATTGGTTTAAGCCCCGACTGCGCAACAGGTTTTAGTGCCCAGAGCCAACGTTAAAAAAATACGTCTCGACCAACGAGTCGATATACATTCCATGACAGAAACACACCTAAGCGACACCAAGTTCACAGACCTGGACATACATGCCGACGTACTCAAAGGCATCGATGAAACCGGATTCGAGTATTGCACTCCGATCCAAGCAATGGCGCTACCCGTTGCGCTCAAGGGCAAAGATGTCAGTGGGCAAGCACAAACAGGCACCGGCAAAACAGCCGCGTTCTTAATCGCGTGTTTGAACCAACTTTTAAACAATGAACCAAAAGAGAGCAAAAAGAAAAACCCAGTGAGAGCTCTGATTGTTGCACCGACACGTGAGCTAGCCATACAAATACACGAAGACGGCATTCCCTTAATCAAACACACTGATATCAAAATGGGCCTGGCTTACGGTGGCACAGATTACGACAAGCAACGTCAGGTAATCGAAAAGGGCGTTGATATTCTGGTTGGCACACCGGGAAGAATTATCGACTACTTCAAGCAAGGTGTCTTTTCCTTGGATGCGCTGGAAGTCATCATTCTCGACGAAGCAGACCGCATGTTCGACCTTGGATTCATAGCGGATATCCGCTACTTATTTCGAGCCATGCCTGAGCCAAGCGAACGGCTCAATTTACTTTTCTCTGCCACCTTATCTCATCGTGTCGCTGAGCTCGCCTACGAACATATGAGCGAGCCTGAGGTGGTTAAAATTGAAGCAGAAGTTACTGCTGACAGAGTAGAGGAAATTGCGTATATGCCATCCAACGAGGAGAAAATTCCTCTTTTGATGGGTATCCTGAAGAAAGCGAATGATCAACGATGCGTTGTGTTTATAAACACAAAACATATCGCCGAAAAAATCGAAGCGTGGTTGAACGCCAATAAATTCAAATGCGCCCTCCTGTCAGGAGACGTTCCCCAAAAGAAACGAGAGAAGTTACTTCAACAGTTTAAAGACGGCAACGTAAACGTATTAATTGCAACCGATGTTGCCGCTCGCGGCTTACACATCCCAAACGTCAATTTTGTTGTTAACTTCGATTTACCAACTGACGCTGAAGATTACGTACACCGTATAGGCCGTACCGGTCGAGCCGGCGCTAGCGGCACGGCAATCAGCCTAATTTGCGAAACCTACGCCATGAACATCATGGACATCGAAGAGTTCATTGAGCACAGCATTCCAGTAGAGAGAGAAATTGGCGACTTACTATTCAAGGATCCTGAGAAGCCCGATTTAAGCCAACTGCGGTCCAACAGGAAACGCGATAACAGTCGAGATAAAAAAGGCGCTCGCAAAGATACTCGCGGCGAGCGAAGAGGCGGCAAACCGTCAAGCGATAAAAGCGCAAGTGATCGCCCGCAAGAGCGTCGAGAAAAAGGCAATCCTAACCGTCTGCCTCGCAAGAATCGTAACCAGAAACAAGGATCAGCTAAGACTCCTGAGCAAAGAGAAGCTGATAAGCTGGTCGCGCTCGAGAAACGCAAAAATGAGCCGCAACAAAAGCGACGTATTCCACTTCGTGGGCGTCGAGATATTGAGGTTCCAGCTATAGGCTAGATCTCTTCAACCATAAGATTTAATGTAGCCGAGCCTCTCCTAGACAGGCAATTTCAGTAACCGACCTAGCGTTAACAACATGACTGCCACAACACCGCAAAACCCAAATAGCAGAACAGCTTTGCTGTTAGGCGGCGGCGGTGCTCGTGCGGCCTATCAAGTAGGTGTGTTAAGAGCTTTGTCGGAACTGCTTCCTAAGGAGTGCGACAATCCGTTTCCGATCATTTGCGGAACCTCAGCGGGTTCAATAAACACAGTCGCATTGGCCTCAAATGCCAGCGACTTCCATGCTGGCGTCGAACGCATAAGCCAAGTTTGGTCACAATTTGAGCTAAACCATGTTTTTTTTGCGGACGCCAAGAATTTGGCAAAGCGGATTACACATTGGGCATGGTGCAACCTCGGCCCTGGCAACTGGAGGAATGGCCCCAGCTCTTTACTCGACAACAGCCCTCTTCGCAAATTGCTAACACAGTACGTCGACTTCAATCGCATCGACAAGGCGATTGAAAATGGTCACCTGCATGGGTACTGCATCACCGCCTGTAGCTACACTTCTGGTGAATCAAAAAGCTTTTTCGATGGCTGCGACGAAATCGAGAATTGGAAGCGCAACCGACGCGAGGGAATCCGCGAAAAACTCAACATTGACCACCTCATGGCTTCCTCGGCAATCCCAGTTATTTTTCCTTCTGTACGACTAGGTAAGGAACACTATGGCGATGGTTCCATGCGACAAAGCGCTCCAATTAGTCCCGCTCTTCATCTTGGTGCGAGAAAGGTTTTGATCATCGGACTACGAATAAAGGAAGGTGATGAAACGCCAGAGCCTCCTCAAGAGCGCCCAAGTTTAGGCCAAATATTCGGCTACATACTCGATACTCTGTTTCTAAATAGCCTGCAGTCGGACATAGAACGGATGGACCGCACCAATCATGTATTGGAAAATCACCCCGAAGATAATCCAGCTCAATTAAAAACGGTGGAATACCAAGTGGTCACGCCGTCGGAAGATATCGCTGACATTGCACAAGCACACTATGACAACCTTCCTAGAAGTTTCCGAACTGCGCTAAAGTTCCTCGGCATGGGTAAAAGTAATAGCCGAAGACTAGTAAGTTACTTAATGTTTGATTCCGCCTTTTGTCAGCAGCTAATGACTCTAGGCTATAATGATGCAATGCGTCAAAAAGACACCCTGTCTGAGTTTTTAGGGTACGAATCTGACCGCAATAAAGAAAAATAATACAGGTAGCCTAAATCAAATCTGTGCTTACTTAGAGGTTGCTAAATAGAGCAGCGACTTCGGGTGTGTCTTCCCAATTTCTGACAAACCGCTTTTTATCTTTATTGTGGTTTGCAGTCCACGTAAGAGACCACGGCCCGTGTCGCTCAGACGCATCTAAATCAATGAAAAACAACTCGTCATTAACCCACAAAAGGTTAGTAGCTTTCATATCTCCGTGCACGATTCTAGCACGCTTCATTTTTGCGAATGCTTCTGTAATAGCCTGCTTCACCTTTTGTCTATCAGGCTCGCTCATCTTCGGCAGCTCATCTAATAGCTCTTTGCCCTGAAGTTTTTCATTAACAAAGAACGCATTTCGACGAAATGGACCAAGCCGATCTTCGAGCATTAATAAAGGCGGAGAGACATTCAGGCCTGCTTTTTGGAAAACATAACTCATGTCCCAACAACGGCGCGCGCGCGACTTGCGCAGAGCTCGCTTAACCTTATGCCATTGATTCCGAGGATTATATCGCTTCAAAACGACCTTACGATCACCCAGAGTTACACATGCCACTGTTGTTGTGCGGTCATTTTTCAACACATCTTCTGGCGCCGAATCGCTCAACAGCCTATTAAGTTCGTCAACCCTAACTGGCAACGAACTGGGTATCTTTGTGTCGGTCCTTAACGCTCGAAACCAATTGCGTTTGTGTTTAGCTCGGCGTTGCGACCAATGCGTTGAGATCATGACTAGAGACTATTTCCCTAAGTGGTTTCTCATCGAAGTCTTCGATGGTTTAACCACATCATCAGGAAGAGATTCTTGCAGACGTTCTTGCGCGCGCTGCCTCTGCAAACTCTCTTTAACACGGGCCTTTCGTTTCTCTGACTCGTATAATTTATTTCCTCGACTAACCACTTTTCGCCAAAACGGCATTTCAGTGCGCAAAATTTCACGCAATGACTTTCCGCGGTATAGTTTCATAAAACGATATAGGTCGCGTTGAGTAAGGCCAATTTCCTTACTGGAATAGTACAGCCCTGCTATGTCTTTTACCGCCCATCGTTCAGGCGTTTTGCGACGCATTTGAATACGATGAAGATCAATCAAGTACAACTTACTTTCTTGAGACACATGATTGTCTTCCTCAAAGTGAGCATCTAACAAGAAATGACACAAGTAGAAATCTCGATGATTAGCGCCATTTTCATGGATCACTCTGGCTGTTTCCACTACCTTATTTAAAATCCAACGCTTTAGACGAATTTCCTTTAACGTGGTAGGAGGGTTGTTGCTCCATTCACCGCAAAAGTCCTCTAAACTGGTTTCGGTTGGCAGCGCTTCGGTAACAATAAATGAGTGCTTGGTAGCAGGGTTTCGACCACGAATACCATAAGCCGAAACCGTCATTGTGTCGATTTCCAAATCCTTAAGACGGTGAACGCCATGCCATTCATTTAAAGCTCCTACGACAGGAGCCCTCAAATAAATGATGTTCTTAAATATTTCGCCCCAACCAACACCTGTATGCATTTTAAGAAAGTAATCTTTTTCACCACGCGTGAATCGTAAAGTGCGACGGCCAAGCGCCTCTCGATAGACCTTTCCTCCGATATTCATCATCTGATAGAAAGAGTCTTCACCACGCAGCGCCTGACGCAATTCATTGGTGATGTAGAGCTGTTCGTCGGTACTCTTTTCGTCCGTCCGATTTAAGTACAAACTGCGTTGCGCGCAAGTTTGCTCTATAAAATCGACGGCCCTTTGTGGCATGACATACAGCCCAGGGTTCTGGCCATAACTCAGTCCATTCTGACGCCAAGTTTCTTTCTCTTGAGACAGCAACATTTCATGCAGCTTGGTATTGAGTTCTTCTTGGGAAAAACGCTTGCGCAGCACGTGGCCAGCTTCAGCCGTTTTTATGTGTGGGGCATAACCGCAAACCGGCGTCGCTAATACCGGCAAACCAGACACGATCGCCTCTAGCAATACACCGCCAGTTGTTTCAGCGTACGCAGGATGCAATAACATATCACCAGCTTTCATCAATGCGGGCACATCTTTCCGACCACCCAAAAAGTGAATTTGATCAGACACGCCGTAGCGTTTAGCAATGCGCTGAAACGTATCAATTTTATCCTGCCCCACGACAAAGAGCTTTGTTTTCAACAGCAGCTCAGTTGGCAATGCGGCTAACGCAACAATCGCACGATCCAAACCCTTTGTTTGAAAGCCGGATCCAATCAGCAACACCAGATTTTCATCTTCTTTGATGCCCAACGACGTTCTCAGAGACTCACGGTTTGGGAGTTTATCCAAATGTGCCCAACGCGCTTTCTCAAGCGTTGGAGGTAAACATAGAAAACGAGAATCTTGGGTTAGGTAGTACTGCTGATAAATCAGCTTTTCTCTATCGGATAAGGAAAGAATGTTGGTTTTAGATGACGCATTGAATACGCCCCTCTCGAAATTTGAAAAGTATAAAAAGCGTGGTGTGAACCGATAAAACCACGAATGACGCAAGAACGAACGACCTACGTAGCAATAATCACCACAGTAATAAATATCTAACTCTGGGATTTTATTAAACCCAACCACCACATCGAAACTGTGGTCGTCCAGCTGCTTACGTAACTTACGATGAAATGAATGCGCTCGAGTATGATTGGTTAAGCCAAAATGTTTAATAATAATAACCTCTAGGCCATCGGGAACATCACCCTCCCAACTCCCCGTGAATACAGTCGCTTTATGACCGCGCTGGATACACTCATTGGCGATTCTAAGCATGTCCAAAGACAGGCCACTGTAGGGAAAATGTTTATATAGACAGAAGGCGAAGTGCATGATGATAAAGAGGCATTGATTTAACGTGATTATACGCGCAAATCGCTGTTGCGACGCCTTATTAATGAATTTAGCAACAAGATAGGAGCCAACAGCCCAATATCAATCGGATTAAGTGTGGGACTTTATCGCGATTAAGCAATCACCTCATAGAGCGACTGCCAAATTTCACTGGCGTCCAACTCCTGATAACAGGGCGGCATAGTGACCTGGTTGGTTATTTTAGGGCAAGACTTAAGCATACAGGGAGAACAAGGGTACGCGCTTTGCACCCACGTTTGGTTTTTGCCAAGAGCGCCTGTCAATTTCGAGTTAGTTGAACCGTAAATTGAGATACACGGCAAGCCCAGCCCGGCAGCTAAATGTCCTAACCCTGTATCAACCGCGATCGCGCCACTGGCTTTGCTTAAAGCGTTCTTAAGATCCGTAAGACTGGATTTTGGTAGCACATGTGCATGGTTCAAGCCTTTCGCTATCCACTTCGCACGATCGTGTTCTAAGTCGTTGCCCCAGCAAAGAACGACCTTATAACCATCGTCTATTATTAATTCAGCCAGCTCTCTCCAGACGGAATCCGGTATGTGCTTGGTCGCCCAAGTTGTTCCATGAAACAAGAATATGGTAGGTAAGTCTCTAGAACTTACCCTTCTAGCACTCAAAGAATAATTAGGGTCTTTTATTGGTAGAGCGTAATCAAAACCACCGGAAAATAATTGGCGCAAACGATCAATTGCGTGTTGCTGACGATCAACAACGACCGTTTTTTTATAGAACTTGGCTGCCGGTGACTCCTTAATTGAGTCGCCAGAGAAGCCGATACGAAGACCACCTCTATTAAGCTTAGCAAAACGGCTAAATACCGCGCTTTTCATCAAGCCTTGTGCGTCAATGACGACGTCGTATCGTTCTGACCTTAAGTATCGCCAAAACAACAGAAACTCCTTGATATTGGCTAATTTAAAACCACGCCACCGTCGTGTCGCCACGCTAACAACTCGCTTGACTGAGGGGTGCCAGAGAGGAATCTCGCTAAAACTGTCTTCGACCATCCAATCAACAATAACACCGGGGTGTTTCTCTGCTAAATCTGACAACGCCGGCATGAGATGTAAAACGTCTCCCATGGAGGTCAACTTAACAACCAACACACGCATTAGAGCCTCTCTGCCAACGCTAAAACCGAGTTTGGCATTAATGTATTAAGGCAATCCAAGTGCTGTAACGGACATTCCCTTTTAAAACAGGGACTGCATTCCAAATCAACCCTAGCGATAGCATGATTAGCGCTTAGTGGCGGCGTATGGTTGGGGTCAGTAGATCCATACACAGCCACCAACGGCACTTGTAATGCCGCAGCAATGTGCATCAAACCTGAATCATTACTCACAGCCAGCGAAGCTTGTGAAATCAAATCAACCGCCTCGGGTAAGGTCGTGCGCCCAGCCAGTACGACGCTCTTTTTCTGCGTCAGGGAATTAATTTCATTACAAACACGAACATCATTATCAGAGCCCAACAACCAAACTTGCCAGCCTTGAGACAAATAATGATTGGCTACCTCAGCATAGTACCTAGTTGGCCACTGCTTCGATGCGCCAAATTCCGCTCCTGGGCACAACGCTAAAATGGGCGAATCAACGGAGAGTTCATTTTTAGCACGAACAGTGGAAACCTCGCCCTCGTCCACCACCAGTTTGGGAGCGTGTATTGTGTCTAGCGGCCTGGGGTCAGACGACTTAGGCAATCCTAACGCCACAAATCGCTGAACCGTCATTGGCAACACTTGTTTGTCTAACTTTCTAATATCATTGACCAAGCCCCAGCGCTGTTCACCGACAAATCCAGTCCGTTTTGGTATCTTAGCAATCGCTGGAACAAGCGCCGACTTCAATGAATTGGGCAATAATATAGCGTCAGAATAAGCTTCTTTTCGCAAGCTTCGGCCCAATGAGAAGCGCTCGCCCAAACTGAGTTTGCCATGATTGAAGTTGCCGGCGACCAGGGTGCTGACTTGCGGCATTCGATCTACCATCGCAGCCGTCCAAGCGGGTGCAAGCACATCGATTTGGGCGGTGGGCTCGCGTTCCTTAATATCAATGAATAAGCTTTGCGCCATCACCATGTCGCCTACCCATGACGGCCCAACAACGAGGTATTTTTTAGCTGTTAACGACATTTTTTATGAAAATGGGAGTATCCGACAGATAAGGATACCCCCAGTATATGAATACTTTAAACGTACGTTAACCAGCTTTCACGTGACTTATCACGCCCATTAACAATGTCAAAGTAGCGAGACTGTGCCTCGGCTGTGATGTCGCCTCGTTGAGCGTTCCCTATTTCACGATCATCTAATGATGCAATGGGGGTTACTTCGGCGGCCGTACCCGTAAAGAACACTTCATCGGCGGTATAAACTTCATCACGCGTAATTTGCTTCTCAATGACTTCCAGCCCCATGTCCTTTGTGAGTACTTCAACGACGGTGTCACGAGTAATTCCTTCAAGTGCCGATGTCAGCTCCGGGGTATAAACTTTGCCACGCCGGATCACAAATATGTTTTCACCTGCGCCTTCCGCAACATAACCATTTGTATCAAGCAATAACGCTTCATCGTAACCAGAATTTGCTGCTTCTTGAGTAGCCAGAATGGAATTGGTGTAGTGACCATTCGTCTTTGCCTTGGCCATGGTGCTATTCACGTGATGGCGACTAAAAGACGACGTCTTAACACGAATGCCTTTTTCTAAGGCATCGTCACCCAAATACGTTCCCCATTCCCAAGCGGCAACCATGAGGTGAACTTTTAAGTTACTGGCGTGTAACCCCATACCTTCGGCGCCATAATAGGCCATGGGACGCAAATAGGCCGAGTTCAACTTATTGCGGCGCACCACTTCTAGCTGAGCTTCGTTAATTTGCTCATCGGAGAATGGGATTTTCATACCCATAATCTTTGCCGATTGCTGCAAACGCTCGGTATGCCGATCAAGGCGAAATATCGCAGGCCCATTGTCAGTCGCGTAAGCCCGGACTCCCTCAAAGACACCAACACCGTAATGTAATGTGTGTGTTAACACGTGCACCTTCGCATCGCGCCAATCTACATACTCTCCATCCATCCAGATGAAACCATCACGATCATCAAATGACATTGCTCTTTCCTCGACTTTAAATTGCTAAATTAACCAAAACAGGCCGACCGAATGGCAAGCCTGCTTAAAAGTCGAATTATAGGGGTTCCATCGAGGTTTGAAACACCGTTTTGTCAATATTTCAGATAAAAGTTTTTTCTACCTGAGTTCTCGCAAAAACTAATCAATTCAATTTGAACTTAAAACGCCTTTGATCAGAGCTTTGGACCAAAGGCGCTCTGGGTAGTCAGGTTAGTTTACCTACTGCTTAACCGTAATCTTAATATCATCGATAGACATAGTTTGATTCCAGTTTGCCTTCCAACTGTCCGTTCCGCCAATCACAACTCGAACTTCAGGTACGGTTCCCACTTGAGCTGTAAAGTCATAATCGAAATGCCGCCAACCAGTATCATTTGTGTTAGTCCAATTAACGCATTTAGACGCAAGCACCACTTCGGGTATTTGCGAAGCATCAAGCACTTTCACACACCGATTATTTACTCTTGAGCCACCGTTGTAATTACTTTGGAAACGAGTCCAACCACTGATTTTAAAACCCTGACCATAATTGAGCACTTGATCTTTCTGGTAAGAGAAATCCAGCTTTCCTGTCGACAATGGCCTACAGGTCGAATAGCTATCCGACGAGGCATAAGTATGCGTTTCAGATATCTTCAAATACCCCAGTGAATGCCCTGAATCTGCGCTTTGATGCGTGTTCGTAAAATCAGTGCAAATAGAGTTGCCAATCCACCCATCAGTTGAATAACGAAAGTCATCGTCATACTCCAAGTTCAAAGGAACTGTTAATGGAATGCCAACGTATCGCACTGAAATATTATCACGCGCATTTCCAGCTCCACTTCGACATACCAAAACCCTATTGTAAGGCTGATTCGGAGCAACTGATCCAGTTTGAGCTACACCAGAAGGGTCCATAGGCAACGAGTCAGCATAGCTCCAGTCACTCTCTTGAAGAGGTGTGGCAGCTAGAAAACTGGCAACGTCTTCTTCTTCAATACGCGCCAGGTTTGCCGTAAATACATGAAACCCAGGCGAAGTTCCGCATGCCGTGCCGGAACAACTGTCTAAGTTCCCAATGCTTTGCACTTGTCGGTATTCGATTTCAAGTGGACGTGTCTGAGGCTTTGAAAAAACGTATTCAGCACACGAGCTGGCGGACTTACCGTCGATGGTTGTTACTGGAATAGCCGAATTGCGATACAAACCGCTGCCATTGCTAAAACGCAATGCATAATTCGGGATGTATGACTTATGATCAGAAGGACTTCGAGCCAGAATGGGATATTGTCTGTCTTTAGGCGCAAACCTTAACAAAACTGCCTCACCGTACCAGTTATTGGCATCGTATCCCCCTTCGTACTGGTGAAAAATCTGACGTATTTTGTCATAGAGACTTGGGTCGACCAACGACAAGGGAGTCCAGGAAACGATACCGCGTTGTGCCTTTCTTTGAGCTGATGCGGTTGGCGTCGAACTCCCATAAGTGTAATTGACGTGAGTATGAACCTTAGCCGGATTCTGAGCGACCGTATTAAACGCATCAATTAAAACTTGGATATCGGCCTGATTAAATACCAAACTCTCTTCGAACATCCTGGTAATAAAACCAACCACCAGTCCAGCGTGAGTTACGTCTTCAACCCGGCCTTGTGAGCCATCAACGTCGAACTTCAAGTAACGCCAGTCAAAGGTTTGCGAAGCATCGCCTAAATGAGTATCTCGCTTAAACGCCGCCGCAATTTTGCTTGCGATATCCAGATGCTTTGCCGCTTCAGTGTTACCCAAACTCGTGCCTAACAATGTAAATGCATTCGAAAGCTCAATGTGCGCCATGCCCAACGCCATAGTCATATTGTAGGGCTGAATTTGATTGTTCTTTAACGTGAAATCTTGCGCACCATGCAGCTTTTTCGTGGTGCCCGAGATTAACACTTCTGAGCATGAGCCAATGCTGCTGTAGTTGCTCGGAAACCTATACGCTCCCTCTTGCGCATCAAATTGATGGGAATGAGACTCGACCGCTCTATTGGCCTCAGTCAAGAACTCCTTCGCTAAGTCATAATAATTAACCACCGAGCCATCTAACCGCGTGTACATTTCTGATTGGTATTTTAGAGGGTTTGATAATACAACCCTGGAAAAATACGCGATCGGGTAGGACAATACCCCCGTATGAACAGCGCTGACACGGTACTGGTTACAGGAGTAGTAGCCTGTACCCCAAGCTGGCAAAGTTTTATTTTGTAATACGTCAATAAAACCTAATTTTTCAGAAGTGTAAGCCAATACATGTTCAGCGGCCTCCGCTAACTTAAGTATTGATACACTGTCTTGATTGCCTTTGTGAACCTCGACCAACGCTCTCATTGACCCAGATTGCCCCCACAGTGACGGCCGCTGATAAACACCAGGCGCTGCATTCGAGCTATCGGGGAAGGTGGCGCTCTTATGGCGATTACCGAATCTGTCATACCAGTCTTCCAGTTCAGTGGGGGAAACAGCACTAGCGTGAGCGCTAAAAATAACGCTAATGCTCAAAACAAACGTCAAAGTAAAAACGTTTAAAAACCTAACAATAGAATTCATAAAATTTAAGATCGGGGGGGTAAAATTAAGATTCACAAAATAGTGGAGACAGAAAAACCTTCGGTTAACACGCCCATGCAGGCAATGCAGCAAAGGAGGCTTTAGTACTGCTACTATTATTGCACTTCAAGATACAAAATCTTGGGGTAGCTACTTAGACACCCAGCAAGATAGGCTCGTACTTTTAGTCCGCTGGCCTTTGCTGTAAGCAACATTTGAAAAACTTCCTTTGAATTTTCTTGAGTACGATCGATTCGAAAAGGTGTAGATCTAGCGCAACCATCAGGATTTACGTGAGCGGTAGCAGGGGTAAAGTAAGTAAAATACAGTTTTGTGTGTGAGTAAATACGGTCAACGTTAGCCCATGGGGTCCACCCATTGGCGTTTGCGTCCATACCAGAAAAGGCACAAATCAATGCGCAAGCCATTAGCAATTTTATTTTCATGTTAATTCTAAATTTAAGTGGATTTTTATACGGTTACTAGCTCATTTAACTTCCAAATAAAGGATCCTTGGGTAACTGCCAACACACTCTGATAAATAAGCACGAACTTTGAATCCGCTGAGTTTCGCAGTTAACAACATTTGAAATATTTCCTTGGAATTTTCCTGCGACCGGTCAAATTTATAGGGGCGCGCTCGAGGGCACTCGTCAGGGTTTATATGCAACTCAGCGGGTGTTAAATATGACAAATACGACTGACTGTGGGAATAAATGCGATCCGCATCACCCCAGCCTGTCCACTGACCTGCATTGGCAACGTTAATTACACTAAGCCCAATTAACGCAAGAGCGACTATAATCGACATTCGATTCATAACTGCGACTGAATATTTAGAGGTTAAGATATAAAGACAAAACGCTATTTATATAAAATAACTTTTGTCACTTTTGGATAACTTCCGAGACACCCTGAAAGCTCCAAGCTGACCGTTTTCTCAGAAACCAAACCCGTCAACAGTAATTGATAACGCTCATTGAACAACGTGGCCTCTGGGTCCATGGCATAATTACTGGCTGCTTTGCATCCATCAGGATTTATGTGCGCACTTGAAGGGCTGGTTTGCACATACACGGTGCTTGCAGCAGTGTAAACACGGTGCAGCGTTAACTTACCGGTCCACGTAGCAGCAAAAGCATCGGCACTCGCCACAAAGAGCACAACGAGCAAAAAAGTGATTTTAAATAATTTCATTCTATGTTTCTTTCCAGTTGCCTCCCAATCAGAGACAAGAACTTTAATTATAAATGATGACTTTAGTTAGTTTCGGGTAACTACCGTGGCAACCAGATATCTCAAGGCTGACCTGTTTTCCGGACGCCAGAGCCGTCAGTAACATTTTGTACCGCTCCTCAAACAACAGCGCCGTCGAATCCATCGCGTAGTTACTTGAAGAGTTACAACCCTCCGGATTTATGTGAGCGCTCGAAGGTTGGGTCTGAATGTATACCGTACTTACAGCTGTGTAGATTCGATGCAAATCTTGTCTACCCGTCCAGTCGGCATGCGCCACGGCGGTCGCAAGAAACATGAAGACCGAAACGAATGCTCTTATAAAATGTTTACTAAAAATCATGGTTATCCCAAAAACTTATTCTTATTTCTAAAATTGCATTCTTAATTAGGCTTGATAACTAAGAAAAATGATGCGCTAACACTATTCAGCCACAACCGTCAGATTAAGACTCTAATTATAAGAGCCCTATCCTCACTTCAATTAGTTCCAAAGCATCATGTGATGCACCAGTGGTTTATTGTCGTAACACCCAGAAAGATAGACACGAACTTTCTTTCCGGAGGCCTTAGATGTGAGTAGCATTTTGTAAATACGGTCCGCTATTTTGTTATCGGGTTTAACAATGTACCAACCTTGAGTTGCACACCCATCTGGGTTTGAATGCGACGTGGTTGGGTTAAGCTGAAAATAGATGTGCTCATTCGAGTGAATGTACACAACATGAGCAGGAAACCATGCCGTCCACTGACCCGCTGTCGCCGCCTTAGGGAGCATGCAAACGCCCAAAACACAGGCAAAGAATATTTGAAAACTTATTTTTTTCATTACTGTTTTTATCTGTTAGCCGAATAATATCTAGTACTAATCGGCACTTTCCTCATTAACTCAAAATCGCGTCCTTTAATACTCTGAACGATCAAACCTAGCTCCAGCACTACCACGTTCTCACAGAAGCTCTGGCTAAAAATCGGCTCTGTCCCCATTTATTAGGCTTAGCCTAAAAACAAGTAAGCACGGGCTGTTGCTCTCCTGCTTTCCTATATTCAATAGTTTGCCTAAAGTTACTTCCCGATCGAATTAACTCTATGGACTCAACCAACACCGGATACTTGTATAGTACTAAGTCTAAAAACTCGATTACTTCAGGGTCGCTGTAATTCTCATCCAATTTCACTCCGTATTCAGGACCAGGGGAAATTAGAACCGTCATCAGGTCCTCATCGCCAGTTGTATAAACCAACCTACCTAAGCTCAAATAGTCGTCTAAGTTAAGGCACTGTGAAAACCGAATTAGAAGCTTTTTCACTTCAAAGTTCAGAGCTTCATTCGCTACAATCTTCTTCGTATACGGCAGGTGCCTAATTGAATTTATATATAAGTCCTTAACCAATACATTTTCAAATATATAACTATGTGTTGAATCAAGTTCTCTCCTTTTTTTCAACACCCATTGACTTAAACGCCCAACTTCATCCAATAATAGCTCTTCGATCTCCTCGGAAGATTCTAGACTCTCGAACCTATCTGTTACCGTCGAACTCGGTTCATTTCCACACGCGAACAAAAAACATGATATCAAGGATAAAATACATCTTCGAACGGCAATACTACTCACCACCGACATACCTCCGATAGACTGTATCACCATTCGCACCAGCCCAAGCATTGAGGTAATTGTTCCTCAAGTGGGAAGCTGACCAGCCGACACTGAGCTCATTCGCAGCCATAACATTACTACTAAAATACCCTCTATCCGATATATAAATCCCAACATGTCCAGACCCACCGCTTCGTGGAATAGCGGCAACGTCCCCTGGCATTGGATTATCAACAATTTCCCAGCCAGAAATTTCATGGCTACGGTTAGCCCACCCGTTAGCCGTCATATATTCAGAGCTTCCTTCGCTCAGCATTACCGGCCCCATACCAGCTTCACCAAGCTTGTCAGCAACAAATTGATTACATTTCCACGCCCCCGCGCGAAAACGACCATTTCGTACATCTTTTGCATAGCTTGTATCTCCCTCAGCACTTGACGCCAATTGTGCCAATTTCTCTCGTTTAGCCAAGACATTTTTGCTAACTGCCTGGGTGACTTCATTCACTGCAAAGGCCAACCCCGCTGTAACAAAGCCTAACTCGAAACTGCCTCCTGCGAGCATAGAAACAAGTCCACCCACTGTTGCAACAATAATCCCCTGAGCAACTGTATCAGTAATATTAGCGGCTGAAATAAAGGAATTAGTCGCAAAAGTCGATACCTTACCCAATCCCGCCGTTAAAGCACCAGCAAGGAACTTTCCTCCATTGTAAGCAGCGCGCATCCCGCCAATAATAGAATGCCCTACCACCAATTTAACTTTCGCAGCAAACTTTATTGACTGCGTAAGTGCCTGTTGAACGCCAGGTTTCAACACACCTGTTCCCAGGTTTTTGATCTGAGATGTTGCAGCCGCATTAACTCCATGAGCAAAACCAGCTGTAATGGCACCAAATACAGCACCTTCAAGCATACCTTTCAAGCTACCCGTCATTATTAATCCTGACGCGGCTCCAGCGGCAGCACCTGCTCCAACTGTAGCTCCCAAACTAGCCTTTACTCCAGCTGCGGCATAAGCAGATCCCGCTCCGACTGTAAAATAGGTAATAGCCACCGCCACCACTACGGCAATGATAACTCTCGCATATTTTTTAATAAACTTTCCTATCTTCTTCAATATCTTCCCAATACTCTTCACCACCTTCTTAATGGCTTTGAGTACGGCTTTAATAATCTTCTTGAGTGCCGCAAATAGCTTTTTGAGCGCCTTGAAGATTTTCGAGAAGAAATAGCCGCTCGGGTCGGTGAGACTCAATGGGTTATTCAGTACATAGGCATAGCGATTTAAACTTTGGCTATTTAGTGGCGCTTGAATGTGCGGGTCAGCACTTAGAAAGCGACCAATTACCGGGTCATACACACGCCCTTTCATGTGGACTACTCCCGCGGCGGCTAACCAACGGTGGCCGGTGAAACTGAGCGGTGTGATTGAGGAATCGTTAATGAAATTTTCTAAATAGCCTGCGGCTTTACCGATGTAACCCTTGATGTCACCAAACGCGTCAAAGTAGCGTTTTTCAACCACCGCGCCGCTGGCATCCGTAATAGCCAACACGGAGCTCTGATGGTTTTTATGTAAATAACTTTCTTTAACAAGCGCTAAAGAACCTGGCTTGGTATCAACAATGGCGATGGCATTACCTGCCACCGTAATGTGGTGACGATTAGTCACGCCACCGGCCACTTCGGTTACTTGTTCAAACGCACCACCGACGAAAATGGTCTTCTGTTGGCCGCCGTCTTTTTGGTCTTCGAGTTGCCATACCATTTGCCGTTCTGGGCCGTAACGCATTTGCGTATTGCGGCCTTGGTGCGTAATTAAATCAGGCTTATTGAAAGCGTTATAACTCACCGCTCGGCCACGACCGAAAGTTTGATTGCCGTTTTTGTCATAACGGAAATCGCCCATGCCTGGGATAGAAGTAACCGCATGTGGTCCGGCGTGCTCGGCGCCCGCCGTTTCACCATAACGATACTGCTCACCGGTGTTCATAATGTCTGACTTATGAATAATGTTACCCAGTTCGTCATAGCCGTAATTAACAACCGACTGCCCTATCGAGCTTGCAAAGTCTGATCCGGTGCCTGCGTAGTTAACTTGGGTCAACCTGTTAAGGCCATCGTAATTGAAAGTTTCACGCACGTCTTCGATGATATCGTGACGGCTGATCAAATTACCCAATGCGTCGTATTGATATGTTTTATTTAAAATGCCCGCGGAGCCATTTTTGGTGTGGACACTGCGAATACGACCAAATTGATCGTACGCATAGGTGGTATCTACACCGTTACCATACCTTGCTTTCTCGACTTGCCCTTTAGAGTTAATGGCTTCAGCCTGCCAATAGATTTTTTTATTGGCGTCATAGTCGTCTATGTAATCCGCGTTTTCATAGGCCCGATCTATTTCATTATAGAGCCTTGTGACCTCGCTGGATTTGTCCTGAATCGCCAGATAACGACTTGCGTAAGTATTAGCTTGCGCTGCATTTAGGATGCGTTCAATTGATTGCTGATGCGACTTCAGCGTGCTGTTCGCTAAACGAGCCGCGGCATCCATTGAGTTGTACGTTAAGTTTTGCACGTTGCCCTTACGGATCAACACAAACTCACCGGGATCGGAGTCACTGCCGCTGTCTTCCTCCCTATTGACGTAGGCCATGCACGCAGGCTGATTCCCAGAGGTGGCAGAGGGCGCCCACGACACACATTTTTGCTCACGCGATTGTGGCTTTGTGTTCTGATCTGCACCCGGGTTAGCTGACCACACTCGATTATTTACGATGTCGTCATAACTCGTTTCCGCGTTATAGGTATTTCTAGTGGCGGCCGTCACTAAGGTCTCAATTTTCGCCTTATGCTTATTGATTGCCGCAGTACGAAATGCCGCTAGGTTTCCACTCGTAATTTTAGCTATTGAAGCATCCAAATACGGGTAATAGGGTCGTGCCGTGGTGACTCCATCGACGACGCGGTCGTAGGTTTTTCCCCACAGTGCGGTATCACAAGGTATTACGGAGTTGCTTTTTTCAACGGCTTTATCGTGCTCTATCCGTTCATTGTCTGTTAAGCGTGCACATTGATTAATGTGTAAAGTTTTAGTTAACCGTTCAATTTCCGGACGGAAAGTGCTCGGGCAACTGTAACCGTAATTTTGCGCGCAAAAGAAACGTTGATTATTCCAAAACGAACGCACATCGACCATTCGGCGTTCATCTACTTTACTTCTCTCTGCTGTCTGCTTTGCGGTGTTTACCGAACCATCATCATTGTATACGTGCACCAAATGCGTGGCATAACAATGCCCTGGCGTATTGGCTGTGTTGGTTAAGCACTGCGCGTAGTTCGCGTGATTAAAAAATGGCTTTAGAAAGTTCTCCCACTTAATGTCTTCGCGTTTTACAAAAGTACCTGTGTTCGCCGAAATTTGGTTTACGTAGCCTCGAGCACGGTCATTAAACGACAAGATCACGTTGTTATGCGATTCAATGATCGGCACCAACCAATTAGTCAACCGTAGGTGGTCCGGTTCGGTCCTTGTTCCGATCACATTAAGCTCATCAACTATTGGCTTAATTTGATTGTTTAAATCCGTGATGATTTTTCCAGATGCAATCAGCTTTCTTTCCTCACCCTTGCGGCGAGTCTCCCAATGGTCGTACCACCATTGAAGCTTTTGATCGACTGCTTTTTTCTCCAGCGCGGTGATCCGAGCTTGAGCTGCTTCGATGTTATTCGTGCGGTTTTCTAAATCGGTAGCGTGGTTAGCTATTTGCTGAAAACCATGAGAGATCTGATGCTGACTAATGTTATTCATGTAGTGATTCAGCACATAACCCAGGTTAGCATCATTGCCCGTATCGCGCGCGAACTGCTCTGGGTGACGGATGTAAATATCCGCGATTCTGGGGATAAACAACACACGCATGTAGTGGTGAATCGTATCTAGGTTCGCCTTGGCGTGTGGCTCAATGTTTCGAATGGTAGCGATGTTTTGGTTAATTTCAGTACCAATACGATTGAGTTGATCAGCGTAACTTTTAGCCTTTGCAGCGTAGTTATCATGGTCTTTTTTATAGCGATTATCGAATCTGCTTCGCTCTTCGGTAATTAACTTATCCAGCCGATTGTACTCAGGTAATAGTTCGTCCTGCCTTTCTATTTGCGGGCGCAGGCGATTTTGAATGACATCGGCTTTGGCCTGATAAATACTTAGCCAATTTTGGTGCTGCGTGATTTTAGCTTGAACACGCTCTACTAAATCAATATAACGCTGGGCGACATCTTGGTGTCCCTGTTTTTGTGCGTTGTCTTCAAAGCCATCGTAGAAGTCGGCTAAGTATTTTCCTAAACGCCTGACTTCGCGCTCGTGATTTTCCAACTCGGCTAATTGAGCTAGGCTGAGGTTCTGATCTTTCCAACGCTCGAAGTCGCGTTGCAGACCGATAAGATCTCGAGATGCATCTTGAAACTCGCCATAGCGCCCGCGATTGAGTGTCAAACCTTCTACAGTGGCAGGAAAACCATAATCGTCGTAGGTACTGCGCACGGTTAATCCTGAGGGATACTCTACCCAATCAAGCTTATCAGCGGTACCGTTGTAACCCGTGCGTTGAGTGAAGGTTTGACCATCGATGACAGAAGTGGCTTGCGCCACGCGGCCGAACATATCGTACTGAACGGTGCGTGTCAGATTGGTGGATTCAACTTTTTCAAGACCGCCTTTAATCTTTCCGGCCACTTTTTCGTTGGAGTAAGTCCAGGTAGTCACCTCAGGGTTCACACCGTCAAAATCGTCCGTTCGTTCCACTAAACGATTGAGATTGTCGTACACCATTTTGGTTTTTTGACCTTTTGCGTCGGTCTGTAACTGAAGATTACCCAACGAATCGTACTCATAGCTCCACACACCTAAATCAGGGTCATCCATGCTGACTTTTCGGCCAAAAACAGGGTCGTAGGTAATCGTTGCAATATTGCCTTTAGAATCGATGGTCTTAACCAACTTCCCGCGGCCATCGTAAACGTACTTTGTGACACTGCCGAGCGCATCGTGTGACTCAACCGGTTGGCCAAAAATATTATTAACCACCTTCGATACTTGGGTGCCAGTATCATTGTTACCGGGATTGGTGACGGTAACGGTTAAACCGTCATAAGCGGTATTAAAGCGTTTATTTTCGGCATTAACTCGCTCTACCTCGCGGCCTAGTTCGTCATAATGATACAGCGTGACAAACGGTTGCTCTTTATCCCTAAAATAAGGTTGGGAAGCGGTTCTCACTCGCCCTTCGCTGTCGTACGTTCTGTCGACGACAATGATCTCACCGTTAAATCCGTAAGTTTGCTTACGTAACTCTTTACCGTTTCGATCGAAATAGGAAATCTCAGGTGCTTCGCCTTCATCATCGAGAGCCGCAATAAAGTATTGGGCGTATTGAGGGCAATTTATGCTTGAGTTTGTATTGTCACTACACCATTTAGGCAAAACAATTTGCCGCCCACGTGTGGCGCCATTTGCTTGGTGTGTGCGAGTTTCTCGCAGTACGGTTCCAAAGCCGTCGTACAAAATTTCCTTACTGATTCCATTTGGGTCGGTAATCAGATTTGGCTTGCCCACTAGCTGATTAAATTCAGTGGTGATTGCGTGGCCAATGTTGTTGATCACTTTTTTCGGGAAGCGCCCATCGTCGGTAAATTCCGTCGTGGTGGTTCGCTTCGCCACGTCATTGGTTTCAATAGAACTGGTTTCACGATTACCAAAGCCATCGTAGGTATAGCTTTTGGTAACTTGTTGAGGATTATTTGGTTCAAGAGTCTCGCTCTTTGGTTTTCCATCGTCAAAAAACGTGGCCGTGGAAACGTTTGTGTAGACCTCTTGCTGGCCCTCAGTAAAGCCAGTGAGTGTGACCGTGTTCTTTTCCGGTAAGCCAAAAATCCAGTTAGCCAAATCAGGAGCTTTAAATTCAACCTCAGTCTCGACCTTTCTCTCCAACTTGGAGCCCACGGGTTGCGCCGCCAACGCGTTATTGGCACTAACACCTAAGCCTTGGAAAGTATCCGTCGTGTCAGCACTGAACGTCTCTTCCGTACTGCTGATGGTGTTACCAAAGTTATCTATCTCAGTTTGCGAGCGCGTTGTTTTAATTAACCTACCCAAAAAGTCATAGGTGTTCGCAACGGAGATATAGGGGTAGGCGTGAAGTGTCTCTAAATCATTAATCGAAATAACCTTAGTCGTCATCTCGGACGTAGACAACGAAAGAACCGTTCCATTCAACTCCTTTGAGGAAGACTTAACTTTCCCTGCGTAGGGGTAAGTTTGATGAAAATGGGTCATCAATTCAACGTCAGAGCTGCCGTCTCGCATGCCATGAAAGGCATAACCCAATCCGCCTAGCCCGGCCGCATTGGCTTTCGCTCCACCATAAGTATGATGCGCAATCACTTCGCCACCCACGCCATTGGATGCCGTCACTTTTGTGATCACGCGGGTTGGTGCGTTGTACGCCACATTTGGGTAAGCCGAATAAGCCGATGGCGTGTAAATCGACTCATCGGTCGTAATGCCATAGTACAACTTGGTTGCAGACTCAAACGAGTCTTGAGTTTCAATCAAAGTACCAGGGTAATGGCTGCCAATATTGGGGGCCGATGTATACATCTCACCGGTTGATAAGTTAAACAGCTCTAGGTAACCGTCGTGATCCAAGTCAGCTAGTTCAGCTTGAGCACTCGACTTACCGTCGCTTTCGACCACGTAATTAATGAATGGCATGGCGTAATCGCCACTCGAATCCACAGACCATGTCTTGGTGTCTTTATTGAACAGCCAAATCTGCTCATACGACTCACCGTTTTGAGTAAAACTGCGCATGAAATCGGGATGACCATCGCTGTTCAGGTCAATCAAACCGCCAATGGTGACGGTATTGCCGTTTTGCCATGATGACGTCATCGCCGCTGGCAAGTGATAGGCAGCGTCTTGCTGCCACCCGAGCCCTGTGTGGATCCAAGCATCGTGCTGTTGATTGCCGTTTTCCCACAAAGATTTTAATAGATCAGGCAGTCCATCGCCATTAACATCTGAGAAGGAATAAGCCGCCACACCTTTGTTGATATCGTAATTAAACACAGCAACCGTATTAGGCAAGGTGTAGTCAGCGCTGGCCGCCCAGCCTCGCCCAGTATTTAGCCAGGTATTGTTGGTAATAATTCCGTCTACTTGATAAGACTCAACCCAATCAACCAAACCGTCGGCATTAACGTCCTGCATGCTGGCTAAGACGCGACCTTCTTCTCCTAAGGTGTAGTCCGTCAGCAAAGACTTCGGCTGATAGTCAGCACTTACAGCCCAGCCGTCAACGCCGGTGGCAAGCGTATTAATCCACGCCACCTGTTCTACAGCGCCAGTGGCTAACTTATAAGACTGAACCACGTCCACAAGGCCATCAGAATTTAAGTCTACTACCTCCGCTAAGCTGCGCACCTTTCCATCAACATCAATTTCTTGAAATGGAACAGGAAAGTCGGTCGTTGGTACGGTTTCAAAACCACTGCCTGTATTTCGATAGACTCGCAATGTTGTTTTGGTAGGCGTTTTAAACGCTTTTACGTAATCTAACCAGCCATCACCATTAACGTCTAACAGTTGACCTTTGATCATTCCATCTTCAGCTAGATGGTAGTCATACAAAATCGAAGGCAATTGAAATTCAGCGCTCTGAACCCAACCGGAAGTTTGCCCCAACCACGTTGAGATCGTGTAGCTGGTCTCGCCGTCACGGTAAGCTTGAACAACGTCCACCTTTCCATCATTGTTGATATCCACCAATGTGCCGTACGGCTTTTTATCAGTGCTTTGTAAGGCAACAGGCAAGGTCGCATTGGACGTTCGCCAGTTTGTTTCTGTCTCAGGAGCATAACGAAGAATGGACGGGCGATAACATTGATCATTAGCCGAACATTCTTGCACAGAGACAATTCTAGACGCTTGTGTGACCGCACCTTGCTCGTAACCGAGTCGATAATCTCTGACCATGCTCGAGCCAACAAACGTCTTTATGTTCGAGACTCTTTTGGTTTGTGAATATAACGCGCCACGAGAATACGCCTGCGACGTGTCTGGGCGACTTTCATACTCTAGTGAAACTCTTAGGCCAGCATTGGCACCCTGGCTTGGGTTATAGCCGTAGTAAATACTTGTTAATTGAATTTCTTCTGTTCCGACGTCTGAGTATTCGTACTTCAAACGGTTGCCATTGCTGTCCTCTAAGTAGTCAACTTTCCAAACTGACTTTGCGCCACTAACAGGGTCGCTCTCAAACGTGTTCCGGTCCTCAAAAGACCCATAATAGGTCTTTGCTCCTGCCCGGTTAGTAACTTCAAAAAAACTTGGTCCGGTATCTCCAACCGCACCGACCGCTTTTATGCGCTGAAAAGACTCAATTGCCGTTCGATAGGTGCTGCCAGATTCACCATAAGTGCCAGTCTCAAGGAGTAAACGAGAGCCGTCTAAGCAATAAGCATCCTCTTTAACAAATTGCGGTGCTTCAAAGTAGCCGTCTTGATGCAAGCTTTTCCCACATCGAGAAATCGCAGACAAGCCAGACAAACCTCCGCCCACACCCAAGGTTCCGTTTCCACCTCCGGTAGAAACACTTAAGGTTAAGTTTGGCGCGACCCCATTGATGCCACTGGGAACATCCAATGGCATTGTCCAAGCGGCTTGACCACTGTTGTCGACAGAAATGCTGCCCCCATCTGAGCCGACAACATCGTCAGCGTAGATTCCAGGCGATACCGCCATAGCAAATGTTGCTGCGGCTAAAGAAATGAATTGGGTAAAAGAAGCGTTGGTTAATAAACGTATCATGGTGCGCTCGATAATCCTTTTTTTGCCCCAAATACTTTCGGGGACGATCACTATTTATATTCTTGTCTTTTTTAGTAAATGGCCGCCGGCAGCCATCCCAAACTGTTGTTTGGGGCAACGCTTGGGGGCGCAACGTAATCTGCGGTATCCACTTCAAAGTTGCGATACACCAGGCATTCACTCGCCACAGTCAGCTGATCATCCACCTTATTTTGAGGAGTGACCGGAACAGCATCAATGGTTTCAAGCTGGGCGCGATTTGTGATGTGAGCTAAACCTGCGGTTTTATCCGCAGCCACCGACGCATCCCACGTTTCCCTTGAGGTGGGTATGACAGGTATAACCGCCTTAGAATCCTCCCACGCTTTTGGGCAAGCATTATTTTTAGCAGCGGTATACGGACCAGCGTCCACATTGCAGGCAAAGATGGCTAAAGCCAACGAGCTGATCAGCGGAAAACTTGTTTTAATAGTCACTATGGCGTCTCCCTACTATTGAATGAATATTGAATAGATTTCTGGGTATGAGCCCACGCAACGTCCTGGGTCTGCCCAAATGTAAACGCCTAATTTCTGACCGGATGCTTTGGCCGTTAGAATGAGCTTTCGATACTCTTCAAATTCAGGGTGCGTGGAGGTCATCGCGTAATAGTGAGCGCTTGCGCAACCAGCCGGATTTTCAAGTGTTCCTTCCATCATGAGATACGTCACCGTCCCTGCAACAGGGTAATACCGTTTTACATTTAAATGGCCTGTGTACTTGAGTTCAGCAAAACCTTGTGCTGACACGATCATCAATAGTAAAAACGCAAACGTTCTTTTAAACATCATCCTTTTCCTTTCTTGTAGGGTTAATCAACACAGACCGCAATGATTGAGGTCTGGTATTTTATTACTGATCTAATAATTCGTTTATTTCTTCGGGTGTAATACCCGTGGATTCTTCAACACGCTGCAATACGGGCGCGGGAATCGCTCCTTGATTTGATTGTTTCTGCGAGCCTTTCGCCAACAAATCATTGATCTGTTGCTCAGTCGGAATAGACTCTGGATCGGCCGCTAACTGGTCAAAAAGCTCAGCTCCTTTTTCCTCGCTTTCTTTCGCTAAAGCTAATTGATTTACAGCAACATCTGAGAGCTTAGGTATCGCCGACGCGGGCACGTCCGTCATTTTACTGGGCGCGTAGCCTTCTTCTAAGGCCACCATCTGCTTAAGAGCTTCTTCAGCTTCCCTTATTTTTTCGTCAGTCAAACGATCTTTCGCATCATAGTCAATTACAGGCTCGATAACCGCTGCAGCCGAATCTAATATTGCAGCACTCTTGGCTATAGAGGGCCCTAATTCGAGAGCTCGGGCTTCTTCAGTTTGCTCATGCTCGATCAATTGCATGTTCGCTGCGTACCACGCAACCTTGGGATTAACGATCAATGAACCATAGCGATACGAAGCCACTGCAATGAGAGCGAGATAAAACAATACGAAAATAAGTGCAATCGCCTTGAACAGCGAGTGTCGAAACAACGCGGGCATGAAAGCTGTCATCCTTTTACAATTAGTTATAGGCCTAAGCCTAGAGTAGGGTCGGAGACAGTATATTTAGCAAAATATATCAGTCAATACTAAAAATTAACAAAATTACAGATTCGCCAAGAAGCGAGACAGACGTCAATTTTTGGGTTTGATATAAAAGTAAGGCCCACATTTATGAACGTGGGCCTAATTGGTACGAACAAGTGATGAGGGCTATTGAGGATTCAAGCCCAAGGCCTCTAGGACCTTGAAAAAATTGGCCCTACGATCACCAATGCCATCAACAGCCCCAGATACAGGGCACGTAGCGTCAGGACAACCTCGATTCACAATGCCAGACACATCGTCGATGAATTTATTACCCGTCATGCCACCATCCACATAGGCTTTTAACTCATCGTAGTAGTTCCAGTTTGCGTAGGGACCAGAGTCAACGTTATACCCTTGGACTTCATTCATCCAGAAAAACAAACCTGCCACCCACTTAATTTCCTTATGCTCTTGTGTACTGCAAATTAATTCCGGGTTCGAACATAAGTCTAGATCGGCAAAAAGCGGGTTGCTTGGTGCTGCCTCCACAAATGTGCCTTCCACTGTTTGATTAATATTATCTGGGTCAACGTGACTTCTGCCTAAAAAGTGATTCAATTTACCAAAGTTCAGACGACCGGTGGTTTGAATAACACCCCTCCCCCACCAGCCACACCCTTCCAAGGACTTACCTGCACTGCCGTCCCATACAAAGCCGCCTGCTTTTTGCCCATCATAGATGGCGCATTCATCTCTTAGATAAGCGGGAGCTTGAGCATTAAATTCAGCCGTAGAGCTCGAACAATCAGGGCCACTGTAACTCCAACGTCCTACGCTTCCATTTACCAAAAGTCCTTTCTCTTGCAAGACGGCATCGGGCGCTGTAAACAAAGGCCCAGGCGCGCCATACCAAGACGCATGAGTCTTCGCCGTTATCTCCATTTTGGGATTTCTAGGACAAGAATAAGGATTATCACTTCCGTTCGCATTCATACCATAATCACCATAAACCTGCTGCAGCTGGCCACATGATGAGGACAAAGGATAGTTGACTGGGTCCCCGGTATTGATGGACCAGTTATTCTCATCGCACGCATCAAACTTAATCGTCTCCTTCATGCTTTGAGCAAGAAAAGCAGCGATAGCGACTTTCGCGTATTGAACGTTAGTCACTTCGTTCGCGTCAGGGTCAGTCAACCAGAATTTAACGCCGGCTATGCCTGTGTTATGCATCGGATTTAATGCGTCGAGAAAATCGGCCCATTTGTAGATGCTTGATGGAACCATCGCATTAGAAGGTGTTTCGTAGAGAAACACGGAGTTATTCATCACATTTTCAACACTATTGAGATCATTGTTGAGCGCGGCTATTGACGTTAAGGCCTGCGTATTAGAATCGGATTGAATATGATAAAGCGGGACCTGCCCTGCATTCTGATAGCGTTGTATCTTATTGCTCAACCAACCATTATCACCAGCCCCATTGGTAGCAATTGGCACCACGGCGGTAGTAGAACCACCGCCCCATAAAATAGCAAACACATTACTGTAAGCCGCGTGTCGCAATCGACTGGCACCCCAATCATAATTCGACTCTGTTTGTAACAGGTCTGCCACTGAGGACGAACCGTTGTACACCACCGGATTAAGCGGAATCGTCAGCACTTCTGACCGAATATTTAGCACCGAGGCACCGATGCTTTTATCTCCCATAAAGTAAGTTGCTGCACTAGACGCGTTATTTTCTATGTCGTAACTGCCGATTTCTTCATCATTACTGGGCAAATGACCGCCTGGAATCTGCCACAGCATTGCAGGGGTATCAACGCTATCCGTTATTTGTCGAACGTAAGTTAGATAGTTATCCCACTCCCGTGACCCAAATGCGTAGTTCGCTCTTCCTGTTGGAGAGAATCCGTCGCGCTCATACTTGTCAAACGCAATGAAGTCAGGTCGATACGAATTAGCTGTGTACGCCCCTATTGATTCAACAAATTCCGAGACACTTTTCGACGCTTCATTCCAAACCGCTTGCATGCCGCTGTAGCTATCATGCACCCAATTTGCACTTCCCGGGTTCCAAAGGTTCAAGACCCAACTAAAGGTCACGTCAGGACTGAAGGTTGATAACACTAGATTTTGCGACTGAACCCACCCTAAAATATTGTCATCCAAGGCAGCATCTATTTCAGACTTAATTCCCGCTAGATCATATAAACTGCTTAACGACGATGTTGCGCCCAAATTGTTACTAATAACGTAATCGGCGTCTGCTGAAATAGCCTCTTTTAAGGCTTGCCTAACTAGAATTGGAGTCCAATTTTCTGCGGTTCCGAATGCCGTGGCAAAAGATGAATCACGATTCTTTTGCCACTCACCAAACAAATCTGGATTGAGGATTATCGAACCTGGCGAAACATGGTTAGCGTCCTTGTAAGACTGCATCGTAGCAGCCTGACGAATTAAGTTTCGATAATGCATTACGAGGTTCGTATAGTTACTAATATCCTCGCTGGCAACCCCGCCATTACTCGCATTAGCGGTGTAAATTACTAAGACAGGATTAACTGATTTTCCACGCAAAGTTTCTACAGACCGCGACTGCTCGATGGTCTGACGAACAACCACTGGCTCGATTAGTGCACCACGATTTCCAGTGCCATCTCCTGCGTATTTAAATATTGAATCAACATCAGCCGCAGCTAAGTCAGCGGTAATAGCCGAAGAATTATCAGTTATCGTGCCCATTGCTAGCGTGCTCGGCCATCCAACAACTTCCAAGTTAACCGGATCCAACCGAGAAGGGGCAACGCTCGAACTCGATGGGGAAACCGATCCTTCACTGGTAGTAATTCCAATAACGCGAATGGCGCTGCCATCATAAGGGTCGCCATTTCCATCAGAAATCGCACCAGGATACAAAGTAATCGAACATGTCTGCCCTAGGCCACCAAACTGAGAATCGAGGTTTGCTCCCGAATAAGGCAGAGCTAAGACAGTCAATTGCTCACCAGTCTGGGTGTCAACCTCAAACGAATACTCAATTGGCGTCGGATCAACGCCCTCACAATTTAGATTGACACTGGTGAACGTTTGATAGGCAGCGATCGTAATCTTAGCCCCTTTTAAATCTACCTGTTCTGAACTCTGGTAAGTGAGTGTAATCACAGTGGTCCAGTTAATAGGGTCTGTCGTGGCCTGAGTAAACAAAGACAAAATTTCATTTGAGTCAGCGCCAACAACCGCGACTGTTCGAGTCACTGGAATAGCTTGGTTTCCTGCCGCATCAGCCGCGGTATACGTAATTGGATAAACGCCCACTGTTGAGGTATCAACCGCCCCCGACACAGCAACCACAACGTTCGCATCGACATTGTCTATCACGGTGTAACCCGGATCAGTAAATTCACTCCCCAACGACAACGAGACAGACGAAGAACCAAGCAACGATATCACCGGCGGCTGCGTATCAACAAATGCTTCAACAATAACGGTTCGAATCACCTCAACGGCCTGATTGCCCGCCGCATCAGATGCGTTGTAGCTCACACTGTAAGTGCCTATAACATCGCTGTTCACCGAACCACTGACGACTACCTCAACAGCGCCGTCTCGATTATCAACGCCCGTGGCACCAGGGTCATCAAACACCTCCCCAACGCCAATATTTATGGTATCAGCGCCAATCAACGTGATCATTGGCGGCAACACGTCTGCAACCACCAGCACTTCACGAACCTTAGACTCTGCAGCAAGACCATCGCTGTCCGTGGCGTTATAAGTAATTTGATACGTTCCTGCTGCTTGAGCGTTCACGACGCCGGAAGACACCACCCCCACAGAGCCATCCTTATCGTCAGTTGCCGATGCACCTGGGTCAGTAAACACATCTCCAACAAAGAGCGTAAATGGGTTGTCTCCTAATACGCTGATCACGGGCGCTTGGTTAACATTCGAGCCACCAGTAACAGTCACATTGCGACTGTTACTGGTTACACAACTTAAACCGTTGTCATCACATATTTCAACATAATATGTGTATTGACCTCCGACCTCTTTGGAGATGATGTGTTCGCCAAATTGCGCATTGGGGGAGTTGTCGGAAATGGTCGAACTGTAGATTTCAACTCCGTTTTCAAACAGCCGCCAGGACGTCGCATTGTCTCCCCACCACATGTCCCAACGAACTGCAAATTGGGTGGAAGCGTTTTGTGAGGCCGGCATCCAAGCCAAACTCGGGGTTCCGGGAGCCGCTGCCAAGATTTTTGGAAGCAGTGCAGATATGAACAGTAAAACTGGTACAAAAAATCGCGTAGGGTATCGGACCTTCATGTTTTTTCCTCTGATATACAGGGTATACGTGCCAGCCAATCTGGTCGCACTCTGCTTGATATTATTATTTTTAGATCGAATTTTTTCGTGGTCACTTTTCACAAAAATCATCTTTAACGTGAAACGATGAGTTCTTGAATTGGACCTTCTGCCAGCCACTTACGCTCAAAAAATCAAGCGTGGTTTTTAACAGACTACGGTGAGTATTTTCACTCACAAAAATTATTTAAACACCAATCAGACAACGTTGTCAATCAATTATGACAACGTTGCCATTTTTAACCTTAAGCCCATCTCTGTCCCCACCAATAGATCAGAAGCTTGGAAATAGTTTCTTCTACGATGCTGCTGGGCAAGAGGGGGGGGGAACGCCAAAAATCTCAAATTACTTATAATTAATAAAGACTTATATAGAATCCAATTCTTCCATCAATAGTAAAAGTATGGCTACAATAACGGCGTAGTTAAGGCCTGAAATAAGGTTTAAATTGGTCTCAGCGGCAATGAAATGCAAAGAGGCTCGAATCGTGGACGTGAACATGTAGCCGCTCTTCGACAGAATTGTCGTTAATCTCGCCTCACTGCCTTGTGAAAGCGAATTGGAACTCCGTGAAAGCAGCCACCCCCACAACTCAATCTACTAATAATTTCAGCCTACCTTTGGCGTTTTACAAAATACGATTACCCCTACCATTGGTTTCTCAATTCCCTGAGTTTTAAAAACACCTCTTCCTCGGTTGGCATACCCTGTAGATCCGGGAATTTGGCTCTTAGCGTCTCAATGACTTCATTATTATTTAACCTGAAAAATGCATTAACGAGCTTTTCCATCGCTATATTAGAGACAAAATGACTGTCCATAGGCCATTGTTCCATGGCCACTAGTAGGCTTCTTGCAGCCGCATTATTCGGTTCCCTATCCAAAGAAAACTGAAGGTTATTCACAATATAATCGTGCCCGGGAAAGATTCGCGTGTAGTCCGGCAACAAGAACAACTGATCTCTGAACGTCTGATACATCGTCTCTGGATTACCGCCATTGTGGCAATTGCCTACACCTGCATTAAACAAAGTGTCACCGCTAAACAATGCTGGCATTTGTTCTGTTGTTTCGAAATCTCCTTTGCCCATGTAGTAGAGGCAAGTGTGGCAAAAAGTATGCCCCGGTGTGTCCAATGCAATTAGCTCAACTGAGGTGCCAATCTGAACCGCATCACCAGCTTTAAGGCCTTCATCGACATTCGGTATTTTATCCAATGCCTGGTGGTGTGCAAAAAGCGTGGCGCCGGTAGCTTGAATCACTTTTTCGTTACCTCCAATGTGATCATGGTGTTCATGCGTATTAATAACGCCACGAATTGTCCAGCCAAGCTGTTGCGCTCGGCTAAGTAAAAGTTCGTGATCAAGCGGGTCAATCGCTGCGGCTTCTCTGGTTTCAGGGCACGCAACCAGATACATGTAATTACGTAAACTGTTATTGACACTAATTTGCTCGACTAACATACGACACCTACTAAAAAATGGGATAAAACAAGGCTTAGGAACCAATACTCAACGCCGTGTTAATGATAGACTTCACGCCGTTAATTTATTCCAAGCATACCTTTTCTCATGGCGCTAATCACTTTAAAAGATGTCAATATCAGCTTTGGCGCTGACGCTATTCTAGACAATGCAAATTTAACAATCGAAGCCAATGAAAGAATCGGTTTGATTGGTCGTAACGGAGCAGGCAAGTCAACTCTGCTCAAGCTCATAGACGGTGAGATATTACCCGATGATGGTGAGCTGATTAGGCAACAAAGCATCATCACTGGCCGCTTAATTCAAGAAGTTCCTAACGACCTAGACTATGACATTCGGAGTGTTATTGCGTTGGGTGACGAGAAACGAGGCCCCAAACTCGCCGAGTTCTATGTCGATGATAACTCTGATAATAACGCTAACGATACGCTGCAAGCAGAGCTCAACGAACTGGATGCGTGGTCGCTTGACCATCGAGTTCAGGTCTTATGCTCGAAATTTGACCTTAACGGTGATCAACGCTTCTCATCTCTATCGGGAGGGATGAAACGCCGTGTTCTAATGGCCCGCGCCCTGGTCAAAGAACCCGATATTGTCTTGTTAGATGAACCAACTAACCACTTGGATATTGACACCATTCTGTGGCTTGAGAACTTGCTCTTAGGACTAAATGTGACGCTGATTATTGTGTCCCATGACCGCAGTTTTATCGACCGTTTATGCACCCGAATTGTTGAGCTGGACCGAGGTATGATCACCTCTTATCCTGGCAACTTTAATACTTACATTTCTTCAAAAGCGAAGGCCATCGAAGAAGAAGAACGCCATAATGCCAAGTTTGATAAGCGGCTCTCACAAGAAGAAGTGTGGATAAGACAAGGTATTCAAGCACGTCGAACTCGCAACGAAGGCAGAGTGCGCGCTTTAAAAAAGATGCGTGACGAACGAAGGCAGCGCCGAGAGAGACAGGGCACAGCGAGCATTAATCTCAACCAAGGCGGAAAGTCTGGCAAGGTCGTAATCGAAGCCAAAAATCTTCATGCTGAATTCGACAAAAAAGTCATTATCGACGATTTTTCATGCCGAATTTTGCGAGGTGACAAAGTCGGAATTATCGGCCCCAACGGCTGCGGAAAGTCGACGCTAATAAAGGCATTAACCGGCGAAACTGAGCCACAGCGCGGCGAAGTAAAGATTGGCACGTCTCTGCAAATTGCCTATTTAGATCAACATCGCTCAGCCATCCGTGATGACCTAAGCGTGCAGGATAATGTGTCAGGGAATACGGAAATCGAGATTAATGGTCAAAGGAAGCATATTATGGGCTATCTACAGGACTTTCTGTTCAGCCCAGCCCGGGCACGAGCACCTGCTGCCAAGCTGTCTGGTGGTGAACGAAACCGCCTAATGCTGGCCAAGCTTTTTACTCAGCCATTCAATTTTTTGGTACTTGATGAACCAACCAATGACCTGGACTATGAAACGCTCGAATTATTAGAGCAGCTATTAATGGACTACAGTGGCACACTCCTATTGGTGAGCCACGACAGAACCTTTTTAGATAACGTTGTGACGAGCACTATTGCGTTTGAAGGTGACGGCAAGGTATTTGAATATATTGGTGGCTATGAGGACTGGCTAAGACAAAAACGAGACGAAGCCAAAATGGCTAAACCCTCATCAATTATTGGTGATAGCACAGACAGCCAAGTCCAAAACAACGCTCAACCCAAGACTCCGATCAAGCCTGGTCCGGCCGTTAAAGCAAAGAAATTAAGTTACAAACTGCAGCGAGAACTTGATTTAATGCCGCAAAAGATCGACGACTTAGAGAAAAAGATAGAATCTTTGACGCAAGAAATGGCTAGGCCCGAGTTTTACCAACAGGATGCGTCAAAAATAACCGAGGTTGGCAATACACTTAAATCACAGCAAGAAGACTTAGAAGCGTGTTTTACACGCTGGGAAGAGCTGGAAGAAATGTAGAGGCCAAACTCCAGTGCAAACCACACTGTATATAATCGGCTTTTTCTTATTAGGGTCGTTGGCGCGTAAATACATTAGTGCCCCCTCCCGTGTTGTCGGCTGGATGAATACCTACATCATTTATCTGGCAATGCCGAGTATTATCTTACTCAAAATACCGGCGCTGAGTTTCGATTCTCAAATGTTGATTCCTGCAGGTTTTGCTTGGGCTTGGGCTGCCATCGGATGCATTTTGATGCTTTGCATCTCTAGAATATTTAAGTTTCCAAAACCATTAGAAGGGGCCGTCATTTTACTCACAGTATTGGGTAATACTTCATTCTTGGGTTACCCAATGGTCCAAGCATACTTCAGTGACGAGGTGCTCAACTACGCCATTATTTACGATCAAGTTGGTAGCTTCCTCATGTTGAGTACCGTGGGTGTGGTGATTATCTCGCTCTATTCCCCATCTTCAAGCGGCAATACTGTCAGCCTTTTGAGCGTGCTTAAGAAGGTTTTATCTTTCCCTCCATTCATTGCTCTGTTAGTCGCTGCAATGCTACCCAAGCAGCCTTTCGCCGTTGACCTTGCGATGACGCTAACATTGTTAGGCAGCACCCTGATGCCTGTCGCGCTTGTGGTCATTGGATTGCAATTTCAACCGCAATTATTACCTGAACACAGAGTCCCGCTGGGAGCCGCGGTAACGACAAAAATGATACTGGCACCCATGCTGGCGTATGCCGCCCTTAACTGTCTTAATACCAGTGAAGCGGTCATGCAAGCCACAATTTTTGAATCAGCAATGCCAAGCATGATCACGCCCGGCATCATGGCAATCCAAGCCGGCTTAGCGCCACGCTTTTGCGCCACGCTTTTGGGCTACAGCACTTTGTTCTCCTTTGCTTGGTTGCCTTTAATCGCGGCCATAATCCATTGACCCGCTTTCAGCTACTGCCCTTACTCTCTAAACTTTGGAAAAGTACTGGATGATGTCATCTGACTCATACATCCACTCTGAACTTCCGTTCTCTGATTCAATAAGCAAACAAGGCACTTGCGTTTTTCCACCTCCTTGCATCAAATCAGAAGCGTGTTGACGGTCAGAGGTACTGCGAAGCTCAATATCTAGATCCTCACGGTTACGAAGATTGATCAGAACTTTTTGACAAAAATAACAGTACTTGCTGTAGTAAAGAGAATGGGTTTTGTTCATGGCTGCACTTTATAGTAAAAGGCCCACGCTTTCGCAATGGGCCCATAGTCCAATAATTTAAGACTATTAAGATCTTAGTGAATTGAAGAAGACCTTATATTATGAGGTTTTCTTACCTTCGGCATCAGCCTGGCTTACAACTTCAATTAACTCCACTTCAAATACCAAAGCCTGATTCGGACCAATTGTTGGAGGAGCATTCTCTCCGTATGCCTGGCTAGCTGGGATAAACAGCGTATACTTAGCGCCCTCTTTCATCGCTTGCAAGCCTTCACTAAATCCTGGAATGACGCCGCTCACAGGGAAATCTGCAGGCGTACCACGATCGTATGAGCTGTCAAACTTTGTTCCGTCTATCAACTTTCCTTCATAGTGAACTTTAACTGTATCAGTGTCAGAAGGTTGCTTACCTTTACCCGCTCGAACAACTTTATATTGGAGCCCACTTTCAGTCGTGACAATGCCTTTTTCTTTGGCGTTCTTTTCCATAAAGGCAGCGCTGGTAGCTGAGTTCTTTGCGATCATCGCTTGATACTCATCTTGCATTTTCTGCTGATAGGCTTGTTGCACCTGGACCATGTCTTCTTCCGACATCTGCAAGTCCGTACCGCTGAATACATCTCGAAATGCCGCTTCAATTGCGTCCACATCAATGGATGAATCCAAACCGCCACGCTTCATATCCGACGCAATTCTCACTCCGTACATATAACCAAGTTTAGAGGCTTCATTTGAAAGATCTATTTTACTTCCAGCCTGAACAGCCTTTGAATCGGCAAATGCAACGTTAGACACGGGCAACAAGCCAGAGCCAACGTATGCCGTTCCAACCATGGCCACCATTCCAGCGGCTACGGTCATTTTTTTCTTGAAATTCATTATATTCTCCACAAGTGGTATTTCTAATTTTAATATTGTTAAGAAAGGTTCCGTTTCTAACGCAAGAGGCGTCACGCCTCTTGCATAGTAGTCAATTTTCGCCAGCGCCAGGTCCAATAACGGGCCCGCTACCGCTGGAATCTTACAACGAAAAACATGTCATCAACACATTCTCGCCGTTTTGTAACCTACCCAGCGACAGTTGGGTCTTGCAGACAAATCAAGAAGCCGTTTCCGACATTTGTTTATCTTCAACTTCTCGCTGAAACTCTTCAATAAACTGCTCTAAAGGCATTACGGTTTGCGCTTTACTGCCAAACCTGCGAACCGCTACCGTGCCTTCCTCAGCTTCGCGCTTACCAATACATAAGATCGCTGGAACTTTTTGCAAGCTGTGTTCTCTAACTTTGTATCCAATCTTCTCATTGCGTAAGTCAACATCAGCACGAAGTCCGGCATTTCTCAATGCATTGGCCACTTCCTGAGCATAGTCATTAGCATCGGTAACAATCGTCGCGACCATGGCTTGCTGAGGAGCCAACCAAGCTGGCAATGCACCAGCATGCTGTTCGATGAGTATGCCAAGGAAACGTTCTAACGAACCCAGAATGGCTCGATGAAGCATGACGGGAACTTGTTTGGAACCGTCTTCAGCAATGTATTCAGCACCCAGTCGGCCCGGCATTGAGAAGTCCACCTGAACCGTGCCGCACTGCCATAGACGGCCAATGCAATCCTTCAATGAAAATTCTATTTTGGGTCCGTAGAAAGCACCCTCACCAGGTTGCAGTTCCCAGTCTAGTCCGTTGTCATTCAGAGCTAACTCTAACGCTTCTTCCGCTCTATCCCAATCCTCGTCACTGCCTACTCGTTGCTCTGGGCGAGTAGATAACTTATAAACTATCTCTTCGAATCCAAAATCGGCGTAAACCTCATGAAGAAAATCAATAAATTCCTTCACCTCTTCTTGGATTTGATCTTCTGTACAAAAGATATGAGCATCATCTTGTACAAAGCTTCGCACTCTCATTATCCCGTGTAAGGCACCCGACATCTCGTTTCGGTGACATGAGCCAAACTCAGCTAAACGCAGCGGCAAATCACGATAACTTTTCAAGCCCTGATTAAAAACCTGAACATGACAGGGGCAGTTCATCGGCTTTATCGCGTAATTTCTATCGTCTGTTGATAAGGTAAACATGTCATCACCGAACTTAGAGGCGTGGCCGGACTTTTCCCATAAAGAAATATCCACCACTTGCGGCGTCCTAATTTCTTGGTAACCGCGCTCGTATTGCTTGGCTCCCATATACTGCTGAACGGCTTGATAGACAGCCCAGCCTTTGGGGTGCCAGAATACGCTTCCAGGCGCTTCGTCCTGGATATGAAATAGATCCAGCGCTTTTCCAAGCTTACGGTGATCTCGCTTCTCAGCCTCCTCCATGCGTTTTAGGTAGGCCTTAAGTTGCTTTTTATCTGACCATGCCGTTCCGTAAATTCGTTGTAGTTGTGCATTATTCGAGTCGCCACGCCAATACGCTCCAGCTAATTTCGTTAGCTTAAAACCGTCCCTTAAGATACCGGTACTGGGTAAATGTGGCCCACGACAAAGGTCCAAAAATTCACCTTGGCGATAGACGGTAATGGTTTCACTCTCTGGTAGATCAGAAATTATTTCCGCCTTGTAGACTTCTCCAATACTCTTAAAATACGAAATTGCTTCATTTCGATCCCAAACCTCGCGTTCGATGGTTTCATTTCGCTTTACGATCTCCTTCATCCGGCCTTCAATTTTATCCAAATCTTCTGGCGTAAATGCTTCATCTCGAGCAAAGTCATAATAGAATCCATTCTCAATGGACGGCCCGATAGTCACTTGGGTCTCAGGGTATAATTCCTTTACGGCTTCGGCCATCACGTGTGCTGCATCATGACGCAGCACCTCCAAACCTTCTTCCGTATCACGCGTAATAATGTCGACCGTAACGTCGGTGGTGATTTCACGACTCAAATCCCATTGTTCACCGTTAACGTTAATAGCAACAGCGTTGCGGCGCAAACCACTGCTGATACCATTGGCAATTTCAATTCCAGTAGTGGGCGCTTCAACTTGTTTTACAGCACCGTCTGGAAAGGTAATATTGATCGACATGTTTTTATTTTCACTGTGTGTTTTTTGTTAAACTGGATGACGCTGGTTACTTAAACTTGTGGCCCTGTACAATGCTCTAAAATAGTACATACAAACATCCATACGGCAGCCTATCGCCTAGGTTCCGACGCCAAGCCGCTTATTGTAGCCCAAACAACAGAAAACAAAACACCGAAAGACCTTTATTCCTGATGAATCTGGTCAATACACTTCACACTATTTATTCGTTATGACTCAAATCTCCATTACTAAGCCAGATGATTGGCACCTACATTTTCGCGATGGCGAGATGCTTAACGAAACGGTTCCTGCGACTGCAAGATGCTTTAAACGCGCCATCGTGATGCCAAACTTGGTGCCACCGGTCACGACTAAGGCTCAAGCTCTAAGTTATCGCAACCGAATTCTTCAAGCATCAGACGTAGACAGCTTCACGCCACTGATGACGCTTTACCTCACCAATGAAACCACTCCCAGCATGATCAAGGAAGCGGTTAGCGAAGAAATACCCGCTGCGAAACTCTACCCAGCCGGAGCCACCACGAATTCGGATGCAGCCGTAAGTGGTATTGAAGCTCTGTATCCAGTTTTCGAAAGCATGAGCGATGCCGGCATGCTACTTTTAATTCATGGTGAAGTTACGGATTCACATGTCGATATTTTTGATCGTGAAAAGCTGTTTATAGAACAACACCTAGCCCCCATTCACGATCGCTTTCCAGATTTGAAGATAGTCTTTGAACATATTACCACCGCCGACGCGGCGGATTTCGTATTGTCGTGTGATCAACATGTTGCTGCCACCATAACGCCTCAACACCTACTCTTGAATCGTAACGACCTTCTAGTTGGCGGCATACGCCCACATAACTATTGCTTACCCGTGCTAAAGCGCAACGTTCACCAACGGCGCCTACAAGAAGTAGTGTCTTCTGGCTCATCGAAGTTTTTCCTAGGCACTGATTCGGCACCGCATACTAAACACACAAAGGAGAGTGCTTGCGGTTGCGCTGGCTGCTACTCTGCGTGGAGCGCAATTGAACTCTACGCTCAAATATTCGACGACCTCGGCGCTCTGGACAAGCTCGAAGGATTCGCAAGCCACCACGGCCCAGATTTTTACGGATTGAGCCGCAATTCAGGACACATCACGTTAACCAAAACAAGTTGGCGTGTGCCTGAAAAAATCACCTTAAAAAATGGCGATGATATTGTTCCCTTTTACGCGGGCCAAGAACTCAACTGGAAATTGTCAACGTAAAAGTCAGACCTAAGCCTGTTTGTTTATGCGCATAAGTGTGCTAAAACAATCACATAACCTAATAACAACACTGAATAAATCTGTACTGGGGGCATTAAATGGCTGAATTTTTCACCATTGCTAATTTGGTTGACCTAACTTTACTAATCGCGCTGCAAGCGGTTTTAGGATTCGACAACTTACTTTACATCTCATTGGAAAGCCAACGCGCTCCATTGGAAAAGCAAAAACAAGTCCGCTTCTGGGGAATCGTGCTTGCCGTTGTTTTTCGAATTGTATTGCTATTCCTGCTATTAAAGATGATAGCCGCATTTCAACAAGAACTCTTCCGAATACATTGGGAGGGCGTGATTCACGCCACCTTTACCTTACATGCCATCATTGTGCTGTTTGGCGGAGTGTTCATTCTCTACACAGCGATGAAGGAGATTCTCCACATGATGACCTTAGAAGAGTCTCATGCACAAGAGCGCAGCCCCAAGTCTATTGGAAGCATTATTTTTTGGATTGTAGCGATGAACGTGGTCTTCTCGTTCGACTCTATTCTTAGCGCAATGGCCGTCACCAAAGTCTTCTATACGATGGCAACCGCCATCATCATCGGAGGTATATTGATGGTTGCACTTGCAGACACGGTTTCTGAGTTCCTTAAAAAGAATCGAATGTATGAGGTAATGGGATTATTCATCCTGTTCCTTGTTGGTGTAATGCTGCTTTCTGAGGGCGGCCACCTTTCTCATATGACATTATTTGGCAACGAAGTCATACAAATGTCTAAAACAACATTCTATTTTGTTCTTACGGTGTTGATAGTTAGTGACATAGTTCAAAGTAGATACCAGAAAAAACTTAACCAAATGAAACAGATGAGCTCAAATAAGTAAGAAAGAAGAGTGAAATCTGTGAAATAGCGTAATAAGCGCACCGAGCAGCATGCTTAGACCATCCGCTCGGTGCTATGATTACTAGACAAATAATAAATTAAATTCTAAAAATTCGGAGGCAATATGTCTGAGCAGGCTCAAGCCCCATCTGTTTTATTAATTTCAGATGATTCAAATGTTGTTGAATCCATTATCAATGGAAATTCAACTGAACTCACAATCAATGCTAGGGAAACGGTTGATGAGGTTTTAAAACAACAGGACTTACTCGATGGTAATGCCATCATAATTTTAGATTGCGATAGCAGTGGGAACACTGAAAAGGCAATCGAGCAAGCGGTTCAGCTGAAAAAAGCGGACCCAACGCAGGTACTCATGCTTGTTGGCGAAAAAGAACCTTTGGCTGAAATTTTGAAGTCAAACATTCAGCCAATCGTGTATCGAGCTTTTAACAAGCCAATCAGTGGAAACCAAGTTTTCCTAGCGTTTAAGTCTGCATTGTCTGTTCACGAAGAGTTGGTTGCAAAGCAAGAGGCTGGCGAAGACATCATGGTTGTCGGTCCTGCTGAAAACCAAGCAAACCTTGATCAGCTCGCAGCTCAGAAAAAAACTAGCCCCGCGGTATACGCTGCCATCGGCGTTGTTGCGTTAGGCTTAATCGCGTTTCTTTTCTTGGGTGGCGATGATGAACAACCACAACAAGTTGTGGTTGATAACTCTCTGAACATAGAACAAGAAGCCGAGCAAGAGATCAATCAAGCTGTTAGCCAAACCAATGAATTAAACCAGTTTGCAGCAAACGCGATATTAGACGGGCGGTATATCGAGCCAGAAAGCGATAACGCGCTTCATTATTACAATCAAGCGTTGCAAATTGACCCTTACGATACAGTAGCCTACGAAGGCAAAAAGACTGTAGCCGCAGCGGTTCGTGCTAATTACGATACGCTGGTTGCCGAATCCAAGTTCGACCAAGCGTTGAAAGCCATTAACGCTTTGAGAGAGATTGAACCTCTAAACTTAGAAAATGACCAATTGAGTGAGAGCTTAAGCCAAGCGATCACCGAACGAGTTAAAGAAGTTCAAGCCAACGGCACCAAAGAAGAGATCGATGCGACTACCGCTACGTTAGCTAGACTTGGTGAGTTTGATTCCGAAAACAGTGCGTCCAAAGCACTTCAAGAAGAACAAAACCTACTTGACGAAATTGACGATGCTATTGCTGGCGGAAACCTGGTTCCACCTAAGAAGGGCAACGCCTACCAAATGGTGTCATCCGCATTAAAGGGCAATAAGATTAGCCGTGCCAACTCAGAGCCGCGTGTTCAGCTGTTAAGCGATAAGTTATTAGCGCTTGCTAACACGAGCTTAGGAAAAGATAATTTGGAAGAAGCGGTTAAGCTCTCAGCATTGTTAAAGCGGATTAACCTAAATTCAGATAACCCTGGAATCACAAAGCTCAATGACAGCATTAAGTCAAAACGAGCCGCGATCGCCGCAGCTAATGCGGCTGAAGAAGAAAAAGCTGCTCCAGTGGAGGAAGTTGCGAAGGTTGAAGAGATCAAACCTGAGCCGCCTAAAATTATTCCGGCCAAGGTTATTTCTCGTTCACCTCCGCGCTACCCTAACCGTGCCCTTAAAAGCAACACAGAAGGTTGGGTGCAAGTTCGATTCTCGATCACAAAAGAAGGCATACCGGTCGATATTGAGGTTGTTGACTCAAAACCTAAAAAGGTATTCGACGATGCCGCTGTGAAGTCTGTCAAAAAGTGGCGCTTTTCTCCCGCTCGCAATCAGCGTACGGGCCTTCCTGTCGACAGTAAAAACATTTCAACCAAGGTTCAGTTCCGTCTTGGCTAGTTTTACTTTATAGGCATTCATAAAAAAGCCCGGCTAAAAAGCCGGGCTTTTTTTATGCGTGCCTTTAAGCTCGCATCCAATCTTAGAAAATCAAGGAAAAGAGCCTATCGAGTTCATTACGGCACACTCTTTAGATCAGCTTACTTAACAGCAGCTCAGTGGAGGGATCGAACTCAGTCCCTGTTGCCCGTTTGTTATCAATCAAAGGCCTAACTTGTTTCGCAAGACGCTTACCAAGCTCAACCCCCATTTGGTCAAAGGAATTAATATTCGTCAACACGCCTCCAAAGAATACTCTATGCTCATAGAATGCCAACAGAGCACCAAGCGCCGTTGGTGTTAATCGCTCTAACAGGATGGTAAGCGACGGACGATCACCGGAAAACACTTTCGCTTTTTTAGCCGCGTCAGATAAGCCTTCATCACCGTGTATGGCTTCTACAGTGCTTAAATCTTGGCCTTCGAGTAGTGCGGCAGTTTGTGCGATGCCATTCGCCAACAGTTCATTATGATGTTCGGTTAAATCATGGTCCGGTGTTTTGACCAAAATAAATTCTGAAGGGATGAGTGAAGTCCCTTGGTGGAGCATTTGAAATACGGAATGCTGCACATCTGTCCCGACGCCACCCCACACGACCATAGATGTTTTTTGCTCACATGGCTCTCCGTCTCTAGTGCGGTCTTTACCGTTGCTCTCAGTTTCGAGCTGTTGTAAATAATCAACGAGAGAACGAAACCTAAAGTCGTAAGCAAATATTGCCTTCGAGCCGACGTCCATATAGTTGGCATAATAATGATCTAGGATAGCCGCTTGAAAACACACATTATCTTTCAGGTCAGCTTGATAAAAGTGCTTATCCATACTCGCAGCACCGATAAGGAATTCGTCAAACCTATCTTTTCCTAGAACCAACGCGGCTGAAAGAGACACGGAAGACCAGACAGAGTACCGACCACCGACCCACTCCGGAAAAGTGACAACGTTCTCGTCTGGAAGACCATAGTGCGAGGCTTGTTCCGGGTTTGCTGTAACACCAAAGAAATTACTAAGTGGATCAGTTACCCCGTTGTCCTTAAACCATTGGCAAATTGAGTCTAAATTCTTCAACGTCTCTGCGGTAGTAAAGGTCTTAGAAACTCCTATCACCAACGTTGTTTGAACGTCGCATTTCGCGAATACGTTCATCAATTGATGCGCATCTATGTTTCCTATAAAGTGAATCTGTCTATGCTCATTTGCGTCTTGAAGTGCCTCGAACAATAGCTGTGTGCCTAGAGACGAGCCCCCAATGCCCACGTGAATAATGTCTTTAATCGGCTTGCTACGCTGATCCAAGGCCTGCTCGATTCGAGCAAATTGCTCGGCAAAGCCCTGTTGAGCTAATTTGGCTTCTTGCAATACAGAAGGCTCTTTAGTCGCGATTCCTTGATTGCTTGAATCTCTGAGCAAAGTATGAAGAACCGATCGCTCTTCGGTGTTGTTTATCTTCTCACCGGCCAAAAAGTCTTTTCTTGCGGCCACCAAACTAATTTCATCGGCGTACTTTAGATACGTATCGACTAATTCTTGGTCAATATGTGATTTGCTAAAGTCAAAAAATAGATCGTCCAATTGCTTGGAAAAACGATTCGCGCGCTGTTCGTCCTTTTCAAACTTAGACTTAATGCCCATGGATTCATCAGCCGATGCTTTATTAGCCAAGATTGCGCTTATTTCATTAGATAGATGCGATTGCATATTTGGTACTTATGAGGATAGTTAGTTAAGGGGAGCCCGCGAATTATACTAGACTACTGACTGCCTTATAGTATCAATTAGTTTGGTTACAATTACTTTTCCTTATAATCGGCTGCAAAACCAATTGCTACAAAGGCCCTTCTGTCCTACCTTTGATAGCTATTTCATAGCAAGTGCTGTGTCCAGCATTCTGTTGGAAAATCCCCATTCATTGTCATACCATGATTGAATTTTTATTAGCTTTCCTGCAATTCTGGTCTGCTTAATATCCACGATACAGGAGCTAGCGTTGTGGTTGAAATCAATGCTAACCAGAGGGACGCTATTAACTTCAAAGACCCCCTTACGCGTAAGCGCATACTCATTAAAGATCTCTTCAACATCTTCTACCGAGACAGCCCTTTTCGGCACAAAAGTGAAATCTAGTAATGACACATTCTGAGTTGGCACTCGAACCGCCACCGCATCCAACTTACCGTCAAGCTCAGGAATAACGTCACCAATGGCTTTTGCTGACCCCGTAGACGTAGGTATCATTGAATAGTTTGCAGCTCTCCCCCTACGCATGTCTTTATGATAAGAATCTAATAGGTTTTGCGTATTGGTATACGCATGCACAGTATTCGCCAAGCCCGATTCGATACCAACCGAATCGTTCATTGCCTTAGCTATATGCGCCAAGCAATTAGTGGTACACGACGCGTTAGACACAAACCGATCACCGCCCTCAAGTATTTCGTCATTGACACCGTATACAACGGTCTTATCGAGCATTTTTCCAGGTGCAGACACTAGAACCTTTTTGGCCCCCGCATCTATATGCATCTGTGCTTTCTCACGACTGCGGAAAAACCCAGTACATTCAAACACTATGTCTACGTCAAGCTTGTTCCATGGAAGCTTGCTTGGATCGCGCTGCATTGTTACCGGAATAGTGTCGCCATTGATCGTAATGCTGTCTTGAGTACTTTCTACCTGCGCGTTAAATCTTCCGTGCGCTGAATCATAACGTAACATATGAGCATTCGATTCCGTCGGCGCCAGGTCATTGATTCCCACTATCCTAATTCTATCTTGATATCCATTCTCGTATAGAGCCCTTGCGATATTTCTGCCGATTCGTCCGAAACCATTAATTGCTATGTTCAGCATTTTTGCACCTCAATTATTTTTTCAATAAAACCACTGGTTACAACAAAAAAAGCACGCCTAGGCGTGCTTTTTTTACAACTATTTCAAATTATGACTTACTAGTCTTTTGCCAACGAGATAGTCGGCCTTGGTACGCCTGCAGCCTTGATGCCGTCGACGGCAGCAATAATCGCTTTCGTCTTAGCCTTTTTAGCGGCTTTAATGATTACTGCAGCCTCTGGGCGTTCAGCCGTCAATCTGGTGATCGTTGATTTGATGGCTCGATCGTCCAACAAACGATTATCAACTCTTATTTCACTCAAGTTATTAATCTCAAGAACGATAGGCCTTGGCGCATCAGCATCAGGTGGTGTATCAGTTACAGGCGGCTTATTTAAATCCAAGCCCGATTCCTTAACAAAACTGGCCGTCACGATAAAGAAAATCAACATGATAAACACCACGTCTAGCATTGGGGTGATATCAATATCCGCTTCTTCTTCAGTATTTTGTTTTCCTAGTCTTTTCATTTTTTAGTCCTCTAGCAAGAGACAAGCACTAAGCTTGTCCCTCGTATTTCTCAGCAACCAAGCCGGCGGCCTGCTCTTCAAGAATACCTTCGATGCTTCTTGCCTTGTTAGAAACAAACCAATGAGCAAACACCGTAGGTATAGCCACAACAAGTCCCAGAACCGTAGTTACCAATGCTTGAGAGATACCGCCAGCCATAGTTTGCGGATCACCTGCGCCATAGAGGGTAATCGCCTGGAATGTTTGAATCATGCCTGTGACAGTACCCAGAAGACCCAATAAAGGTGCGACTACTGCTATGATTTTTATGAACATGACCCCACGGTTGATCTTAGGTGATTCCTTAAGCATGGCTTCACCCAATTTCAACTCTATAGATTCAGGGTCTGACTTTGGATTATCCTGGTATACCTTGATCACTCTACCAAGCGGATTCTTCAGCGAAGGCCTCTTCATGTCACGAGCCTGTTTTCTCACCGAACTGTCTACGCCCATTAAGATCAAATACCTCACAGCCGCAAGTAATAATGCGATCACACCCAGAACCATGATTACATAGCCGACGATTCCTCCTTGATCAGCCTTTTCCTGGAGAGATGGTTCAAGAACGAGCGCTTGAAGTAAGCCGCCTCTAGCTGGGTCTAACTTAAAAGGAGTAATACCCGCGCTGGCAGACTGTAGATTTTGTGAAGCCTGAGTAAACTCTGCACCCATTTGACGTTCAAGCGCTACGAAACCGCGCGTGTCATCATACGTAACAATATCGTTTCCAGTCACAGCGTTGAACACACCAACTCGAGTTACCGCCTTTTCACGAACTTCAAAAACCGGTTTTTGGCCATTAACTTCGCCATTTTCATCGAGCGTGTCTTCATAATCAACAATATAGGAGACAGGGGCGTTATAGGTAACAACCTTACCTTGCTGGGTCATCTCGTTTTGCAACTGCACCCAAAGGTCTTCAATTTCATCGATGGAGACCAACTCTGTCAGGCTCGCCATTTTCTCAACCATTTCGCGCAAGTTTTCAGCACGATCCGGATATTGAGCACTAATAATCGAACTGCGGTAGTCTTCTTGCGCTTCAGAAGCGGAAAGTTGAATTACCCCAAATAGTTGCTTAAGGTCGCCCAGCTCACGAGCTAAATCTTCTTGCAGCTCTTTAATGCTTAGATCATTAACTTCAAATTGCTTTTCAAGCTCATCTGAAATTCGCTCTTGCCTAACACGCTCGTTAGTCATAGAACGAAGTCGCCCTTGTTCTTTTCCTAAATCAGCTCTAAATCGGCTTTCACGAGCGCGTTCTGCGTTCTTATCCTTTGTGGCACCGCTGCGTGCGCCTCGAAGAATCTCATCAATGTTTAAGGCCTGAGCACCAACCGGTGTTGAAACGGTTAACGAACCGATGGCTAGAACACCACCCAGGATGGCGGTTTTTAATAAATGTTTCATATTAAATAGTCTCCGGCGCAATGATCGGCAATGTCATTAGATCTTTAGATGCTTTGCCCTGGCTGATTCTAATAGCCTTAGTAATGCCTTCATTATGTACAGAATCCAATGCTTTCCATTGTTTGTCAGACTTTTCCCAGTACCCAGACTCAGTCCCATCAATTGTTTGATAATACAAACCAGCTCTGCCTACCTGCAATACATTGACCGTGCGCTTAGCACCATCCAAATCAAGCTCTTCGGTATAAACGTCAATCGTCTTACCGTAATTGCTTTCTGTGGAATAGGCATCTAACACTTGGCGAAATCGTTCAGCGGCAGCGATATTAGCGTTAGTCAAATAACCACGAATTCGAGCCACGCGTGCTCGACGCTCTTCGAGTTTAAATGGGACGTCAGCCTCAATAAATTTATCAAGTCCGCTGATCATTCTAAGCATCAACGGAACAATCTGTCGTTCAATTAGTGACGCATCTTCAATCGAGCGCTCTAATTTTTGCATTGCCACCTGTTGTGCTTCCAAAGTTCGACGCATTCTATCGTTAAACTTCTTTAGAACCTCTACGCTCTTACGTTGCTGGTGATACTTTGAAACCACCTTCTCCGTATCCTCAGCGAGCTTATCGATGCGTTTTTGAGATGCAACTGCCGAATTGCCTCTGGCAATGCCTGAATTAACAATATCATCGGTTTGGTCAGCCAAAGCGCTTAATGGCATTAGCGAGACCAGTGCAACACCCATCACACCCGCTCTCATCTTTGCCTTAAGTACTGATGTACTCATACTTAACCTCTTGTCTTATAGGGACTTAGTCTAGTTAGTTAACTAAGCCTGTTTAATTTTTAACTTAAATGCTGCTTCAAATAACCGCTGTTTAAAATGCTTCTGCTGGGTCAACGTCGGTGTTAATCACGATCTCACGTTGTAGTTCTTCTTCTCGACGAACTTCGGCATTTACATACTTGATCCAGTTATCTGCGTCTTTAGCGACTTTTTCAAAACGAAGTGCTTTGTTGAACGTTTCCAATGCAGTTTTGGGTCTCTTCAATTCAAATTGAACCAAACCCAAGCTCAGCATTGTTTGCCCTCTGTCGCGCAACTTTCCTTTAGAAAGAGCTCTTTTTAGAGCCGCTTCAGCATTTCGCCATTGATTAAGGTTTATATACGCCTGCCCCAATTGATCATCTAATTTGCCATCTTTGGTTGTCAATTTGGCTGCCTGAGCTAATGGCTCAGTGGACTTTTGAAACTCTCTTGATGCGTACAACGCTTGTGAGTAGGTTTTGTAGTTCTTGAGTGTCTTCTTAAAGACCCCAGACTTAAAACCCGCTTCCATAATAGTTGCCGCTTTATACGGGTTGTCTAAGTTCATCATTAATGAACTCACGGTGTTTAGCTCTGACTCGGTCTTCAATAAGCCTTGGTCATACATAGCTAGATACAAAGAACCCATGCTCTTGTAATCATCCAACTCATTGAAGATATAACCTAACGACAGGAGATAGTTCTTCTTGGGATAGAACTTAACCAATTGCTTCACAACAGGCATCATCTTTCGATACTGTTGCTTCTCTCGGTAGATATTACTTAGCAAATTCAACCAACCTTCTTTTGGCGTAGTGCCCAAGGCTTCATACTTAGTAATTGCTGTTTGAATATTAGGCAGTGCTTGGTCGTATTCTTTAAGCTGGTAATGAGCCTGCCCAATTAAGATATAAGCGTCGGCTGAAGGATCAGTTTGTGTTTTAAACCAACGCTGTGCGAACTGAAGTGCCTCACGGTACTTTTCTTGCAGAAAAAGAACTTGAGCTACTTGGTAGAGCATTTGGTTAGAAAACGCGACCGAGATGCCTTCATTGATGTTTGTTACCGCTTTGAACTCGCGTAACGCACAATTTAGGTTATCTTGATTGAGGCAAATACTGCCCTTAAAGTTGTGATAGTAAGCTCTTTCAATGTTATTGAGGTCAGGCTCTTTTCCAAGCTTTTCAAGCTGAACCAAAGCCCCTCTAATATCATCCGCGTCAACCGCTTCACTTATTTTCTCGAACGTTTTAACGTGTTTGGCTCGAATAGACTCTACGCGTCGAGTTTTCTTTTTGGATGGTTCGTTATTGCTTTGTTGTGCATGAGCTACTTGTGTTTCTAACACGGTGGTTTCCAAGCCAGCAGCAAACGGCAATACCAACGCCGTTAGCAGGAGTGGTCTAAAAGCCGCTTTAAAAGCTTGCGTGACACTTGCTGTATTAATACCAGTCATAATTGTTCACCTCTAAATTGCATGTTGTGACATCATTTTCGTACTGGTAATTCGCCCGCCTGGGCGGACCGAATCACCATGGAAAAATGCCTTAACAGTTGCCGCCATCCATTTCGAATTTAATACGAATTGGCACATTTGGCACGTCTACTGGCTTCCCACCAACCTGACGTGGTTTATATTTATACTTCTCAGCCGCCTTAACCGCGGCTCGTTCGAACATTCTTGACGAACTCGCCGTGACCACTGGATCGCGCGTACCACCTGCTGCTGTAACAGTGTACTTAAGCTCTACCCAGCCACACAAACCACGTTCAGCCGCTCTTCGTGGATAGATAGGAGGAGCGCGAAAGATAGGCAAGTACTCACCGTCATTCGAATTAAAACCTTTGGTGCTCGTGTTAATACCAAGCTTAACCACACCTAACGCTAAATTAGAATCAATGTCTAACTGATCAGGAACAATGTCGTTCTCAGGTAGATCAGGCGCTTCCTGAACTTCATCAGGACGATCAGGTTTAGCCGTAATTGTTTCCACGTCTTCATTTTTTGGAATAAACGTAAACTCTGGCAACTTGAGGGCTTTAGATTCCTCCAGGTCCGGCTCATCCATCTTGATAAGTGCGTACATTGCGACAATTAGTCCCAACGTCACGAATATCGCGATGACAAATGATGAAAATGATCTAACCATAATACTACTCCGACTTAGTGGAAATATTGGTAACAGGGATATTGGCATCGCGTAGCTTATCGACTACCTCGAGAAGCGTTTCCGCCTCAGAGTTGATGTCAGCCTGAACCATCACTTCACCTTCAGGGTTTTCAGCGCGCAAACGCCCTAAGTTAGCCTTAATAGCTCGCGGATCGATTTGCTGGCGATCTAGCCAAATATCGTTATTCTCGTCAATCGCCAACAAAATACTGGCTTTTGGATACTTAACCGCGTTCACCGCTTCAGGCTTAATAACTTTTGCACCACTTTCTTTAATAAAGCTCGCGGTGACAATGAAGAAGATAAGCATAATAAAGACAACGTCCAACATCGGCGTAATGTCGATTTTGGCGTCTTCTTCTTGTCTGCTTCTAGATGCTCGTCTCATTTACTTTCTCCTAGGTTTGAACACAAACAACCTAGCTCATGCTCAAAGATAATAGGGATGTTTAATAATTACACTTAAATCGAATTAATGATCCAGTGTTAAATGCTCATTGATTAGCTCACGCTCTTGCTCAGTCTTACGTTGCAACCAGAAGCTTAAAAATAAGCCTGATAGCGCCGCAACCATACCCGCCATAGTAGGAACCGTTGCTCGTGACACGCCGCCTGCCATAGCTCTTGCGTTACTGGTACCAGTAACCGCCATGACTTGGAAAACTTCGATCATTCCCGTAACCGTACCTAAAAGCCCAAACAAAGGAGCTAAGGCAACACAGGCCTGAATCATAGAAAGATTTTCGCGTAATTTTGAGGACACGTTTGATACCAATTGCTCACGTACTTGATGCGCCGCCCAAGAGCTGCGTTCACTGCGTGATTCCCACTCATCTATGGCTGCCTTAACAGCCTGCTTGTGTGGTCCGTTGATATACATAATGCGCTCTAAAATCATGTACCACATGATTATAAGCAAGCCGGCAATCAAATAGAGTACTGGTCCACCGAGTTCCATAAAATCGCGGATGTACTCGAAGATAGCTGTAATATCCATCTTATTGAAACCTCTGTCTCTTGTGTTAACAGTTCAAGCGAATTAACTCAAAGCGTTTTCGCTTGAACTTAACTAGGAGACCGAGAGCGATTAGCCCTCGATCTTACGTGCTACCATTCCGGCTGATTGCTCTTCCAAAATCTCTTCAACTCGCTTGGCCTTTGAAGCCGCAGCGGTATGAAGAAGTACGATTGGAATAGCGACAACAAGTCCACAAACCGTGGTTACAAGCGCTTCAGATATACCACCGGCCATCAACTTAGGATCACCAGCGCCAAACAGCGTAATTGATTGGAACGTTGTAATCATACCCAATACCGTACCAAGTAGACCGCCTAATGGCGCTACCACAGAGACAATCTTCAAGAACATCAACCAAGAAGTTAATTTGGGTGTTTCCTTCATGATTGCTTCAGACAGTCGTAATTCAACTGCTTCAGAATCAGTACTCTTGGTATCTTCGGCGGCCTTAAGAACACGCCCTAATGGGTTTTTATCGCTTGGAGAATCTGGATTCTGCGCTTGTTTTCTAACCGCAGCCGAAACACCAAACAAAATCAAAATCTTAATAATGGCGATCACCGCAGCAAATGCGCCCACACCCAAAATGATGTAACCAACCGTTCCACCTTGAGCGATACGGTCGCCTAGGCTTGGACTTTCAACGGCCGCTTCCAGCAAGGTTCCAAGAGTAGGGTCAATGGCGAAGCTAGCTGTGCCGCCAGCGGCACCGTTAAACAATCCCTTTGCCTGATCTAAATAACGACCATCTGGTTGTTTAGGCAAATCTGCAACGCCACCGGCGCCATAAGTCAAAAATTTACCGTCTCCAATCAGATTAAAGGTACCAACACGCACCACTTCTTGATTTTCGCGATCTCCAGCTGCGGTAGCAACTGATGTTGAGAACTTAGAAACTTTGCCTTGCTGAACCATTTCATTAAAAACAGCCTTCCACAAAGATTCGATCTCGGAAGCAGTCACCAATTGATTTGACTGATTTGAAACCTTCTTAGAAATTGCGTCGAAGCCTGCAGAGCGATTTGGGAATTGAGCAGAAATAATGGAAGAATCAAACGTTGCTTCCGCTTCACCCACGACTTGCTGGATAGCGCCAAAAAGCTCTTTCAAGTCACCCAATGAACGCTCACGTTCGGTACGAACGGCATTCAATGCTTCGCTGTTGGTCGCATACTGAGTTTCCAACGCTTCACTCGTGGCTTCTAACGCCGCACGCTGACTGCGCAATTGTTGAAGCAAATTTACTTTGCCAGCGCCAGCCGCTGAAAAACGTCGCTCTAAAGCAACCGCTTCTTTGCTCTTTTCAAAAGAGCCTGACTTAACTTGATCTAGCAACTGGTCAACCGATTGCGATTGAACAGGTGCTGCGATAAACGCTGCTGCTAGAGCAACTGTAGATAATAAACGCTTCATGCTACGCGCCCTCCGGAGCATTGATAATCAAGCTCAATAATTCTGGTGCAACGGTTTTTGCTGCAACTTTGATTGCTTTACGTACATTTCGATTAGTGTCCGCAGGTAATGGCTTCCATGCGTTGTTGACATTGTCATACATCGCAGAATTCTTTTGATCCTTTGTTTGATAATAAAGACCAACACGGCCGATACGTAACATATCGACAGGCGTTTCTTGTCCATCAATTGTTATTACAGAATCATACGCTTCGTAAGTAGTTCCATACTCCATTTCAGCGGCATAGATATCCATAATGCTGCGATACCTTACGGAAGTACTGGCAGTGGTGTCTACCATCAACAATTTCAATCGACCGATGCTCTCTTGACGATCTTCAAGATGGAAAGGCAAGTCAGCCTTAACAAACTTGTCTAACGCCGACAACATTTTGCCCAACAACGGCGCGACTTGCGGCTCTAATTCTTTTGCTGATTCGATGGATGCCTGGATCTCAGTTTGAGCGGTCGCTTGAGCTTTCAATTGATCTTGAAGTTGAGAGTTATACACTTTCAATGCTTCAACCAACTTCAACTCACGAGCAAATTCGCTATCGACCGATTGGTCGCCAGCTGACTGCGCCCACCCAGTGGTAGCAGCGGCCGCAAAAATGGCAGTTACCGCCACTACTCGACCAATCCAATTCAACACAGATTTTTTCATTTTAGACTTAACCTCTTGTAATGAAATCTACTTAGCTAGATTCAATGATAATCAACTTTAATTGATTAATTTTAAAACTCACAGCCGACCTGTAGAGCATCAATCCAGCAAACGTATGCTTGCCAAACCAACAACCCTGAACACAAACTCAACTACAAATTGAAACTTATACTTTTCCCAGTGCTTGCCAAACCAAAAGCCTGACAAAATCCTACCCACCTAAACCAAGTAGCTAGATCACTGTGTAACACTTAACGGCCTCCCCTTCGGGGAAACACAACTTAAGGCTGCTAATACTGCCGAAAGTGCCAGCCCCTTAGTAAACACTACTAAGCGCCAATTCACAACCAGCAATAACAACAGATTTTGAATGACATAACCTATACGACTATTTAAAGCCTACATGTTCTAGCCTTAGCCACCAAAACCCATTAGCGGCCTCACTAGATTGCAAGACAAAATGTCCGACAACATGAATGCAAATTGTCTTATTGGAGCGACCTAGGCACTAACATGCGCTTATAAGATCATTTATAAAGAAGGGAGACTTTAGGGTTTTAGATCGCTAAACCACACTTAGCTGTGGCCGCTGAAAAAGCATATAGAAGCAGTTAATTAAAACTGAAAGCCGCTTTTTCTCACACTCTCGCATTTGAGACATGAGGCACTAAAACGTTGACTTGCAGAACCGTCGCTTATCGCGAACAGACAGGTTGGGGAAAACAAAATAGCTAATCACTAGGCTTCTTAGCAGGGATTGCCACTAAAGCAACAATCAAAAAAGTTCAAATAGCGCACAACCACTCAGTGGAAAATGACCTATTTAGACTCTTACCCCTAAACCATAACGCAAAGGTAGAACGACATCTTTAACGAACGCCACCACCCGTTTAGCTAAGCATTGCTTCATTTTGAAACCAACCAGCACTATCGAGGTAAACCGAAAGAACTGCAAACACCCTCACAAAACGGTCGCCCGGTACTTGACGTACCGATCTCGCTTCGCGAAGCCGCAAGGCTAACTTCTTCTCCTAAGGCTCATCATCACCGCCAGAAAGAAAACACCAAAAAACCGGGCGCTCTACTCACCAAACTAGGCAATAACTATTATTAATTCACTGTCTTATTGCAGTATATTTTACGCATCGAAATGCAGGAATACAGTCTAACTTGCATCATCAAATACGCCAAGCAAAAATAGCCAACACGAACAAATGAAACCAACTCTATTCACTACACCCCAAAACGGGAGGCTGATTCTAACAGCCAAACAGCCCGAGGTCACGAGTCTTTAAAATAAATTCATAGAGACATTATGACCTCGCTGTGCGACGCACCACGTTTCGAGACAACTTGTCTTAAAAATCTCAGTTTAACGCGTTGCGATAATTTCATCGAACGCCGCAATCGCAGCCTTCAACCTCGATAGACTTTCATCACGGCCCAATTGAAACAAGGTAAGGTCGATCGATGGCGACATCGTGCCACCAGTCACCGCAATACGAATTGGCTGAGCCACTTTGGCAAAGCCAACCTCATTGCCATCAACTACGGCTTGAACGGAGGCCTGAATGCCTTCAGCTGCCCAGTCAGAAAGACCTTCAAGCTTTGCAATGAGGTCTGTCAACAATGCGCTTGAATTTGCCTTCACCCATTTCTTTACTGCACTCGGCTGGTACGCTTCTACTTCACTGAAGAACCAACGCGATTGTTCCACAACATCAATTAGCGTTTTACAACGCTCTTGAATCAAACCAATCACCCCCAGTGAGTAATCATTAACCTCGATGGATAAACCGGCCCGTTCAAAATGCCAGCGACTCTCCTCCAATAATTGCCGAGGCGACAACGCTTTAATTTTCTCTTGATTTACCCACAACAATTTTTCAGGGTTAAACGTGGACGGCGCTCGACTCACGTCTTCGATTTTAAACAGTTTCAACAAGTCGTCTCGACCAAACAACTCTTGATCACCATGCGACCAGCCTAGACGCACTAAGTAATTCAATAGCGCTTCCGGCAGGAACCCGTCGTCTCTGTACTGCATCACACCCACGGCACCGTGACGCTTTGACATACGCCCTCCATCCTCGCCTAAAATCATGGGCACGTGGCCATACAGTGGTAGCTCCGCACCTAACGCGTGCAAAATATTAATCTGACGAGGCGTATTGTTGATGTGATCATCACCACGAATAACGTGCGTGATCCCCATGTCCATGTCGTCCACCACCACAGTAAGATTATAAGTTGGAACCCCATCAGGACGAGCGATCACCAAATCATCAAGCTCTTGGTTGGAAATAACAATATTTCCTTTGACAAGATCTCTAATGACAACCTCGCCATCAACTGGATTTTTAAACCTGACCACGGTACTTTCACTCTCAGGCAAATTAAGCTCTCGACATCGCCCGTCGTATTTAGCTTTAACGCCTGCGGCCTTTTGCTCCTCGCGCATTGTGTCCAGCCGCTCCCGACTGCATTCACAATGATACGCCTCACCTTTGTCCAGCAATTGATTGATAACTTCTTTATATCGATCAAAGCGATGAGTTTGATAATAGGGTCCTTCATCGTAATCAAGCCCCAACCACTGCATCCCATCAAGAATGGCTTGAACGGATTCCTGAGTCGACCTCTCCAAATCAGTATCTTCAATCCGCAGGACAAATTTACCGCCTTGTTGTCGCGCATGCAACCAAGAGTAGAAAGCGGTGCGTGCACCACCTATGTGTAGGTAGCCTGTAGGGCTGGGTGGAAATCGAGTGACAGTCATAAGAGCTAAAACATAAAAATTGTAACGTGCGGATTGTAGTATAATTCCAATACGAATTACTCATGAAATAGACCAATGCCGCGCCTTTTTGTTAACAACCTAACCGCCATTGACTGCTCAATACTGGATCCAACTCGCGGATTAATCGGCGCCAGTTGGTCCGTTGATGTTGAGTTACTGGGTGAATTGGACCACCAAAGCATGGTCTTCGACTTTTCTAAGGTCAAAAAAACCATCAAGCAGGTAATCGATAACGAGGTAGACCATAAGCTGCTGATCCCATCGAAACACAAAGGAATAAAGCGGTCTGGACCCACTCTAAACTTTGCGCTTAAAAACGGTGACTGGATTGAACACACATCACCCCAGAGCTCAATTTGCTTAATTGAGCACAAAAAGGTAACCAAAAAGAAAATCGCTGCTTTTTTGAAAACCAAGCTTCTCGAAGCCCTACCCAAAAACGTCACGGACCTCACGTTGACACTGAATCAAGAGTTAGGCTTTGGCGCGTTTTATACCTACAGTCACGGGCTCAAGAAACACGATGGTAATTGCCAGCGGATTGCTCATGGGCACCGCTCCACCATCAGAATTTGGAAAGACGGAAAACGTAGCCGAAAACTTGAAAAGTACATGGCTAAACGTTGGGAAGATATCTACATCGGCACGCAGGAAGACGTTGAGTGGCTAAAAAGTGGACGCATCAAATTTGCTTATAGCAGCGAGCAAGGCGCATTTGGCTTAGAACTCAATGAAGAGCGCGTGCACCTAATGAGCGATGACTCTACAGTAGAATGCATCGCTGACCACGTACTGAGCATTCTTGAAACCGAGCATGAAACGTCGTTCAAGTCCCATGAATTTAAGGTTCAAGCTTTTGAAGGAATAGGCAAAGGCGCGATTGCGGAGTCTGTCTAACTGCGCTTATATAACTGAATCCAAAACAGCTCTATATTTCCCGCGTGGTTCGAAAATCAACATCAGGCCAACGCTCAATAGTCAACTGAAGGTTAACCATATTTGGCGCAATATAGGTAAGTTCGTTCGCTCCATCTAGCGCAATGTTTTGTTCATTTTTACGCCGAAACTCTTCTTCCATCCTTGCATCGGGAAAGTGTACCCAACGTGCCGTGGCAACTTGAACTGCCTCAAAACTACACTCCACATTGTACTCAGCTTTCAAGCGATGAGCGACCACATCAAATTGCAAAATACCCACAGCCCCAAGGATCATGTCATTGTTTTGCACAGGCCTGAAGACTTGAGTTGCACCCTCTTCGCTCAATTGGATCAAGCCTTTTTGCAACGCTTTAGCGCGTAGCGGGTCACGCAAACGGACACGTCGAAAAAGCTCTGGAGCGAAATTAGGTATCCCCGTGAACTTGAGCTCCTCCCCTTCGGTAAACGTATCACCGATTTGAATTGTGCCATGATTGTGAATGCCAAGAATATCACCCGCCCAAGCTTCCTCCGTAGCATCACGTTTTGAGGCCATAAACGAACTGGCATTATTGATCGCCATATCTCGCTTCAAGCGCACGTGCTTGAGTTTTTTACCTTTGGTAAACTTGCCAGACGTAATGCGCATGAACGCAATTCGATCATGATGTGCGGGGTCCATGTTTGCTTGGATCTTAAAAACGAACCCAGTAAATTTTTCTTCGGCCGAACTAACCTCTCTGGATTCCGCGCTCCGCCCTTGAGGAGCTGGCGCATAGCGGGCAAAGTTTTCCATTAACTCGTCAATTCCAAGGGTAGCAATCGCGGAACCAAAAAACACAGGCGTCAAGTCACCGCTCAAATACAACTCAAGATCAAACTCATTACTTGCACCTTGCACCAATTCTAATTCATCACGCAAATCACTGGCCAGTATGTCACCAAGGATTTCATCGACTTCAGGATTATCCAACCCTTTGATTAAACGATCCTGCTCTTCATCGTTACCGGGTCTTCCTGCAAATAAATGAACCGTATCATCATAGATTCGATAAACCCCACGAAACAATTTACCGATACCTATTGGCCAAGTCATTGGGGCACACAAAATATCCAGTACAGATTCAACTTCGTCCATTACTTCGATCGGGTCTCTACCCTCTCGATCCATTTTATTAACAAAGGTCATTATTGGCGTGGTTCTTAATCGACACACGTCCATCAATTTTATTGTCCGCTCCTCGACGCCCTTGGCGATATCAATCACCATCAGTGCCGAATCAACGGCGGTAAGTGTTCGATAAGTATCCTCGGAGAAATCGGCGTGACCCGGCGTATCCAGCAAATTAATCATTTTGTCGGCGTACTCAAACTGCATTACGGATGACGTCACCGAGATTCCACGTTGCTTTTCCAGCTCCATCCAGTCAGAGGTTGCATGACGCCCTGTCTTGCGTGCCTTGACATTACCAGCCATTTGAATAGCCCCGCCAGACAAAAGAAGGCGCTCAGTTAGCGTGGTTTTACCGGCATCTGGATGCGAAATAATGGCAAAAGTACGACGCTTAGCCACTTCGACTGCTAGTTGACTCATATTGGAGAATGATGTGATGGTTACGGAATGCGCGGATTATAACTAAAGCGCAATTCTAAATCGTCGTATTTGACCTGAAGTCTGAGGTTTTTACGGCGTGCGTGTAATAGACTCGCCGCGTAAATTTAAAACAACCGCACTTGGTTTTATTTCTTCTACGCGCAACCCAGTTCGAACGAAATCATTCTCACGGAACATTTTACCATCCAATATAACAAACCGTTGCTTGGGGTTTTCCGAGTAGGACACAACATTGACAATGATGTCGGAGGGGGGCAAGACCTTAGCGTCAACTGGCTCCTTGCCCTGCAACTCGTTCTGGCTATCAACAGACGCCATCGAATCAACTTGAGGGGCGGAAAACCAGGGCCCCAGCAACAAACCAATCATCAAGGCTAACACCAAGCTTAGTATCGCAATCACAATCAAAGGCCAACGCGAAGATTCTTGAGGCACAGGCATATCGGATAGGGTTGGGAGCGCATTCAATTTGCGTTCCTTTTCGGATTTTTTTAGAGCCTCTAAAATAGTCGACATAAATATCCTTCCAAAAATCTAAATAGGTCTTGGAAACAACACTGGCACTTCTTCCGGATTGAGTAACTCATTCATCAATAAGTAGGTTTCACTGCCAATCTTTCCATCACTTAATATATCGAACCGCTCCTGCAATAGTCTAGCCTTACTGGACAAGTCGGCATCAAAAGTGGTGGAGCGCAATTCAGTCAATTGTGGCAATTTGAGTTTGGTTAACACGCTATTTAACTTTAATCTAACGCTTGGCAGGCCATCGCTCACGTCACCCTGCTGCAAGAATTGTTTTCCTGCCTCGCCAGGACGCCAAAACACCATGGCATTATTGAACCAACGATCCCGTAACTCTGAGACAGGTAACTCATAACTCTGCTCACCGACCAAGACGCTGGCGACGCCATCTAGTAACTTAAACAAAATGACTCTATGTTGCTGGCCCTTATGCTCAAGCACCATAATCGTTGGTCGGTTAAATCTTAATATGGCCGGCCAAGACGACACAGGCAAACAATCGACACTACGGGCCTCAAGCTCTTCACACAGCGGGCCGAGTAAGCCAGAAGTCAAGTCTACGTCCCAGGCGACGGCCAAATTTTTGAACGCCGCAACTCTACCAGTGCGATCCGGTGACACCTCAAGCACCCTTCCAAACGCGGAACTGCTCAAATACGCTGGTGTAACTCTTTTTTGAACCACCTCGACGTTCTCAGCATTTTCAGTCAAAGCCACCTCGCCCAATGTGTCCGTAGCGAAGTTTTGTTGGCTAGTTAAATCATCAACAACGACATCAGGCTCTAAGTCTTGATCTAAAAACTCCTCAGAAATAACGACTGAACCAGGGTTCACACCTCTGGATTCGGCAATTTCGGTCAGCAACTCTTCATTTTCAGATAAATCCGCGATGTTGATAAGCTCCTGCGAACCAGCGGCACTATCATCTTTCTGGGCTGCCCCGACCTCTGGCATAACAACATCAGAATTCAGAGCCTCCTTAGAGGACTCACTTTGTGACAGCTGCGAATCAACGCTTTGCGTATTGGGAGACGTAAACCACCACCATAAACAAAAATTAAGCAACGCGGCGGCGGCTATTCCGGCTACCCAGTTCCTTGTCTTTTTACCACCATTGCTTTTCACGCTATCTATAAAGACGTCGTTGGCTGACGACTTAACGGTTTTCGAATCAACTAAAAGTTGAGATTTCGCGTAAGTTGCAAGCAAGGCATGGTCCGCCAAAACATTAATTTTACGCGGTATTCCCCCGCTCAATTGATGCAAATGACGCAACGCTTGCGCACTAAATAATGGTTTCCTACAACCAGCCACACCAAGCCTAAAATTCACATAATCCTGAATTTCATCTTTCGCAATGGCCGGCAAATGATATCTCGCAGTGACACGCTGAGCCAATTGCCGAAGATCATTGCGCGTTAACAGATCGTTTAGCTCAGGCTGACCGACTAAAATAATTTGCAGTAATTTTGCCTTCGTTGTTTCCAAATTGGTTAACAAACGAATCTGCTCCAAAACACTCTGACTTAGCAGTTGAGCTTCATCAATAATGAGCACCGTATGCCGGTTTTCAGAATACGCTTTTAACAGATAGTCGTTAATGGAATCCAGCAATTGCTTTTTAGAGCAATCGTCAGGGTATGTTATTTTTAGTTCGTCACAAACAGTCTCTAACAGTTCACGGCGATTTATCTTCGGATTCAGAATAAGCGCAACATCGACATGCTCGGGCAGATCTGCCATCAGGTTTCGACACAAAGTGGTCTTACCCGTACCCACCTCACCTGATAGCACAATAAAGCATCCACCCTGAGACAGCCCATAACTCAAGTGTGCCATCGCCTCTCTGTGGCGCGCACTCATATAAAGATACTGCGGGTCTGGGGCTATCGAAAACGGTGGTTCGACTAACCCAAAGTAATTTAGGTACATGGCTGCATGACTTTCATTAGGGTGTTTGGGGTGAATTATGAGTGGTGATAATTGCAGATGCGGATTTATAGCGCAAGTGAAGCTCGAGCAGAGCCAGCCAGACGCTCAAACAAACCAGCCCCTCGCCCCCCCATAATATCGCCAACTTGTTGCAAAGAACCTAATTCCGCAGACTTTCGCCGCAACCCGTCGGCCGTAATGGGGATAGGAATATCATATTCTACCGTCGCTAATTGTTTTGACAGAAACGCTTGTTCACGATGCTCTTTCAACTTAGCCGCCAACCCTTTAGCTCCGCGAACCTTTAAATACTGAATATCGCCCAGCCGATCGTAGATTTGCTCCATGGTCGAAAACTCTTGCAGCAATGCGGTTGCCGTCTTAGGACCAATTCCAGGAATACCTGGAATGTTGTCTACAGCATCTCCACACAAACCGAGATAATCCTGAATCGCTTCTGGGGGAACACCAAATTTTTCTACAACTTGGGCGGGACCCAGTTGCCGATCGCGAGCAAAATCCCACCAAAAATCATGTCCTCTTAGAACCTGCGCTAAATCCTTATCTCCCGTTACAATACCGACTCTATAGCCGTCTTCTCGGACCGACTTTGCCGCACCTGCAATAAGATCATCCGCTTCGTATCGATCGTGAGCTAGACACAACAAACCAGACGCCTCGGCGACTCTTTTGCAGAGTCTAAATTGATCTGACAACTCCTTAGGTGGCAACTCTCTGTTCATCTTATACTGAGGATAGATGTCGTTACGAAAAGATTGAGTTAGACTTTCATCGAATGCGACGGCCACATGGCTGGCATTACTACGTTCCAAAAATTCGGTCAAAAACTTACAAAAACCATACACCGCATTAACCGGCATACCGCCTTCGCCGCGCATCGAATCAGGAACGGAAAACCAAGCCCTGAAGATATAAATACTGGCGTCGATAAGATAGGCCGTAGGCGCTTCTCGTTCTGGGTAACTACTCATATCAGTTTTCTATGTCGTTAGTCAGTTTGATGACTCTCACTATGTGAATCCGTCTGGAGTCAGCGTGAATGATTTCAAATTTCACGTTCTCAATTTCAATGCCTTCCCCTGGTTGGGGTATGTGACCAGCGGTTTGAGAGATCAGCCCTCCGATAGTGTCGCTGCCACTTTCACTAAAGTACGTCTTAAAATGGTCATTAAACTCATCAATCGGCAACAGAGCTTTAACCAAAGTTTCCCCATTGGAAAGCGTGCGAATGAAGTCTTCCTCTTCATCAACGTCATGCTCGTCCTCGATGTCGCCCACGATTTGTTCTAACACATCTTCAATCGTAACAACCCCTGCCACGGCACCAAACTCGTCAGCAACTAACGCCATATGGTTCCGATAGGTTCTAAACTCACTTAACAAAACATTCAAGCGTTTACTCTCGGGCACAAACACGGCGGGTCTAATTAAATCGCGCATGGTAAAACGCTGCTTGTTATCCTCATCGAAAAACTTAAGCAAATCCTTGGCTAACAGAATTCCAACAAATTGATCTTTTTCGTTGTCGATCACCGGAAATCGAGAGTGCCCACTCTCTACCATGACATCCAAACAACTATCGAGCGTCGCATCTCGCTCTATAATCTCCATCGACGTGCGAGGTATCATGACATCTCGTACTCGCATGTCAGACACGTATAAGATGCGCTGAATCATGTCATAAGAGTCGCGCTCCACGATTCCATCCTCCTCAGCCTGCTGCAAACGCTCGAGTACGTCCTCTCTGGAGGCAGCGCGACGCGCAGGTATAAAACTAATTAACGCAGCGCCAATGCGCTGCAATATCGAAGGAGGTTGGTCTTTACTTTTCATGTTTGTCGATTAAAACTGCGTTCTATAGATAGGGGTTAGGATAACCATTATTGGCTAAAATTCGTATTTCTAGCGACTCCATTTCATGGGCGCTCGTATCGCATTGATGATCATACCCACATAGATGAAGTACACCGTGAGTCACCATGTGAGCGTAATGATCAAATGGTTTCTTATTCTCGGCCGCCGCCTCTGTCATGACTACATCGTGACAGATCACCACATCACCCAGCAATTCAACGTCAATGCCCAGTGGCGCCTCAAATGGAAAAGAAAGCACGTTAGTTACCTTATTCTTACCACGATAATCACCATTTAACTGCTCAATTTCATCACCTGACACGAGCCTAATTGTGACTTCATTCGTTGTCGGCCATCCCCCATATTCGCAGACAGCTCGATAAGCGTTTGATGCCCAATCACTGAGTAGCTGATCTGACGGAAGTGCGTCTGCTATGCGACTACGATCTAAGTCCTGCGCAATTTGCACATCGACCACAAGTTCAATGCATTCACGCGTAGGCTCACCGACCTCATCAGTCATTTCGATCATGCTTCTCATAGGCTTCAACGATACGCTGCACCAATGGATGCCGAACAATGTCCTTACCGGTGAACTTGGTCACACTAATGCCCCGAACTCCGCTCAATATAGTTAATGCATGCTTTAGCCCAGAATAAGTGCCTTTTGGAAGGTCTAACTGAGAGAGGTCTCCGGTTAAGACAACCTTGGAACCAAAACCAGTGCGAGTTAACAACATTTTCATCTGTGCTACGGTTGTATTCTGCGCTTCATCCATGATTACAAATGCATCAGAGAGAGTGCGTCCACGCATATACGCTAGAGGAGCGAGTTCTATGATTTTCCGTTCTATTAAGCCCTGTACCTTTTCGGGGCCAAGCAGCTCATACAATGCGTCATAAAGCGGACGTAAGTAGGGGTCTATTTTCTGCCCAATATCACCAGGCAAAAAGCCGAGATGCTCTCCCGCTTCAACCACCGGGCGTATCAAAACTACCCGCTTAACCTCATCACTGACAAGTGCCTCAACTGCTTTGGCAACCGCAATGTAGGTTTTTCCTGTCCCGGCTGGGCCAACCCCGAAAACAACGTCGTGCTTCTCGATTGCTCGCATGTACTCACTTTGTGTTTTTGACTTGGCAACAACTTGCTTTAATGGCGCCCTAACGCGCTCAAAATCTAGATCCTCATCACCTGGTTCTGACATATTGTTGATTACTTGATAAATTTTTGATTCGTCCAAACCTTGACCTCTATTAGTGAGCTTATACAGTTTTTCTATGACTTTAAACGCAACACCAACATCCGAGGCATTACCTTGAATCACAAAATCACCACCTTGCTGGTAACATTTTACAGCCAGCTCTTGTTCGATTATTCTGATATTTGCATGCCGCTCTCCGCATAATATCGATAACCGTGTGTTGTCAATGGGAGACTCAGGCGAGTCTAACGAAAGCGTTTTCGCAGGGAGTGCTTGATTCAAAAGTGTGTTCCGATAGGTTGTAAGACCGCATTAGGTGCAGGCTGAATACGTTTCAGTGTTAATGCTAATCGGTTAATTGCTAGGTTAAATGAGCTGTTCTGCCACGTCCACTGGGCGCTACTCGATCCATAATAAATTGACCAGATTGGCAAATGCACGCTAGCCAACGCTAGACTTCTCGCAGGTGGATAATATTTGCATACAACTTTTATAGAACACAAACACAAATAAAACAAGCCTAATTACGCAAACATGCCGCAACTGCGAGAACCAAATATCGCTTTTGGCTAAACCATAATTCCTCGTAGCGAATTCGGCAAAGCTTCGGTGATTTTCACATCCACGAACTGACCGATCAATGATTGATCACCGTCAAAGTTCACCACCCTGTTGTTTTCGGTCCGCCCCGATATTTGCTTAGGATCCTTGCGAGCAGGGCGATCCACCAACACGGTTTGAACGGAGCCAACCATACCATGACTGATTCCCATGGCCATTTCTGTGATGCGCTTCTGTAATCGTGCCAAACGTTCCTTTTTAACATCCATAGGAACATCGTCTTCCAAATCGGAAGCTGGGGTACCAGGGCGTGTACTGTAAATGAAACTAAACGACAAGTCATAGCCAATGGTTTCAATCAGATTCATGGTGTCTTCAAAATCCTCATCCGTTTCCCCGGGAAATCCGATAATAAAGTCTGAAGACATACTGATATCTGGCCGAACCTTTCGGATCTTCTCAATGATTTCAATATAGTCTTGCGCTTTATAGCGGCGCTTCATGGCCGCCAAAATCCTATCAGAACCAGATTGAACAGGCAGATGCAAATGATTAACGAGCTTAGGCACATCGGCGTAGACGTTAATAAGGCTATCGGTAAACTCCAACGGATGCGATGTGGTGTACCTTATTCTCTCGATCCCCTCAATTTCAGCGACGTATCGAATCAATAATGCGAAATCGGCCATGGAGCCATCATGCATCGGGCCCCAATAAGCGTTCACATTTTGACCTAGCAGAGTCACTTCACGGATACCCTGTTGCGCCAAAGAATACACTTCCGCCAAGACATCGTCGAACGGACGTGAGAATTCTTCTCCACGCGTATACGGAACAACACAAAATGAACAATATTTACTGCACCCCTCCATAATTGAAACGAACGCAGTTACCCCTTCCACTTTTGGCGCAGGCAACTTATCGAACTTTTCAATTTCCGGAAAGGTAATATCAACTTGAGACTCTTTAGATCCGAGAGCTTCATCAACCATTTTCGGTAGACGGTGCAGAGTTTGCGGCCCGAACACCATGTCAACGTAAGGTGCACGCTTCATGATATTGTCGCCTTCTTGGGATGCGACGCACCCACCAACTCCGATCACCAACTCAGGGTTGTTATCTTTAAGATTTTTCCAACGACCCAACTGAGAAAATACTTTTTCTTGGGCCTTTTCTCGCACTGAGCACGTATTAAGCAGAATAATGTCAGCGTCCTGCTCACTGTCGGTTTTAATGGCGTTATGTGATTCGCCCAATGAATCAAGCATGCGATTAGAATCATACTCATTCATTTGACACCCAAAGGTTTTTATAAATACTTTTTTTTGGGCACCCGATGCATCGATTGTATTAGAGGCGCTTGTTTGCTTGCTCGACTTTTTAATGTCCGAAGGCTCGATCGTAATTTGATTTGTCATGTCGGTTGTTTAGTGGTCGTTACTGTTGTTAATTCAGGGGCACACTGTTCTGATTGAGGCTCAAATAGAGCGGGCGCGTATTTTAGCGGCATTTTCAAGTAGAAGACACTCAGATTAATTAAGAAACAATCAAAACATGCACGCCCAGGACCACAGACAACAAAAAAGCCGCTCAAATGGCGGCTTTTTGTTCACAAAGAGTGCTTAACGTTAGGGGTTTACCTTCAGCGCTGGATCCCCAATAATTTGCCAACCCATTTGAATGGCTGGGAAATCCTCACGCTCAGCCACGGCCTTTTTAGCCTGCACTACGGCATCGCCGATAGTCACCCCCTGATCATACATGCGTTTATTTAGCTCGACGCCAAGCGCTCTTTCTTCAGCCGACGACGTTAACGTAGAGGCACCTAGTACCGTCGCCGCGCCATTTTCACCGCCCAACAAAAATTCGTCAGCCATCGTGTTTCCGGCTGGATCCACGAAATAGCTATTCCAACAACCCCATTGTGTAACCAAAGCAGGCTTACCAACGTTGGTCAAACCTGCAATCTGACTAGATAACAACATCGGAGGAGTACTGAAACTCCAGCGTCTGTGAGAAGAATGACCAATAAAATTAACAACCGACACGCCTGCATTCATAGCACGCAGTGCTTTTTCATGAGCCAACTGTCCACCATCAACGTCTGGAAAGGCCCGAAAATCACTTCGTATCGAATCTCGCCACGTTTTCGGCATTGCCGCGATAAGAGCTTCCGCGTCTTGTGTAAAGGAAATACCATTGCCACTGTCTTCTTTATCCGCGGCTACTAATACTCTACCAACGTAACCATCTCTGGCTTCATAGGCTTTTAGTTTATTCACCACCGAGGCTAATTCGCTCTTATTGCGAACGGAAATTCTGCCAATGGGTAATTCTGGTGCACCGCCCTCAATCAAGTCTCCGTAAGCCGCATCGGAAGGCGTTTGCGTTACCAAAAGCAAGCCGCCCGGAGTGGTTACGTAACGAGTGGGTATAAGGCTAACCGACTGTGTCTGCTGCTGCTTATAGTCGTAAGTATCGTTTCCAATGAAAACAACCATTTTAGTATCCAGACTATTTGCGGCAAATTTAATGTAATTAAAAATCGCATCTGAACTGGGCACATGATCGCCAAATTGTGCGTAAATTTGCTCTACGTCTACGACTTTCACCGCATATTCTTGAGACCTAAGATCCACAAGCTCATCAAGCTCATCTCCCATCAAGCTACTGTGCGCGATAACCAAATACTCCGCTCGACCCGATGTGATGTTCTGCTTGGTTAATAGCGGTTGTACAACTGGGCGCTTAAAACCAGTATCGGCAGCGACAATATACTCAGCATCAATACCTCGTGTATTAAAAACAACGTTATCATCACTTCGAACAGCTCTCGTCAGTCGTTCGATTGTGCCGTTATCATAACGTCGGTAAACACTAAAATCGTCTGAAGTGATTCCTTCAACAACCGCGTGGCCTGTATTAAACCGGCCCTCTAAATAGTTAGACGTGGTAATTGAGTAGCGGTTATAGGTGACTTCGAAGCGGTTTAGCGTAACGATATCAAATGGAACTTCAGCAATAGGCCGAAAGTTGTATTTAAACGTATTGGTGCCTTCACTCACCACCACATTAGAAGCCGTGAATGTGTCAATTGAGTTACCGTCAAATTGCTGGTCCCCTAAGACTAGGTCATTCACCAGTACCTCATAGTGATGATCATTGCCTTCTATTTGAAAATCCAACAATCCATACATCTGAGCTTCTACGCTCGCCAAGCCGCTTCCGCCAACGACATTATCGAGCTCGAAGTCATAATATGGGGTAGCGAAAATGCTGTAGTTTTGACCAAAATGCCAAGGGTCTGTCTTTGATGGCGCGGCAAAATCATAATAGTTATTCTGCTCTACAACCAAAGTATGAAGGTAACTTGTCGCGGCATTGGCCGTTACGTCCGTTCTCGTCTTATCGTTGCGAATCGACTTCGGAGGAGTCTGCCTTAACTCCGCTCGACTCATAAAGTGCAATGTATACGCTTGCTCTTCAGAATACAGACTTTCGGCAGAATCAGCGTAAAACTCAATGTAACCACCAGGTCCAAAGAAACGTTGAGACCCAGTTTGCTGCCCTACGATACGCATTGGCACGGAATCGCCATCGACCGTGACGTTCATTTTCCGCGTTCTCAAACCTCGTAAATCAGCGCCAGCACTCGCAAGCTCTTCATACGTGACTCGCTGCATACCTGAGTCATTGACCATGAGATTCAGCAATTCAACGGCCATGGCCGTTGGCGACATCATTAATGATGCGGTTAAACCCGCCAGAGTTATACCAACGCCGCGCTTAACACCACTCATTTTCACTCGATCTTTGATCATCACTTGCTTAATCGTCATCGTTTTCATATCAGTATCTCCCGCCCAGTCTAGTTAGAAAGCGCACGTTCAGCACGCTCTTCATCATCTAACTCAGCGTTTCGAAGAATTTCTTCAATTGAGTCATATTGATCGTCATTCGCTGGCTTAGCCTTTTCAATTTGACTCCAATCAAAACCGTCCGTTTCAGTTTCCGTCGCCCCATAGGCTTGTCCAACTCTGAATGGCCCGTGAGCCGTTACTTCTTCGCCATTTGACACATCCACTAACGCGAACCAAGTTGCATCACTTTGCGTTGTAAATTCATACGTACGCACCTGTAACGCTTGGCCCGGAAGCCCGGGAATAAGCTCATCTGAAATCAATTGCCAATCACTTTCTGTGCGAGCGTAAATCTGGAAACCCGCGTGCCCCACTTCGTTGCTAGTTTGCCAAACAAATCTCACATTGTCGCCGATGCGCGTTGCCTCAAAAGAGTTCATTGTAACTGGCGTTGTTGTGAAGTTACGTTGGTAACCAAAATCAATACCAACCACATTGACCGCTGCTCCGCTGGCACTGCCAGAATCGACATCAATCGGCGTGCCTGTTTGATCATCGCAAAGTGCCGCCGTCGGGCTATCACAAACCAAATCAGAGGCATTGCCTGAAACAGCTTCTACAGCCACCAGGTCAGGATCACCTGTTTGACCGTAGCCGTCAATACCCGTTCCATCAGGTCGTACCACCACGCGGTAATTCCCGTCTGGCAAACCAGTAAATGAATAGTCACCGTCCGCACCACTTAATACAGTTTGAATCAAATTAAAACTTCCGTCTGGCGCCTGCACATACAAATCAACCGGAACGCCAGCTACCACTGGGTCATCAATGGGTGTTGCTGACGTGTCCGGACTCGGGCCACCTGCCACACCATCTAATTCGCCTGCAGCAATACCAGTTCCAGCTGGCTCAACTAAGTCTTCGTCTTCAACAAAGATCGTGCCACTCAAGGTGTTGCTTCCCGACACTCCGAAATCCGCCGTGTAGTTAGGTACACCTGACGCCGCTTGCGTTACAACGTAGGTCCAAGGCTTAGCAAAATTGTCGCCTGCATTACCGGTGATCAATGTGCTGTCCGCGGCTTCAGAAAATCCGCCTGCGTCAGCGACTGTCACAATGTACTGACCTTCAGGAAGACTAGTACAGTAGTACTCGCCGCTTGCATCAGTGGTCACCGTTCTAATTAAATTATCTATGCCGGGTACAGGCTGCTGATCAGCTGACGCAACTGACGGATCATCAGGCGTTTCACTCGCGTCTGCATCCAACCAGCATTGAACAACGATTCCCGCTATGCCTGGCTCATTTTCATCGACGTCTCCGTCGCCATTGATATCAAAGAAGAAACGATTTCCGATTGATCTTAAGCGTGTATCAGAAACAAATCCGGCATCGCGATCAATAAGGTTACGCGTTGCCGCATTGGACGTATCAATCGTAGACGGGTTTACTATCGTCTCCGATGGATTTAACTCGCGTGTTACATTCTGATTGTCGGTAATAACAACTTGGTAATCACCGTCCGCTAACCCAGTAAACAGATAGTTGCGCTCATCACCTGTATCAGGATCTATGAACGACGGGACAGTCGTTGTGGTAGCAATCACATCGCCTGCCGCATTCACTAAGTTCAAACTAACGTCTTCGAGTTCGTTATCCACACCAGGGGTATAGTTCCCGTCTTGGTCAACATCAGCATAGATGGTTCCAGCCAAACTTCCTGCTGTATCGCTCGGAGGTTGAAAGCCGAAATCTAAGAACGAAATATTATTATCATCGTCGCTTAACAAATCGACAGGAAAATAATTAAAGTCTCCTAGCGGGAAGTTGGTAGGCTGAGTCTCACTAAGATCTAACCCAGATTGAGTATCGATGTCAGCTTGCACGTAATTGACAAGAAAACCATCTTGCAGATCCGCCCCAGTAATATCAGTCACACTCCACGATCCATCAGGATTTGTGGTCGTAGTGAAGAGTACGGTTCCTGAACCACTGGTCAGTCCATCGGTTGTTCTAACCTCTATCGTGACACCACCAATAGGTGCTTCACCGGGTTGAGCAATACCGTCTCCGTTTGCATCTACCCACACAAACCCCGATAACGCTCCAGATCCAGCTTCAGGACGATAACCGATATCAACATCAGTAACGTCTTCGCCTTCAGACACGTTCACAGGAGCCGGGTCCACTGAATTCGTTAAACCATCTGGGATGTCCTTTGGATCAGAATCAGTCACGTACTGGCCTGGAGGCAAGTCTTTGAAAGAGTAATCTCCATTAGCGTCGGTTTGAGTCGTTGCCAAATAATTTGGGTGCAACGGATCGCAGAAATCGACCACTGTCGACAACTGAGCTGAGGCAACCGCATTAAAGCTAGCTGGCGCACTCGGCAAACTGAACTCCGCCACTAGCGTTTGGCCACCGCCACGCTCAAAGAATTGAATCTCTATTGAGTGGAATCCAGCATCCAATGTCACTTGATTTGTCACCGTCACGTTGCCGTGCAACCCATCGTTATTGACAATCAATTCACCATCAATAAATAGAACGGTTCCATCATCAGAAGTGGTTCTGAAGTTATATTCACCGGTCTCAGTCAAGTTAATAAAACCCTGATAGATATAACCAAAATCCTCTACTGCACCATTGGTGTCTCCGCCGATTAAACCAATGGTTGATTGCGGCGTAGTGTCAGTCACCGTACCCAAAGTACGAATTTGATTAACTGAGCTAATCGTACCAGTCGGTGTAAATGTAAATCGCTCAAAGCTCAATACATCGTCGGTCGTCCCAGGAAATGTTGATCCCGCTGGCAATAATGGTGCCGTACACAAGTAAACATCAACGTCCGATAGCTTCAACTCGTTGCCATCTGGTACATCGTTATACGGATCATCCGACGTCTCTTCGTCTACCCATACAGTTCCAGATAGTGAGCCTGTTGTTTCTTCTCGTATGTAACCAAAGTCAACGTCGACCACGTCCGCATTCACTATCGTAGCATCCAGTACATCTAAGCCACTGGTGATATCATAGCCTCCCAATAGCGCGGCTTCGTCAGTAACCGCGACTTCGTAGTTACCCGCTGGCAGGCCACTGAACGAGTAGTCTCCCAACGTGGCGTTTGCCCTATCTGTGGTGGTTGTCGCTACCACGAGCGCAGGAATATTAAGATCATCTAAAGGCCGGTTAGCGACACTAACAGAACCATCATTATTCGTGTCAAATCGACCGTTTATGATCGTTATACCGTTAATCTCACCATCGTCCGCGCCATTGGTAGAGCCATCATCATTTAAGTCTGGTCGCCCGTTGATAATAGTCACACCAAGGTAGGTTCCATCATCAGCGCCATTTCCAACTCCATCGCCATTAACATCAAGTAAACCGTTAATAATTTCGATGGCTGGCACTCTCAACTCTAGGGAGATCTCAGGTATGCCCACTTCACCGGCGTCTTCGACTCCGTTCTTATTTGGATCTAGGAACACAGTACCTGAGATATTAAATAGCTCAGGGTTATTCACGTAGCCAAAATCATTGTTTACAGAGCTCTCACCAATCGCAAGCGATATGTCTGTTTGGTCATCGATGACCGAATCAACGTCTTCAGTTTGTGTGCCCGCAGGTGGCGTAACCACCACGCGATAATCACCCGGAACTAAGCCGTCAAATTCATAGGAACCGTCTGGCCCCGTCAGGGTAGTAGACACGGTCGTTTCAAAACTGCCATTACCGTCCGAATCCAACAAAAGTGTGACCGTTTGTTGTGGTGTGCCCGCTTCTCCTGGGTCCTGATCGCTGTTTGAATCCTCATCGTTATAGACCACGCCGGAGATCAGGCCAGGATTGTTATACCCAAAACTGTTCTGATCATCCGTTGCACCACCCGCCAAGGTCACGGTATCGGACAAAGCATTAACGGCTTCGATCGTGGTTCCATTCAAACCGTTTAGAGCGGAATTAATATCCGTCACACCGATTATATAGTTGCCATCTTCAAGCCCTGAGAAATCAACATCGCCATTGGAATCACTGACATCCGTGGCGACCACTTCTGGTTGACCATTAGCATCCACATCGGGGATGCCATTGTTATCGGAGTCGTTATACAAATTAACCGTAACGCCAGAAATCGGATTTTCCTCTGGATCAAAAATGCCATCAGCGTCTGCATCAAACCAGAAAGTGTCGCTTAATGAATTTAGATTTGCTCGATTAAAGCCAAAATCCAAATCCGTCACAGTTGGATTAGTGGGAGTTAGCGTGACAGGATTACTGAGATACCCCCCTTCAGATTGAGGACCTGAAGTAGGCGTGTATCCGGCCAGTGGGCCACCTGTATTATCGATAGTGACACTAAGGTCATCTGCAACCCCAACGTTACTCCCGTTTACCAGCGTGATATTGGTAAATAGGTAGTCCCCGTTTTGATCGGTTGTTGTTGTCGCTATGACGTTACCGTCGCCATCTCGCAAAGACATGACAACACCACTAATCCCAGCTTCACCCGGGTCTTGAACGCCATCGCCATCAGCATCCGCCCATACTCGATCACCAACGGCGCCTTCATTAGAATCATCTGGAATATAACCAAAATTGACGTTGCGACGATTCTCGCCAGCTAATAATGCGACCGCTTTAGGGTCCACACCACCGACACCCGCCGTATTACTCAAGCCGGTTGGCAGAGTTGAGTCCACAACGTTAATCGTGTAATCGCCCGCTGTCAGATTTGGAAACAAATAGTTACCGCTTTCATCGGTCACGGTCGTGGCAATCACCGCACCAAGGTTGTTCAAAAGTTGAACAGAAACGCCAGTAATACCAGTTTCCTCTGTATCGAGTATGCCATCAAGATCTTCATCGAACCAAACTCGACCAGCGATACTGCCTACGTTGGTGTCTACGAAATTATTGTCGGCGTCGACTTCACCAGCCCCTACGGTCACTGGCAATATATTGTCCAGATTACCCAACGGCGCAGCGCTATTGGCTACATCTCCACCCACATCGGGCGTAATGTCACCGTCGCTCACCGAGCTTAAGCCTGCCGGATCAATCTCAAGAACAACGTAATCGTCTTCAGGCACACCGACGCTAGCGTCGGTAGTGATGAATTCATAGTTACCATTTGAATCAGTTGTCGCCGTGCCTAGTAATGCACCGTCACTCGGATCGCCATCACCGTTAGGGTCGGAATACAGCTGAACAATAACGCCAGCGAGATTGGTGTCGCCAGCGCCATTACCTGTCGTGTCTTCAGAGACATTACCGGATATTTTATTAGGTTGGTAACCGAAGTCTTGATCAAGATTTGACGCCGCAGGAGCCAACGTAATTACAGAGCTATTGTCAGCTCCGCCGTCTGGATCAGCGGTAGGAACTGTGCTTATTCTGGTAGTCGGTAACGTATTACCATTCGGATCCACCGTGATGGTGTAATCCCCGCCCGGCGCTGTATCAAATGAATAAATTCCGCTGGCATCGGTGGTATCAAACTCAGTGCTGCCATCGGGCAAGTCCAATCGAACCAACACACCAGCTATACCAGAGTCTGCACCGTTGAAAACGCCATCACCATCAATATCATAATAGATAAGATCTCCTAGAGTGCCAGGCACGGTATAACCGAAGTCTTGATCTAAATTAGCCAACGCATTTGGCAAAGTAAGCTGAGAAACGTTCGAAACTCCGCCGTCAGGATCCGCTGAGTTAGCCTGCCCAGCAGGAGGATTCAAAATTTCAATCGTATAGTCTTCAGTACCATTGGTCAGCGGCAAGGGATCGTCAGCTGGATCTGCCGTCAACTTATCCGCCGTCAGATTGTCTCCAAACAGGTAATTGCCGTTCGCATCCGTAGTTTCGATTCGACATGTTGCGGGGGTCACATCATTATCATCAAGATCACCACAAATCTGCACATTAATTCCTGGAATTCCTGCTTCTCCAGGATCCTGAACGCCATTCGCATTAGTATCTGAAAATACCGTATCCCCAATAGCCGAAGAGGTAGTACAGTCGTAGCGAAAGTTCATGTCATCAATCGCGCCGCTGGCGGCGAATTGATATTCAATTCGATTGAACGAATTCATGACCACGCTGCCAAAGGTAGCCAACTCTTGAGCAGTGATCGTATTATTGATCACACACACTTCCTCGTCCGCGAGCAAAGGACAATCAGCCACTGTTTGTTCAAAGGCAGCAATACCAGAGCCAGCCACAATTTGGTCATGCCTGACCGACACTGAAGCGCCGGTTGCCGTATTAATGAAAGTAAGTGTCGCGGCAGGCCCTTCAAAATCCACCAAAGTAGCACTGAATTCAGTAATTGGCGTTTCAAAGTCAAACGTAATCAAGCCACCAACGACGTCATCGGGAATAAACCCGCCCTCGCCTATTCCGCCCAAGTTTCCGCCTTCTTGAACAATTAGCGCGTTACCGGTATTCGAAATCTCTAAATCAGGGTCGTTACCGCCGGTACCGGCATTGGTGTTGTACACAACAGCCACGTTTTCACCACCGGTCGCCGAGATGGCAAAACCTTGACCGCCAGCGAGCGGAGAATTTGTATTATCTGCGCCGCCTGTGGAATATTCACTATTAAATATGGTCGTCGAATTGGCGGACGCCAGCGTATATTCATCGAACGTAATAGTGCCGACGGGACACAACCCTATGCTGTAACCAAAATCTTGATCCAAGTCATTGCCCGCAGCCGTAATAGTGACGGATGACTGACTATCACACGTGCTACATTGGCCCGACTCTTCAGGGTCAACTGTTTGCACAGCGCCAGTAGGGGCAGCCACAGAAACCGTGTAGCTACCTGCCGGCAATTGATCAAAAAGATAGTTACCGTTAGCGTCTGTGGTGGTGGTAATCGCCACACCTGCGCCATTACCTAAGTCAACTCCACCTGGGGGCGTCAGAGTAACAACCACAGCAGGAACACCAGAATCTACACCTACATCATAGACGCCGATTGTGCCGGAACCTGTATTGTCAAAAAAGATAAGATCGCCGATCGAACCCAATTGGGTGTAACCATCATTTCCAGCAAATTCATTGTTGCCACTGATTGCGGTAACGGTACTCGGGTCCGTACCTTCTGTTTGCGTGACATTAAGAGGAAATTGAGGGTCCGTATTATCAACGTTAACCGTTGTTAAGCCAGGAGGCACTTGAGCAACGTAGTTACCATCAGTGTCGGTTGCCACAACTTGTTGATTACCATTGACGTCGGTAATAATGACATCAATATTAACTAAATCAGGCTCACCGACATCCTGATCACCATCACCATTGGTATCAAAGTAAAGATGACCATTGATAAGTGCTGGGGTGAAATACCCAAAGTCCTGATCAAGGTTACCGCCAGCGGCAGTCAAGGTAAGTTGACTAAAGTTTGGCAAGCCATTATCTGGGTCAGCACTATTGGTCAGGCCCGCAGGCGGTGTTAACACAGTGACTGTGTATACCTCACCAGATCCTGTGGCGGGCAATCCGGAATCAGCTGCGTTCGGAGAGCCATCAGGGTTCAGACCATCACCGAACAAATAGTTACCGCTGGCATTAGTGGTTTCGGTGCGACACGTATTCACTGTCGCATTGTTATCGTCTAAATCACCACAAATTTGAACGTCGATGTTTTGAAGCGGCGTGTCACCCGCATCAAATATCCCGTTGCCGTTCGCATCGGTAAAAATCAGGTCACCAACCAGGCCACTGGGCACGGTATTTGTGTAACCAAAATCTTGATCGTTATCCGTTTCTCCGCCAACCAGATCTTCCACAGATTGATTGTCGTTGCCGCCATCTGGGTCCTCTGTCTGGGTAGAACCAGTGGGTTGTTGCACGGTAACCGTGTAAGTACCGTCCGGCAAACCAACAAACGAATATTGTCCACTGGCGTCAGTAATCGTATCAATCGGCACGCCTGAGCCTAACCCTAAGTCCACACCAGCAGGAGGAGTCAAGGTCACCGTTAGATTAGGAATACCTGGGTCCGTTCCGTCTTGAACGCCCACCACGCCATCTTGTTCTTGATAGACCGTGTCACCGATTGAGTTACCTTGATAAAACCCGTCATCACCGGCGTCAACAGTAATACCTGCGACAGCGATGACTGGGTTGGGATCTACACCATCAGTTTGAATAAAATCAGTGGGGTAGTCTGGGTCAGTTTCGTCAAGCTTAACAATCGTTGATCCCGGCGGAACCTCCGAAATGTAGTCGCCATTCGCATCGGTGGTAACCACATGCAAATTGCCTAAAGAATCGGTAATTTCAACGTCTAGGTTCGGAATGTTTGGCTCACCTACATCCTGCACACCATTACCGTTCACATCAAAATACACATGCCCAGTAACTTGAGCTGGAATGAAATAGCCGTAATCTTGTTCAAGATTACCGCCAAAGCCACCAGAAGACGTCAGTTCGAATTCGTTGGTATTATTTGCGTCACCGGATGGGTCATCCGTGTTTGTTGCACCAGCAGGAGGGTTCAATACTGTGGTGCTGTAAAATCCATCCGCTTGTCCAGTAAACAGGTAAAAACCAGAGGCATCCGTGGTTAGCGTGGAACACGTTACCGCTCGGCCGGAGATTGCGATGTTATCCAGAATCAGGGCCTCTACTTCAGGACCAGTAATGTTATTTCCATTGACTTGGAGTCTAATTCGGACGTTGCTGGCACCCTGACTGTCAAACGTAAAGGCTACCGGCGTGAACGCCGTGCTCAAATTAGCGGCCTCTATCGTGCCTATTGATGTGAACCCTCCACCACTGATGGATATTTGCACATCAAGTTGGTCGTCACCTAACTCATAGGTAACACCGGCGTTTGCACGAATAATGAGTGTGGCGGTCAATTGATCGTCGAAAGAAGAAGGGTCAAATTGGCGGGTAATGCTTGGACCTGCGCCATTGACGTTCCCTCGAATCGTCGCTGCATCAGCAAAAATATTTAAGTTAAAACCGTCGACACCGCCAAAACCATGCCCACCATCAACTGCGGTGCCGGGGTTATTGTCGTCATTCAGCTCAATCCAATTCCCAGACCATTGCGCCGCATTAATACTGTAAGAAGCAACATTAAAATTATCGGTCGCGAAATCGGTAAATGCGCCAAGCGTACACAGCTCCACATCAATGCCAGGAATCCCGGTTTCACCGGGCTCCTGGATTCCATTACCGTTGACATCATTGTAAATAAAATCACCGATTTGACCTGCAGGCACATTATTAACGTACCCAAAATCTTGATCCAATCGACCAATTGCATCCACGATCGTTGGACTTGATGTGTCATCGAGAACAACCGGGTCACCGTTAGAGGCATCTGGATCAAAGGTTTGAACCCAGCCTGAAGGCGGTATCACTTCGACCGTGTAGTCGCCGCTGATCAAACTTGGAAAAAGGTAGCTTCCATTAAAATCAGTCGTGGTTGTAATCGGCTGGCCCGGCCCGGCTCCTAAATTAACCCCCGATGATGGCGTCAAGATAACGGTAACGCCTTGAATGCCATTTTCGCCTGGATCGCGAACGCCATTGCTATTTGTGTCTTCAAAGACAGTGTCCCCAAGAAACGCCACATCCGCACTGACCGACCGTACAGTCGTCCCTAAATCGACCGCTGGAATGCCTCGAGCAGCCGTGTCTGGAGCCTGCCCCCAAGCGGCCGCTAGAATCGCATCACTGCCATCACAGACAAACGCCAACATACCACTTTGGTCCCCATCTAAGTGGGCCGGGGTGGCATTGGGCGTATCTCTACCACCATCGTAGAGGCGAGCGCTATCTAGACGGTCGAGCAAAAATGTATAATCGTACTGATTTCCGGTATTTGGGTCAGTATTGGGACCACCATCACCTGACACATCCACACATATTTGATACTGCGTATCGGTCGGATCTTTAAGGTTATCCGCCACGAGCCACACTGGAGAACTGTTTTCACCAATACCAGCGTTAGCAGGGTATAGGTCATCGCGGGAGGGGTCATCCCCTTCCGCGTAGCCAACTTGAACAATGTTACCCATCAAACGCTGTGACGTCGAGGCATGCCCCCAATCGTGCACAATTGACTCAGCGCCACCGACCACATCAGTCACGGTTAAAGCGCCAAATGAGTTAACTGAACTGTCGGTATAAAAGCGGGCTCCAGAATCAACGGGCATTTCTTGAGCCACAACACCGCGCCCAGGAACAATAATCGGCGTTTGAACGCCGGCAGTTGTTTCCCAGTTAATAGAAATAGGTGAGGTTGCAGGGTTATATAAATAAATCTTTGTGGCGTCAGCTGCTCGAGTGGAAACGGGTTCGTAATAGTTATTACCCAACAGCGCATCCGGGAACAGAGTAAACCATCGAGCCGCATAGTTACTACACTCTTCACCCGAAATGATATTTGTCTGAACAATATCCGACGTTACAACTCTCGCACCTTGAGAAAGACCGCCCGTCGTTTGTCCTCCGGAATTGTTACGACCAAAAACCTCAACGGTTTCACCACGATTAATCGTGGTATTTACGTCAATCCCAACGTCATTAAAGTCTCCGTCAGCGTTCACATCGATAGATACATCTGTACCATCGTTGGCCGCCATCAACGTGAGACCGGTCCAAGCGAATTCTCCAGCCGCCGAGTCTTCGCCAACAGGGAGGGTAAAACTCTGCCCCCATTGACTTAAAGGAAAGAGTTCGAACGCGCCCGCGAACAGGGTTCCAGGGCCATCCGCCCATTGAGCTCGGGTCACGTTAATAGTTTCGGTAGCGAAAATTCTATCGCCACCATCCAGACCGTCTTGTGTACGGGTTCCACCGCCGGTTATGGCAGCCCCATCAATTTCAACATCTCCAATCTGCGTCCCGGTATCAATACTTTCCTCAAAGACCACAACCTGACCTGATAGCAATATATCTCCGGCATTTGTGGTAACACCAGGAACCGCTCCGTTACTAATATCGCCATCACCGTATACTCGAGTCGTGACTTGAGGGGTTCCCAATCCACCAAGCGCTATGTCTTCAAGGCTACCTGGCTCATACCCATCTTCAAAATGGTCAATAACAATCAAAGTATTGTCAACGCGAACGACAAAGTCAGTAATGGTGCGCACGTCGTCAGTCGGGCTAGGGGAGCCATTATCGACGATGGGAGTGCCTGCAGGGCAAAGCGGAGTCGAGCTTATATCTCTTAAGAACGCCAGAGTGTGATCCTCTGGAAATGGAACGAAGAATTCCTCAGTCGCACTTGCTAACTGAGATGCCACCCCTAAAACCGCAGCAATTGCGACCCTTTTATATGCTTGCTTAAATAACATTATATTGCCCGAGTAACCTCTATGACACTGGCGCCAGCCAACCAAGCAGGCACCTAACAATAAGGAGACGCAGTTGTGCGTCACTATTCATTAGTTCGTGTGAAGTAATATTAAAACGGGATAGATCTACGGACCCGACAGCAATGCCAACCAGCATTGCGACAAGCAAATCTACTAAAGATGACTTTCATAAACCCTGAACGAAAACCAAAAAGACCTAACCAACCCCAAATTAAAAACAATCCCTATAAACAGAAACCCTGTACTTTTACCAACCGCTTCTGCTCACTAGTATTGTCTTCGGAAAATTATCATCAAGCGCGCTTTAGCGCACCCCGCAAATCGCAAAATTTACAAGTTGACACAATTTTCTGAAATAAAGGAAGATCATCCAACCCTGAAATGGAAGACCCCAACCACCGAACCACAAAATCAGAGGGTTTTTGTCAGTACTTTCAACCTATTAATGACAAACACCAAACATCGATCCTGAGTTTGGAGCAAAATATACCAAAATAAGCGCACCAGTTAAAGAAACTGACGCGCGCTTATCCGTAAAAAAACGCCTAAAATCAACTTATTCAGTACATTTTGTAAAGTTAAGTGCCAAGACTAGTCAATATTACGCTGTACGCAATTCAAATCCGCGAACGACTCTTCAAGCCGCGCAACAAAATATTCTTCAGCCTGGCGCAGCATCTTTCTTGGATCGTAATACTTCTTATTCGGAACATCGTCCCCTTCTGGATTACCTATTTGAGTAGCAACATAGTCCGCATTATCCTTAAAATAATCCCTCAAACCGGCGCTAAATGCCCACTGCATATCCGTATCTAAGTTCATCTTGATTACGCCATACTCAATGGATTTTCTGATGTCATCCTGAGACGAACCTGAGCCACCATGGAAAACAAAACTGACCGGTTTAGTGCCTGTTTTGCCGATCTCGTCCGCCACAAAATTTTGCGAATTTTTGAGGATTTCGACTGACAGTTTGACGTTGCCCGGCTTATAGACACCATGCACATTCCCAAATGCCGCCGCGATGGTAAAATTTGGACTTATTTTACTTAAGCGTTCGTACGCATAAAACACCTCAGATGGGTGTGTGTACAATTTACTAACGTCCACGTCTGAATTATCAACGCCGTCTTCTTCACCACCTGTGATACCCAACTCTATCTCTAAACCGACCTCGATTTTACTCAACCGAGTGAGATATTTTTCGCAAATCTCAATATTTTCTTCTAAAGTCTCCTCGGACAAGTCCAGCATGTGAGAGCTAAACAAAGGCTTACCAAAGCGTTCATAAAAACCCTCCTGGTATTCAATCAACTGATCGACCCAAGCTATGTTTTCGAGTGAACAATGATCGGTATGAAGAATCACTGACACGCCATACATTTCAGCCAACTCGTGCACATGTCTAGCGGCCGAGATACACCCCAATGCCGACGCTTGCAAGTTGTCATTCTTCAGACTCTTTCCTGCATAAAAATGGCCACCACCAAAAGACAGCTGAACGATAACCGGTGATTGGACTTTTGCAGCGGTCTCCAAAATGCCATTGACGCTTGACGTACCAACCGCATTGACACCAGGTAATGCATAACCGTTAGCTTTGGCGTCTTCGTAAACGTCTATCAATTCTTGGCCGTAAAGTACGCCCGTGCGAAATTTGCTCATGGTCTCTCCTCCATGTATGGCTTGACTAAAATCAGAATTAATTCTCACCTTGTGTTAGCGAAATACAGTTCGTGAAATGGCGTATTGCATAGCAAGATGGTCAGATGGCCGTAGTTTAAACTCATTGAGCCTTAATGTCCCGCGAATCAACCAAACTGCACTTGATAATCAATATTTTACCGAGAGAATTTGCCATAAAAACAGCAGCAAAGCGGCAATGTTAACCGAAATCAACATTGCCGCTGCTGTTTCCACCTCAGAGGAGGAGAGAGGAGGAGAGAGGAGGAAATCGTTCAACCTAACGTCAATACAATCAGTTTAGATTTTTATTCTTTCAAATTATCAATCTCAGTGACCTAGTTGAGCGCGACAGCATGGCCGCAGTCGTTTTTAAGACCCTTGGCCACATTCGGCATAACCTTAATGTCCGATACCACTACATCAAGCTCGTCATCAGAGCTAATAACAAACGCCTGAGTTAGTGCTTTTAGAGTTGCCTCATCGTTAACGAAGCACCCTAGATCAAACTTATAGTCTACGTATTCACCCACCGAAGCGGCTTTAAGCGATGCGGTAAAGTCCACTGATTTATCACAGTCTTGCGCGCAAACCATCGACAAACTCACATTTCCCTTGGGGGCTTTATCCACTCGCATTGAAAAAGACAACACCGAGCTTTGACGTAGATATTCGCTAAAATCCAGTGGATATTTTGCTGCAAGAGACACCGTGGCTGGGCGTAAACCCTTCCAAGACATTCTGCGCGCATCTTCTTGCGCTACCTTGTCTACAGACATCAGCAAAAGGTTTTCGTCGTCTGCACTGACCTTTCTGTTTCCATCCACCAAGACGGGTTCAGCGCCCTCTTCGATTAGGCGAAATTGATATTCAGACATTTCTCGTGATACGAACATCCAAGATTCTTCCAAGGAACCTGCGGTCATCCGCGCGGTGCTCTCATCCAAATTATTGGCAATTAATGCTGAGTCACCGTAAGTCAATCCATAGCCGTAAGGGAATAGCGGATCGTAACCTTCTTGCCCAACATTCAAGACAGATTGAGAAACGGATTTGGGCCAACTAAAGGATAACTTCCCTTGAAAATCATATTGAATAGAGTTGTCCTCGCTCTTCAATAAGACCTCTGCCACACCCGCTCCTTCAGAACCAGGCAACCAAGCAACGACGAAAGCGTCTGATGCATTCAACTCCTTATTCACCCAAAGCGGGCGCCCAGTAATGAATACAGACACAACGGGGATATTCTGATCCTTTAGCTTTTTAAGCAATTTGATATCCGACTTTCGCCCATACTGATATTCAATGTTAGTGATATCGCCATGCCATTCTGCATAGGGCTCCTCACCATAAACAACAACCGCAACATCCGGCGCCTTACCATCGAAATCTTGCTTAGACCACGCCCCATCTTCTTTTAACACCGCCTTTCCACCAGCGCTTTCAACCTGATCCCGAATCCCATCCCAGATGCTAGATGCGCCAGGAAAGTCTTCATTTTTATTGCCAGTTCCCTGCCAAGACAAGGTCCAGCCGCCGGCCTGCTTACCAATATTATGAGCACCATCGCCTGCCACCAAAATATTGCTTTTTGAAGACAGCGGCAAAACGGAACCATTATTCTTTAGCATCACCAACGACTTTCTTACCGCTTCGCGTGCGACCGCTCGGTGGTCCTTATGCCCCATTAGCGATACATCTCCGACATGAGGCCTATTTAAGACTGGGCCGACATCAAAGAGACCTGCGCGCAACTTAACTCGTAAAACACGCGTTACGGCGTCGTCCAAACGCGCCATGGGGATTTCACCAGAATTGACAGCGTTGATCGTGTTCTCGAGCATGGCTTTCCAATCGCTGGGCACCATAACTAGATCTAGGCCTGCGTTTATCGCCGCCGCACATTGTTTGACAGAACAACCAGGCACCTGCATGTGACCATTCCAATCACTTACCACCAAGCCATCAAAACCCATGCGGCTTTTGAGAATGTCCGTCATCAAGTATTTATGTCCGTGCAGCTTATTACCGTTCCAACTATTAAACGACGCCATGGTTGTGAGTACGTTTCCATCGAGCGCGGAGATATATCCAGCCGCATGCACGTCCACAAGCTCTTTTTCGCTGACGGCTGTGTCGCCCCTGTCCACACCTTGTGTTGTGCCACCGTCCCCCAAAAAGTGCTTGGCTGTTGCCACTACATTTTTTGGCTTATATCCAGGGGTTGAGTCGGCGCCTTGGATTCCACGCACCATTTCACTTGCGTATTCTCGTACAATTTTAGGGTCTTCCGAATACGACTCATAGGTTCTTCCCCACCGAACATCTCTCACTACCGCCACGGTGGGGCCAAATGTCCAATCGACTCCGGTAGCAACGACTTCCATTGCGGTTGCACGTCCAACTCGGAACATTAATTCGGGGTCACCAGCGGCACCTAAACCGATATTATGAGGAAACAAAGTGGCGCCATAAACATTGTTGTTACCATGGACCGCGTCTGAACCCCATATCAGTGGAATGGCTACTTTTCCATCTGATGTATCCATAGAAGCGGTGTAGAACTGCTGCGCCAAATTGGCCCAGTCTTCAACGGTAGCAAACTTGTTATTATTGGGTGAAGTGCCACCCCCATTTAGCACAGAACCGATGTGATACTTTCTAATGTCCTCAGCTGTAACGTATTTAAGTTCAGGCTGCATTATCTGCCCAACTTTTTCCTCCACTGACATTTGCGCTAACACCTGTTTTGCACGTCGCTCCACATCATCATTTCGTGGAGGGCTGGTGTCACGCTTAGGCCAAAGATGTGGCTGATATCCGGTTTCTTCTGTTGCTACCTTATCAGAAGAAGCGTTGTCAGCCTGCGTAGACTCATTCACGCTACTGGAAGTGCACGCGCCTAGAGTGGACACCAAAAATCCCGCAATGAGAGCGCTCTTCAAATGCCTATTGCCTAGCACGGATCCTTGGATAAATGCATTTGAAGTCAATAATGACTTACGACCTAAACCTTCTTTTGATGGAGAAAACATACTGATCATTCTGTTACCCGCAATACCTCTCGCAAGAAACCCTGACTGATGGGCCGCCCCTAGCAACCAGATATCGCTTTATAGCTAGTTCTAATTATTTATTGTTGTTTTTGAGCTTAGTTCAGGCTCGAAAAGCAAAAAAACAGATCATTGCCGCTTCGAGCCTGAAATGCTCATGCCTGTCACATCTGGAGTCTGACGCTTAACGCGCAACTCGCACAAAGACCGACACTAAGACGTGAATCGATGTAAATCGGTCACGACCACGCTCGATGGGAGCAAGAGATAAAATTTCGGTAACACGTTCAGACTGCAGTGAAGATTGACCTCACCTACCTGATACGGTTATTTCCTCCTCTATTTAATAAAGTTTCGCCGGCTTCTGCTTATCGCAGCAATCCCGGTTCGCCCCAACTAAGCGATGCATGAAATTCAATCAAATCGATCTTCGTCGATGTATTACTTGATTAACGCGCCGTGTGACTCTCATTTTATAAATCTCCAAGAAAACGTTCGATAGTCTCGATTACGGCGGCCATGCTGTGCATCAAAAACAGTCTTCTTTTGATACGAGTCCAACTATATGAGGGTGAGTCAACCTCGTCGTCAAACTTCACGCCCTTACGTGTATTTGAACGTTCAAATTTAAGTATTACGAAAAGTTGAACGCCGCTGAAGCTCATTCTCCGACTCCTATCGGCTATACTGAAAAAACACAAAATTTTACGACAAAAATCGTAAATTATGAGGTTAAGCTTTTGAATACTAAGACTATTTCAGAAAATAGCACGTCTCGTCTAGCCACACTTTCATGGAAAGAGCGATTGGGCTACGGGGTTGGTGACGCGGGATTTAATTTTTATTGGGCACTCATTGGTGGCTACCTAGCGGCGTTTTATACGGACACACTAGGTTTAAGTGCGGCGATGGCTGCCGGCGTCATATTTTGGGCCAAAATTGTTGATGCATTTACTGACCCTCTGATGGGCGCGATCGCAGATCGAACCAATACCCGTTGGGGAAAATTTCGCCCCTATTTAGTATGGGGCGCTATCCCAATGGGGATTTCCGCTGTCTTGGCGTTTTCAACCCCGGATCTTTCTCTGCAAGGGAAAGCTATCTGGGCCTTTGCCACCTATTGCGCGATGATGCTTTGTTACACAATTTTATCAACGCCGTATTCATCGCTCTCTGGCGTAATCACCGGTAATGTGCGGGAGCGAAATCTACTGGTTAGCGTCAGGTTCATCTTCGCGTTTCTCGCGTCGGCCTTGATCGGGAAATTTACCCCAGATTTGATCGAAGCGCTGGGCGAATCAAACCCGGAATTAGGGTGGCAAATGAGTGTCGCGCTTTACGGCACAATCGCTTCAGTGATTTTCCTGATTACATTCTTGTTCACCAAAGAACGTGTGGCCCCACCACCCACTCAGAAGACTCGCCCCACTGAAGACATCAAAGAACTACTGCAAAATCGAGCGTGGATTATTTTGTTTATTCTAGCCCTGATATTGATGATCACATTCACGTTGCGAGCTGGATCAGCCTTTTACTATTTCAAATACTACGTTGGCCAGGAAGGCCTTTTAGGAAACTATCTATTCTGGCAATCGATCGCCTATCTAACAGGCTGCTTAGCCACGCCATTCTTAATGAGCGCGTTTGACAAGAGAAAACTACTGATTGTCCTCATGAGCATCGTGGCAATCTTGTCATTCATATTCTATTTTGTGCCTAAGGACATGATTTGGGCTATGTTCACCCTAAACATACTGATTAGTTTGGCGTTAGGTCCTAAGTCTCCATTAACGTGGTCTATGTACGCAGACGCTGCCGACTATAACGAATGGCGCACCGGCAATCGTGCGACGGCCATGACCTTCTCGGCCGCCACCTTTTCTCAGAAACTTGGTAGCGCAGCAGGGTCCGCCGCGATGCTCGGGCTGCTAGGAATGTTAGGGTATCAAGCGAATCAAGCACAAACTGGTGCCTCAATGGATGGCATCAACTTTTTACAAACGGCTCTTCCCGGCATTTTTGCACTTATCGCGGTGGTGGTCGTCTCGTTTTACAACCTAAGCAATAAAAAGCTTGATCTAATTCAAACCGAATTAGCTGAAAGAGCCTCCATGGCGAACCGATAGAAGACTCTACAACAATGAAACAAAGTAAATCGCCCTTAGTTCGTTTAAAAGGGCAAACCGTATCTCTGAGTTCGCCTACCGCAATGCCTCTGGCTTCGGCGTTTCTGTGGAACCCTTCAATGATGCTGCAAATAAATTGCAGAGGGTATGCCACAGCTCAGTTCATGCAACCTGAGCCAGCAAAGTACGCTCACGCACCGAACCTCGAAGCGAAGACCTTTATGCAGCCTGAGCAGCCATACTACGCTCATCACCCAGGCCGCTTTTTCTATGTAAAAGATTTAGATAGCAAGGAATTATTCTCGGCTCCGTTTGAGCCCGTTAGAAGCCAGCCTCGCAGTTTTGACTTCTCAGTCTCGGGCGACTGCATTTCATGGCTAGTGGTGCAGAATGACATTGAACTCAAGATATGCGTCACACTCAGTCCCGATCGCCCACTTGAACTTTGGGAGGTTCAAATAAAGAATGTAGCGAACGTCGATAAACGACTATCGCTGACACCCTATTTTCCAGTCGGCTACATGTCTTGGATGAATCAGTCAGCGAACTACGATGAGAGCTTACAAGCCATTGTTTGTAAATCCATTACCCCTTACCAACAGTATTCGGACTATTTTAAAAACAGAGATTTAAAAGATCTGACGTTCTTGCTGGCCGAACGATCACCGGACTCCTATTGCGCACGCCAATCGGCTTTTGAAGGAGACGGGGGTCTCCATAATCCAGACGCGCTTTCGACCGCAAACTTAGGCAACGAAGAAGCGAGTTACGAAACACCAACCTGCGCGATGCAATATTCCCTAAGGCTAAAGCCAGGACAACATGAGCAATTGAGATTCGCTTTTGGACCCGCAAAGAATCTGGAAGAAATTGAGGCGATAAATGCAGCCCTATTTACTGAGAACGACGGGTTCTCACGAGCGTCGAAAGAGTACCAAAATTACATAAATCGCAGCCGCTCTCCCCTTTCAATAGAGACGCCGGATAAAGAACTGGACAACTTTGTTAATCATTGGCTACCGCGTCAGGTTTATTATCATGGCGATGTTAATCGGTTAAGCACCGACCCTCAAACACGAAATTATCTGCAAGACAACATGGGAATGGCGTACGTATCCCCAGAGCGAGCGCGCTCTGCATTTATACGTGCTCTATCTCAACAAAGCACGAATGGCGCCATGCCTGATGGCGTCCTACTCAGCGAACAAGCGGAACTTAAATACATCAATCAAATACCGCACATGGATCACTGTGTGTGGTTACCTATTTGTATTGACGCCTACCTACAAGAAACGAACGATTTCGAATTTCTCGAAAATACCATCGGGTTTGCTGATTCAGACGAGCAAACAACCGTGGCGGAACACATCCACCGAGCGATGCGATGGCTGTTCAATCAACGAGATGACCGAGGCCTAACGTTCATCGCACAAGGCGACTGGTGTGACCCCATGAATATGGTCGGACACAAAGGTAAGGGCGTTTCAGGCTGGCTCACATTAGCCACAGCCTACGCCTGCAAAGTATGGTCTTCAATCTGCCATGCTCAAAACCTTCCTGACCTCACCGCTGAGTTTCAGGCCATGAGCAATGCATGTAATGCGGCTGTCAACAAACATCTGTGGGATGGCGACTGGTACGGCCGAGGTATTACGGACGATGGAAAACTTTTTGGCATCGCTGACGACTCCGAGGGCAAAATTTACCTCAACCCACAATCATGGGCTATGTTAAGCGGCGCAGCGAGCTCAAGCAGAGAAGCGGCAATGATCGCTGCAATTGATCTGCACCTCGTCACCCCCTTTGGCGTAGAGATGCTATCGCCAGCCTACACCAGCATGAGAGAAGACGTTGGACGGCTTACTCAGAAACACCCCGGCTCAGCTGAAAACGGCTCTGTTTACAACCACGCGGCGGCATTCTACAGCTATGCATTGTATCAACAAGGCCACGCGGATCGAGCTTACGATGTCATTAGAAAAATGCTGCCAAACAATGAGTCTGATGATCTGGAGAAGCGCGGGCAACTCCCAGTATTTATACCGAATTATTATCGAGGCGCATATCGCCAATTCAAGCGCACAGCTGGGCGCTCAAGCCAACTATTCAATACCGGCACAGTTCATTGGTTCATGCGCTGCTTAATAGACGGCTTATTTGGCGTTGCCGGCACGAAAGACGGCTTGAAAATATCTCCTAATATGCCGACTAACTGGCCATCGGCAAAACTAACGCGATTTTTCAGGGGCTCGGAATTCAACATCGACATTACGAGAAATAGCGACGTTCAGCAGGCCAGGATCCATGTGAATGACGTGCTTTTAAGCGGCGCATTAATTAAAAATATAGAACCCGGCTGTCACTATGACGTTAAAGTGGAGTTGCCTAATGGCGGGTGACTCTCAATTAATCGTAGTGATGGGGGTCAGTGGCTGCGGAAAGTCCACTATTGCCTCTGCCGTTGCCAAACACCTAAACTACACATTTGTTGAAGCAGACGACTTCCATTCGATCGAAAACAAGCGTTGCATGGAAAGCGGTCGCCCCCTTACAGATCAAATGCGCACACCATGGATAAACGCTATCTACGACTATTTAGTGACCACAATACAATCCGGTGAGCGCTGTGTTTTGTCATTTTCGGGCCTAAGAGAAACGCATCGATCAAAAATACGGTCTGCGGCGACGTCGGTGACCACACTCTATTTGAACGGGCCCATTGACTTAATAAAAAGCAGAATGGAAAAACGTCAACACCATTTCATGCCAAGCAGCTTACTAGAAAGCCAGTATCAAGCACTGGAAGACCCTAGCTTTGACCCCGGCACAATTAGTGTCGATATTGATTGCTCGATAGATGAACTCATTGAACGATCACTCACTGCATTACGCAATTCAACACCCTAATTTCGGAGAAAAACGTGCCATTAAGAATAATATCCCTTGTTTTATTACTGGTTTCATCCCTGTGCTTATCAGTGCAAGCGTATGAATCACCCTATGCTAAACAAGCTCCAGTGATCGATGGGCGCATCGATCAGTCAATTTGGGACGCGGCTCAATGGGAGTCCATCGATCAACTGACGCTTGGTGAAGCCCCGAGTGCGGAAGATTTCACAGGTCGATTTAAAGTTATCTGGAACGAAGACAGACTTTTTTTGTTAGCCGAGATCGTTGATGACATCCTCATCGACACACACGCCGACCCGCTAGAAATGTATTGGGAAGACGACACTCTGGAAGTTTTTTTAGACGAAGACAAATCCGGCGGCAAGCACTTAGATAATTACAACGCATTTGCTTATCACATAGCGCTCGACAACCAAACCGTTGATTACAACCTCAAGAGTAAACCACGTTTGCTCAATGAACACGTTGAGAGCGTTTGGAAGCGCTCGAGCGAGTCAGGCAATAAGATCATTTGGGAAGCCGCTTTCCTAGTTTACCCAGACACGTTCAAAGACATTAACAATACAGCCAAACCTATTACATTGTCTGCCGGAAAAACGCTTGGATTTATGGTGGCCTATTGCGACTCAGATGGCCCAGACGGTCGACAGCACTTTATCGGCTCTCATGAAATTGAACCAGTTAATGGCGATAGGAATCGAGGCTATATTGATGCCGATGTATTTGATACTCTGACGTTGGTCAATGCAAAGGACTGAACGGGCGATATTAGATCAACCAAACTTCTCAGCAAACAGCTCGATCAACGAGCTGTTTTAGGGCCACCAGATTCATCTACGCTTAGGTTATACTCTCATCCGATCACCTAGGAGAGTAGAGTGAAAAACCTAATATTTAATACGCACGACATCATACTTCTGGCGACCATCTACCAGAGTTTGTTGTTTGCGTTGCTCATAATGTTGGTGCCGCATAAACGGCACAAAAGTGATATTTTTCTGATTGGGTTTCTCATTACTCAAGCCTTTATCCCGCTCCACTTACTAATCAACTATGGTGACGGGTTTAAACTCATTGCCCTTAACTTCTCCCCCAACCTGTATCGTGTTTTCGAAATCGCGTACTGGCTCGAAGGGCCAATTCTGCTCTGGTACACTCGCTCGTTAGTCTATAAAGATTACCGACTAAGCCGAATTGATTTACTATTTCTGGCGCCGGCGGCGTTATATTTAGTCTGGGTGACCATTGATTTCTACGCCCTGAGTTATTCTGACAAATATTCCTTCTTATCTGGCTATGACTGGAATCAAGGCACATTGGAGCGACACCTAACCGGATTCGCTAGAGAACTTTTACGCGCGGCGTTTAGCGTAATGTGTTTGATTGACATTCGACATTGTCGTCAACAAATTCGAAAACGTTATTCAAATGCCGACGAAATTGACTTTGGTTGGCTTAACTTTTTGGTTATTGGCTTTTTAGTCGTACGTATATGGGCCGTGTTAGTCTCGGTCGCGATACTCATTAGTGTTCATACACCCTATACGATTGACGTTGAGTTTCTAGGATTAACTGGAAATTACACTGTTTTTATCTTGGTGAGTGCTCTCATTTTCAGAAGCATTTCTCAATCCTCTCTGTTTGAAGGAATAGAACCGATCAGCGAAACAAAAGAAGCGCACCCGGAACTTGAAAAGGTCGAGATCGACCCCGCGGTGGTCACACTGATTGAAACACACATGACTGAAAAAAAGCCCTTTCTTGCTAACATTTTGACCTTAGACCAACTCGCGAAACAATTACAAATGTCATCACGAAGTTTATCTAACGTGATCAACCGTCACTACAACCACAACTTTTTTGAGTTCGTAAATCACTATCGAGTGGAAGAAGCAAAGCAAATTCTTGCTAACCCCGATCAAAGTACGAAAACCATGATTGAAGTCATGGCCGATTGTGGATTCAACAGCAAGGCTACGTTCAACACGTTTTTCAAGAAAATGGTAGGAAGCACACCCAGTCAATATCGCAATAAAATGCTTGGGAAATAATGCCCGCTCTCGATGTCGGCGTATAGATGACAAATCCATGCGCCATTCGGTCGAATCCAAGAAGTAAATCTATAAAAACTCCATTTCTTGATCTGTTACTGGCGAATATTTTAATGCAATGGTGTCCAAAATGTAGTTTTGATTTAAGCGCCATGGTTTACGGGACGCTTGTTTGGGAAGCTCTTCTATAGAACGCTGAATGTATCCAGAGCTCAAATTCAATAATGGTATATCGTGCATCTCCTTTTTAACTTTTGGCTTACCTTGCTGATACCCGTTTTTATCCATGTAATTTATCAATCGAGTGGCGTAACGGTGAGTCAAATCCACTTTTAAGGTCCATGACGCATTGGTATAACCAACGGCTAAAAAGGTATTCGGCACATCACTAAGCATCATTCCTTTATAGACATAGGCATCATTGGGCCTAAGCGGTTGCTCATCAATCACAATATCCATGCCACCAAAAAACTGGATCTTTAAGCCGGTAGCCGTAACGATGACATCAGCGTCGAGTTTCTTACCGGAATTCAATCGTATACCATCCACTTCAAAGCCATCTATTGTGTCTGTTTCTATCGATGCTTTTTCATCATTTAACGCGTCAAAAAAATCGCCATCAGGGCACAAACAGACACGCTGATCCCAAGGATCATAAGTTGGCGTAAAGTGCTTGTCGTCAAATTTGTCTCCCAAAAGATCTTTAATCTCTTGTTTCATTACTCGCTTGGCTTTGCTTGGAAACAATTTGCAGAAAGCGAAGATAAACATTGTTGATAAAATAAACCACCAGCGAGCTGCCCAACGACCAAACAGTGACCCCAGCCTGTTTGCAATGGGGTCTACTGCGGGTTTAGCCCCCATATACGTTGGCGACCGCTGAAGCATAGTCACATGTTCTGCGGTATCCGCCATTGCTGGAACTAATGTGATTGCTGTCGCCCCAGAACCGATGACAACAACCTTTTTTCCTGAATAATCAAAGTCTTTAGGCCAAAATTGCGGGTGAATCACATCTCCGTTGAAACGCTCTATTCCATCAAATTCAGGGGTGTGAGCCTGCTCGTAGTTGTAATACCCAGAGCACATAAAAAGATACTGACAACAATATTGATCACCGGTTCTCGTGGTTAACGTCCAGCGATTCTCGTTTGAATCCCAGCTCGCTTTGCGTACTTCCACCTCGTAATCAATTCTCTTATCAATACCGAATTGCTTTGCTGTCTCACCCAGATAGTTGAGTATTTTGCCTTTCTCAGCAATTGATGAATCATCTTCCCAATGGCGAAATGAAAAGCCAAAGGTGTACATATCAGAATCAGACCTGATCCCAGGATAGTTAAATAGATCCCAAGTACCCCCCAGATTAGCCCTTTTCTCTAACACCTTATAACGCTTAGTCGGACAATGTTTTTGCAAATGATAAGCGGCACTAATTCCTGAGATACCCGCGCCGATTACAATCGCGTCAAGATGTTCTATATTATTCATTACAAATGCTCTGCTGATACTACTTAAAATAGGGGGAGAGTCGCTGCTTCCAATCAGCAACGAGCGCTGAGTCATCGTGATCCCAAGGATGAAAGCCTGGCTTTCGAAACAAACGATAAAGTGGTTTCATCGAACTTACGAGGCCGTCTTCACCATTCAAGTAATTCCATAAGCCTTTTCGCTCAGCCCAGGAAACCTTATAGCCCATATCCTTTAACAAAAACCGACTCGACAGATACACGTTCAATGGAAACTCATAATAGAAAAAATAATAGTACGCCCACATCAGTAGCTTGCGGTTTCCAACGCAGTGTTGGTAGACATCAAACGTCACTGACTTGTGCTCTATTTCTTCAATGGCATGCCATTGAAACAATGAACGGATAGACTCAGGAAACCCCGCCATACGCTCTTTCTTCGTCAAAGCATAATGCGCCATCACCGCCGTGACGTGCTCTACCACCACAGTGTGAGCGAGTCGTCTTTCATGACTCCATTTGTTCGCCCGCTTATCGAGTTCCTGTTTATAGAAATCCTCGAGTTTACTTGTTGAGTAACCCAGCCCATCAAAATACTTGTTTACCTGACGGTGCTGCAATGAATGATGCGCTTCTTGTTGTACAAAATTTTTGACATCCTCCTTAAGCTTCTCATCGGTAATTTGATCTTCGAAAAAACGCGTCGACTTAATAAACTCAGCCTCACCCAGAGGAAAACTAGCCGACAAAGAAACCCACATTGCTGAGATACATGGATTTCCTTCGTAAAAGAACGGAGAGTCTACATCCTCGTACTCAAACCCAACACGGCGCGGCTCAATGTCTATTCTTGATCTGGATACACCGTGCACACTTGGCTCATCGACAGTTAAAGATGGTGATTCGGCAGCCATAACAACCTCAAACTAAACTGGCCTATGGTTAGATATTCAAGCTGAGTCGTTAGCCGTATTTAGGCCAAATACGGCTAATTCAACGTTGCGCAGCTTGTTGTTTACAGTTTTGTAAACTAGAATGACACTAATTTAGAACCTATTTACAAAACTGTCAACATACCAATGGCTAGAAAAACGCATAGTTCACCCGAAATCGCAAAGAATGCGATTCTCGATGCCGCAGAGGCCCTCATGGTTGATGTAGGCCCGGCGGGTTTACGCATCAGCGCCGTTGCAAAGAAGGCAGGAATGGCTCACCCAAATATCATTCATCATTTCGGCTCCCGCGAGGGCCTGATCAATGCTCTGGCTGAACGAGTTGGGCAAAGAGCGACAGAGCGAATCACCCGCGCAATTGACGACGCGTTAAGAGCGCCACCTGAAGAACGTGTCAACGCAATTACTCGTGTTCTTGAAACCTCGTATCATGGTGACGAAGGTCGCTCTGCAGTGTGGCTACATTTAAGCGGCGCTGAAAGCTCTTTGCGTTCTAATATGGAGCAAATCGTCACGCTGTCTCACGAATTTAGAAAATCCATGGACCCAACGGCATCGAAAGAGAACACCAACCGATTGGTAATGCTGGTTACTCTAGCATTGGTAGGGGAAGTAGTGTCTGGAAGCAGCATAAAAGAGGCTCTTGGTTTTGGCACAGACGAGTCCGAACGCGCGCATTTTAAGCAATGGCTAGCCGAAATTTTGCTCAACCTACGTGACCATCAACTCGATACCAGCTTAAGTGCAAGCCACACCTCAAACGAAATTGATAACGACGGTAAGAAATCATGAATAAATTTAAAGGAGCAACCTATGTAATCACCGGTGCGGGCAGCGGAATTGGGCGAGAGCTCGCAATTGAGCTTGCGCATCTAGGGGCTGATCTGGCAATTTCTGACTTGAATGGAGATACGCTCCAGGAAACCACCGAACTCGTTAGCCGCGAAGGCATTAATGTCCACTCTCACCAATTGGACGTGAGCGATAAAGAAAGTGTCTTTGCTTATGCTGACTTGGTACAAGAACACTTCGATCAAATCAACGTTATCATTAATAACGCTGGTGTAGCGCTGAGTACAGGCACCTTTGAAAACACGACCTTAGAGGAATTTGAGTGGCTAATGAGCATCAACTTTTCCGGCGTGTTGTATGGCACCAAAGCCTTTCTTCCACACCTACAGCGAGCCCAATGGGGGCATATCGTCAATGTCTCTAGCTTGTTCGGACTGATTGGGGTGCCGGGACAAGCAGCCTACAATGCCAGCAAGTTTGCCGTTCGTGGTTTAACTGAGGCGTTGCGCCAAGAGCTCAACGCCACTGGCTCCAAGGTAAGCTGTACGTCAGTACACCCTGGAGGGATAAAAACGAATATTGCCCTCAATTCACGCGAAGGAAGCACACCACCCACCGATCTAGATCAAATGTTCCTGGCTGACGCTGAGGAGTTTGAAAAGCTGGCCAGAACCACAGCTCAGTCCGCAGCTACACAAATAATTAACGCTGTAAAAAGGAACAAAAGGAGGTTGGTGATTGGGGGAGACGCAAAAACAATGGATTGGATTCAACGGCATTTCCCAAACCACTATCATCAAGCCCTAGAGCTGATCATGAAGGTCGCTCGGCGGTAATGTGGTACTTCACCAACGTGCTGTGAGAGCGTTTCATTCATGGGACATGCAGTTTTAGTTAAAAGTAGTCCGGCTCATTCCCAGAACGCCATTTAATGTTGCAGCCGATACTCGGAACTTGTTCTTCATTGGCAAAGCCCGAATGCAGAACGTCATTAATCGCGCTATTAAGATCAGCACCATCAACAATAAGAGCGTTGCCAGGCCTAGATGAGTCCATCTGTCCTCGATAGCGCAGGCGATGGCCTCTATCATAAACAAAAAAATCAGGGGTGCAGGCAGCCGCATACTCTTTTGCGACACTTTGAGTCTCGTCAAATAAATAGGGAAACTCAAACCCGTGCTGTTTTGCAAAATCAACCATCGGTTCGGGTCCATCTTGGGGATACGCGACTGAATCATTTGCACTTATCGCAACCACACCAAACCCCTTTGACTGGGCTTCATTACCCAATTCGGTCATTTTTTGTGCTATGTGAACCACATACGGACAGTGATTACATATGAACATTAGTAATAGAGGCTTATTCAAGTAGTCGGCCAATGAAATCAATGTATTGTCGCGTCGAACGTCTGGCAAGGAAAAATCATGAGCCAGACTTCCAAGCGCTTGCATAGTAGAGGAAACAGCAACCATTTTAATACCTTTAGATAAACGTTTCAGAGGATGAAAATTCAGTTTCCATCGTCTAATTCTTGCTGGATTTTTTCAAGCACTTTCTCACTTAGCTCTCGCTTTTCTATTTCTCGTAATTGCGCATGTTCTTGCTTGCTGAGGACGGCCATAGGCTGATTTAACACGACGTGCAAATTGCTCAACATGCGCAAACTCAACCCCCACAAGATTTGCGATTTTTGTGCATTGATCATTACCGCAGGCATAGCCAATGAAGGCTCACTCGGATGCACAAAATCGTGTGCATTTTTTCGGTCGTTGAGAAACTGAAATGGAAGCCAAACCATGTCAGCTACTTCTTCATTCGCTACCAACTCCAAGTCCCGTGATACTTTGTACACAAAACAGGCAATGTGCACACTAAAGACGTCATTTACTTTCAAGCCATAGAGGTCATCAAGACGGCCAACGTAATCTTGATCGTTTAGCTTAGCACCAACTTCTTCAAATGCCTCTCGCTCAGCGGCTGCTCTAGAAGACTCATCAGTTGTCTCGATTTTTCCGCCGGGAAAAGACATTTGGCCTGACCACGGATCTTTCGGGTGAAAAGCTCGCTGCATTAACAGAACTTCAGTTCCGTGTTTAGTGTCTCGTAAAATTAACGTCACAGCGGCTTTCATTAATGTTTGCTGTACTCGCTCCTTAGGCTGATAATCACGTATCAACTGTAACTGAGTTTGATCTAATTGGTGCATCCCGCCCTGTGCCTAACGGCCTAATTCACTACAACATAAACCCAATTATGCCTGATACAGTTAATCTGTTCTAGAATACTAAACAATCGCATAACGCCCTTACTCTGAGCATATCCATGAAGAATTCCTACCAAGCTTTTAAACAAAACGTCGAGAGTGCACAACGCAGTATCCGCTCACAATTTGGCGACTCCATCGAACAAGCCGTTATCCTAGGTAGCGGGTTATCTGGGTTGGAGTTAAATGGGTTCGATAAAGTAGGTGATATAGAATATCAACAAATTGATGGGTTACCTCAATCCACCGCACCAAGCCACAAAGGCCTACTGGAGCTTGTCAGTAATGGCACCAAGACAATCGCATTGTGTTCAGGACGACAGCATCTTTATGAAGGCTATAGCGCGCAAGAGGTGTGCACGATGATTTATGCGCTTGGGCAATTAGGAACAAACTCTTTAGTGGTCACGAATGCCGCTGGCGCATTGAATCCAAATTATCGGCCAGGTGACGTTATGCTGATTAACGATCATATTAATTTCACTGGTCAAAATCCGGTCATTGGGCAGGCAGAAGACTTCGGAGTGAGATTTCCTGATATGTCCACGGCCTACTCAAAAACACTTTCTGGTAGCGCTTTTTCGGCAGCCGAAAAAAACGGCACCTCATTACACAGCGGTATTTACATCGGCGTCACTGGACCGTCGTTAGAAACTTCCGCTGAAAGACGCATGTTTCGGACCCTTGGCGCTGACGCCGTCGGGATGTCAACAGTGCTCGAAGTAATCGCGGCAAATCACATCGGCATGGATGTGCTAGGACTGTCGGCCATCACCAATTTAGCCCTGGGTGATGCAAACCAACAGCCAGACACCATTGAAGAAGTATTGGCTAACGCCAGCCTCGCCGGTCAAAAAATCAAATCGATTCTGGAAACAGTGCTTGCCCAAAACTGACTCTAAACACTCATTTCATAATTCTTAATGCCTACCAAACAGCATGCGTTATTCCACAGACCGAACCCAGCTCACCAATTTAGAATAACTTTGCCAGATTGGCCGGATGCCATTTTTTCAAAACCAGCTTGAAATTCATCGATTGGGTATTCATGGGTTAACATTGGACTTAAATCTAAGCCAGACTGAATAAGACTGGCCATTTTATACCAGGTTTCAAACATTTCACGCCCATAAATACCTTTGATTTCAAGCCCTTTGAAGATCACCTGATTCCAATCTACGGCCATGTCTTTTGGCGGGATTCCCAACATGGCTATTTTTCCACCATGATTCATATTCTCCAACATGCTGGTAAACGCCGAGGGAACCCCAGACATTTCCATTCCAACATCAAAGCCTTCGGTCATACCGAGCTCAGACATAACATCGCGTATGTCTTCCTTGGCGACGTTTACGGTCCGTGTGGCGTTCATTTTAGAAGCTAAGTCTAAGCGATAGTCATTGACATCAGTCACGACAACGTGTCGAGCCCCCACGTGTTTAGCGACCGCAGCAGCCATTATTCCTATTGGCCCCGCCCCGGTTATTAGCACATCTTCACCGGTTAAATTAAATGACAGTGCCGTATGAACAGCATTTCCAAAAGGATCAAAGATCGCCGCCAAATCATCGCTGATATTGTCAGGTATTTTAAAAGCATTGTAGGCGGGTATTACTAGATACTCAGCAAACGCACCCTGTCGATTCACCCCAACTCCGATGGTATTGCGGCATAGATGAACTCTACCAGCTCGGCAATTACGGCAGTGCCCACAGGTAATGTGGCCCTCACCAGAGACGCGATCACCGGCTTCAAAGCCTTTTACTTCCTGCCCCATAGCGACGACCTCACCCACGTATTCGTGACCGACAATCATTGGGACTGGAATGGTATTCTGCGACCATTCATCCCAATGATAAATATGCATATCAGTGCCACAAATGGCCGTCTTTCGAATCTTGATTAATAGATCGTTGTGGCCATACTCGGGTCTCGGGGCATCGACCATCCACATACCCGGTTCTGAATGCAATTTTGAGAGAGCCTTCATTAAATCACCTGCATTTCTTTGCCAACACTGATAAACGCATCAACCACATAGTCAATTTGTTCCAATGAATGAGCCGCCGACATTTGAGTTCGTATCCGAGCGGCGCCTTTCGGTACAACAGGGAAGGAGAAACTAACGACATAAACGCCTTTGTCCAGCATTTTAGCGGCCATTTCCGACGCTACCTTCGCATCTCCCAACATCACCGGTATGATTGCATGATCGGCGCCAGCTAAATTGAATCCAGCTTCATTCATGCGTGTTCGGAAATGCTCTGAGTTGCGCTCCAAGCGCGTACGCAGTGCTTTACCATCCTTAAGCATACCCAATACATGAATTGAGGCCGACACAATTGCTGGTGCTAGAGAATTAGAAAACAAATATGGGCGTGATCTCTGACGCAACCATTCCACCACTTCTTTTTTAGCCGCCGTGAATCCGCCAGAAGCTCCTCCCATTGCCTTGCCTAAAGTGCCAGTAATGATATCGACCCGATCCATCACATCACAATACTCGTGAGTGCCACGACCATTTTCACCAATAAAGCCGACAGCATGAGAATCGTCCACCATGACCATCGCACCGTATTTTTCAGCCAAATCGCAAATCCCTGTTAGATTGGCGATTACCCCATCCATTGAAAAAACGCCGTCGGTGGCAATCAACATGAAACGTGGGTTTTCCGCCTTCGCGGCTTTGAGCTGCGCTTCTAATTCCTGCATGTCATTATTTGCATAGCGATAGCGTTTGGCCTTACATAACCGTACCCCGTCAATGATACTTGCGTGATTCAAAGCGTCCGAAATAATGGCGTCTTGGGCTCCAAGCAAAGTTTCAAATAAACCAGCGTTAGCATCGAAGCATGACGAATACAAAATAGTGTCTTCCATTCCCAGAAAGTCGCTTAAGCTCTTCTCCAGTTGTTTATGAATGTCTTGAGTACCGCATATAAATCGCACAGACGCCATACCAAATCCATGGCTGTCTAATCCGCCCTTAGCCGCTTCGATTAACTGTTCATGATTTGCCAAGCCTAGATAATTGTTTGCGCACATATTTAATACTGTGTCGCCTTGCACTAGAGAAACCTGAGCCTGTTGAGACGAGCTAATAACGCGCTCAGCTTTATACAAACCGGTTTGTTTAAGCTGGTTTATTTCTTGCTGAAGATGGGAAAGAAGATCCATTAGAGGCCCCCTATTAAATTCTAATTCTGGTGATACTAACGCCAAAAAACGCGATGCGAACTGATGCCGAGCCCGCTTTGTTTAAAAACAACACTTTGTTTCGCTAATGCACGAATTTGACAAAGAATATTCCAAATATAAGGTGCTCTCAGAGACGTGAAGAAAACAAAGAACGGCATTTTCGCAACAATTCTGGTTGGTTCGCGTCCACCTTATAACAATCCGCGATCGAAGACAGGTAGGACATGCTTTGCTGGCTTAGGTTAAACCTAGCCCCCCAGCGATTGATTTTATCTGGCCCCTCTTCTATTTTATCGAAAAGCATTCCTATAACCGCCTCTTCACGGAGTACCGTGTTTTCAATCGAATTGATGAGCCTGGTATCTCCGTTAGAATCTGGCTCCAACTGATGCGAATAAGCGACAATCGCATTGTCTCGTACTCGGCCATTTGGCAAACCTTGAACCCACGCTCTGGCATTAGCTTTATCTTTGTGCGCCCAAATCCCCATGATATTGCTAACCATTGCGACTTTATCAGATTCATTATCGACCTTGTCCAATAAAGACAACACCTGCTCAGGTCGTTGGTAAATAGCGCTGTGCGCCAAATTAACGTAAGCATCGCTCTTATCTTCATCTCGCCAAAACTCGTCGATGAAGCGCTCAGCATCATCAATGCTTTTATTGGATACTTGATTTAAAAGAACCGTTTTCATATTCGCAAAGCTTTCATTTTTATCGTACGGCCTAAGCAATGATATGAGTTCCTCCATACCATGACGCTCCAATAAGCTATTTGCAAAACCGTACACGCTGCTACCAACGCTCGATTGATCAAACTTTTCAAGAAACTGCATCGCCAAATCCAGGTTCGCTGACTGAAGATCAATGCCAATACTATTTTGAGATACCTGCAACTCGTCCAAAGTCAATGCATATCTTAAGGCCGAATCCACATCACTTCTAGACCACGCAGTCACGAGTTGGGCAGTCGCCTTAGCCCGTAAAGCTGGATCCTCAAGAGTTTGGATTTTCGCAATAGCCGCATTGGGGTCGCTCTCAGAAAGGCGACCGATGGCCTTCGCCATCAATCGATTAATTTCAGGCGTTTTCGGCATAGATTCCAGTGCCAGTAGAGCATCCGATGGGGACACGGAAAGAATTCGTTGCACCGTGTACGCCAACATTCCCTTGATCCCCTGCTCTTGGTATTGCTGCGCCAACACCATGGCCTCATCTGGGTTTTCTCTGACCTTAACCGCTAAAATAACCTTGAGCATTCTCGCTTTAACGTTCGCATCGACAGTCTCCTCTGCGTATGCAGTGGCCTGATCAAAATCTTCGTAGGCCAATTGTGCCAACGCTGAAAAGACCGCGTCAGTCGCTCCTTCCACACCACCAGAGGCGCGCCAGGTTTGTAACACGGTTTCAGGCGACTGCTCGGCGACTGTTTTAAGTACAGTGGCGCGATAAATTTTACTTGCAGGCAAGGAGTTAAACAGGTCAACGTAGCTCAAGGCCGAATCCGGACGACTTTTCGCTGCAAAGATCGCTAAGTCACGTGCAACGTAGGTTTGATGATTCAATCTTGACAGTTGATTAACAGTATCAATCGCCTCTGAAATCGAATTTTTAGCCATTTTCTCTATCGTCTGAGAGACAGCCCACAAACTTGGCTCAATGCCTGTTACGGCCATTATTTGATTTGTTTTTTGGTTGCCAAACACCCCTAAAGCCCAATACATCGCATTGACGGCAGCTTCTTTACGATTCTGCGGAGAAAGTTCCTTTGCGGCGGCTAAAGCCGCATCAAAATCCAGTCTGGCCCACGTACGCCATATGGCCCTAATGATATTTTCATCCGCCGCAAAACGCACATCGCTCGCGGCCTCAAGCGCTAGATCTGGGCTTACTTCAGTGAGCCGAGCAAACAGAATACCGAGGGCGTAACCACGATCTGACGCATCCGCCACCTCTTCCGCTTGTTTCACCAAATCAATTAACCTACGAGGGCTTGCTCTTCCAGCAAGCACATACAACGCCTCGGTTTGCTGAAAATCAGATCGCAGCTTAAGAATATCGTCAATTGTTTTGTACATGGCGAATCGATCGGGCGACTCCGCCACTCCTGCTTCCACCTGGTCCGATTTTTCAACTTGTTCAAGAATCGCCCCAATTGACTTTTTCTGGGAAGAACCCGTTGGGCTTTTAGGAGAAAGAATGTACATCCCAAAGCCCCCTAGGAAACATCCTAAAACCAAACTCAGTAACATTCTTTTCATTCCAGCTCTCCTTTTTCATTGTATACCCAGCCTGTCGGGCTTAGTCCCTCTTCAACAATCGGCATCATGACCAGGCTTCAGCAACCTGCATAGTGTCAACATGAAAACCGCGGCCGCCGTTTATGCTCTCGAAGAATCTTCTTCGCAATATGCGACGACTGAGTGTATCCATACTATCATCTCAACTTGCGGTTTCGGGACGACACTTACGCCTTATTCATACTTCTTTTCACAATAGAAAAGAGAAAGCCGGTACAACCGACTTTCTCCTAAGCTAAACAAACACATGGAATGCGTGATTAAGGAATGATCACAAAATCTTCATTAACTGGGCACAGCCCCTCTACATTCACCGTGTAGTTCCAATCAGCCGTGGTATCACCAAAAGGTGGGCGGCCTGTCTTTAAATAAACTTCGGTTAAAGCACAATGCTTTGGGTAGACCTTGTAAGTACGACCATTTCCCTTAGGGTTATCATAGTAACCAGTATTAACATCAAACCCCTTCCCAATACCGGGTCCACTACCTCTGAACTTATTTGTAAAACACAGAGAAGAAGCTAGGCAAGTGCTGTCTTTGACGGTCTTTGAACCTCTGTGAACATGATGGTTATAGCTTTTGGAGTTAGTGTCCTCGGCCAGCTTCTTAACATTGCTCGACAACCATCCGTAAAGGTAGGTTCCTGGTGTCGTAGAAGTCAAATCTCCGGTGTTGTATTGATAAGGGTGAACACAATTATTCCACTCACGAGTTTCTCGGCACAAGTCCATCGCAATACTAATTTCGGCTTCAGAGGTACCGCATAGCGTAGGGCGATTCTGACCATATTCTGCGTACGGATCGCAGCGCTCTTTGTGTTGAACACTAATGTCTAACCAACGCTTCATTTGCGCTAACGGCCCTTGATTGCCGGTGTATTTCGCGAAAATTTGTTCATGAGTGTATGCATTATAGGCGGTGGGACGTTGATAATTATTCGTGGTGTAGTCCACTGCCGCCCAGTTAGCAGGATTGGTATCTTGTACAAACTGGTTGTACTTTTGCATGACGTTTGAAGGATTGATGCTTGCGGCCAATCCGACAGGACCGCCTACTTGATCCGCGTTAATTTTAACCTCAAGACGATTTAGCACTTCCGTAAGCGAACTTGAAGATCCTGTGGCGGCGTTTGCAGAGAAAACATCACTGATTTTCAAGCCAAGCTCGGCTTTTGCATTCTCCCGCTCTTCATATGAGTACTTCTTTGAATCGAAGGTAAACACCAAATAGAGCGCTGAACCAAGGTTTGCACTATTAATAAAGTTATCGCCACAGCGTTCTCTAAAATCCGCTTTCGCTTCCTCATTGTTTGGTGACAAAACATGGCTCACTAACTCAGGGTAAATGGCGTCAGTTGGCGTGTTTAGTTTCCAAAACTCGCGCCTATTATTTGCCTTTACCACAAACCGAACATGGCTTTCGTCAGTCACCGATTTGACATACCTTTCTTTTTCGCCCGACAGACCTAAACTAAAATCATCTCCCGAAAAGCCGATCTGTGCAGACGCCGAAACTTCCAAAAGTTGCGCCAGATGACGATTGTCGTTCACGTAACTAACATCAAATGTGCTTGGTTGAAGTGGCGGTGTTTTTGTAATGCTAAAACCGGTGTGCTCTACATCCAGGCACGTTTCTTTGAGTGTCCCTCTCACAAGATCAAAGCCATCTCCCAAATAGAAGCGCCCGTCGCTGGTACGCATAGCCGTGCTTTGACCCACCGTTTTAGCGCGCTTTAGTGCCGTTTTCGCTGGCGAGGCGGAGTTTCGATGCTGAAGATTTTTTTGATCCATTGCACTCATAATCGACGGATATTTCGAATACAGATTTTCATCCTCTCGAGGATTAATCAAGGCATCGCTACCATAACGATAAGAACTGCTGTACTTGGTATTCTTTGCCATCACGCGATAACGATATTTACCCGCTGTTTTGTTCGTAAGAATTCTGCTTCGGCTATAACCGGTGTAAATTTTGCTCCAAGCGCTGTTATTGCGACTCTCATACAATTCATACTGCACAGAGTATCCATAACCATTGCTGGTACCCCACGCAACACGCATCGTATTACTGTTTGTGTAGGGAGCGTAAGTAATCGAACTGGGTGTACTGGGAGCTCGGTACGGACCACCGCCTCCGCTACCGCCTCCACCACAATCATCAATCGGAATCAGTTCCGGCACTCTGTTTGTGCCATCGCTGACTTCTTGCAAGATGCAGTCTTCAATCAATCTTTGTGGCTGCGCAATATCGGTTCGTTCGAAAGACGCTTGATCTTCGACGGCAATCGCTGCGGTCATTCCAGAAATCCAAATAACCGGTATTACAGACGCCATGGTTACTATTTTAAAGGGGTTCATTGTTTCAGTCCTCTAGGGTTGCTCAATTTGTTGATGGGGAAGTCGTTTCGACCAACGCAATTTGACACAATCTGAAGTAATGAAGGTTATGAGAGTGTAAGAACTGGGGAATTTGTACGTAATGGAGAGGTAATGATGTTCTAAATCAAAGACTTAAATCAAACCCATCGATTTCAATCTGGTTGGACCACTCGATCTACTGAGCAATTCGGACCCACACGGATGAAAAAACCTCATGCGGCTCACCTCTAGGGTTAAAGGTCTCGTGCAATACCCCTTTATTTTGTTTATATTAAGACGTTTGGCTATGTGTTTTTAGGTTCAATTAATGAGCAAAACATTCATCGTCGGTGCTTGGCAGGTTATTCCCGATCAAAATAAGTTATCTCTCAACTCAGAGGAGTTCTTTGTTGAGCCTTTGGCTATGGATGTCTTGGTTTACTTCGCACAACACCCGGACGAAGTAATAAGTCGAGATGAACTCGTAGAGCATGTTTGGAAAGGCAGAGTCGTAGGCGACCATGCTATATATCGAATCATAAACCAGATTCGCAAAATTCTAAGCAAAGACGATGATGCACTGTACATCTCGACTATTCGAAAAAAAGGCTATCAGTTAAACCAAGCCGTTTCGTGGCAAGAAACAGCAAACACACCCTCTAAACAGACTGGGCAGTCTGTCGACACGACAGCAAACCCAGTGAGAACGACGAGTAAGGCATTGGCAATTTTCCTGACTCTCCCTTTATTAGTTGCTATAGGCTGGTTCGCGTATGGGAAAATAGTAAAGTCTCTGGATTATCGTTCGATAGACCCATTTAACGTCATCAAACCATTTAGCGTCCTATTAGGGCAAGAAAAGGATCCTAGTTACTCACCGAATGGTGATTTTATCGGTTACAGCCATAGACCTAAAAACGGACGCCACTTTAAACTGTTTGTGCAATCGGTGGACGGCGAATCACCTATTCAAATCACCCAACATGCTGGTGATGACTTTTCTCCATCTTGGTCTCCTGACGGATCAGAAATAGTCTTTATTAGACATTTAGATGGCCAATGTCAAATAATGAAAGTCCGAGTAGCCGACGAAAATCGACTTGCCGAAAAGGTAACTGATTGCAACGCTAGTGGATTACCCAATAATGTAATCTGGGGAAATGGCGAGCACATCTATTACACGGACTCATTCTCTGCGGTGGACCCGTACAAAATCTACCAATTTTCAATAAAAACTTTTAAAAAAGAACAACTTACAAACCCTGAAACCGGCAAATCCAAAGGTGATATCCATATTGCACTCTCAAACAGCGAAGATCAATTAGCATTCACCAGAGATTTAAACTGGGGAAGTACTCAAGTAATGCTGTTAGACCTACAGACACGAGAAACTCGCAATCTATTCAATTTAAATGACTGGCGCAAGGCCCTAACCTGGTCGCACGATGATCGATACATCTATCATATTGACGAGGACGACAATATTAACGCGTATTCGATAAAACATGGCTTTCATAAAAAGGTTCTAGAGAACTCCGGCACACTTCATTCGATCAATGGCCACAAATCAGAAGACAAACTGACCATTATGACGGGGGAAACTGGCATTGATATTTGGGGCCGAAAACTTGGTAACACAGAGGAACAGCCTTTTATTGAGTCCAGTGAGATAGATCTATACCCAGAATTCGCACACAACGCTAATGACATTGCATTTATGTCACTCAGAAGTGGGCAACCTCAGATTTGGATAAGATCAGAAAATGGTCGAGAGTTTCAACTAAGCAAATTCACCGACGGCCGCAGTATTCAAAGAATTCGCTGGTCTCCTGATGACTCAAAAATTCTATCATCGAAGGACAACCAGTTGTATGTCATCGACGTTGAGTCCAAAGAGTACAAGCGTATTATCGAATACAAAAAGTCCTTCAGAATAGAAACGGCCAGTTGGTCAAAGGATGGAGAATCGGTCTATTACTCTTCGGATATCGACGGCGACTGGCAAATTTATGAGTTAGATTTAACTGGCAATTCGGAGCCCATCAAAATCACAGACAAAGGGGGGTATGGCCCAGAGCTCACCAACATGGGTGACCTTCTGTATTACAAGTATCACCAAGACGGACTCTTGGTTAATGAATATGAAAACTAAGTCTGAGACAAAGCTGGTAAGCGACACAAATGTATTTGCGTATGATGGCTTATATTCTCGAGGAAGTGGCTTTTATTATATTTCAGTGAACGATACTGGTAACGAGCTTAAATTCTATGACTTGGGTACCAGCCAAAATACGACCGTGCTGGCGATTAAGAATCCGCTTTTGGATTACACAATCTCAAATGACGAAACGAAAATTCTTTACCCGAAACTTCTAAACGAAGAAACTGAAATTAAGGTATTGGAAAGAAAGTAGTGCTGATCGTAACGCGTCTTCTAGTAGATTTTCAAAATACCAAAGGCTAGCTTAAATCGAGAGCGATTCAAGCTAGTCCATTTAATGGTGATGTCTCTAGCAGTTAGTAGACGTCGCTCGAGCAACATTTAGGGCAAATTTGGCATAACACACTTGGTTCAGGTGCCAACGAGTCTGCAGATTCTTTTGCACTGGGGCTGGCAACGATTACGGTGTTTGAAAAAAGAAATGTAAGTACAAGCGTTGATAGTAGAGTAATTTTTTTCATGGGGGAGATTCCTATATTGTTTTAATGTTACAAACGAGCTTTGAATATATGTCTTCTGTCTTACCTCTAATCTGAACTTGGTCAGAGAAAGTCAGGCTGTTGTTTTTCAAATTTAGCGTTCCCGTTATGGATACATATTGGTTGTTGCATGCCTTTATCGCCTCTAGCTCATCTACGGTTAATGTATCAAGGGCTATCGAGTGATAAACATTGTCATTCAGCGCATCTTCACGATTAACAAACAGACCAGCATTTCTTTTTACCTTAAGAAACCCATAAGTCTTCACTTTACGATCTTCGTATTTAGCCGCGTTTGCAATAAGGGCGATCATAGACACTTCAGACTCTTGCGTAGGCATGCACCCAACCAAACTTAGGCTCGGTACCAACAAGATTTTGATCCAATATGACTTCCGCACTTTTTCCTCTTTAACTAAATATACGCCGCCGAAACTTGTTTGTTTTCGTTTGCGTCCAAATGATGGAAAAACTATAGGACAAAAATCGAGATAGCATTTAATGCCAGCGTAATTTTTATGTAATGAATTTTAAACACATTACTATCAATAGCTTACATGCCAAACATTACGCGTTAAGAATTTGACAGATCTAATGAAACAAGAGAATCAGGGAACTCAAAAGCAGAATAGCTTGAAAAAAATAGTCGAATCGCAACACTCAACCGAATAATCAGCAAAAGGCCGTGCCCACAAAAAGCCTACGGCTGACTATTCGACCCTCCTTGGTCGAATGACTTCAAATGCTGACTCAGTTTGTCGCCTCTACGACTTCAATGGTCCCTTCTCGACGCGGATCCACGCCCCCCATTAACACCCCTTCTTCATTTCGAAAAATCACGCTCAGACCGGAGTTTTCGCCAGCACTCTCTTTCACATTGAAGCCGTAGTCCTTGAGGCCCTGCACCAATTCATCGCTGGCCCTCTCTTTCTCGATGCGAACCTTACTGCCACGCGCAACCATATTCGGCAACTCAACCGCTTCTTGTGGACTTAAACCCCAATCCAAAACACCCACTAGCGTTTTCGCGGTATAAGCAATAATTGAGTTGCCTCCGGGAGAACCCGTCGCCATCGAAAACTCACCGTCCTTACTCAACACAATGGTCGGCGACATCGATGATCTCGGACGCTTAGCTGGTGCGATGCGGTTGGCAACCTCACGCCCAACGCTATCCTTGGGCTTAAATGAAAAGTCCGTCAATTGATTGTTCAAGAACATGCCACCCGCCATTCTAGTAGAACCGAAAATGCTTTCTACCGAGGCTGTCATCGACACAACATTGCCTTGCAAATCCATCACAACAAAGTGGGTAGTACCAGCCATGTCCTCAGTTGCGTCTTTACCGTAGGCAACCCGTTCAGTGCTTTCAAACTCCCAAGGGTCACCATAACTAACCGCCTGTGCCGCCTTGTCTTGCTCAGTATCTTGTGCACGCTTTCGCCAATATTCTGGCGAAAGCAGGCCATTAACAGGCACGCTTACAAATTCGGCATCGCCCACAAATTGATCTCTATCGGCGTAAGCTAAACGTTGCGCTTGCGCAAATGATACCCAATCTTCAATACTTCCATCGGCCGCACTGGAATTTTCTTTACCCGCTTCTATCAAACCCATGATTTGCCCAACCGCCAGCCATGAGGAGGGTGGTGGTGGACCGCAAAGTTGCATATCCTTATAGGGAGAACAAATTGCCTTTCGCTTAGTTGCCTCATACTTTGCTAGATCATCAAGGCTCAGGGAGCCAGACCTTGGAGACTGCGAAGTCTGCTCGACAATCAGGTCGGCTATTTTTCCTCGATAAAAATCATCTGGGTCATTTGAGATCAACTCAAGCGTTTGAAAGTAATCCTGATTTTTTCGTATTGCACCAATTGCCAACGGCTCACCAGAAGCATCAAAAAAATAATTATGGGCGTCGATTGGCCCTTGATCTTTGGTACTAGGGATGTACTTCCCAAACCGTTTAATCATACCGTGCAATCTAGGAGACACTGCAAACCCTTCTCGAGCCAGATTCTTTGCAGAATCAAAATGCGGCCCCCATGTCAATACGCCATAATCGTCATGGGCCAACTTTAGCATTGACACCATTCCAGGTACGCCAGTAGACAAACCACTATTCTTTGCATTTAAAAATCCAATGGACTCTCCTTGATCATTCAAGAACATACGTTCATTGGCATTTTTCGGCGCGGTCTCTCGTCCATCGTAGGTGACTAAACTTTTCGATTGATTATCGAAGTAGACCATGAAACCGCCCCCACCAAGCCCCGAACTTTGCGGTTCAACAAGACTCAACACAGCTTCAATCGCAATTGCCGCATCTACAGCAGATCCTCCTTTACGTAAAATGTCTGCACCAGCCTTAGTCGCCAACGGGTTTGCAGTAACCACCATCCCTTGCTTAAGGGACGATTCCGATTCCAACGGCACTAGTTCTGCCGTACTCGAACACGCTGTAAGCAGAAAGCCAATAAGCGTAATTAGTTGTTTTTTTACCATTTTTATCTATGCCTTTTCGACAATTAGGGGTCTTAATGAATAGAGCCTATAGCCCTGACTCGTGAACTGCATTGTAGACCCATTTTGCACTCTAAAGATAGAGACCCTGAATGTGATGAAGAACTCATCAATCAAAGATACACTACACAGCATGAGCAAAAATAAAGAGAAAGCCATACCCAAGTCTAGAATCAGCCGCTTCGGGCGCGTTGCTAGAATGGCTGGTGGGGTCGCAGCGGGCATGTTGGGCGAAGGAGCCAAACAACTAGCGAAAGGAAATCGACCTAAGATGAGCGATCTAATTCTTACCCCGAACAACGCCAGGAGGGTAGCAAAGCAACTGTCAGCGATGCGCGGTGCAGCGATGAAAGTAGGGCAACTTCTCTCGATGGAAAGCGCGGAATTTCTTCCCCCGGAGCTCTCAAAAATTCTCGGCCAGCTTAGAGACAAAGCATTCATTATGCCACGCCACCAGTTAGTGCAGTCACTAGTTGAAAGTTACGGTGACAACTGGCAAGAACAATTTCAGAGCTTTAGCTATCAGCCCTTAGCAGCGGCTTCCATTGGCCAAGTGCATAGAGCAACTACTCATGACGGAAGCGAGATCGTTTTAAAGATCCAATACCCCGGAGTAGCTCAAAGTATTGATAGTGACGTAGACAATATAGCCAGCTTATTGAAGGTGTCCCGCCTACTTCCTTCTCACATGGATATCTCCACGTTACTAGTCGATGCAAAAGCACAACTGCATGAGGAGGCAAATTATGAGCAAGAATTAGCCTACCTACAAAAATTTCAGTCTACGCTCGGTTCGGATAAGCGATTTATTGTACCCAAGGCTTATCCCGAATTAAGCACCAAAACAATTTTGGCGATGGATTATGTCGGTGGTGTGCCAGTGGACAGCATAACCGAAATTGCACCGTCAAAAATTGATGAGCTTATGGAGAACCTATTTGCTCTGATGCTCAGCGAGCTATTCGAGATTAGGTTGATGCAGACCGACCCCAATTTCGCCAACTACCTATATCAAGAAGAATCCGGCAAAATTGTACTTTTAGACTTTGGGGCAACTCGCAAATTCACTAAAAAGTTCGCTACTGATTATAAGCGCATGATTCGAGGAGTTGTCGCACAAGACAGGGAACTAACCCTAGACGCTGCCGACAGATTAGGATACGTTGCAAGTCAAGCGAGTGAGGAGTATCAAGACTTTTTGGTGGAGATATTTAATATCGCTCTAGAATCGTTTCAAGAAAAAGGAACATACGATTTTGAAAACGCTCGCTTGTCAGAACGGATCGCAGAACTATCGGAACAAGTCTATGGCTATAAGGAGTTTTGGCAGACACCGCCAACCAGTGTGCTATACCTGCATCGAAAACTAGGGGGCATGTTTTTACTGGCAACCAGGCTCGGCGCACAGGTGAATGTCAATAAAATGGTAGAACCTTACATCGCCACCCTTAAGTAAAATAAACCCTGCCTCCTTGAGTTTCAACCATCATGCGGTGGGCGCCACGCGGTGGGCGCCACGCAGTGGGCACCACCCGAATCACACATACGCAGGGGCCCATTGACACCCTCTCTTTCGTATTATTGCGCCAGCACCACTTGGCCAGCTTGCCCTTTTTCCAAAGAAGTAAACCCGTCTATCGCCTGAGCACTGGAAAATTTACGTCTCGCTGAAGTCACTTTAATCCTACCGACAGGTTCGCCCACTATTCTGCCATTCTCATCCAAGCTAATCTGCTGATCGGCTCCATAAACCAACACGACATCGTCGGCCTCTAAAAAGCCATTGCCGTAATTCAATGTTATTAACCCTTCGTCGTTGATTTGCATAATTCTAACCGGATGCAGAGTAGTAACAACTTGATCTACCAACTCTTCAGAGGCCTGTTTAACGGCTTGCCTCATGAGGTTAGTAGAATCGAATTTTGAATTCGCTGGTAAGGTTAAGCTAGTTTGCGCCATAACTTGAGACTCGAAGTCGGCCGTGACATCCGCAACTCCCAATAGTCTAAAGTCCATGCTGACAATGCCTTTAGCCTTCACATTGTCGCTTGATCCATTACTTGCGAAAGAAAAGTCTGTGATGTCGACCGTTAAGATGTAGTCCAAACCAGCCTGCAACAACTCAGTGCTCTTATATTCTTTTGCGTAGAATCCGGCCAACGTCAACCCTTGCGTTGACAGTCTCCTCTCTACCTGAGGTAGATCTAAAACGGTGAATTTTCGAGTCTGGACCAACTCGCTATTAAGGCTAGCCGCGACTTCCTTAACGACATTCGCATCGTTCCACAGTTTTTGTTCTGATGCCTTATACGTAATGTCCGCCACACCAATCGTGCCAACCGTTTGCGCATACAAAGACGAGCAAAACGAGCTCAAAAACACAACAACGGTAAAAAACACGGGGGACCGTGACCTTACACTCGACCTAGGAGTGATAAATTTATTCATGATTTCCAACCTATTTAGACCCTTAAAAGAGTTACACGCAGTACTACTCTATTTCTAACACCGATAACTGAATCAACGGTGAGTTTCGTTAGGCTCGACGAATGCCTATTGATGCCTTTTTAGTCATTTGTAGAGAAAACTGTTTTTTTTATATTATTTTCTGCATCAAATTGATAGATATCAACTGTAACGAATCGCAAAATATATCATTTCTTGCGATCTCTTTCACGTTTTCAATGGCAAGAAATGCATTCTACGAGTTGAACAACGCAGCGATGCGCGGCTCCTCAAAAACCTAATTACTCCTTAATTTTTAAGGAAATTTTGCCAAATAACCAAATGTATAAAGTGTTTTCAGGCCAGCACAAACCAACCCAGCTCCAAACACAGTGGGGATGATCCACGTAGGTGAGAACTCAAACGTTCGGTGCTGACTCAAGCGCCTCATACTCATCACGGCCGGCACCACAAAAAAGCTGAATGCCACAAATAGGCCAGCGTACCCGATGGCAACTAAAAACCCTTTAGGGTAAAAGAAGCTTGCGATTGTCGGCGGCAAAAAGCAGATCAATACGGCTTTGCTGCGCGGAACCAAGCGCGCCCCCAACCCCAGCTTGTCCTGAATAAAGTGGAAAAGACCTAATCCGATGCTTAAAAACGACGTGATAATTGCGCAGTGAGAGAACCACATTAGTTTTTGGCTTAAAGACGCTGTTGACGCCTTCGCATCCGCTACCGACAAGGCTTGCACCAAATCAGAAGTATTTGCACCGCCCTCCAGAATAGGCGCAAAGCCATGACGCCCGATCGTACCAAACGTCGCAGCCAACCAGACAATGTATATCCCAAGAGCTAACAATGTGCCCCAGAATAGGCATCGCTCAACCTTCCCTCGGTCAGACCGATAATGATTAACCAATGTCGGCACGAGCCCAGCACACGCAAACGCTGTGACGTATACAGGAATAGCAGCCAAAAGGAATGTGTAGTATGAGAATCGATTTTGCATCAATAGCGTTACATCGACCTGAGGGAACAATCCAATCACGGCAATCAGAAAGCTCAGCGCCATCATAGCCATTAGAACAACACTTAATTTAGCCACGGCCGAGGTTCCCAGCCACACAATAAGAGCAACCACCACTGAAAACAGGACACTTAACAGCGATCGGTTCAAGTCTAGCTCACTTAATCCAAACTGATCTAGACTCAAACTAACGATACTGGCGCCGGCACTTATGTAGGCATACATCAAAATCATCATGATGAATACCAGACTAATGTTATTGAGCAATGCCCATCGTACACCCAACACAGACTTAACCAGCGTACCGAACGACAGAGGTGGAGCATGAATAGAGCGATTGTGACTTGATCCGTCACCCAAGACTGCAATATTACTGTCGAGTAGAAGTTTCGCCGCAAGATAGGTGACCCACCAGACACAAACAAGCCCCATCAGAGCCCACGCAGACCAGGCTCCTGCCGACACCATGGGCAACGCAAACATCCCTGCGCCTACCGCTCCTCCTGCGACCAATACCACTCCGTGCCAAATAGGCTTTTCACTGTTCATATTGCTTTAGTATGGGTTATCAATTTTCTTTGCAGGCAATTCCAACTCGCCGCCCAACAGATCCTTCATTGCGTAATATGATGGCATTTTCCTTAGCTCCCCGCTTCGATGGTCGACTAATCCATAACCTGGATTTATTAACTGCCACCAATACACTTTTTCTACCCAACCGGTCTGCCAAGCGATTTGGTAATACATCTTTAAGTACTCAGCTTGCGTTACCTCATCACACGTTCTGCTTGGATTTCCTGAGTTAGGTGTGTATGGCTTTGTATCTAAAAGAGGCCAATTGGTTTCCGTAATCCACAACTTGTCATCACAACGGTTTGATAACCGTGTCATCGCTTTCGCTAATCGCAATTTGTTTTCTAAGTCAAAGATTCCATACTGTGTTCCATAGGGAGAATGGCGCCGATTTACGTACAGCAGCGCTGCGTTACCCTCCAAACGATACTTACGAAGATTCCAAAGGGTACGCCAGCTTAATAACGGTTCAAAATCGATTATTGAGGAACCCAATAATTTAATGCCTTGAAATTCAGCCCTAAGCTCTTCTGCTTTCTCCTGAAGGTCCAATGCTTGACCGGAGTGCACACATCCCCATTTTGTACGATTAACCGCGTTACCAATCCAATAGATCTTGGTCAAATGACGAGTCGCACCAACGATGGAACGAGTCTGATGTTGCCATTCACCGAGGTGAGTTACGCTATCGCGACTTTGCAATACATTCACCACAAACTCGACGTCATCAAACATTTCCATAAATTTCACATAGTCAGGGAGCGCATCCGTATCCCAACTGGGAATTCGAATCAAGAGCTGCTTAACGCCCAACTCTTTAACCATTTCGACCATTTGAGGTGCATACTCAAGATCCAGAGCCACGCTCAATCCAATAAATTCGGTTGCAGACTTGCTTGAGTGCTTCTTTGATAGCGCCAAGTATTGAAGAACAATGAACGGCAGCCCTATCAAGTTTGATAACGCTACTTTGACGTATTCAAAAATATTACTAACGCCTGATCTTGGCTTCTCTTCAGACTTCATTTTATATGGCTGACAAGAATACGGATCCCACCACGATGGCTGAGACTGCGTGCGTTGAATTTCTCTGTGTTTCATTAGCTTATCAAATCGTATTTTTCAATGTTTCGTGGAGCGGAGTCCCGAAGGTATTTCATGCAACATTGACGGGCTATTTCTTACACTTAAAGAATGCTGCATGAACATCAAACACCGTGCCCGTATTGTGGCGAACGTTTTACCGCATATATCGATCTTAGCCAAGGCAATCAACAAACAATAGAAGATTGCTATGTATGCTGTCGTCCAATTGAATTCATTATTGAGTCAGACGGTCAGAGCTTAATACGGGTAGATACTTTCACTGACGATGAAAATGCATTCTAGCGCTTATTACTGGGCAAGCGCCACAACATGCGTACTTACATAACCTCAACTATCGCCCTGGCTATCATTTGCTTAGCTGTGCTAATGCCAGATAGGTCAGTGTGAATATCGCCATCACGTCCAGAATGGTGGCCACGGCCAACAAGAGACAGAAAGTAGTAAGGCTGCTTGGAGGATAGATCGATGGCCACCGAATAAATTAGCGATGGTTGTGCCGAATTTCCGCTGCCGCTGTAAATAGGGTCATCCGGATACGCTTTTTCATGATAGAAATCATTGAAATCAAATGATCGATTGATCTCTAGTTTTACGACTATTCTTTCTAGCTTTGCGGATGTCACGGTACGTAAGTCAAAGCTTGTTAACGGCGTTGCTCCAGTCAGCGCGTCTGCCAAAGGTTGCGCCGAACTGGGCATGAGCAAACCGTCCTCGCTGACTACGCCTCTCGAGTGCGACCAATGCGGCAATGCCTCTGGGCGTCGCACCTCTTCGCCACCAAAAATTGAACCAATATACGAACTATCAGAAGCCTTCTTAGTGACATAGAGTGTTTCCAAATATTCGCCCTCAAAACTTTCGACCCACATGGCCATTTGTGGAACAGCGGTTGTCGTTACCCCCATAATGACTGCTCCAGGCCCGGAATAGTGCTCTCCTGCCTTTATGTCTATACTGAGCTTTTGACCTGTCTGCGTTAATTTTGTGTAGATAGTCGAACTTCGCTGACGATCTATCGGTCTTAATTCCTTTAATGCATACCCTGCATCGATCAGCCACTGTGCCGGCGGAACTCCCAAGCCGAGACTGATGATGACCACAGGAATAATCAACACGCTGCTCCAAACCCATTTACGCATTTCGTTTTTCTTTAAGTACGAACCGAGCGGGCGAAGGTTATTTCTTAAATGAAAAATGCCATAAAACACAAACAGTAACCCAAATACCGTATGAACTGCCGACAACAGCTGATTATAACGAAAACTGTACGACATGATCCCCGTTACAACGATGGTTAGAAACCCACATAACATCAAAATACTGACTAATGGACGACTGCCGTTATTTTGTTTTTTCATGATTTACTATTTCCTGTTCCATTGATTAAGAATTCCATCGAATCAAACATACGCGTCCATGCTTGTTCGCTATTAATTTCAATTCCTGTAAAACGCTCTATTTTGCGACTACGTATTGCCAAATAATTAATGGCAAAGATGAAGGTGTTGGTTATCGTAGGCCAATCCGCACTAGGGAGATCTAATTTCTGCATGTGAGCTGCCAGATCTAATCCCATTTGCTCTCTGACTTGTTCTAACGCGATCGTTAGGGCATTCCGTTCTACCATTTCCCAGGCCATTATTTCAATCGTCAATGGACGAGAACGAACAGCGTTCGCAAATCGCTCCAATACGGTCCTCAATACCTTATCGAACGGCTGAGACATTAGTTCTTGGACGTCATCCTCTTCGCCCAAAATCTCTTCAACGCTCGGCCAAAAGTCAATTGAATTTGCGTAAGCGGCGTAGAGCCCTTCTAGTCCATCAAAGTACCGATAGATAAGCACCTTGTCGACCTTGGCCTTTCTTGCAAGTGCGTTAACACCAACATTGGCAAACCCTTGCTCCGCTATTAGCTCTCCCACCGAAGAGACCATTCGTTGCATTGTGTCCTCTTTATTCTTAACGGCTTTTTTCATAGAAGTCACTAATATCACCTGTTGGTGACACTTATATCACCGGTCGGTGACAAAATCAAACCTTCTGATATCTAATTTTTAAAGCTGATCCATAAAGCTCGATACGAAAACCACATTTTAGCCATTATTCGGCACTTGAATTCATTTTTGTCACACTTTCCGCATTGATAGTGCTGATATATTGACCTTGGTGCCAATTGAGCGACACTTTATCAATCACTATTGTTCAATTGCTCAAACACGATAAAGATAGTTTTAGTCAGATATCACACACACACACGAAACCCATTTTTTGGGAGGAGAATATGATGAATTTGATTAAACGACTTACTACCTCTGTTACTGCAACCCTTGAAGGTGCCGTAGGACAATTGGAAAACCATGACGCGATTATTGATGCGAGTATTAAGCAAACAAGACAGGCCGTCGCCAAAACTCAAGCACGATTAGCCACTTTACGCCAACAACAGAATGCGTATGAATCTCAACTGCAACTGTCTATTGAGCAAATCAAAGTATGGGAAAACCGTGCGAAATCACTAGCCACTGAAAATGAAAGCAAGGCACTTCAGTGCCTAACACGGAGAAACCAAAACGAGGCGGAATCCAATAGACTAAAGCAAAGCATAGAGCAGCAAGATGGCCTCATTAGTAGCGTGTCGACTAACCTTAGTACGTTGAAAACCAAACTTGATGAAATGACGCAACGCCATAATCTAATGAGATCAAGGCAGGCGGTGGCTGATGTCAGTAAAGTTACCTCAAAATCCAATATCTCTGAGCAGCTAGATGAAACGTTTGAACGCTGGGAAAGCGTTGTCCTTGAAACAGAGCTGGCAGTAAGCGACGCATGTTGCTCTGATCCATTAGAAGCACAGTTTGCTCAGCAAGAAGATAAAGCAAAGCTTTTGGACCAGCTTTCTGCTCTCAAAGATAAAAACAACTCTGTGTAGAAACACAGCAATCGACGTAACAAGGAGATCAATATGACATCTATTACGCATAGCTCGATCATCGAATCCGGCATCGAAGACTCTTACCAAGAGCCCGACCATGGCCAGCGCACTGAAGACAAACTGGAATCCAATGGGGGTAGATCACTTTCCGCCGCTCTTAGAATATTTGGGGCCTGTGCCGTTATCGCTTCTATCTCTCTATTTTTGATCGAAGGCTGGACCGACGGCAACGACTTAAACCGCTACATGAAGCTACTCACCCAGACCGGGTTGATTACAGGCGCGGGGATTTTCTTGAGTTTTATAGTTAAAGAAGCTAAAGGCGCTCGCGTCTTTTTCGGTCTTGGGTTGGTCTCTGCTGTCGCTAATTTCACCATTCTTGGCGCGCTAACGTACTCCATGTTTCAACTCGACAGCGCACTTGGGGACAATTATCACTCAATGCTTCATTGGCAAGCGGTTAGCATAGGGCAATTTGTGCCGCTAGCGTTGGGCGCTATTGCGCTTTTGTCTCTACTTTCTCTATTTAGTTTTAGCATATTTGCCAGAAAGGTCGCCCCCAAGCTGACGGTCAGCTTTCTAATGATTTGTAGCCTACTTTTGGTGCCCGCGCGTGAGGCAATGTTCGCAGCGGCATTAGCTGGTGTGGCGCTGTTTGCCGCAACGAGAGTGACTCTAGGCATAGTAAAGTCCAAGGAAATATTACTCACGCTCGAGGCCAAATACGCGTTGGCATGCCTATTTCTACCAGGCTCAATCATCATCGTTCGATCGCTTGGCTTATACGCGGTAGATGAACTTGTGCTACTAACCCTGTTCTCCCTAATTTACTACGGGCTAAAAAATGTGACGCTGTTGCTTTCTTCTAAGTCCGCCTTACAAAGCCTATTAACCATTGCTCAGTACGTCGCTGGCATAATTATCGGCTGCCTGATTGCGTCACTGATTCCACACCAATTTGACTCTTACAGTACGGCCGTCTTTTCAGCCATACTTATTGGAATAACCTTGGACTTGGTGAAGCAACCAAACGGGCACGAGGGTACTGTTCTTCGAGCATTAGTTTCAATCACCACATTCTGCGTGATAGCCATTAACGTTATTTATGCTGCAGTGAGCTACCAATTACTGGTAAAAGTCATCAGTCTAGTATCAATTTCTGCCGTACTTCTATTGATACTGCATAGCGCGAAAACAATCCAAGGGCTTCGGGCTGCACAACTGCTTGCATTTGCTGGTCTTGCGGCAACGGTCCTAATAACGCTGATAGAAATCGTTAGCTTGTTACACGTAGGCTCGTGGGTTTTGATTGGTGGGTTGGGAATCACACTGATCATCATAGCCTCTCTTTTCGATAAATATGGGTTTAGATTAAAATTGCCATCGAATAAGCAAGCCGCGTAAACTAGTTAAATTCTCAACAAAGTGCGCCAAATTAGTCCATCTAATTTGGCGCACATAACAAAGACATTACGTCTACAAAAACACTTCTCATGGCTCGTTCACCTCAACTCGTAGACGTACTTAAAGCAGAACTTAGAATCAAAGGGATTCAATATAAACAGTTAGCCGAAAAGCTAAATTTGTCTGAATCGACGATAAAGCACATGTTTTCCAGCAAAAATTTTTCATTAAAAAGGCTAGATAAAATTTGCGAAATACTGGGCATAGAGATCAGCGATTTGGTTGCTCAATACGAGGCAAGGACACCCAAAATTGAACAGCTCAGTATTGAACATGAAAGAGAACTCGTATCTGACGCGGCGTTGTGTCTGATTGCTTATTGCGTTGTTAATAATTGGACGATCCAAGAAATAATGGAGACTTATGCTCTTAGCGAAACGGATTGCATACGATGTTTGGCGCAACTTGATCGAATGAAAATGATTGAGCTACTTCCTGAAAACAAAATCAAACGCCTAATTTCCAACAATTTTGCGTGGCACAAGAATGGGCCTATAGAACAGTTCTTTCGGAACGAAGCTCAACAACGGTTTTTAAGTGGTTCATTCTCTGGGGATGATGCGGCTAGGATAATCAAGCTCGGTGACCTTTCGGATAAGTCGATACTTCAAATTATCGAACGTCTGGAAAGCATTGGGGAGTTGTATGATGAACTCAACACTGAAGACAGCAAGCGTTCATTCACAAAAAGACATGGAACAAGTATGGTTTTAGCGATACGAAAGTGGGAGTTTCACGCATTCAAGAAACTGCTCAAATAACGCGTTAAAGAAAAACGGCCATTAACAAATAGTTAATGGCCGCTCTATTTAGTCGATTGCCAAATCAATTAGCAATGATTAAATTTACTGAGGCGCTGCCGTTAACGTAACACCAGAGAAAGCTCGGTAACCTCGAAGGCGAATGAAGTAGGTGCCAGCCGCAGGGCTACTAATCGTACACGTCTCATTGTTGCCGTTACGATATGGACGACAATCGTAAGTGCTAGTCGTTGGATTTGCACCACGACGGACGTAAAGGTCGGCATCGCCAGATCCACCACTGATGCTCACCACAAGGCTACTTTGTCCAGCTGGAACATCCAGCTCAAAGTCGACCCACTGATTTTGCGCACCAGAAATATTGCTCTGCGAAATCGTGTCTGGCTGCCCAGAACCACCGCCCGCCGTGAAACTCCCAACCAAGCTAGTTCCAGAGTAAGAGCTATACCCTCGGAGCATGACGTAGTAAGTGCCTGTCTGAACGTTACTGATATCACACGTTTCGTTATTACCATTACGGTATGGCCGGCAATCATAAGTACTGGTGGTTGGCTGTGCGCCAAAACGAACGTACATATCGGCATCGCCCGAACCGCCACTCATGACGAAACTCAAATCAGTTGCCCCAGCAGGTACGTCAAGCGTATAAACCACTTGGCTACCCTGCGCTCCTGATAGGTTGGTTTTCGCTGTGCCGTTGGTCAATTCGTTCTGACCGCCACCAGGGTTTCCACCACCGGGGTTAGCGGCCGCAACAGCGGCACTTGCGTCAACAATACCAGTACCACAGCCTGAACATGACGAAGGAAAACTACGTGAAGTGGATTTTAAAAGGCTCTCGACTTCAGCAGGAGTAATCGTAGGGTCTACGGCGTACATAAGAGCGGCAGCACCCGCCACATGCGGAGTTGCCATACTGGTGCCTTGATAGTACTCGTAGTTCGGTGATGCGGGACCATTGTTTCCAGTATTGAGTGTAGAAAGCACGCCCTCAGATATGCCATCACTTTGCTGCCCACCTGGCGCAGCTAAATCAACCACGTTACCAAAATTGGAATAGTTAGCACGACCACCATTACGATTAGTGGCGGCAACTGTCACTACGTTTTGGCAATTTGCGGGGGTCGCATTGCTTGCATTCTGAGCCGAGTTTCCAGCCGCCACAACGACCGTCGCGCCAAGAGAAACAGCTTGATTAATTGCGGCCTGAGACGTCGCGTCACATGAGCCACCACCACCAAGACTGAGATTGATCACTTTGGCAGGATTTGGGTTAGCCGGCACGCCACTAACGCTTCCGCCTGCTGCCCATATAATGCCGTCTGCAATATCAGAGGTAAAACCTCCGCACTTACCCAATGCTCTAATCGGAACAACTTTCGCTCCATAAGCAACACCGACAACACCAGTATTGTTGTTACCGACCGCCGCGACTGTTCCAGCCACGTGAGTACCATGCCAACTACTGTTTTGATTGCTAGGCGGCGAGTTAGTTCCGCACTCCCCTGCCAACACGGCATCGCCAGTGTCGGCTGGATTAGAATCTCGTCCATTGCCGTCATTAGCGACGGTCGCTGAGCTAATCATGTCATAGCCCGGCAAGATATTAGCGTCTAAGTCAGGGTGAGCCGTTATCCCTGTATCAATTACCGCGACAACAACACCGGCGCCGGTCGTTGTATCCCATGCCGTCGGCGTGTTTAGGCCGCCAGTCGTTTCATAATAGTGCCATTGATTCGCATATTGCGGATCATTAGGCGTTGCCATCGCCTGTAGCATGCGATCGATTTCAACGTATTCAACACTCGGATTGGATTGCAATTGAAGCATCAGTGTTTTCAGTTGCTTTTTGCTCATTGCCCCGCCTTTGCTCTTTGGCAAAGACATTACATGGGCGCCCGTCGCCATTCTTCTGAGATGCTTCATTGGCACGCCCATGGCATTTGAAGCGGTCTTTTCAATATCGCTGGTCAACGCATAACTTTGTCCTTCGTATGAAGAGTCCTTATACTTGATGATAAGTTGATTTGCGAACGCTGGGTTTGCTTGAGTTGATGATGAGGTTTTGAAAGAAGCTGCTGCATCGTCTTGCAATACAACCGCTTGCGCCGACATCGCGAGCAGGCTCAATGAGACACCGCACAACGAGCTTTTGAGCGCGTTTTTATTTTTTATCATTTTATTATTTTCCTAAGTGATGGGGTTTTATTTGTAAGGCAAGACTTACCTATACCTACTACCCTCTTGCCCACACGTCTAAAACTAGACAGTGTGCACTATATCGAACAATTCGAATCTGGGCACCCTTGCTTTTGTCACTTAAGTTACTGAATATTCTGGACGAGATGTCTTGCAATAGCTAAGAATTACAAAACGAGCAATAATATGGATTATGTTAAAAAATCTCGCTAAATATAAGAAAACCTTAACTTCCGCGATTTTCGTGCTCTTATTTTTTGCAACAAATCACGCGCAAAGCCAAATCAACACAATTGTGAAGGCACAAAATAATACGATTTTAGAGGCCAAAATAAAGGATATAATTCGACTGAGAAGCGAAATAAACGCAGAAAATACGTGGCGGAAAAAGAGTTTTTCGTGTTCTGCCTCGAACTTAGAGCAAGACATGCTCTCCCAACACAACCGATCACGAAAAATCACCCAACAATGCGGCTCAAAAAAGCTACGCCCAACAAAAAGTCTGAAGCTAGATTGTGGCCTTCATAAGGTGGCCACAAGGCATGCAAAGCACCTCAAAAAAAAGTCCTCCTTAAGCCATATTGGAGCTCGGAACGCAGCTCTAAGTAAGCGAGTCTCACGGCATTCCAGAAAATGGAAAACGCTGGGCGAGAACATAGCACGGGGAGATGGGGATACAACGGCAATTCATCAGGCTTGGATGAACAGCAGTCAACATTGTAAAAATGTCATGAATTCTAAATTCAATAGCGTGGGTATTGCAAAATCGGGCCCAATTTGGGTGGTTGTTTTTGCTGAATTCTAGCGCCTAGACAGCTTAACATGAACAGCCAAAATTCCTTCCTCGCCAATCACTTCGGCACGATGTCCATGAATTTCAGGTGAAAATTTGACTCCGTCGGCTAGATAGTCTTGAGCTACAAACATTTTCCCCATCGAAAAGTCTCTGTGATCGCCAGCTCTAAGGGTAATCCGAAGGCACCCCGCCAAAACGATCAACAACGTTGGATCACCCGCAACATGAAACCCCGATTTGTAACTGCAGGAACTGGTTCTCAGCCTAAAGTTAACAGCCGCTATCTGTTCGCTCAAACGACGTTGCTCGTCGCCTGTCAACCGTATTTCGAGTTCGCTAAACTCTGAACCAGCAACACCATTGCTAGTCACCGCAGACACTAATATTGAATGGTCATTCATCTTAAAATAGAAAATTTAATTGATCGAAGCCGCCTATTATGATCACCACAGCCTTATGGATAAATGTCCTGAACAGCAATCTAAAAATGCACCAATGAATGCACCTCTGAGTCCGGCAGTTGAAGCCGACCATTAAGAGCATCAAGCTCTATAACAAAGGCGCAAAGTACAACGTGAGCATCTAGCTTTTCAATCAGCGATGACGCTGCGCTAGCCGTTCCTCCGGTTGCCAATAAATCATCAATAATGGCGACTCTATCCCCTTTTGATATTGCCGTCTTCTGCAATTCAACGGTGGCGTCGCCGTATTCGAGCGAATACGATTCGGTGACCGTTTCACCGCCGAGCTTACCTTTCTTTCTTGCCATTACTATCGGCAACCCCTCCTTATAACCTATAGCGGCACCGAAAAGAAAACCACGCGCATCCAACACCAATAGCTTGTCCACCTTTAGCTCTTGAACCTTGTCAGAAAAAGAGTCAATGACGTATCGAAAGGCCTCTGGGTTTTCTGTGATCGATTCAATGTCCTTAAACTGGATGCCTGGCTTTGGAAAATCCGGAATGGTTCTTATGATTGCTGCTAAATCCATAACTCTAGAAATGGTGTGATTGTAGAAAGACATAACAATACCCTAAAGCATACCTTGTTGATTGGCTTTTTAGCCCTTACTATTTAGACACGCAACATAGGAAGAACATAATGAAGCTGGACACTAGAGCCATTTCGATCTCACTCGTCATATTGGCGACAATTGGGGTTTTTTACGTATTAGTAGTGGGCAAAGCCTTTTTAGTACCACTGGCCGTAGCGCTGATGATTTGGTACGTAATCAATGCCATGAGCAGAACCTACACTAAGATCATTCCATGGGTAAAAGAACCTAATTGGCTTACTATGCTGCTATCCATAATTAGCATAGGAATTTTCATCGCGTTCGCGATCGATATGGTCCAAAACAATGTCGCAAATGTGCAAAACTCGATCCCCCGATATCGAGATAACTTCGCTAACCTTTCGACCAAAGTTAATGCGTTAATTCCCGCCCAGATTTTTGATCGCTTGCCGAAAGTTTCTGATTTGGTTCAAGGCATTGAGATTGCACCACTGCTAACTGGCTTCACTGATATCGTTGTCGCCATGATCGGCAACATAACACTGGTATTAATTTACGTAGCTTTTATGCTCGCTGAACAAGGCACCTTTCGAAAGAAGATCAAAGAAATCTTCCCAGATCAAGCGAAGCGCGGATCAGTCATGAGTATTTTAGTACACGTTCAGGAGGATATTCAGACCTACCTCTGGATTAAGTCATTAACCAGCACCATCACCGGCCTAATCAGCTACTTCGTCCTTAAAATGGTTGGCGTTGACTTCGCGGTTTTTTGGGCGTTTAGCATCTTTCTACTCAACTTTATTCCTACGATAGGCTCCATAATCGCGACGCTGTTTCCAGCCATGTTAGCACTGATACAGTTCGACACATTCTTCCCATTCTTCGTGGTACTGATCGGGGTCGGAGCAATTCAAGTTGTCGTTGGAAACGTCTTAGAACCCAAACTAATGGGGAATTCATTAAACGTCAGTCCCTTTGTTGTCATGATGAGCTTAACACTATGGGGCAGCATATGGGGAATAGCGGGCATGTTTTTAAGTGTCCCAATTACGGTGATGATGCTCATCGTGTTCGCACATTTCGAACGCACTCGCTATATCGCCGTTCTTTTATCTGGGGACGGGAGCCTAAAGTTTGCCAAACACACAAAGGCGCAACTTGAAAAAATCGCCCATTAAAGTTGAAGCTGGCTGAGTATTAGTTGTAAAAAAGCGACGAAGTCTCGTGACTCGTCGCCTCTTATCCCGAATTAACGCTTGGGTAAAAACTTACAAACCAGCCGCATCTCTCAATAAAGTGGCCTTGTCGGTGGATTCCCACTTGTACTCCGGTTCAGTACGACCAAAATGCCCATACGCCGCTGTTTTCTTATAAATAGGTCGCAACAGATCAAGTGTTTGAATAATGGCCTTAGGCCGCAAATCAAAGTGTTCTGCCACTAGGGCTTCAATTTTTGACTCTTCTATTTTGGCAGTCCCAAACGTGTTAACCATCAGACTAACTGGTTTAGCAACACCAATCGCGTAAGCCACCTGCACTTCGCAACGATCTGCCAAGCCTGCGGCAACCACATTTTTAGCCACATATCGCCCAGCGTAAGCCGCAGATCGATCCACTTTAGAAGGATCTTTACCTGAAAAAGCGCCACCACCATGATGCGCTCTTCCACCGTATGTATCCACAATAATTTTTCGCCCAGTGATTCCACAATCGCCTACAGGGCCGCCGATGACAAAACGCCCAGTCGGATTAATCAAAAATTTAGTATCCGCCGTTATCATGTCGGCCGGCAATGTTGGCTTCACGATTTCTTCAATAACAGCTTCCACTAAATCTTTCTGCTTAATGCTCTCATCATGCTGAGTCGACAGTACAACGGCATCGATCGATGCTGGCTTCCCACCTTCGTAGCGCACTGTTACCTGAGACTTTGCATCGGGACGCAACCAAGGAAGTTGCCCGCTTTTACGCATCTCAGATTGCTTTTTAACCAAACGATGAGAATATTCTATCGGCATAGGCATCAGCACATCTGTCTCTGTGCACGCGTAACCAAACATTAACCCCTGGTCCCCTGCGCCTTGATCAAGATCCAGGCCCTCACCTTCATTCACGCCTTGCGCAATGTCAGGCGATTGCCGATCAAGCGTCATCATGATGGCGCAAGATTTAGCATCAAACCCCATTTCAGAATCGTTGTAGCCTATTTCGTTGATGGTTTCTCGCACACGTTCAACGACGCCATCCAGACCGCGTTCACTCGTAATTTCACCGGATAAAACAACAAGGCCCGTGTTTACCAACGTCTCACACGCAACACGAGAGTTGGGGTCTTCCTCGAACAAATAGTCAAGAACTGTATCAGAGATTTGATCGGCGACCTTGTCAGGATGGCCTTCAGAGACTGATTCGGATGTAAATAGAAAATCACGCATAATTATACCTTTTCGTTAAATCAAGGGTATTTTGAAAATAGTCGACGGATTCTATCATTGACTATGATTTAATACAGCCCAATAACTTCAACTCTGCCTAACTAATTAAGTGCAATGGTAAACCGCCTTTCAAGCTCTTTCTTTATTGCGATAGCATTAATGATGATGAGCATAGCCATGCTTCCGATAATACGGTCAGCATTTGGCATAGATGATGCTATTCAAATTCAATTTTTCACCGCCATCATGCTGTTAATTGGAGGGTTAATGTGTGGACTCACGGGGATGTTACTGCTTGTTAAACGACAGCCCCAATTACCAGAAGCCTCTTCAGAGGCTAACTCGAAACATGCGGATACCAACAGTCAGGCAGCAATGATTCATGCCTCGGGACTACTTATTTTTACCGGAATACCGCTGGCGAACTTTCTGGCCTGCTATTTTATTTGGGTGAATACTCGCTCTGAATCGCGAGTTCTCGACACCCATGGCAGAGAAGCCATCTGCCAACAAATTACACTGTATCTCTATTTATTGGTTTCAATGTTCATGGCTTTGCTGATCGTAGGCGTTTTTGCTGCCTTGCTACTGCTACTACTACATCTCGTATTTACAATAATTGCCATAATCAAAGCTAAAGGTGGTGCGGTGTTTAGGTACCCAGCCAATATTTCAATTATTGACCGGCATATCCTACCAACGCCCCTCTCTTAACAGTAGCGTCGCAGCTGAGACAAGCTAAAACCCGTCCATCAAAGTGTGTCCATGACCTCAGCAGCTCTCTCAATGGTGTCTGCAATGTCATTCTCACTGTGGGTGCATGAAACGAACCCAGCTTCGAATGATGATGGCGCTAAGTATATTCCTCTCTCGAGCATTCCGTGGAAAAACTTATTAAACCGAGCAGAGTCACAGGCCATTGATTCTTCAAAACTTGAAACTCGTTCTAGATCAGTAAAAAAGAACCCAAACATGCCTCCGGTACCTTGAGTACATAGGGGGATATTCGCGCTTTGCGCTACATTCTTTAAGCCGATCAACAAACTTTTTGTTTTCACCGTGAGGTTCTCAAAAAAGTTAGGCGCGGAAATTAACTCCAAGGTTTTTATTCCAGCAGCCATCGCCACTGGATTTCCCGACAACGTACCCGCCTGATAAACAGGTCCGTCGGGTGAAATATGACCCATTATGTCTTTGCGCCCCCCAAAGGCACCTACGGGCATTCCACCGCCAATCACCTTACCAAAGCACGTTAAATCTGGAGTTATCCCATACACTCCCTGTGCTCCCTGTAAACCAACGCGAAACCCGGTCATGACTTCGTCAAAAATTAGAACGGTTCCATACTGGTCACACAGCTCGCGCATTTTCTCAAGATAGCCAACTTTAGGTGCGATAAAGTTCATATTTCCGGCAATCGGCTCAATAATAATGGCCGCCACTTCTTCACCTATCTGTTTAAAGACCTGCTCGAGACTATCTAGGTCATTAAACGGCAGTGTGATGGTAAGTTCTGCTAGAGAAGCCGGAACTCCTGGTGATGTTGGTACACCAAACGTAAGCGCTCCGGAGCCAGCTTTCACCAACAGACTGTCGGAATGCCCATGATAACAACCTTCGAATTTAATGATTTTTTCGCGCCCAGTATAGCCCCGCGCTAAGCGCAATGCGCTCATTGTGGCTTCGGTTCCAGAACTGACCATTCGCACCTTATCAATACTGGGAATTAGCTCACAGATTTTCTGCGCCAACGTTGTTTCTGACTCTGTGGGTGCTCCAAAGCTCAAACCATTGGCTGCCGTCTCTTGTACCGCTTGAATCACTTCTGGGTGCGCGTGCCCTAAGATCATAGGCCCCCATGAGCCAACATAGTCAATATACTGCTTATCATCAGCATCCCAGACATAAGAACCTTTTGCTTTCTTAATAAAAATAGGCTCGCCGCCCACACTTTTAAAAGCGCGAACTGGGGAGTTGACTCCGCCTGGAATGTATTTTTGAGCGATAGAAAACCGGGATTCTGTCATGATAATAGTGTCTAAATTTCTATTTCGGGCTGGAATATTAGCACGCAATTTTGTTCAACATGTGGGGAAAGAAGGGTGATTAATTACGTTAACTCGCAAATGACACAACCGCTCAACCAAAGCATTGACGGCAAAATTCACTAATACCAGCTAAGTTAAAACGGTTAACGAGTGAGCAGTCGAGCGGCTTTATTCGTATTTTTCATCAACATAGCAACCGTCATCGGACCTACACCACCAGGCACTGGCGTAATAGCGCCAGCAACGCCTTTAACCTCGTCGAAATCAACATCGCCTACCAATCGATACCCTTTTGCTGTTGAAGGGTCTTCGACTCGATTGATACCCACGTCAATCACAGTTGCACCTTCCTTGACCATATCTGCTTTAACAAATTCTGGCACACCAATGGCCGCAATCAATATGTCGGCTTGTTTTGTATGATACGTTAAGTCTCTAGTACCACTATGACAACAAGTCACAGTGCAGTTTGCCTTCTCTCCTTTTTGAACCAACAGGCTCATCATAGGCTTACCAACAATATTACTTCGCCCTATAACTACGGCATGCTTACCAGACATATCAATGCCGCTACGGACAATCATTTCAGGTATTCCAGTGGGCGTACATGGAGTAAGGCAATCGATTCCAATACTCAGCTTCCCCACATTAACTGGGTGAAAGCCATCCACATCTTTGTTCGGATGTATGTGCTCGGTAACCACATCCTCATCAATGTGGCTCGGAAGAGGTAACTGCACCAATATCCCATGAACCGACACATCAGCGTTCAAACGCTCTATATCGGCCATAAGTGCCTCTTCGCTAACATCACTGGGGTGCGTTATTTTGATCGATTTGATTCCAGTCTCTTCGCAAGCCTTCACTTTACTACCAACGTACGCTTTAGAAGCAGGATCTTCTCCGACTAATACCACCACCAAACAAGGCTGCACGCCGTCAGCAATCAGCTCTGTGGCTTCTAGTTTTGCTTCAGAACGGATTTCGGCAGCAATTTTCTTGCCGTCTATTATTTGCGCATTCATGATATTGAAAAATTCCTAATAAAATTCTTTATTGATTACAAAAACCAAGTGGGCCGGAGTAACTACAGTCGCGCCTGCTTTTTCTCCACACGCCTTGCAAAGAACAAGCCAACTTCAAAAAGCAAACAAACAGGAAGAGCAAGCATGATTTGCGAAAATGGATCTGGTGGAGTCATTAACATGGCCACAACGAACGCCCCCAAAATAAAATACCCTCTATTTTGAGCAATTCTAGCTGGCGAAACCACGCCCATCCGCGCCAGCAACACCAAAGCCACAGGCACCTCAAAAGCCATCCCAAACGCAAAAAATATACTTAAAGCAAAGCTCATGTACGATGCTATGTCTGGCGTAAATGCCACTCCATCAGGGGTCATTGCGGCGAAAAACTGGAACATGAGTGGAAACACCACAAAATAGGCGAACGCCACTCCTAGGTAGAACAAAACCGTACTGGATACTACAAGTGGGATCACAATACTTTTTTCGTTTTGGTATAAGCCCGGAGCGACGAATGCCCAAACTTGATAGAGCACAAACGGAATAGCAATGGCAAAGGCAACCGCAAAAGACAACTTAAACGGGATAAAGAACGTGCCGTGAGGATCAACCGCGATCATACTGCCACCATCGGGTATCGCCGCTATCAGAGGTTGCGCAAACCAAGCGTAAATTTCGCTAGCAAATGGCACTAAACACAAAAATACGACCAACACAGCCCCAACCGCCCATAACATGCGATTTCGCAGTTCGACTAAATGCGATACAAATGGTTCTGATTTTTGTGTGGTTTGTTCTTGCACGAATTGTATTTAATGTCTGTCTTTGCCGCCGGACGCGTCTCATTTAAGATAACGTTCTATCTCGGCCAAAAGTTAATAATTGGTACGCTATGATTTAGGAATTTGCGCACCAGAGCTTTCAACATGCACGTCGTTTGACGAACCTTTTGACTCAGTCTTTGCAACAGCATTGCCTATAGTTTCAGCGCTACTGTTTTGCGAATCAGTGTGATTTATATCTTGCTCCGCTGAATCGGCCAAGTCACGACCGAATTGCCTAAGGTCATTTTTAAGATCCGATATTTCACGCTTCGCTGCTTCCAGATCCGCAAACGGCGACCCATCGATTTCATCTTGCATTTCCGACCGCAAACGATAAACACCTTGCCGAGCTTTACGAATGAAAAACGCAATCTGCTTCGCAACTTCGGGCAATCGCTCCGGACCCATCACCAAGAGCAAAACTACCCCGATGACTAGCAGCTCTGAGAAGCCAATATCCAACATGCCAATTATTTGTCGTCAGCGGCTGGTTCTTTTTCGCTTTGATCAACCGACTCTTCACTCTTAGAGTCATCATCGGATAGCGCCTTTTTAAAGCCCTTAACGGCTCCACCTAGATCACCACCAACACCGCGAAGTTTTTTCGTACCAAAAATCAACGCGACGATCACTAATACAATCAACAGTTGCCAAATTGAAATTCCACCTAAGCCCATGATAATTTCCTCACTATTTAGATTTGCGCGCGGCCTTCTCAGCCAGCCCGCTGGTACCCATTCGACGAGAAAGTTCGTCCAGTACCTGTTGTGGTTTAAGCTTTTGATGAGCTAATAAAACCATCGTATGGAACCACAAATCAGCAATTTCATACACTATTTTTTCGGCGTCACCGTCTTTCGCCGCCATGACAGTCTCGGTAGCTTCTTCACCCACCTTTTTCAGGATAGCGTCTAAGCCCTTATCGTACAAAGAGGCCGCGTATGATGACCCGGGTTCAGCCCCCAGACGGGACATTAATACCTCATGAACCTCATCAAGTACTCGATCGCTCATTTTCTATATATCTCTTTAGGGTCTTTTAAGACAGGATCAACCTCGACCCACTCGCCATCGCGAAATATCTTATAAAAACAGTTTCGACGACCAGTATGGCAGGCAATGCCACCTTTTTGCTCTACTTTTAACAAAATAACATCTGAATCGCAGTCTAAACGCATTTCGACTACACGTTGTTGGTGACCGGATTGTTCTCCTTTTCGCCACATTTTTTGCCTAGAACGAGAAAAATACACGGCAACCCCAAGCTCTGCCGTTTCAGCCAAAGCCTCTCGATTCATCCAGGCCACCATTAAGTTTTCACCAGTTTCAGCATCCTGAGCAATGGCGGGCACCAAACCAGCGTCGTTCCACTTAATATCTTCTAACCAACTAATCACAATATTTCTCGATATTAAAGCCGTACTTCGATACCAGCATCGCGCATGGCCTGCTTTGCTTGAAGAACGGTAAATTCACCAAAATGAAAGATGCTCGCGGCTAGCACGGCATCGGCTCCCCCATCAACAACACCTTCGATTAGGTGTTGCAAATTGCCGACCCCACCTGATGCTATTACGGGAATGTTTATAGAGTCTGTTATCGCCCTAGTCAGCGCTAAATCGTAACCCGCCTTGGTTCCATCACCATCCATACTCGTAAGCAGAATTTCTCCTGCGCCGTACTCCGACATTTTTTGAGCCCACTCGATCGCATCTATTCCAGTCTGCTTACGACCACCGTGAGTGAAAATCTCCCAACGATCAGCAATATCACCTTTATCAATGAAGTGAGTTTGTTTTGCATCTATTGCCACCACTATGCACTGTGAACCAAAATGAGTGCTGGCTTCCTTTATAAACTCGGGCTTAAACACCGCTGTACTGTTCACCGATATCTTATCCGCACCCGCATTAAGCAGACGGCGAACATCGGCCAACTCTCTCACACCGCCGCCAACGGTTAAAGGAATAAAAACCTCATTTGCCACCTCTTCAACCACGTGCAAAATTGTATCTCGGTCGTCAGAGGTTGCCGTAATATCTAAAAAGGTGATTTCATCAGCACCCTGCTCGTTATAACGCTTAGCCACCTCAACGGGATCACCAGCATCTCTGATACCCACAAAGTTAACCCCTTTGACCACACGCCCATTATCAACGTCTAGACATGGGATGATTCGCTTCGCTAATGGCATCGCACTAAGCTTTCAGCATGCTGTCTAGGTATCTTTGACCCTCAGCAAAGTCAAGGCCGCCTTCGTAAATCGCGCGACCGGTTATCACTCCAGAAATCCCAGAGCCTTCAATTTTTTGCAGCTCAACTAAGTCTTGCATATTAGTCACTCCACCCGACGCAATTATGGGGATAGAGACAGATTCAGCCAAGCGCTGAGTAGCATCCAAGTTGACGCCTTGCATCATTCCATCTCGCGCTATGTCGGTATAGATGATCGCTTGAACCCCATCCCCTTCAAAACGCTTAGCAAGGTCAACAACATTATGTTCGGTCATTTTTGCCCAGCCATCCACGGCCACGATACCATCTTTCGCATCCAATCCGATGATCAAATTTTGACCATATTCCGGTGCGATTTCTGCGATAAATTCCGGTTCATTTGCTGCCCGAGTACCAATAATTACATACTGCACACCTGCTTCAAGATAAGCTTCAATCGTCGCGCGGTCACGGATACCACCACCAATTTGTATAGGAACGTTTGGGTACTTTTCCGCAATGGCATTTATTACGTCAGCATTGGCTGGTTGCCCCGCAAACGCACCATCTAAATCAACCAAATGGATTCTCTTGGCACCTAGCTCAACCCATTTATCGGCCATTTCTAAGGGGCTATCACTGAATACGGTTGAGTCTTCCATCAAGCCTTGACGAAGACGCACACACTTACCTTCTTTAATATCAATTGCGGGTATCAATAACATAACAAATCTTTTTTTTGGATTTCATCGAGCTTAAGCCCGTCCATCCCAGTTAGTAAAATTCTTTAACAGTTGCAAGCCATTATCATGGCTCTTTTCAGGGTGGAACTGGACCGCAAATATATTATCTCGGCCAGCCGCCGCAATGAACTTATGGCCATAATCTGCGCCTCCGTAAACAGTACCTAAGTCAGCATCCGGTGACGTGTTTGCACAATAACTGTGAACAAAATAGAAGTGTGATTCATTCTCAATGTTCGACCACAAAGGATGGTCTCGCAAATGAAACACTTGATTCCATCCCATTTGAGGGATCTTTAAACGATCATCAGTCTCGAGCCTATCTGTATGAAAGTGACTGAAATGCCTAACATCGCCTTGAAAAACACCTAAACCCGCCTGGCCTCCATCTTCTTCGCAGTATTCGAACAAGGCCTGCATTCCCACACAGATCCCAAGCAACGGTTTCTCTTTAAGGCACACCATCAAAGCATCGGAAAGCCCTCGAGCATTGAGCTCCTTAAACCAAGTTCCGACGGCACCTTGGCCAGGCAACACTATTTTATCTGCCCGCAGAAGTGCGTCGGCATCACTGCTTAAAATCACGTCCGCATCCTCAGCAACCGTGATCACTGCCTGCTTTACAGAACGAAGGTTACCCACCCCCAAATCAACAACAGCAATTTGCATGACTATTCCTACAAGCTACCTTTAGTGGAAGGAATGACCCCTACACTGCGCTCATCATTTTCTAACGCCATACGTAACGCTCGGCCAAACGCCTTGAAAATTGTCTCGGCGATGTGATGGGCGTTCTTACCTCTAATGTTATCAATGTGCAGAGTCAAACGAGCATGATTCACAAACCCATGGAAAAATTCATCAAAAAGATCCACGTCGAAGCCGCCAATCCTAGCCCTTCTGTAATCAACGGAGTGCATACACGTCGGGCGCCCAGAAAAATCCACAACCACGCGACTTAAGGCCTCATCAAGGGGTACGTAAGCATGCCCATAGCGTCGGATACCTTTTTTATCTCCAACGGCCTCATCAAAAGCCTGCCCAATGGTAATGCCAATATCTTCCACCGTGTGATGATCATCTATGTGCAGATCACCCTTACAAACCACATCCAAATCTATCAAGCCATGACGCCCAATCTGATCCATCATATGCTCTAAAAACGGCACGCCTGTATCAAAATTCGTTTTTCCAGTACCATCTAAATTCAATTTAACGGTAATTTGTGTTTCGCTAGTATTACGCGTAACTTCTGCTATGCGATTGCTCATGCCAGTCATGTGTGAGGGTAAAAATCATTGCAATCGATGAAAATGATCGCAAATAGTAAGTCAGTGGGCGCGAATTTTAGCATTGTTCTGGGCTTGGACATACAGAAAACATCAGTCTATGCAGGTTCTTCGAAGCGTTTCAGAGCACTCGATGCGCTAAAAACACCATTTAATCCCGATAACCCGATCAAAATGACCAAAGTATGAAATCAGAGTCAAAATCAATAACGATTCCTTATGTTGGCGGCATCCCAAGTAAATACCGGCGTTTTATCAGGGAAAAAGCCATCGACCGTGCTCGTACTCGAATTATCGTCGCCGGCAACGACCCAAGAAAAATGCGCCAGGATGACTTAGAGGTAGTGGTCAAAGAAGAAGAAGATAAAATCAAAAGCTCCATCAAGGAAAAAGGACTATTGGCAGTTCTTGCATTGTTAGGGCTTAATTTTTTTGGTTAAGGTGATCTCATGATATTCAAACAAGCATTTCGATGGGCGTTCATCGTCATCATTTGGAAGCAATATAAAGCCAGCATAATCTCCACCCTAATATTACTCGCTTACCTTATAGTCGTCAGCAGCATTCACCAAGACTATTTAACAGCAGTTGGACCAGAAAACATTGACCGAGCATCATTTATTTATAAATGGATCGCATGGATATCCGGTATTAGCGTGTATATTCTGTACCATGCTATACGAAGCAAAATTAAGCCCAACAAGCAGAGCACCAAGGAAAAAATTGCCAAATCCAAGGAGCTCACAAGTTCAGACAATGACCCTTTTTCTGCAATCCGAGATCGCAAAACCCTGCGCAGCAGAGCGGACTTTTTAATGGACAAAGAAAATAACGATTAACTTCCTCAGCGACCACACTCTTAAGCCAAACAGCAAGATTCACGCCTGAGCTAAACCATCGGAGAAAAACAATGAAACACTTACTTTTGGCTGGCGCACTTATCCTCGCACCACAAATTAGTACTGCCCAAGCGTTCACAGTGATCTGTGGAAATACAGTTGATGTAGTGAACAAAAAGCTTACGGGAGCCAGAACCATTCAAGTTTCAGATGGAAAGATCATCAGCATACGAGCTGAGACGTCGCCCGCACCTAACACCATCGATTTAAGCGATAAAACATGCCTACCTGGACTTATAGACATGCATGTTCACCTCACCTCCCAGAGCAATCCGAAGAGCTACTCAGAAGGGTTTAGACTCAACACAGCAGACTTTGCATTTCGCGCTGCGAAGTACGCAGAAGTAACCTTAGCCTCTGGGTTTACAACAGTTAGGAATTTGGGCGATGACGGCACGGTAACCAGAGCGCTACGCACGGCCATCGCGCAAGGTTATGCAACTGGACCGCGCATATTTACTGCCGGAAAATCTCTGGCTACGACCGGCGGCCACGCGGACCCAACAAACGGCGTTAACGATGATTTGATTGGCGACCCTCATGCCAAAGATGGCGTTGTCAACGGCGCCACTGAGGCCAGAAAGGCCGTAAGGCAACGGTATAAAGAAGGCGCAGATTTAATAAAAATTACGGCAACAGGTGGCGTGCTAAGCACCGCTAAAAATGGCCAAAACCCCCAATTCATGGAAGACGAATTAAAAGCGATCATCGAAACAGCCAACGATTATGGCTTTAAAGTGGCTGCTCACGCGCACGGCGGCGAAGGCATGATCCGAGCTATAAAGGCCGGTGTTAGCAGCATCGAACACGGAACTTTAATGACGGATGAAGTTAGGAGCCTTATGAAAAAACACGGAACTTACCTAGTTCCCACCATCCTCGCCGGAGAGTTTGTGGCCGAGAAAGCCAAAATTGACGGCTACTTTCCTGAAATCGTGCGACCCAAAGCGGCGGCAATAGGCCCTCAGTTGAAAGGAAACTTTACGAAAGCGTACCAAGCCGGAGTTAAAATAGCCTTCGGTACCGACAGCGGTGTATCTGCTCACGGCGACAACGCCAAAGAGTTCAAATTGATGGTCGATGCCGGCATGCCGCCAATGGAAGCCATTCGAGCAGCAACGGTTCACGCCGCGGAGCTACTTGGCGAGACTGCGATGCTAGGGAGTTTGAGTGAAGGAAAACACGCCGACTTGGTTGCCGTCGATGGAAACCCACTCGATAATATCGAGCTTTTAGAAAATATAAGTTTCGTTATGAAGGGCGGCGAAGTGTTTAAGCAATAAACGCAAAAGGTGATATCAATCCAATTTGATATCACCACTAATTTTCATCAGCACAGAGTTTAGAAGCAACAAGAAAGCAACCTATTTACACTCAAGCATCGATGCAAGTAAGTTAAGTATTATTCTACCAACTCAGATCAGTACCAAGCAGAAACCCTGAAGTAGACCCAAGTTCTTCTAGCACCGGATCTTCAAGATCAAGCGTGAATACGCGGTAGCCAGCTTTCACAGAAAGAGAAGGTAATGGTGTGTACAACAATCCAGCTTCAAATTCATAGGCAGAAAGCGTGGTGTCCGCCTTAATTTGATCTTCCAGCTCTGGAAAATAGGCCGTAGACCCATAGACCTGAAAATCTTTCAACAGATTGTACTTTCCAGCCAATGAAACCTTAGGGCCACTCGCGTCTAACTGTGAATCAATGTTGAGTTCTTGCCAGCCTAGCCCAAGTTCAATATTTGATTTGTCATGGCTACCAAAGCGACGCTTAACATCCAGATTAAAAAAGCTAGATTCTTTCGGCAATCCAAACACATCACTTTGATCATTTTGCTTTAGCTCAGCAGAAACGCCCCAGTTATCAGCCCAGATCTCACTCTTTCCTAGAAAGGAGTCGTATTCGCCCTCTCCAAACACCGACACGTTAAAATCGCCTGTAAACTTGGTGGAACTAACCGTTTTTTTAGCCTCAGACAATACTGAATCGACCAAATCCATTGGGGCATCGTCAGCCGCGAGCGAAGCCACACTGAACAACGCACTAACGGCCAAGGCAACTAGACTCTTGCCTACCTTAAAATTAAATTGTTTATTAACAACTGATGTATCCATTTTCTCTACCTCGCAGCAAAAACCACACAGGCCATTTAACTCTCTAAAGTTATCTTTTAATTCTTTTTATTAGTCTGTAAAAGTAATCACTTACAAATGATTGCTAATACTTTGATTTAATAGACTATCTACTAGTATAGACCCAAAATGCACCAAAATTGTGAATTTTTCAAATTTACGCACCAAAATTAATATTTCACGATGACTGAGTGTTCGGTAAACTCTCCCTTATGAGTTCAAAATTAGACAAATTACCCAACAAAGTTCGAATCGACAAATGGCTTTGGGCAGCCCGATTCTTTAAAACAAGGCAACTTTCTGTGAAGGCATTGAAAAACGGCAAGGTTTCTTTGAACAACCAAAACTGTAAGCCCGCTTCAACGGTAAAGGTGGGCGATCTATTGCTTGTCAAACGCGGCTATCATGAAATGCAAATTGAAATTCTTGAACTCAGCGAAAATCGAGGTCCGGCTGTCATCGCTCAAACGCTTTATTGCGAAACTGAAAACAGCAAAGCCCAACGAAAAAAAATGAGTGACACGATCAAATCACAACCAAAGATAGAGTTTGAATTGCGCAAGCCTGATAAGCGCGGTGTCCGAGAACATCGCGCACTAAAGCGCAGAGACAACTAACCTCCTCTGGGCTCCATCTTTTTTATGGCTGAATCAATTTCCGATCGCAATTCGTCATAATCCGCGGCAACGGGGAACTGGGGAAACTCATCAATCACATTCTGTGGCGGACAAAACAGTATTCCTTGCTCGGCCTCGCCTAACATTGTGGTGTCATTATACGAGTCGCCGGCAGCAACAACGTTAAAATTCAATTCATGCAGTCGCTTTACGGTTTCTCGCTTATGGTCCCGTTTACGAAGCTTGTAATTACTAATTCGTCCATCGTCATCAATAATCAGTTCATGGCAAAAAATGGTCGGCCAAGACAATTGACGCATCATCGGCTCCGCAAACTCCTTAAAAGTATCAGACAAGATGATAAGTTGATAATCTTCTCTTAGTGCATCGCTAAACGCCTTGGCACCCTCTAATGGCGACAGTGTGGCAATCACTTCCTGTATATCCTGAATTCGAAAATCATGCTTGGCGCACAACTCTAAACGAAACTTCATTAGCTCGTCATAATCCGGAATATCGCGAGTGGTTGCTAATAGCTCCTTAACACCGACTTTTTCTGCAAAATTAATCCATATTTCTGGGATCAACACCCCTTCCAAATCCAAACAAACAACATTCATAGAAAAACACTTATGGTAAAAGTTCTCAGCAGCAAACCATAATCCGACTGAGCTCACTATTCAATAGCTAAAGACTGGTGTAGACACTACAATCTCAACATGCAATTTCAATACCGTAAAATTCCGCTCAGCCTTTACATTCATATTCCTTGGTGTGAACGAAAATGCCCTTATTGCGACTTTAACTCACATCAAGCTAAGCAGGAGATCAACGAACCTCGCTATGTGGAAACACTACTTACTGACCTTGATGCTGACCTACTCGATTTCGGCGAAGCCGTTCGTGATCGTGAGATAAAAACAATATTCATCGGCGGCGGCACCCCCTCGCTATTTAGCAGTAAAAGCTATCAAATCCTATTTAGGGGTCTAAAAGAGAGGCTCGACTTTGCTGCGGACATCGAAGTTACGCTCGAAGCTAACCCCGGAAGTAGCGAGGCGGTCAAGTTTGCAGGCTTTAAAGAGGCTGGCATAAACAGACTTTCAATCGGCGTTCAGAGCTACAACCAACAACACCTAAATCGCCTCGGACGAGTGCACAGCTCAACCGAAGCCATCGCCGCAGCGAAATACGCTAAAGAGGCGGGGTTGAATAATTTCAACCTCGACCTAATGTTCGGACTGCCTGATCAGACTTTAGAACAATCCTTGTCAGACTTAGCTCAAGCAATCAAACTTCAACCGACTCACCTGTCTTGCTATCAATTAACGATAGAACCCAACACTCTTTTTCACCACAATCCACCAATCACTCCCAAAGAAGAAGCCCTTTGGGATATGCAAGAAGCGCTTCAAAAGACCTTGCTAGAGCATGGCTATGAGCAGTACGAGGTTTCTGCTTACTCACAAAATTCCCGCCAATGTCGGCACAACCTAAACTATTGGAATTTTGGAGACTACCTAGGAATTGGAGCAGGAGCACATGGAAAAATAACCACGATCGATGGAGTTTATCGAACATGGAAAATCAAACATCCGAACAGCTACCTTACAAAAACATCTAAGCTCGGAGGCAAAAGCCAAGTTGCACCACGGACACTTACGTTCGAATACATGCTTAATGCTCTGAGACTCAATAACGGCTTTTCGATATCCGAATTTGAGGCTCGCACAGCTCAAAGCGAGCATTCCATTTCAGCTTTGATTCAGAAACACCTAAAACTAGGATTAATCGATAAAACAAACAGCCAAATCACCCCGACTCTCTTTGGTCACAACATGCTCAATAACATGCTTGAAGACTACTTGGAACATTCTCAATCGGAGTAAACCGCCCAAGCTCTCTCCCAAATAAAGAGAGCTTGCTTTGACTTAAAAGCCCTATCTTTTTCTACGGGGAATATCGACTTCGCCTTCGATATTGTCATATCGAATACCGCCTGACCCATCTTTTTCTACTGTGAAGCTGCCAGCAACATCCTTAACATCAATCGAGCCACTGCTATCTACTTTAACTAAAACATCCCCGCCAACTCCTTGAACCTCAATATCGCCGGAACTATCCACGTTAATAGTAAAATCCTTAACAACATCACGAACATCTATTGCCCCAGAACTGTCCGCTACTTCAGCCTCGCCCACGCCCGCCATTCTGATTGAGCCAGATGAGTCAGCTAAATCAACTTTACCTTCGATATTCTTTATCTTTATATCTCCCGAAGAATCAACAAGCGTAAGCTCCGACACGCCTTTAACCTCCAAGTCTCCACTACTATCTTTTACGTCCAAACGAGACCCTTTGGGAACAACTAGAGATAAATCAATCGACATGGAGGTATTACCGCTCCACTTTTTAGGCATACTCGTTTCGATGGACACGTACTCATTGTCAATCTCGGTTTCAACGTCCATTTCGGAGAGAACGCTTTCATCCGATGCGCATAACTTAGCAACCAAGCCGATCTTTCCTCTCTGGTCGCTTCCTTTAATTGATAACTCGCCCGCTCCTGCCTGAACACGTATATCCGCAACTGCGCCGATATCAAGCTCAGTGGATATTGTGCGCTCTTCACTGCAATTCCATGCCATTGATGAACTGCTAAACAGCAGAACCGAAAGTAAAACACCATATTTATACATTAAAATTTCCTCGTTGCTTGGTCAGTCGATTTATTATTTAGACGCACTTAGACGCCAAAAGGTTTACCAAAAACCATTAAAGATCAATTTGCTCGCATATGAAACCTTTCTCTAAGACTGTGATAATCTAAGCCCATAACGATAACTCCCTACCGCTCAATTATGCTTTACGTAAAATCTCTCCATATAATCGCCGTCATCTGCTGGATGGCAGCAATTTTCTATATGCCAAGACTGTTTGTCTATCACGCGATGTCTGAAGATGATGTAAGCAAAGAACGCTTTAAAGTCATGGAACGCAAACTAATGCGAGGCATTATGACCCCCGCCATGATCGCCACCTGGGTATTTGGAATCTGGTTGCTGAGCTACGGTTTTAACGGAGGTTGGTTGCACGCAAAAATTTTACTTGTGGTGGCAATGTCCGGCTACCACGGCTGGTGTGCCTCGACGATGAAAAAGTTCGAACGTGACGAAATACCTCATGGCCACATTTTCTATCGCTGGCTCAATGAACTTCCAGTTCTATTGCTGATTCCCATTGTATTTCTAGTGGTATTGAAGCCCTTTTAAATGACACAGTTGCGTCAATCAACGAGATTAACCGCACAGCACCAACAGTTGAGACAATGAAAGCCCCACTATTTTTTGGACTGAACGCCAGCCCTCCCAAATGGCTCAAAGTGATTTTAACCATTTTGCCATTTGCCTTAGCCATCGCGTTATACGTGTCAGCATCTAACGCAAGGCTGGAAGCAAACCCAGCCGACAAGTTGCTGCCCAGCATTTCCAAAATGATCAAAGCCATCGACAAGGCTGCCTTCACTGAAAATAGGCGCACTGGCGAGTATCAACTCTGGCAAGATACGGCATCAAGCCTAAAACGCCTTTTTATTGGAGTCGGACTCGCGGCGGCTCTAGGCTTATTGCTGGGCCTAAACATGGGCGTATTCAAGGGCATGTCTGCCACATTCGCCACATTCGTCACTGTGCTATCCATGATTCCTCCTCTGGCGGTACTACCGATCCTGTTTATCGCCTTTGGCGTAGGAGAAGTAGGGAAAATCACTCTGATTTTTTTAGGCACGTTCCCAATTATCGCTCGCGATATCTATTTGGCTACCGACAAGATACCCCGTGAGCAAATTGTTAAGGCTCAAACGCTTGGTGCTTCTCAATTGGCGGTGGTTTATCGAATCGTATTACCTCAGATTTTACCGAGATTACTAGAAGCAATCAGATTAAGTTTAGGCGCAGCGTGGCTATTCTTGATTGCTTCCGAAGCTATCGCGTCCACCGACGGCCTAGGCTACCGGATTTTTCTGGTTCGCAGATACCTCAGCATGGACTTAATCATCCCATACGTTATTTGGATCACCTTCTTAGGCTTCTTTTTCGATTACATACTAAAACAAATCATCCATCGCAAATACGCGTGGTATGTGGCTTCTAAATAGATTAAGACCCCCTATGAAAGACAGCAAAAACATTCTTCGGATTGAAAATCTTTACAAGAGCTATGGCGACAAGCTAATTCTTGACAACGTAGACCTAGCCGTCAACCCTGGAGAGTTTTGCACTCTCGTAGGGCCTAGCGGGTGCGGAAAATCCACCCTACTTAGATTAATCCTCGGCCAAGAAGCAGCAAATAGCGGCTCGCTAAAAATCAATAACAAGCAAGTTAGTTTTCCAGATCAAGATCGAGGCATAGTGTTCCAAAGATACTCACTGTACCCTCAGCTAACCGTATTGCAAAATGTACTATTGGGTAAGAACCTAACCAAACAGAAGTGGTATCTACCCTGGTTTAAAAACGACAGCGATACCGAGGAAGCCATGCGCTACTTGGACATACTTCGACTGTCAGACGCCGCTCACAAACATCCTCACGAGCTCTCCGGAGGAATGCAACAGCGTGTGGCAATAGCCCAAGCATTAATCATGAAACCGCCCATTTTACTAATGGATGAACCATTTGGTGCGCTTGACCCAGACACACGAGAAGAATTACAAATTTTCCTGCTAGAGCTATGGGACGCTAAAAAGCTAACGATCTTTTTTGTTACTCACGATCTAGAAGAGGCTTGTTATCTAGGGTCACGAATGCTGGTGCTGTCACAGTACTACCAGGACGATCGGGGAAATGTAGAACGCGGCGCCAAAATTGTCGCCGACTATCAACTGCCCAGCGTTGCGCTTTCGACTGAAATCAAAACAAGTCGCGCGTTTCAAGACCTGATCTCCACCATTCGCTCAGAAGGCTTTGATCCCGAGGTTCAACAACATGTTAAACACTTCAACTTAGAACATCCTGATTCTTTTCAGACGTTGTTAAACGAAGAATATGCACGCTCAATCCCTTGAGATGTGATCTTGAAAATTGTCTAATTGACCTTAAATAAAGTATTCGGGAGTCATTGAGATCTCCTTCGACTACTCTACCATTCGCACAACCAAGGGAACCAATAAGAATGAAACGCTTATTCGCTTTTAGCATTGCGCTGTTGTCTGTGACTTCTCAAGTCTCTTTTTCCAAACCACAATATGTATCGGCAGCTCCTTTAGATCAAGTTGTAAAAACGAGAGCCAAAAACGTAAAAGACGGAACGGTTACGCTGCCTATCATCACCTGGGGTGGCGACATAGCAACTATCCACGCAAACGGGAATAAGAAGACCACCGCTTCTGGATCCATCTTCGACAAAAACAATGTGCGCGTAACGCTCAAGAGACAAGATGTGTTCACCGAACAATTGGAACAATTTATAGGCGGCGATACCCCCTACCTTCGAGGCACGCTCGGCATGATAAACGCCGCGAGTGACCTACTAAATCGTGATAAACGAACCAAACCGGTGGTTATTTATCAATTGACTTGGTCGGCTGGCGGAGACGCTCTTGTGGTGAAAGACAACATCAAATCCGCAAAGGACCTCCGCGGCAAAACCATTGCCCTACAAGCCTACGGTCCTCATGTTGACTACTTGGCTAAAATATTGAACGACGCAGGCCTTTCGTTGAATGACGTATCAATTAAGTGGCTATCAGACTTAACGGGGACCGACAATTCTCCGATGAACGCATTGTACGAAAATAATATCGATGCCGCCTTCGTGATCATTCCAGATGCATTGGCGCTGACATCCGGTGGAAATGTGGGCACCGGCGCGGAAGATTCGGTTAAGGGGGCAAAAATCCTCCTTTCCACAAAAACCGCCAATAGAGTGATCTCAGACGTCTACGCCGTTAGGTCCGACTATCTAAATGCCAACAAAGAAGAAGTAAGTAGATTGGTAAGATCATTAATTCAGGCCCAAGAATCTGTCGCCTCAGTTGTCAAAAGCAAGCGCTCAAACTCATCCCAATACCAACGCCTGATGAGAGCCTCAGCTGAGATGCTGTTGGACAGCCCACAAGCCATCGGCGACGCTGAAGGTCTGTACGCAGACGCTGAATTTACTCGCTTCGAAGACAACATTAAATTCTTCCAAGATGCTCGCTACCCTCGAAACTTCGAACGCCTGAATAAGGAGATACAAAACGGATTGAGCAGCATCAGCCTGATTACAGGTCGCTCCACGCTAGGCCATGCCGACTGGGACTTTAATGCGCTACGTAAAGGTTTAACGATCGCTAAAAAGGCAGAGGCTCCCCGCTTCAATGAGCGAGAGGTTGCCAAGGTAGTAACGAAAAAACAACAACAAGGGGCACTCAAAGACGGTGAGCTTTTCAGTTTCGAGGTGTTTTTCAAACCGAACCAACAAGTGTTTACCGAAAGCCTATACAGCGATGCGTTTGATAAAGTCATGAGCCTAGCATCGACTTACGGTGGCGCCATCATTACGGTGGAAGGACACTCCGACCCGATGGGCTACTTAAGAAAGAAAAAGGAAAACCAACCCGCAGTTGTACTGGGTAGGATAAAGCAATCAGCCAAGAACTTGAGTGTCAGTCGTGCGCAACAAGTAAGAGACAATCTAATAAGCTACTCTAAACGCAATGGCGTTAGCATTGATAGCAGTCAATTTGCGGTCGTTGGCCACGGCATCGCTCAACCCAAAACAGGGGTCTGTAATGGGCAGCCTTGCGCACCCAAGACAGAAACGGAATGGCGCTCAAACATGCGAGTGGAGTTTCGCATCATTCAAGTTGAAGCTGAAGCTGACGTCTTTTCACCACTATAGAGCAGGGAGCCATCTATGAAAGCATCGAGTGTTATCGGGTATGCCATTCTCGCGGCAGCGGCCATATACTATTTTGGCGACGACTCAGGGAATTCATCAAACACCAGCAACCAGACCAACAGTTCTGGTAACACCTCGGGCATCGGTAGTAGCGAACGCTATGCCGAGCAGCGTTCGAGCACAGGGTCGGCCTATGGACTCAGGGCCACCGACAATAGTTGGCCTACACTCGGCGAAAGTACCGAGGCAATTGCAGCTAACCTGACGAGCAAAAACTATTACGTTGTTTTTGATGGCTCTGGGAGCATGGCAAAACAAGGCTGCTCAGGCTCACGATCAAAACTAAGCGTGGCTAGAGACTCACTCGCAAGTTTTGCAAAGAGCATTCCTAGTGATGCCAATATCGGCCTATTTATATTTGACGGCAATGGTCGAAACGAACGAATACCATTGGGCACGGGAAACAGAGACTCATTCATTGACGCCATTAATAGCACTCGTGCAGATGGCGGAACACCTCTCAAATCCGCAATAAACATTGGCTACTTAGCACTCGAAGCACAAGCAAAACGTCAATTAGGGTACGGCGAATACAATCTTGTGGTTGTGACTGATGGGAAAGCGTCTTCAGAAAAAGAGACGCCACACTCTGCAGTTGAAAGAGTTTTGGAGAAGTCTCCGGTGGTCATTCATACGGTCGGTTTTTGCATCGACAGCCGCCACTCGTTAAACCAACCAGGGAAAACGTATTACAAACAAGCCAACGACGCAAACAGCCTAACTAAAGGCCTGTCTGAAGTGCTTGCTGAATCCCCCTCATTTGACGCCGACACCTTCTCAACGAACTAAGCAGCCTTTCAGAGCACATTTTGAGACTAATATAAAAACACATCGAGACATTCATCGTTATGGGTAAGCACGTAAAAATAGCGTCCATATTTCTGTTTATCGGAATAGTTGCGATCGTTGGCAGCAAATTCGTACTGCCCATTGTCGGTGATTACCTGCAGACGGATTCTTCTGACGCAAAAGGCACCAAGGGTAGAATCACAATCGGTTATGACAACTGGGTTGGGTACTTCCCGTTGTGCTCTCCAGAAATGAAGAAACGCATGCGCCAGAGTGGCTACTTACTCAATTGCATAGACGATGGCGCAAACTATGTAGAACGCTATGCGAAGTTAGCCAGCGGAGAATACAATTTTGCTGTTGGCACCGTCGACAGCTACATTGTAAATGGCGCTGACAAAGACTATCCAGGCGTTATTACCGCGGTCTTGGACGAATCGAAAGGCGGAGACGCGATCGTCGCTTGGTCAGATAAGATCACATCACTTGATGACTTCAAATCGAACGAGAACCTTAGCATTGCACTAACGCCTGATTCCCCCAGCGAGCACTTACTAAAGTCTGTAGCCGTGCACTTTGATATACAAAACTTACGCAAAGACGGCGCCTGGCTAAAGGAAACAGACGGTTCATCTGCAGCGCTGAAGGCGTTTTCCAATAAAGAGGTTCAAGCCGCGGTATTGTGGGAGCCCGACGTTTCACGAGCCTTAAGTCTAAAGGGTGTGAAACGAATTCTGAGCACGAAAGACACTCGTCAACTTATTGTGGATATATTGATCACCAACCGACGGTATTCTCAGAAAAATCCTGAGGTAGTCGAGCTATTACTGAAGAACTATTTTAGAACACTAAAATACTATCGCGATGATAATGACAAACTCATTAACGATATATCAAAGAGCACCGGGCTTGAAAAAAGCGCTGTGGAAAACCTATTAAATGGCGTAAGTTGGTCTACGCTGACGGACAATGTTCGCAGATGGTACGGAACATTGTCACGTTCGCTCTCTGAGGAAGCGCTCATAGACACCATCGAATCGACCATCGAAATTCTTACCAATTATGGAGACATAGATCGCAATCCGATTCCGAATCAAGATCCATACCGCATAACTAACAGCGAATTCGTTAACGAGCTCTACAAAAAAAATGGTCTCGGAGGGGCATTTGGTGATGCCAATAAAAACTTAGTCAGCAACGATGAAAGTCTGCTGAGTGACTTTGATACACTCAGCACAAAAGAGTGGGACCGACTTAGTGAAATTGGAACACTGAAAGTCAGACCCATCGTGTTTACCAGTGGCACCTATCTATTAACGCTCGAAGGCAAAGGCCAAGTTGACCAAGCCATAGAAAACCTAAAGCACTACCCTAATTACCGACTCGAAATTCGAGGCCACACAGGCTTACGCGGAGACAAAAAAGTTAATATCGAACTGAGCTCTGACCGAGCCGATTCAGTGAAAAGGTACATAAATACGACCTACAACGTCGATAAGGACCGAATGCGAGCCATTGGGTTTGGCGGACAAAGACCCCTTAAAAAACAATCGGGAGAATCGTCTCGAGCCTACAACTACAGGTTACCCAGAGTCGAAATCGTTCTGGTTGCACAAGAGCTATAAGTCAATTTCTATGAGCACACACCGTGAACGATCTTAAAGAAATATCCAAATCAGCCGTTCGTAAAGCTGTTTTAGGAAAATCAGCGCAACAGGCAACGGCAGTTTATCCAACCGCAATAGCCATGCTAGGTGGCGTGTCTGCCGTTGCGTTCGGATTGAACATATTCACCTTAGGCGCAATAGGCGCAGGCTTAGCGATGGGTGCAAGCGGGTTTATAGGCAACTATTTTTTAAATAAAGATAAGTACGCCACGCACTATATTTCGGGCGTCAGGAACAAACTAGTAAGCAAACGAAACAAACTTCTAGAAGGATTGGAAGGCGAGCTAAGCACGCTGGGCGAGCACCGAGGCGTGCTCCAGATAGATAAATTTAAAAGCAAGTATCACAACTTAACGGCAATTTTGGGGAAACGTCTAAACAAGAACGAGATAACGTATATGCGCTATCTAACCATCGCTGAACAGGTGTTTTTAGGCGGCATAGATAACCTTGAAAACATTTGCCTGGTTTTAAGAAGCATAAGCACCATTGATGTTGACAATATTGAGTGGCAACTCAAAAGCGCAAGAGATCAAGACAATCAAGAACTACAAAGCACACTAAATCAGAGATTGACCCTTCGCCAAGAACAACTGGATCGAGCCGATGCCTTGCTCGCCCAGAATGACAAAGCGCTGACTCAACTGGATCATGTGACGACAAAACTTGCAAACACAAAAACAGAGGCTGGCCACGCCGTCATGGATATAGATGACGCAATGTCTGAACTCAGCAGCCTGATAAAGAGGTCAGATAAATACGCCATCGAATAAAACCTGGAGTCCGTACATAGTGATTACGGCAACCCCTTATCGATGCCCAACTACCCAACCACTAATACTTAGTAACAGCAGGAGTAAAATATGAGTGAAACAATTACCAAAACGGAGAACAGCCTAGCACTATTCACGCTGGAGCAAGCAGAAAAAAGCCTGCCTTCTGTTGCACAAAAAGAAGACCAACAGAGCAAGATTGATCCGGCGATAGAGCGACAAGCCGACGAAATGATCGAACGCCTTTTGAGCATTGACCCTAAAGATCTTAGGGCGCAACAGGATCACGCCAGAGCGGTTCAAGCTTTAGGGGAAAATGTCTCAAGAGAGTTGGCACGTAAAAGTGCCATGCTGAAGGAACCTATGCGCAACCTTATGGACGACGCACAAGACGGAAGCTCAGTGGCTAACTCCCTGCTTAATCTACAAGAACAGGTGAGCGACATAAACCCGAACCGGGTTGACTTTGATATGGGCAGTATTCGACGACTATTATCTATGCTTCCAGGCATCGGCACGCCCTTAAGCCGATGGTTTGCACGATACCAATCGGTAGAAAACGTTCTTGAAGATATAATAAACAGCCTCCGAGATGGTCGCTCACAGCTCGAGCGGGACAACGTCACCCTCTCGCAAGACCAAATTGAGATGCGTGAACTCACCTTCAAGCTTCACGACTACATCGCTTATGGCCACATTATGGACCAAAAGCTAACAACGACCCTTGAAAGCGGTAAAGTTCCCGAAGACAGAAAACTGTTTCTCCAAGACGAAGTGCTCTTTCCATTAAAGCAGCGCATCATCGATTTACAGCAACAACTAGCCGTTAATCAGCAGGGGGTGCTAACCACGGAAACCATCGTTCGAAACAATCGAGAGCTGATACGCGGTGTCGACCGATCGCTCAATGTCACGGTTACTGCTCTACAAACCGCAGCAACGCTTGCCGTTGCGCTACAGCATCAGAAACAAGTTCTCAAAGGCGTGAAAGCCGTCAGTGATACGACCAATGAGCTGATCGTTCAAACTTCGGAGCAACTGAAAACCCAAGGTGTTGAAATACAAAAGCAAGCATCCAGTGCGAGCCTGGACATTGAAAAACTTAAGATTGCATTTGAAAATGTCGATAGCGCGCTCAATGATATCAGCACCTTCAGAAGAGAGGCGTTACCGCACATGGCGCAGTCAATTTTGGAGATGGAGTCCTTAACCACAAAAATGGAAGACTCTATAGTCAAAATGGAAAAAGGCACGCAAGTAAAACAAGAGCTAAGCATCGAGCTTTAAGATACCCGACGGAGAGATATGATGAACATCAAAAAAGGCTTACTATTGATTGCATTAGTGCTATCAACACTGACAACCCACACCAACGCACTCGCAAAAGATTCCTTCAAGGTTGCTTGGTCGCATTACACTGGCTGGGAACCATGGGCTTACGCTGACGAGTCAGGAATTTTAAAAAAGTGGGCTGACAAATACGGCATCGACATAGAGTTAACGCTCATAAACGACTATATCGAATCAATTAACCTTTATACAACAGGCGCCTACGATGCTTGCACCATGACGAACATGGATGCACTCACCATTCCGGCGGTTGGCGGCATCGACAGCACGGCACTCATTGTTGGTGACTTTTCAAATGGCAATGATGGCATAGTCATCAAGAACGGCGAAAGCGTCAAAGACTTGAAAGGCCGTGAAGTACGATTGGTCGAACTTTCTGTCTCACACTACATGCTAGCCAGAGCACTGGACATGAACGGGCTGTCAGAGCGCGACATTACCGTCGTTAACACCTCCGACGCCGATATCGCAGCACTCTTTGTCAGCGACCCCAATGGTGCTGTCGTGACGTGGAATCCGCCTTTGATAGAAACACGCAACGCTAAGGACGCAACATTGGTGTTCGATTCATCTAAAATCGAAGGTGAAATTGTTGATCTGATGGTGGTTAAAACCAACGCCGATGAACGTTTCAAAAAAGCCTTAACAGGCGCTTGGTACGAAACCTTATCCAAGATCGCTGGGCGAGGCAAAACGTCAGAAGAAGCACTTTCATTTATGGCTGAAAATTCGGGCGGAACGGTCGCTGAGTTCAAATCACAGCTCAAAACAACCGCCATGTTTTACTCGGCATCCGACGCCGTCGACTTCACGAAGAGCGACGACCTTAAAAAAACCATGGACGATGTGAGAAACTTCAGCTTCGACAAAGGGCTTTATGGTGCTGATGCTGAAAATGCCGATCTGGTGGGTATCGAATACCCAGATGGAACAATAGCCGGAGATAAAAACAACGTTAAGCTGCGGTTTAACGACACTTTCATGAAACTCGCGGCCGACGAAAAGCTCTAATAAAGACAACCACGTCACAACGGGAGGGGAGCAATAAATTCTTGCGCTCCCCTTTAAGCCGCAACCGCACTACGCCAGTTAAACCAACGCCGGCTGCTTGCACAACACACCTCAAGCTCTATGGTTTATAGGGGTCTTCAGCCATCAGGTAGGCAATCGCCTCGTGCTTATCATCCATGGCGTCCAGCACAGCTCTAAATTCACTTAACGCCGCATAGTGCTCACCAAAGCGCCGAGCGTACAATTCTCTCATCACTTCGCTCGACTCTTGAGCATGAATGTCATGCTGCCAGTGACTAGTAAATAGGTTATTGAGCCTGGTCGCCAGACCTGCGGTTTTCAATAGTTCCCATTCTCCCTTATCCATCCACACCGCGTTCGCTGCAGCACTGAAATCTAAGCGATGCTCAGTGTCCTTTGATATTCGATACTTCGTCATTAAGACACCAGTCTTTGGACACAAGATCGCTGTCGATGTCTCTTCAGCATGAATACCGACGGGTGGGTTGGCAACCAAGTCAATATTTTCGTTATCTTCTTGCCAGCGAAAGTAATCGATCATTCGCAAAAACACGCCACCACACTCATTACAGGCATGACTTGGCAACATGACATCCAAGTACGCCGGACTTAACACTCCTTTCTTACACGCGGTGCAATTCATCTTAATTTCCCATTTATGTTCAATAAGCACAATTATATTACATGTGACATAATTTGACAATTTTACATGTAAGATATATTATTACTTACATGACTAAAAAATCATCAGCAGAATATCAACGTGAATACCGCAGAAGGCTGCGGGATAAAGGTCTAGTCAAAAAGGAAGTTTGGGTGCTCCCAGAGAACTCGAAATTGCTTCATGAAGTAGAAAAGGAGCTGAGAACCCCCATTGTTGGCATCGAAACACAGCCACTAAACCTTGAAACACCCTATTCGCAACACGTTGAAACACCCACAGGAGGGCATAATATGCACAACAAAAACGCGCACCGCTGGACCACTGAAAGCCTTTACGGTGCGTTAAAAGATCGACCAGCATTTAGCAACGGCAGCTGCACCATCGAAATCATTGAGGGCTTAGACTCTTCAATCGTTATAGGTATGCACGAGTACGGCGACCTGCCAATATTCATCAGCGTGGGTGGAGAACAAATACTTGTTGAGGCCGTTTTGTTTTGCGCTGAAGATATTTCTGACACAACCCAATTCAACGAATATGTACTTAAAACTCATAAGTACTTGCCTCTCTCTACCATTAGTCTCGATACCGACGACACTCACGGTGACTACTACCACATGTTTGGCGCTCTAAGTTCAGCATCAAGTATCAACGAAGTAGTATTGGAGGTGGAAACGTTAGCCGAAAATGTTATCCAAGCAACGGAAGCGTTTTCTTGTTTCTTGAAATTCGAAATAGCCAGTTAAGGGGACCCGCATGAACATCTGGTCAAAAATGATTACGGCACTCAAAGGCGGCGTGAATGAGGTTGGAGAAAATGTAATCGACGAACATGCACTGCACATCTTAGACCAAGAGATTCGAGATGCCGCTGAAGACCTCAATCACACGAAAGGCGCACTCGCCAACATCATAGCGAGCCAGAAAGTCGCGGAGGAAACTTCCGCCACACTCAGAACGAAAATTAAGGAGAGCGAAGAACTTGTACTCATCGCCTTACAACAGAAAGATGACGCACTGGCCTTAGAAATATCTGAACGGATCGCTGACTTTGAAAACATTAAGACTGCTCAAAGTGAGTCGATCAAAAAACACAAAGAACAAGCCGACACACTACGTGACACGATTAATGTGGCCGAAATTCAACTTAAAAAACTAAAGCAGCAAACAGAGACCATCAAGGCGACAGAAGCATTGCAGCGAGCCCAGCAATTAGTGGCCAAACGCTACAGTTCTGAAAACCCTCGATTGCGCACAGCGATTGACTCTCTTCAACGAATAAAAGAAAAACAAAGACATACCGAAGCTGAGCTCGCAGCAGATAGAGAGATAGCGCAAGACTCAATGGAAAGTGACTTGGATAGACGATTGCGCGAAGCCGGCATTACGAATGATGCTAGCGCGAAAAAAGTCCTCGATCGGATTAAAAACAAAAAACGATAACCCAGGGGGAAATTATGTTCGCAATCTTTTTACACGAAAACATGAACGCATTTCATCAAATAGTAACCTCATTTCCTACTGCGATATTTACGGTATTACTGATTATCTGCATGCTCTATTGGATTATCGCCGTTCTGGGAATGGTTGACCTGGACGTACTCGATCTGGATTATGACGGTGACATTGATGCGGCCGATTCGACATCTGCTCAAGAGGGAATTGCTGGCCTACTACTGAAATTCGGTTTAGGCGGCGTCCCCTTAACAATTGTGTTGACCTTCATTTCGATTTTTGGCTGGTTGTTTTGTTATTACGGCACCTACCTATTGATCCCGTTGATCCCTACTGCCGCATTAAAAATTGTTGCGAGTATTGGGCTTCTACTGATATCAATTTACGCCTCGGTCATGCTGACATCCTTAGTGATCAGGCCTATTAGAAAGTTATTCTCCAAGCTGGACATTGATGAAACCAAACACATCATAGGTCAAACGGTCAGTGTTCGTTCCGCGATTGTTAACGCTGATCGAGGAGAAGCGCTCCTGAGTGTTGATGGGGTCGACCTTCTACTGAACGTTCGATCAATGGGCGACACAGAATTCAAAAAGAATGACCAAGTAGTTGTCATCGAAAAAATTAACGAAAACAATCTTTACCGCGTAATCGCAAAAAGCGAATTCGACGGCGTATAAAAAACTCAAACAAAGGGAATAGACTATGGCAGATCTAACGGTATACACCCCCATACTAATGGTGGTTGGCTTCATCATTGTTTTTATTATTGGCATATTAATGCTAGTGAAAAAGTTCTACATCAAAGTAGAACAAGGAACCGCTCTGATCATTAATACTTTACGAGCAAAACCGAAGGTGACGTTCACCGGCGGGATGGTTCTCCCGATCATTCATATGAAGGAATTGATGAAGATATCTCTAATCACACTAGAGGTAGACCGACGAGGAAAAGACGGACTGATCTGTAAAGACAATATGCGCGCTGACATCGCGGTTGCATTTTACTTACGTGTTAATGAAACTGAACAAGATGTGTTACGCGTAGCTAAAGCCGTCGGAACACAACGTGCATCTGACACCCAGGCCGTCTATGACCTGTTTGCCGCCAAGTTTTCCGAAGCATTAAAGACCGTTGGAAAGAAGGTCGATTTTGTCGAATTGTTTGAAGACAGGCAACGATTTAGAGACGCCATCGTTGAAGCAATAGGTAGCGACTTAAATGGGTATTCACTGGAAGACGTCGCCATTGACTATTTAGAACAAACGCCAAAGTCGGCATTAGACCCTAACAACATTCTCGACTCTGAAGGGATTCGAAAAATCACTGAGCTTACCGCCGCTCAAAACGTACAAACAAACATCTTTGAAAAAGACGAAGAGCTCGCGATCAAGAAGAAAAACGTCGAAGCTAAAGAAGCAATGCTAGAGTTGGAACGACAACAAGCCGACGCGGAAGCAAAACAAGCGAGAGAAGTCGCTTCCGTTGTAGCAAGGGAAGAGGCCGAAACAGTTAAGGTTCAGGAAGAGGAAAAGCTCAAGGCCGAAACCGCAAAAATTGAAGTTGAAAGAGATCTTTCTATTCAGACCGAGAACCAACAACGAGAAATCGAAATCGCCAACGAAAACCGCCAACGTGCAGTAGCAATCGAAACAGAGAAAGTTGATCGCACAAAACGAATGGAACGCGTACAGAGTGATAGGGAAGTTGAAATATCGAGCATCGAAGCTGAGAAAGACGTAGAGCGCGAAAAGAAAAATATCGCCGACATCATTCGAGAGCGCGTTGCAGTCGATAAAACTGTCGCTATCGAAGAAGAAAAAATCAACGAAGTTAGGGAAGTTTCTGAAGCTGACAGGTTAAAACAGATACAAGTCAAATCCGCGGAAGGTGATGCAGAAGAGAAAAAAGTTCGCGAAGTCAAAGCGGCTGAAGCGGCTGAAATGGCCTCGAAGCATAAGGCTGTGGAGATTACAGTACTTGCTGAAGCGAACCTCGAAGCATCAGAAAAAGAAGCTGCAGCCAAAATAAAATTGGCTGAAGGCGCCCGAGCCGAAGGTGCTGCTCTGGGATTAGCGCAAGCGGAAGTTGTAAAAGCGACCGGCGAGGCTGAGGCAAAAGTGGTGCGAGACAAAGGGGAAGCTCAAGCCTCTGCAGTGCGAGAATTAGGGAAATCTGAAGCTGAAATAATTCAAGCTAAAGGAGAGTCGGAGGCCGATGCGAGCGCGAAAATTGGAACTGCAAAAGCAGATGTAACCCTCGCGCAGTTTAAAGCGGAAGCTGAAGGCTTAACCGACAAATTCGACGCCATGAACACCATGAGTGATGACGCCAGATCCCATGAAGAGTTCCGCATGACGCTGGAGACCGCCTTGAAAGAAACCATGGCATCTATTGAAGCCGGAAAAGTCATCTCGAAAGAAAATGCAGAAGTACTTGCGACCGCTCTCAGAGAAGCAAAAATTGACATTGTTGGAGGTGAGGGACACTTCTTTGACACCTTTGCGAAATCACTTTCTCTAGGAAAAGCGGTAGACGGTTTAACCAACAAAAGCGAAACCGTCCAATCACTAATTGGTCAATTATCAAATTTCTTACCCAGCCCTGACAATCAAGCCTCGCCAAAGAGTGCAGATGAAAAGGAACACAGTTCTTAAAACCATGACCACGCATCTCTCGAATTTGAAATGCGTGGTACGTCAATCGAGGTAGAAGCATGATCAACGATCCAATAGAAATGGCACTAAGATCCATCCAAGCATTCCAAAACCGCGATCAAATGAATGCCAACAAATTTGTAGCGATTTCAGAACGTGACGAAACAACAGACCGAGATGACAGCTCTACTTGAGAAATAAGCAAACGCTAAACTCTAGCTTTTAGCGAATAACCCAGTTAACACTATCGCAGTATCTTCGTACGCTGCCTAAACAGAAGGATAGTAAATGGCCAGTTCTGACAATCAGATTTTAGACAATGCAGTAGCAGAGGCTGGTGCCTATGAGGTTATTCGCACACGTTTAGATGAACAGGGGAAACAGCTAAAAAAACACGCGCAAGACTTAAATAAGGCGCGCCTAGCTGAATTTGGTGGCGTACAAATGGAAGCCATAGGGCGTACTAGAGTCCGCACAGAAAACAACTGTATTGCGCGCGATATAGTGCAGGTGGGAGACGCTTTACTTTTCGGCTACAACGTATTCATTGGGCTGAAAAAGGAAACACGAATCGATGATGTGTTCGCCCTGCTGGAGCTCGATCAAGATTCGGAAGATTTGACCTTAAAAGCCATTGACCTGAAGTCATCTTTTCTCTCAGATTCCAGCTTTAAAAGTGATTTTGAAGAACTGTATCGATACTACAAAGCTGCTCGACTGGTAAAATTAACCACCAAAGACGGCAAGCTATTAGCCGGGTTTCAGGTCGGTGAACGCGCCTCCGACTTACGAGTCTTTCGATGGACAATATCACCCGATGGCACTGACGTTAGTTACATTGACAACCGTGGTGAACGCGACATTCAACTTCCTCAACAATACGACTTCGAGTGGATTGACTCTACACGAGACGATTTTGTTCACGGCAAACACCCTCATGTAAATATAGCGGACCGAATATTTGTTGAGACGATTGGTGGTGATTTAACGGTCAAGATTGAAGATAACACGGAAGATGGGTTAGGCATTTACTCTGAACCAGTAGAGGAGAAAAACCAATCGTTAGATGACGCAGACGTTTCCTACGCCATGGTAGGCGACCTGATCTTGTTAGCAATCAGGCCCTACAAAGAGAACGACACTCGCTACCTTGTATTTAATACACTTACCGAAGACGTACATCGAATCGACGCATTGGGGCAATCTTGTGTTCAATTGCCAGAAGATCACGGAATTATTTTTCCAGGCGGGGTCTACCTTCAAACTGGTGAATCCAAATCGTTCCCAGACGAGGTCAAAGGCCTTCAATTTAAACGTACAATTCGATCGCCTAATGGTGAAGACGTACTGTATATATTTTATGAGCCCATCGAGGGAAAGTTTGCTCTGTTTAGCTACAACCTAATAACTAAAAGTCTACAAAACCCAATTTACAGCAACGGTTACGCATTGCGCGGCGACGGGAAACTCGTCATATTCTCGGCTGAGCACGAACCAACTCGCGTGCATCCAATGCAGGTATGGCAAACATCCTACATCAGTGCAGAATTCGCAAGCCAACAACCTGAAAGCTCAACCGAACTAGGAAAAATAGGCAACTCAGAATTAGTAAGGGGCGTATCGGATTTATACTCCATATACGCGCAAATAGAAAACAAAGAAGTTTCGATGCGCCACTACGAAGAGTTAAACCGTGCGGCAAAACGCGTTTTTGATTCACACTATTGGCTTGAAAACCCCAATAACAAAACGATCGCCAGCACCCTACACGACATTGCTTCTACATCAGAACTTGTTATCGATGAATTCGAAAAAGTTCAGAGCATTCAGCAACAATCATCACAGGCACTTGCTGACGCAAAAAAAGAGCAACAAGCGCTAATCAGTAGAATAACAACGACTACCTGGGAGACGGCCGAGCAGTTCGTCTCAACCATTTCCGAACTAAGGAAACAGCGAGGACATTTAGCGACCATCAAGTCCTATCGGTACATCGACGTACACGAGCTCGAATCACTATCTAAAGAACTGATTGACAATGAAGACGTACTTGGCCAGCAAACCGTTATATTTCTGAGTAATGAAGCGTCTCTAGAGTCATATCATTCACGGACACTGGAATTCACAGAATCCATCGACATCGCTCAATCTAACGCCGATATAAAGCCTGTATTAGATCGCATTAGTGATACCACCGCACAACTTGATCTATTGTCGGAACTGATCACAACGTTAGACATCGAAGACACAACCGTTCGAACTCGTATTGTTGACACCATTTCAGAGGTCTACGCCAAGCTTAACCAGACAAAGGCAAAAGGCGCTCAAAAGCAAAAAGGGCTGGGTTCTGAAGAAGCCATCGCACAGTTTTCGGCGCAGTTCAAACTGTTCTCTCAAAGTATCACAAATGCATTAAGCGCTGCCAACACACCAGAAAAGTGTGACGATCAACTTGCGAAACTATTGGTTCAATTAGAGGACCTTGAGAGTCAGTTTTCAGAGTTTGATCAATTTCTCTCTGACATTATGGAGAAGCGCGAAGAAATATATGATTCCTTTGAGGCCCACAAACAAAGTCTAATTGAGGCTCAACAACGACGAGCTCAAACACTCTCGGACTCCGCTTCTCGGATTTTAAAAAGTATTGAGAAACGATCGCTTAAGTTATCAAGTAACGACGAGCTGAATACCTATTTCGCATCGGACGCGTTAGTAATGAAAATCTCTGATTTGGTTGGCCAACTCAGAGACCTAAACTCTGAAGTCGCTGCCGATGACATCGACTCTCGCTTTAAAGCCTTAAAAGAACAAGCAATTCGATCTTTGCGTGACAAGAGCGACATTTATGAAGACGGCGGCAAGGTTATCAAGCTTGGAACGAAGCATAAATTCAGCGTGAATCAGCAAGACCTTGATCTTACGATTATCCCTCGCGACAACAAGTTGTTCTTCCATTTAATCGGTACGAATTACTACGAAGAAGTCTGCAACCCAACTCTGTCCAAAGCAAAAGAGTACTGGTCGATGTCTCTTGAGTCGGAAACCGACACGGTCTATCGAGCCGAGTATTTAGCCTATCAAGTTCTCGAATCGGCGAAACGCGAAGAACAAAACCTTAACCTTAAGTCACTCGCGCACGGCATTAATGAGCCTGAAAGCCTAGTGAAGCTGATTCGTGACTACTCTACCCCACTCTATAAGCAAGGCTACCAAAAAGGGATACACGATCATGATGCCGCTCAAATACTACAGTCGCTTATTCCAGTCTTGCAGGATGCAGGCCTGTTAATCTACGACCCTTCGTCGCGCGCGCTTGCTCAGCTTTTTTACATGAACCTGCCATTACTTGAAGCTGAACATTCTTCACTAAAGACCGAATGGCGCCAAAGGGCGACTTCAGCCCTTGAACTTCGCAAGCTATTTGCGGATGACAAAGCGCTTTCCTTGCTTGCTAATGACATAGGAAGAAAAATCGAGGGCTTCGCAGAAAAAATCAATCTCGATGCGACCAAACAATCACTTGAGCGCTCAGCGAGTTATTTGGCCGAACAACTGGCAACAACTAACCGCGACAATAACGCATTTGTTCAAAGCCGGTACGCAGCCGAATTAATGTCGTCGTTCGAAAGAAGCCTTGATTCCAATGCCCTAGAATCATTTAAGCAATCCATTCACAACCTTAAAGAACAACCTAGACAACAATACGCGTTAGCGACGGCTTGGCTTGAGGCCCTAGCACACCGAAAGGAGATGACATCACTAAAACGTTACATCCCTGAGACTGCGGTCAACCTAATTGGCGGGCTAAACCTCTTTAAAAATTCGGTAAAACTCGACCAAACCGTGGATCAGCTTTTAGGGGAACATCCGAGACTTGAAAATCAAACGCTGACCATCAGTGCTGATGAGTTCATGCAAAGAATGCATCAACACCACAACGTGACGATTCCAAACTACCAAGCCTACTTAGAGCTAAGAAGTCACGTTATGAACGAAGAACGAGTGGCATTAAAGCTCAACTCATTTAAGGCTAGGCCATTAAGCTCATTTGTTCGAAACAGACTTGTGAATGAATCCTATCTGCCAATTATAGGAGATAACCTAGCAAAGCAAATGGGCACAATCGGTGAGTCTAAGAGAACAGACTTAATGGGATTACTCATGATGATTTCCCCCCCAGGCTACGGAAAAACCACATTAATGGAATATGTGGCGAACCGTTTGGGGCTAATTTTCATGAAAATAAATTGCCCTGCCCTAGGCCACGATGTGACCTCGCTAGACCCAGAGCAAGCACCCAACTCGACCGCCAAGCAAGAACTGGAAAAAATCAACCTAGCTTTTGAAATGGGTAACAACGTGATGCTCTACCTAGATGACATCCAACACACGCACCCAGAGTTTTTACAAAAGTACATATCACTCTGTGATGGAACGCGACGTATAGAAGGAATATGGCGCAATGAGTCAAAAACGTACGACATGCGCGGCAAGAAGTTTTGTGTCGTAATGGCTGGTAACCCGTACACTGAATCCGGCGAGGTGTTTAAAGTCCCGGATATGCTGGCTAACAGAGCTGACATCTATAATCTTGGCGATATTTTAGGTGGCATGGAGGAACAGTTTTCTCTTAGCTATATTGAAAACGCATTAACATCTAATCCAGTACTGGCACCACTTGCCACACGTGACATGCAAGACGTTTACCATTTAATCAAAATGGCTCAAGGGGAAACTGTCGCAAGCACTGACTTAAGTCATCAGTATAGCGGTGCCGAAATCAATGAAATTGTAACGGTGCTAAAGAAGCTGTTTGTGATTCAAAAACTCATATTTAAAGTAAATCAACAGTACATTGCATCTGCCGCGCAGGATGATCGCTATCGCACCGAGCCCGCGTTTAAATTGCAAGGCAGTTACAGAAACATGAACAAAATGGCTGAGAAAGTCTCAGGAGTCATGAATCAGTCCGAGCTTTCGCAGCTCATTGATGATCACTACTTAGGTGAGTCGCAATTATTAACCAAGGGAACCGAAGAAAACCTACTAAAACTTGGCGAGCTCAGAGGCTCCTTAAGTAAAAGTGAGCAAACACGCTGGCAAAAAATGAAGGAGGACTTTTCAAGAAGCAATGCGCTCGGTGGCGACGACGCCGACAGTGGGCTTCGGATCGCAAACCAGATGATGGATATAGTGCAAAGCCTCAACCAATTGAACTCCGCATTATCCGAAGGACAAGCCAATGAACGTCATGCTCAAGATTCCGCCAATGACAGAGAAGCTCGCTGGCACCTTGAGCAAAGTCAACAAATGGCACAACTTGCCAGGTCAATTTCTGCAATAGCCAAATCTTTTGAACACAGATCTCCTCCCGTTGTGGAAGTTGTAAACCAACCTTCGCCACAAATGGTGGACACCCTCGATACGATGGCCAATGCAATGGAAAACAGTATTAAACCTTTGATACTAAGCATGGAAAAGAAAATGGACATCGATTTGAGGACGCTTGAAAATATCACCGAGCTGGGACAGCGCGTTGATCAAGTTAAAGAGTCAATTACAAAAGCAGCAACGAAGAAAGCAAAATCGCGCACGCAGAAGCCCTAACCCCTTCCGTGTAGGTTCAAGCATAGGGTACACTCCGCCCTATGATCCTTAACATCACTGACCCAGCGTTCTTGTTCCCAGGAATATCGCTCTTGTTTCTGGCCTATACCAATCGGTATTTGGCCTTAGCGAATATTATTCGTGCACTCAATAGCAGCTCCGACGATCATGATAGCGGCAACAGAATAGAACAAATTCGTTCTTTGCATTTACGCATTATTCTCATTAAATACATGCAGGCGTTTGGGGTTCTGGCGTTTTTATTCTGTGTATTGGCAATGCTGTGCCTGATGTTTGACAGACAAGACACGGGAGAAGTCTTGTTTGTTGGCAGCTTAGTCTGCATGGTCATCTCACTGACGCTATCTCTGACTGAAATCATGAAGTCAGGACAATCACTCAAAATTGAACTTGACCGCACCGAGGTCAGAAAAACCAAGTCGTAAATTTTTATGGAAACAGACATCAACGCTTACAAACAATATTGGGACCTCGCTCTGAAATACGGCAGCGAATACGGGCTAAAAATATTGCTCGCCATCGCAATATTCCTAATAGGAAAGCGAATTGCACGTGCAATCACCAACCTCGCGGTAAAAACAATGCGTAAGCAAGAGGTGGATATTGAACTTATTGGTTTTATCGACAGCTTGCTCTATTGGGGGCTCTTTGCCGTCATCGTAGTTGCCGCTCTAGGTCAACTAGGGATTCAAACAGCCTCTTTTGTGGCCATTTTAGGTGCCGCAGGCTTAGCAATTGGTTTGGCGCTACAAGGGTCATTATCGAATTTTGCCGCTGGGGTATTGATCATTCTCTTGCGCCCTTTCAGGGTTGGAGAATTCGTCGATATTGCTGGCACTGCAGGGACCGTCCATACCATTAAAATATTTACGACTGAGTTACGAACTGGTGATAACAAAGCGGTAATCATTCCCAATGCCAGGGTATTAGACAGCAATATCACCAACTTTTCGTCCACCGGAAGCCGACGTGTCGACATGGTGATTGGCATCGGCTATGACGATGATATCGACAAAGCACGCGACGTAATCAAAGGCTTAATAGCCGCTGACAGCAGAATTCTCAGCGAACCAGCTCCCATCGTTGCGGTAACTGAACTGGCTGACAGCAGCGTAAACTTCATCGTTAGGCCATGGGTTTGTTCTGCCGATTACTGGGGTGTACATAACGACATGATCGAAAACATCAAAAAGAGTTTCGACAAAGAAGGAATCTCCATTCCCTACCCACAGCGTCAAGTTCATACTACAGTCGTTGAAAATAACTAAAAGCAGGCTCAGGCGCGCCCTTAATACTCAAGGGCGCGTGATAATACAGGGCTCGCTCTCATCGCATGAATAACAAACGACGCTCAGACCGTCAACACCACCTTACCCATTGCGTTACCGCTTGCTAGATGATCGTGAGCTAAACCAACTTCGGCAATATCAAACTGTCGTTCGTCGACAATAGGCTTTAACGCCCCATTGTCCGCAATCGAGGCAAGCTCAGCCAAAATACGACCGTGTTGCTGCCGATTAACATTGTGGAGCATGGGTATAAGCATGAATACCACATGCAATGAAAGGCCTTTAAAATGTGCCGCCGTCAAATCAAGCTCCAGCATGGAAACCGTGGTTGCGACATGACCATTCAGCCTTGCTGCCTCAAAAGAGTTCAACATATTTTCACCACCAACGGAATCAAATACGACATCAAAACCAAAGCCCTCGCTATGCTGTTCAACGTACTCAGAGACTGATTCGGTGCGATAGTTAATTCCGGTAGCGCCAAGTGACTCAATCATTGATAGCTGTGCTTCACCACCGCCAGTGGAATACACCTGTGCACCAAAGTAGTTCGCCAACTGAATCGCAATATGGCCAACACCACCCGAGCCACCGTGCACCAATACCTTTTGATGTTCTTTGACTCCTGATCTCACCAGACCTTCATAAGCCGTGATTCCGACGAGTGGCAACGCAGCTGCTTCACGCATGCTCAATGATGACGGCTTATGTGCTATTAGCTTGCAATCAGCCAACATATATTCGGCCAGTGCTCCGGGTAAATCGGCTAGCCCCCCAGCGCAGCCGTAAACCTCGTCACCTATGTTGAAATCAGTAACATCACTCCCGATTTCCTCGACAATTCCAGCGAAGTCCATCCCAAGAATTGCAGGCAAAGCGGGAGACAACGGAAGCTCTTGGCCCATTTGCCTAATCATCATGTCAACTGTATTCACGCTGGTGGCCATAACCTTAACCACAACATGCCCAGGAATCACACGAGGCTTTTCAATTTCAGATTCTTCAAACACGTCACTATTGCCGTATGCGTTTACAATCATCGCTTTCATGGTCCACTATCTCTTTCACCAATTAAATTCAAAGCGATGATAGTTTTTTACTACATCAATGATAATATCGATCCATAATTAATCAGTTTATAGTTTTGCTTGATAATGAATGTAGAACATCTCAAGCTATTTGTTAGAGTAGCCTCCACTAATAACATTAGCTTGGCGGGAAAAGAGCTTGGGTTGTCTCCAGCGGTATCAAGCGCGCACATCAACAAACTTGAAGAAGGGTTAGGGGTTCGGCTAATTCACCGAACAACACGCCGCGTATCATTAACGGAAGAAGGCACGGACTTTTTGCCACACGCCAAAGAAGTGCTCGCCAGTGTTGAACTCGCTCAGGCTTCTGTTGGCTCGGGAAGTATTTCGCCACAAGGTACGTTACGAGTTACTGCACCAGCGTCTTTCGGCCGGATGCACCTAATTCCGGCACTTGATGATTTTTTGGAAAAGCATCCAAACCTGACTCTTGATCTGCGTCTTAGCGACTCAATTCTGGACATGGTTGAAGGCGGCTTTGACATTGCAATTCGAAACTCCAGCTTGAATGATTCAACTCTCGTTGCAAGAAAGCTAGCCACAGACACTCGCATACTGTGTGCCTCACCGTCATTTATTCGCCAATACGGTCAGCCTAAATCCATCCAGGATTTAACACGAAAAAAGTGCATTGGCTTGATGGGTTTAGAAGACTGGTCTTTCGATACTCCCAATGGGCCTCAATTAATAAAACCCAATAACGTGCTCAGATCTGACAATGGCGAAGCCGTTAGAGACGCCTGCGTTAATGGCATAGGGATTACGATATGCTCCGTTTGGTGCGCTTATGAACAACTTCGCGAGGGTGAGTTAGTTCATGTGCTCAAAGACTATCCCCTTATTAATAATACCGCTATCTGGGCCGTCTACCCGAGCTCAAGGTTACTCGCACCCAAGGTGCGAGCATTCATTGACTATTTTAGCGGGGTCTTTGGCGACACTCCTTATTGGGAAAAAAGTTAAGAACTTAATGAGGAACATTCAACCTAGAGACCTAAAAAGAAGATGAGTACTACGACAGCGATAATACACTTTGTAACTAATCTTTTATTGAATACGAAAACAATTCCAAGCAATCAAAGCGACGATAGTCCGAATAAAATTAAGCCATCGCCACTTAATACGCTACACCGAGTTTTTAGGTCTTTTTATCAGACATAAGCCCGGGTTACCTATAGGCTTAGGTAACCACACTTACTACACTATGGTTATAGTGTAGTAAGTTTTGAGGCCGTCAGCCAGATGAGTAATGACGAACAATCCGTTGTTCGTGAAGTATTAGAAGGGTTGATTATTAAGCATCAATCTCGGCGCTGGGATTCCAGTCGACAAGCTTCTTAATTCGGCTCTGACCCCATTTCTTATTTTGTTTGCTTTGAGTTACCAGCTATGTCGAGATTCAATTTTTAAAACTATATGTTCTTTTGAAATCATGCCCAACCTAGAAACATGAGTGGAGTAATCGTCATCTAAATTCTCTATTGTAGATGCTGCTGCATCGTAGTCAGCAGTAGCAATTTGAGCTACTGCTTGATAAAAAATACTAGATTGGTAGTAATAATAGTTTTCGTTCCTTTCACATTCAAAAATAGCCTTATTCGCCCAAGCCGCACAGTCGTAGTAGTTTTCAACTTTCCAAGCCGCTAAAGCTAATTCATACAAATCTGCTGGCTCCTTAAATTCTAAACTAGCAAGTTCTTGTCTTGCTTGATACGCATCGTCAAATTTACCAAAATCTTCCAATACATCGGCTTTCTTTCTATGCAGTGAATGTTCAGACGGGAATTGTTGAATCAGAGTATTAAAAGCCTCCATGCACTTCATAAACTCACCTGACCGAGCCAATTTATCGATTTTCTGTAGCTCTGTTAATAAGTAATTACCCATTTTAGAACTTCCTCCCATAAGGCTTCTTCTTTCGACCATAGTCTTTTTTATTCCCTCCACAGCGCTCGGAGACTAAACCCGCAGCACAAGACTCTACATCAGTAAATCCACCTGTTACTCCAGTTACGCTCCTCTTTTTTCTTCTTCCTGCTCTTTGTTCCATTTGTTCCATTTGTTCCATAATCAAGTCTCGACAAGTTCGTCGCGCTTCTCGCCACTCTTTGTCGCAATCGTCTTCATCGTCACATTGCTTTGGTTGAGAGTCCTTAGGTCCATTATCCGGTGGGGCGGCACAAGATCCACCTGATTCCGTGACTAATGTTTTTATTGCACTACCTATTCGATAAACCGCATAACAAACACATGCGATTTCTGAAAACGGCCCTGGCTCCGCTATTAAACCAGCAACACAAGTACCAACTGCATTTTGACCAGTTGGATCTGTGAACCCAACTGGATTCCCCCCAACATACCCAAACGTATTCAATCCACCTCTTAACCCAATCGGATCGGAGGTTAAGTAACGGCCCGTTTGGGGATCATAGTAGCGATGCCAGTTGTAATACAATCCACTTTCCGAATCATAATACTGCCCCGGAAAACGGTGGTTATTCACAAACTGTTCAACGCTGATGTCGGTTTTACCAAACGACGTGTACTCCGCCTGCCAAGTGACCACATTATCACGATTAACCGCCATCTGGGGGGTCATTAAGTGGTCGTTAACAAAAAAGTGTACTCCGCCTTCTTCCTGTGGTTGGTTCATGCCGTTGGCGGCTTGCAGTATTTCCACCTCGGCTAACACCATGCGACTTAGGCCGCTAGACTGAACCCTCACGTACCGTGCGGCCGTATTTTGAAAGCTCATATCCAAACTGGCCCCGAAAAAACTGCCCGCATGAAAGGCGTGCTCGATGGCCGGATCGGCAACCAGGTCAGCCACCGTTTGGTTTCCGAACGGCGTCGGTGATAAGAACACGTAAAAGTCCGAAAGCTCCGTTGAGTATGGCGCACTGGCTTCGATGCGTTGATAAAGCCGCACCACATCCACGCTCTGTTGAGACCCCAAATCAACTTGCCACCAAGGCTCTGACACCGTGTTGGTCAGACTGACCGACCCGCCGTTAAATGACGAACAATCCGCTGTTCGTGAAGTATTAGAAGGGTTGATTATTAAGCATCAATCTCGACGCTGGGATTCCAGTCGACAAGCTTCTTAATTCGGCTCTGACCCCTTATCACTCAATATATTTAAACACGCTTTGCCGCGCCTGTTCCTTTGTTCGATAGTCTTCGTGATCCACAAGCTCACTTTTTAGACTGCCAAAGAAGCTTTCAGCGACGGCATTATCATAACAATCACCTTTTCGACTCATGCTACACAGACCGCTATTTTCGGCTATTAGAGCCCGATAACTAAGTGATGCATAGGTTGAGCCTCGATCTGAATGAACAATGATTTTCGTGCGTACTTTTCGCCGCCAGAACGCCATGGTCAGCGCGTCGATGACAAGCTTCGTATTATTACGATCACTCATCGACCAACCCACTACCTTGCGTGAGTAAAGATCAAGAACAGTCGCTAAGAACAACCAACCTTTACGCGTACGGATAAACGTCGTGTCCGTTACCCAAGCTTGGTTTGGCTCTGGTGTCGCGAAGCTTCGACGTAATCGATCTGGCGCGGGCTTAGTGGTCGATTTTGAGTCTGTGGTTACAATGAACTTCTTAACGACCTTAGACTGTATATCTGCCTGCTTCATCAGCCTACCGACTCGCTGACGGCTCACTTGTTCGCCGTCGTCAACAAGGTCTCGTTGTATCCTTGGAGCACCATAGATATCGTTACTGGCCTTGTGAAAGCATCTAATCTTGGTCGTGAGTTGTCGGTTTTTCTTGGCCGTATTGCTCATTGGGCGATCGACCCAATCGTAGTAACCACTGCTTGAAACACTTAGTACTTTACAGAGCGTTGAAACCGAATAAATCGAACGATTCTTTCGTATAAAGGCGTACCTCACTTGAGCTCTCGAGCAAAGTACGCCGCGGCCTTTTTTAGTATTTCCACCTCTTCGCGCAAGCGTTCATTTTCTTGGCGCAACGTCGCCTCTTCACTTTGAGCGGACTTAAGTGGTCTACCTGGTTTGGCCTTAAAGCTAGACTCACCTTTAAGCTCCAGTTGTTCCTTCCATTTGTAGAGCAGGTTGCGGCGAATTCCAAGTTCAGCGGCAATTTCAGAGGCTGGCCGCTCTGACGTTTCCATCATGCGAACAGCTTCAAGCTTGAACTCTTTGGGGTAAGTTTTATAGGGTCTTCGTTTGCTTGTCATTAGGATACTCCTGAGAGATCATTGTCTCTCATTTAAAGTGTCCGTCAAACTATGACAGCTTCAACCTGACCCCTTATTTGTATTTGTGACCCCTTATTTGCTGGGTATCGGTTTTGGTGCACTAATCACACCCTCTAAAGCCAACGCATTTAGGCCATCAGGATCAATCCAATAAAGAGGATTCCCCCCAGCATATCCGTATGTATTCATACCTCCTCGTAACCCAATCGGATCAGAAGTAACATACCGCCCCGTCTGCGGATCATAGTACCGATGCAGCCCCACCGACGCGCATCATAACTATGTGAGATTAGGGCCTGCCCAAATTTCTTAAAGGGCAAAACGCAAGACCTGACCCCGTATTTTTCCTACTAAACTACAACAACAGCTAGAGCGAGTCAGTGCACTGCCTCGCTCTAAGCAAAAGTTTGTTATTGAGATGATCGATACTGTGATTCAGCAGCAGGCTTCTTAATTCGGCTCTGACCCCTTTTCATTTGACGTTTCCATCATGCGAACAGCTTCAAGCTTGAACTCTTTGGGGTAAGTTTTATAGGGTCTTCGTTTGCTTGTCATTAGAATACTCCTGAGAGATCATTGTCTCCCATTTAAAGTGTCCGTCAAACTATGACAGCTTCACTCTGACCCCTTTTCATTAAGTCAGATGAGTAATGACGAACAATCCGTTGTTCGTGAAGTATTAGAAGGGTTGATTATTAAGCATCAATCTCGGCGCTGGGATTCCAGTCGACAAGCTTCTTAATTCGGCTCTAACCCCTTATCACTATTTACCCCTTGTGCGTCAACCAGGTTGGAAGCCTAGAGACCTAGCTTCCCTAAACCAAAATTTCGATGCCTCTAAATCAATATTATGAGTAATATAGAAAGTTCCTAGATTATGAGCAGATTGGGCATGCCCTCTCTCTGCCGCAAATTTCAGATAATATTCTGATTTATCAGCGTCAATTTCACAATTCAATCCAAATTGATATGCGAGCCCTAAACAACCACAAGCATCAATATGCCCGCTTTTAGCAAATTCTAAAATTACATCAAACCCGTCGTAAATTTCAAGATGAAAATTTCTAATTTCTTGGTCTATATTCGTCTCAAACATTTCACTATAGTCCGTAAGCTTTTCTAGCTTTAGGCCCCATTTTAGATGTATCAACTAAACATGTCTTTTTATCTATAGGCATGCACGCAAGCTCTTTATCTTGAGGGAAAGTATACATTTGTGATTTATTTCGATACATACACGTTTTTGTATCTCCACCATAATAAACTTCTCGAACAAACTCATCACTACATTCCTCTTCCCCATCATCACACTGCTGAGGTTCTGAATCTGCTGGCCCATCTGCAGGCGGAGCTGAACATGACTCACCTTCAGACGTTACAAGTGTCCTGATCGCGCTTCCTATACGATAAACCGCATAACAAGCACATGCGATTTCAGAGAATGGCCCAGGCTCAGCTACCAATCCTGTTACACAAGCACCTACTGCATTTTGACCTGTTGGGTCTTTCAGTTTTAATGGATTCCCCCCAACATACCCATAAGTATTAAACCCCCCATCTAACCCAATCGGATCAGAAGTAACATACCTCCCAGTCGTCGGATCATAGTACCGATTCCAATTATAATGCAGTCCACTCTCAGCATCATAATACTGCCCAGGAAAACGGTGGTTATTCACAAACTGTTCAACGCTGATGTCGGTGTTACCAAACGAGGTGTACTCCGCCTGCCAAGTAACCACATTATCACGATTAACCGCCATCTGGGGGGTCATTAAGTGGTCGTTAACAAAAAAGTGTACTCCGCCTTCTTCCTGCGGTTGGTTCATGCCGTTGGCGGCTTGCAGTATTTCCACCTCCGCTAACACCATGCGACTTAGGCCGCTAGACTGAACCCTCACGTACCGTGCGGCCGTATTTTGAAAGCTCATATCCAAACTGGCCCCGAAAAAACTGCCCGCATGAAAGGCGTGCTCGATGGCCGGATCGGCAACCAGGTCAGCCACCGTTTTGTTTCCGAACGGCGTCGGTGATAAGAATACGTAAAAGTCCGAAAGCTCCGTTGAGTATGGCGCACTGGCTTCGATGCGTTGATAAAGCCGCACCACATCCACGCTCTGTTGAGACCCCAAATCAACTTGCCACCAAGGCTCGGACGCCGTGTTGGTCAGACTGACCGACCCGCCATTGAATTCTGGGTCGACGTTGCCATCGATCGCGCGACCGGCAAGACCACCAGAATAGGTGGAAACCTGCGACGACATTTTACCCTCAGCCAGGTTAACCCAATTACTTGGGTTGCCGGTTGGGATGCCCATCACTTGCATCTCAGCAAAATGCAGGTAGTTTGTCCCCGAAAGTTGCAGTCGAACGTACTGGCCTTCGGCGCCCGGTGTGGGTATGTGAACCGAATCCCCTGACAACGTGCCCACGTGGTGATACTGCGCGACTTGAGCGTCGGCAAGCAGATCCGCTAAGGTACGTTGACCAAACGGTTGGTCGGAGACAAGGACGTAAAAGTCGGCCAATCGATCACTGTCCACGTCAACGCGGTTGTGAATGGTGATCGAATCGATCGCTGAATCGGCCCCTAAGTCAACCTGCCACCAAGGCTGAAGACGGCTAGATGTGTTAGTGACTGACCCATTGCCGTAGATGCCGTCGGTGTTTCCGTCTACCGCCCGAGAGGCCACCGAACCGTTGATGGTGTCTATTTGCGTGGCCACTTTGCCAACCGCCAGATTGACGGCCGAGGTCGGGATGACGGTTTCGGGCAATATCGCCGCAATGCGTTCTCCGTCAGCGTACACGTACTCGATGGCGACCGTGCCGGTTCGATTACTTTCCGCAATGACGTTGCCGAGCAAGTCATAGTGGTAAATCGTTAACTCGCCACCAGCGGCTTTTTTAGCGCGCAGCTGTTGGTAATTATACCGATACTGACCAACGGTTTGGCCACCGCTGTCTATCTGCGTAATTCGCCCGGCGTCGTTGTACGTGTAACTGCGTCCGGCCGCATCGCTCAACACTCGACCAGACGGATCCACGCTCACCGCTGCGCCGTTGTTGGTGTTTACTCGGTTACTGTTCGGGTGATACGTTAATGGCGTTACCAATAACCCTTCGCTGAACTGCTCTCGGTTGCCATTGGCGTCGTATTGGTAATCGCGAATCAAGTTTCGGATGCCATCGCTTTCACTGGTCAGACGGTCCAACACATCGTAGCCGTAATCTCGTTCCACTGAATTATCCGACGCGTCAGCGCTCAGAATATTACCGTTTGAATCGTAGAGATAATCACGGCTGTACGCGCCCGCCGCGTGACTCACCAAGCGGCCTTGGTTATCGTACACCTTAGCTTGAGACAAGCCGTTGCCGTAATCTTGACTGGTCCAGAGACCATCTGGCCGATAACTTCGATTGGCTATCAGGTTATCAGCGTTGCCATCGGCGTCGGCCGTGTCAACGCCGATCAGTCGCCCAATCGCGTCCCGAGTGTAGGACACCGTGCGACCACTTGGGTAGGTAATGCCACTGACTCTATTGGCCGCATCGTAGGTGTACTCGGTCACAAACAGACCAATCAATACGAAATCTAAGTCTCTTTCGTACACACTCTCTCTGACGACATTGCCCCAGGCGTCGTAATCGTAAAACCGCACACCAGACGCGTCTCTAACGCGGCAAAGCCGGCCCATGCTAAACGCACAGTTGTTTGCGTCGTATCCGTACCTCACTTTTTCGGAGGCCGTCGGGTACAACACGTGAGTTAACCGATTAAGGGCGTCGTAAACGTAGTTCGTCACCACACCGCGCGCGTCGGTCATGCTGAGCACGTTGCCCGCGTCGTCGTGCGTATAAAGGATGGTGCCGCGGTCGGCGCTGATTTCCTTGGTTTGGTTACCCAAATCATCGTATTCGTACTGGGTCACGGCGCCATTGGGCGCAGTCACTTGACTTAATTGATCCGCAACGTCGTACTGATAATCCGAATTATTGGTTAGCGCGTCCACGGTGGTTGTTAACCGGTCCAACGCGTCGTAGGTATGGCCAGTGGCGTTAATGTTAGGGTCGGTCTGTGAGCTGACGTTGCCCACGGCGTCGTTCACCAGTTGCGTGACCGAACCGCCATTATTGATTTGCGTAATGAAGTTTCGATGATTGTATTGCGTTGCAACACTGCGCACTAATAGATCATTTGAATCGAGTATCGATTCATCAGTACGGTTGCCTTTGGCGTCGTAAACGTACCGAACTTTGTTGCCCAGATTGTCACTGACCTCGATTAAATCGTGCGCCGCGTCATACACGTAATGTTGTTCACTGCCATCCGGATTAACGACGTTGACCAACTGGCCGGCGTTGTCGTACGCATAAGTGGTCACGCGCGCAGCGCCCGCCGTTGGCGTTTGAGTAATACTGGTCAGCCAGCCACGCACATGGTACGCGTACGTGGTGACGGTGCCATTGGCGTCGGTGCTTTGTAATAACCGCGCGGCGGCATCATAAGCGTCGTACGAGGTGATGTGCCCCAATGCATTGGTGACGCTCTTAAGTTGGCCGCACTCGGCGCCGGTGTTGCAGTCGTAGTATTCAAACGTGCTGATGTCATTAACGTCGGTTCGAGGGCCGTCTATGGCCGTCACTTTGCCCACCGCGTCGTGCGTAAAACCAGTGGTGCGCGTCACCGCATTGCCCAACGCATCAAACCCGTTAACGGTGACGGACGTAATGTTGAGGTTCGCGTCGTACGTGTTGACCGTTTCTTTGCTGCTGCCCAGGTGAATGGACGGCGAGATGGTTCGAGTCACCAGATCCGTGTCCGCGTCCACGTATTCATAAGTCGTTGTTCGTGCGTTAACCGTGCCCGCGGCTTCGGTCGTTGTCAGCCGCTGATTGGTCGCGTTATAGGTGTACGACGTGACTCGCCCTTCGGCGTCGGTGCGGGTCAGTAAATTACCATTGGCGTCCCACGTTAAGGTGGTGCTCTGGCCGTCGGTTTGGTTTACTTTGCTCAGCAACTTTTGTTCGCCCAACACCGATTGAAACGTCCATTGCACTTGCGTGCCCACCGCGTCCGTGACCGTGGTGGTGTTAGCACTGGCGATAGGAGAAGAACCGAGTGTTAACGCGACACCGAGTGTGAGCGCAACGCCCATGACAACCGACTTAACTGTGTCTTTGTTCGTGTATTTCATGACTATTGCCCTCCATCAAAATCAAGACTGAACTTCTCTTGACCAACGCCATTGGTCGTCGTCGCGTGTTCTGTCGAGATCGCGCGCCCATCGTCTGCGTAACTAAACGTCGCGTAACGATCGCCGTTTTCATCGGTGATCCCCGTTAAATGATTGGGGAAATCCAGGTCTTCGTAATGATAGAGCTTCTTCGGATTGTCGGTGTCGTCCACCGTGTCATCAGGGTAAGCAACGGAGATTAAATTGTCGTTTGCGTCGTAAGCATAGCGGTACACCAAGCCCAATGAGTCCGTCACGGTGTCAATGTAACCATCAAGGTAGCTAAAGCCCATGGTGTGCCCATAGTGATTGGTGATCTGGGTCAGCTGAGCGTCTTGATCATAGGCGTACGTTGTTTGCTGACCAGACGCCGAGAGTAAACTCAACAGTTGCCCGTCCAACGTGTACATTTCAACCGATCCGTCGCCGTTGGTTAATTCAAAGTGGTTAACGGTTTCGACAACGGCAACCTTACTGTCGGCTTCGCCTTGCCACACTCCGCCCACGTTTTGAAACGGCTCGCCTTTACCTGTGCTGGACACGCGTATTAGCGTATCCGCCCAAACCACCAACTTCTTATGGTGGTTACTTTGCCAACCTTTGCCCAAGCCGATATCGGCCAAATTGACACTATTATAAGAGCGAGAGAACGTAAAACCTGCGTGAGAAAAATCCGTTTCAGATTGGTATTTGTTACCCGTAGCCACATTGCACGGGTTACCTTCGCCGTTTTCACAAGGACTGCCACTGTCTTGGGTTGGCGTGCACCCTTCGGCGGTGGGCAACGTGTTTACCCCATTGGGGCTTGGGCAAGCATCTTCGCAGAAACCACCTGCATCAGGTGCGTCAAAACCACTCTCCGTCTCGCAAACGGATGAATTATCACTACAGCTAAGAATTCGTGCAATGTTACCGTAGCCATCTCGACAAACTCTGGTGGTTCCATACACACCGTCATTAACCTCCAACACCCAGCTTCCACACGAGCGTTCAGCGGCGTCATCTATGGATGAACCGTAAGTCGGCCCCCCATAACTGTAGTAACACACACCACCCGAAGTCGGCGGTGTATTCTGAGCCACTGACGTCCAGGACACCGATGACAGTAAACAAAATAAAACCAACCCACTCATGGTGACCCGAGACAAGGTCAACCCACCCCAATTACACAATCCAAATTTCATTATTTTTATGCTTTTCTAAAAGACTCAACCACCATCGTGGACCCACTTAACAAGGTGAACGAAACCTCAGAAAGTCCGGTGAACCAGTGGTTATGAACAGTAACTTAGACGTAAAACCCGTTGATAAAAACGATTCCTTGTCAGAAGATTACTCCCTATATTTGAGAGCGGAAGATACACGATAAGTGTAAATCTGAACAGCGCCTCAGCGAATAACTAACGAATTTGTCATACGACATGCCGCGCACTAAGAAAATAGTTAAGTTGGACTAGGATTAAAATCCCACTAGATAATTAACCTTAGCGCACCAGTCGCTTAACGCCCATTATGTTAAATATCACCAAGATCGCGGGCAGTTTTGAGTCTTACAGGTATTGTTAGAATCCTAACTTTCGAGCTGTGACACCAGATACCAATATCTGCAACTTAACTTCGATATGAGATTAATTGTCGATAGAGATCGTCTTTCAAAGTCGCTCTTTCTTTTTTCATTTCCAACATAACAGCGTCGCTGACTGGAGAATTTTTAAGCTCCAATTTTCTAATATCAAAGTCCAGTTCATCGTACCGCTTGGCATCTTGGGCAAACGATTGGTTTGAAGATATCAATCTGAGGATGAGTTCTTTAAATTGAGGAAATTCAGATAATAGTGAATGATTTTCGCCTAACATAGTTTTTACCTTACGCTAAAATTTCATCGAGTTTGTTCACAACGTTTCTGTTTTTATTTGAATTCAGCGCATCGGAGTGAGGCTGACTAAACACACCTTTATCATTGTCAAAGTACAAGCCCGACGCGTCAGAAAATTCATCTGACAGTGCCGCTCTTGATAAAACATCTACGCCAATTTGCAAGTCTTTACCCTCCATTCCATACGCTTCTTTAACCATATTACTTCCCAAAAAAGACGCTGGGTTGACGGCTATAATAGCCGGGCCCTCTGCCCCTTGTGTTTCGGCCATGTGACGCGACCACATCGTCAGTGCAAGCTTACTTTGCGCATACGCCAAATCATCTGTTAAATAGTTCGCTTTTCCCAGTGCGGAGATATCCACCGGCGCTTGAGCCGCAGAGGACAGGTTGATAACGCGCGCATCTCGCCCTAACAACGGCATTAGACTTAACGTTAAAAGGTACGGTGAGATCGTGTTCACAACAAACCTAACGTCAATTCCATTGTCGGCGGTTTTGTTAGCGACTTTATAGACACCGGCATTGTTTATTAAAACGTCAATACGTTGGTGCTCTCCTGCAATCTGTTCCGCAAGCGCTCTCACCTTATTAAAATCAGATAAGTCAGCCGCAAAAGCTTCAATATTAGCTTCACCGAATTCGCTGGACAGCTCCTCCTTAACATTCGCAAGCTTTTCGACACTTCGGCCATGCAATAGAACCCTATGCCCTAACTTTATGAATGCCTTGGCCGTAGCTTTACCTATTCCATCGGTAGAGCCTGTTATTAGTATGATTTTGTTCATTAGTTTTTAATTCCTGGTTTTAAACAGTGGCTAGACCTAAGCTGTTGGCCAATTTCCACCATTCATTTCGTTTACTATGCAGAGCGAATATTCTTAATCATGACCTAGGTCTCAATTCAACCCAAAGAGTAACCTCTGTCGCGGCTACTCTTGGTTCAAATATTTAGGCCAATGGCCAATGATGTTTTGCAAATCTGTTTAATCATTAACTTCCTGAATGTCCATCACCATATTTTCCCAGTTGCGCTGATTATCCATATCAAACTGGGCACCTTGATCATCGGCCCAGGCGAAACGAGTTAGTGCAGCGGTTTTACTCGTCGCTTGATACAACCAGTAAGCTTCGGCTTTTAGTGCGTCACCTATCGGCTTATCTATCGATTCATAAACAGTTTGTTTGCAAGCATTAATCGACTCTGCTGGAAACTGAGCAATACGCTTGGCGAGTTCGTCGACGTATTCACCTATCTCATCCGGATCAAGCGCCTTATTTATAGTGCCATAGGCTTCGGCCTGGTCGGCATCGAAATCACGTGCGCTCAGCACAATTTCCAACGCGCGCCCCAGTCCTACTTGGCGTGCCATTCGAGACGCTCCGCCTCCACATGGCAGGATGCCCATACCAACTTCCATTTGCATGAACTTATATTTTCCACGGGCTGCAAAGCGCATATCGCACGCCAAAGCAAACTCATGCCCTCCACCACGCGCCATCCCTTCGAGTTTTGCAATGGTCGCTTGAGGAACCCGGCTGATTCGTTCCAAAACAGACTGCAGGTCCAGCAACTGCACTTCCTCTCGACTAACCACTTCAGAGGACATGTCTTTCAATAACTCAGTATCGTAGTGGCAAACCCATATTTCCGGGTGAGCAGACTGAAAAACGACAACCTTTGTTTCACGGTCACGCTCAAGTCTCATGGCCAGAGAATTCAAATCCTCGAGCATCGCTTGCCCCTGGACATTGACTGGCGGAAAGTCAATTGTCACCGTCAAGACACCATTGTCTGCAACAGCATTAAGTGTTTTAAAATTTTTGTAGTTCATCTCACATTTCCTCATGTTAAGCATGGTTAATTCAGATTGAACCGTACACTTATTCGATAATATTGATAATAGTGATAAATATAGAATCAGAATATTCATTTAATTGACAATAGAGCAATGCAATGCAACATCGAATGAATAACAGCCGCCAGCCTTATTATAAAAAATAACTATATTCTGATTCTATTTGGCGCTTATTTATAAAAGATAAGCCATAGAATAGAGTCTTGTTCTGATCATTACGAGCCCATCAACCTAAATCTGGAGAACGTAAAATGAAGAACGCCTCTTTTTCAAACAAGCAATTACTACCGACTAACCTAGCTAAGGCTCGCGCCCTAGAGCTTCCGTCCCGTGCTGCAATGCTTAACAGAACGTCGTCCGCTCTGGAGTTTTGGGAGCAACATAACAGGTTGCTCGCTAATGCTTGGAGAGAATGGGAAACGACCGAGAACATAAGACTTAATAACATCGACGATATATTGATGGATCCTAAAATCCGTAGTGCCGTTGAACAATCCTGGGATGACCCAAGCAATGAGAATAAGGTCAAAGAAATGTGGGAGGAGGTGTCACCAGGAGTCTTTCAATGTCAGTTTTTTGATCCTGAACACCTCGCAACTCTGCGCCAATATTTGGAAAACTGCGCAAGCGCGGCAATTCCTATGAGGCCTCCCTATGGCATTGCACTTAATCGATTTGGCGCCATGCTTGACGAGCGGTCAGAAGGTTTTTTAGCCGCGCCTAGCTTTCAATCTTTTTACCGCAACCTTCATGACCGATATATGCGCCCTATAGCGCGTTTGCTGTTTCCTGAAATAATTGGCTTCGACACTCAAACCTTTGGATTTTCAATTCAATACCAACCCGATATGGACACATCCCTGCGCCTTCATTCCGACGCATCCGCTGCCACATTAAACGTCAATCTTAATTTGCCAGACGAAACTTATTTGGGGTCAGAGGTCGATTTCTACGACCCAATTTCAGGAAAAGCAAATAGGCTAACGTTCAAACCCGGAGTTGCGATGCTCCATCGAGGCAGCGTGGCACACGCAGCTCAACCAATCACCGGCGGCAAACGAACGAACTTTGTACTCTGGCTGTATGGTGATCGCATGCAATTACCGTCTCGGTCGGAAACTGGCCAATTGATTACGCCTAACGAACGCTGGTCAAAACCCTCGGAAAACAAAGACAAGTTTGCTCCGTTCTAAGATAGCGTTGAAACTAATCACGCGCCATCAAAGCCAAGTTGACGCCAAGCTTCATAGACGACAATGGAGACAGAGTTAGATAGATTTAGACTGCGATTATTTGGCTGCATTGGAATCAGCAGTCTGTCCTCTGGACGGAACAACGCCATAACGTCATCGGGCAAGCCACTGGTTTCAGAACCAAAGACCAACACATCATCATCGCGAAAGACCACATCTGAGTATCGTTGCTGACCTTTCGTAGTGATGGCAAAAGCGCGCGAAGGTTGGACTTTATCCATGAATGCGGAGAAATCGGGGTGTCGCGTTACTCTACCTAAATCGTGGTAGTCTAAGCCGGCTCGCCGTAGGGCTTTCTCTTCTAACTCGAAGCCCAAGGGTTCGATGAGGTGCAAATGAAACCCCACATTTGCCGACAGTCGGATGATGTTACCGGTGTTCGGAGGTATCATTGGATTGTGTAAAACGATGTGCAACATGCTTCAAAATTCTTAAAACGGATTCAGCTGCAAGAATACACCGTTTTTACATGCTTCTTTAAGCGTAGTTTAAAATTAGTTGGGCTTGCCACGACGACTTATTTACCCGACGTTTCGCTTAGAATTTGTCGACTGGCATCAACATACTAGAGTCATAAGATAAGCAGAACCATCTCTAGCAACCCAAGATAAAGCGTCAACTTTTGTACCGTGAAGTTAGGCGAGCATCACTGATATTCGAGTCTGAAAAAACTCCGACAAAGAGAGTGAGACTCCCACACTCCATCACTCTGTCGAGACAAAATCATGAGCGAAGCCCCCATCTTTATTCACCACTATAAAATAAACCAAGACAAGAGTTTTGACTCTCCTGCTGCGATCGAAAAACCCGAGCCTGACTCACTACTTTGGCAGCATATAAACTTAGGCTTGCCCGGCGCCATAACTTGGCTGCAGGAATCCTCTAATATTGATACCGTGATATTCGAGTCTTTAACCGCCGAAGAAACAAGACCTCGATCGTTTACCACCAAAAACGGACTACTCGTGGTGTTACGGGGGGTTAATAACAACCCCGGGAACGACCCTGAGGATATGGTCTCAATCCGATTGTGGATTGAGAGAAACCGTGTTTTAAGTACTAGAAACAGAGCAATGTTAGCCGTGAACGATATTGTTAAAAGCATTGAAGCGGGTGAACCACCACTGACGTCGGGGGAGTTTCTGACACGCCTTGTCAACCAGCTTGCCGACAGAATCGGAGACTTCGTCAATAGCATAGAAGATGATATGAGTACCGCTGAGGACGGCCTTGAATCTTCAGAGCCCAGTCAATTGAGAGCGACACTCGGCACATTGCGTAGACAAATAGCGTCAGTTCGTCGATTTCTAGCACCTCAACGAGATGCCCTAGATCGATTGAACCACGTCGATTCGGACATTTTAAGCAGCCGTGACAAACAACGCTTGCGAGAGGAGTCTGATCGTATCTCTCGTTACCTAGAAGATCTCGACCTAGCACGAGAAAGAGCTATTGTGTTGCAAGAAGCATTTCTAAGCCAATTAGCACAACAGCAAAATACCCGCATGTATGTATTGTCTGTAGTGGCCGCCGTATTTCTACCTCTGACGTTTGTGACAGGCTTACTGGGAATGAATGTAGGCGGCCTACCTGGCACCAACAATCCCAATGGCTTTCTAATCGCCACCATTATCATGACCTGTGCCGCACTTGGACTGTGCCTGATATTTTTATGGAAGAAATGGTTATAAAAGGCGACGATTCACTATCGCTCAATTTGATAACGTAGGTCCGCTCCGCTATCCGTTCCTAAGTCGGCCTTAATCGACCATGCCCGGCTTAATGTGTATCGCAACATTAACGATTGGGCCGCATCAAGCAAACCATACCCATAGCCTACGTAAAATCTTGAGGACAGTTGTTTTCCGGCTTGAATATTAGGCGTGCTTCCCACCAAGTTTAGTTGCAAGTCAGTCAGGCCTAATCGGCTCTGTAGATCCTGAGTCAATTGAGTAATGGTACTGCGCCCATCGCCTCTTAGAGAATTCGCTATTTGCAACAAGACCAGGCCGTCTTTTGATCCTAGCGCGCTAATTGATTTTCCAAAAATCAATACCGACAGAACATCTTGGTCGGACATGGACGGCGTGGAATACAAATTAAGCGAGGGCGCGCTGGCTCGGCCACTTACTTGAACACCTGCTGTAATTTCCTCAACGGTTTTTTGCGCCCTGAATTGCAATCCAGGATCATCAATACTCCCTCCATTGAATACAAGACGCCCTTCGTCAATATCTAATTTCTGACCATAGGCTTGATATCGACCGTTTTTAATGTCGATTCGGCCATCCCCTCTTAAGATACTCTGAGGGGATTGATACGCACGTAGGCTACCAATGAGCATGGCATCTAAACCCTGCGCTTGGATGTGAGTGTTCTCGCCTAGATCTATCGTTATATCAATATCCTGCATCATCTGTGTACGGTCAAACTCTGCGCCCTTTAGCACGACATCGTTGGACGCCAATACCGCGGTCTCAGGCAGCTTAAGATCGATGTCTGCGCGATCGATATGTATCCCACCACGAACCTTAGCTAATGCACTGTTAATTTTGGCATTTAACTTAACATCGCCCACCACCGTCAATTCGTTAGTTTGAGCTAAGGAGAGGTTATTCCCCGTTGCGTCTACCGAAAAGGATGGTTTAGCAAAATCACTCAAGTCCAAAATTCCGTCAAGAATCAACTCACCGTCTCCGAGTCGAGTAGTTCCTTGCAACTCTATTTGCGAGCGGCTATTAGTTGTGGCATTTAACGTAATCTGATCTAGAACAACTCCCAACTCAGGTATTTCGAATCTAGCGTCAGTTAAACCACCATTTAGACTTATGGCCGGTTTAGTGGGCGTCCCTGACAAAGATGCTCGCGAATCAAGCTTGCCATTGAGCTCTACTCCACCAAAAAAGCTGGGAGGCAGCGCATCTAAGTCGTCGATCATCAAAAAACTGGTTCCAGCCAGTGTTGCGGTATCAAATTCCGTAGACCCGTAAGGCGCACCCACAGAAACATCCAGACTGAAGCGGCCCGCTTGATCAAGCTCCATGTTCGAAAGGAAAGACAAGGTCGCTGCTTGATTTAGAGTCATGGTGAAGTCATTGAAGTCAATGAACTTGGGCACGCTAGACTCTTCTTCAATTTCCAGCCAATTTATCGTGCCCTGCTCGGCGTTCAGCCTTGCTGTCACTGATGGGCCCTTGGTTTTACCATCATACTGATACTCAAATTCACCATCTAACGCACCGTCAAGGGTTACGTCAGAAGACTGGATCAAAGTATTAAGCATGGCCAGTTGTAACGAACGCACTCTGCCCTTCAGCCTTTGACCCGCTATGTCTTTGTGCCCTTCAACACAAACAGATTGTTGATGACTCACCATGCAGGTTGGCGAAAGACGATACAGCCCATTTTTGTAACTCACGGACGCACTGTCTCTCAGTGACCAGTCGCCAGCGATGGTGTCATCAAGGTCCAATGTAGAAACGTCTCCAGACCAGTGATAGTCAGACGACGCAGACGCTTGCCCGACCTGTCCTTTAAACTCGAGCATGAGAGGAGAAGAGTTCGCTAAAATCGCATTTAACTTTGACCGATGATCACTCATCGTTCCATTAACTTGCATCGCCACATCGGCAACCATTGGTTGGCCATCAACTGACAGTTCGCCCAACTCCAAGTCAACATTGAGAGGAGCCTCTAGATTACTGGCCGATAGCCCAGCATCAACAGAGAAACCCTTGAGTAGAATATTGTCGTATTGCAAGGCGGCTGTGCTGCCGTTAAGTTCTATATCGGGACGACTCAATGGCCCTTGGAGACTGCCGGTAAGAACTAACTCTCCGCTTGCTGATGGCAAAAACTCCCCTATGTTTTTTGAATCAATGGTCCATATCAAGTCTGAGGATTGAGCTAGCACACCCGATGCACCGATCACGGTCTGTGGCGTGATCAACGATAATTTATTTACATTCACGAATGACTCAGCCGCGATAAAATCCCCTGATATTCGGTTAGTTACACCTAAGGCTGAGCCAGATGACTCCAAGGTAATTCTTACTTCTGAACTTGGCCCGACCACCGCAAAGCTGCCAGTTGAATTTATAGCGCCAGACAAACTGGGAAGCATCACTGAAATGTTCTGCCATTGGCCCATTAATGACGCTTCGCCGCCAGATAACTTCACAAAGTCCATCATCTCTTCAATCGTGCCATCGATGTTTAGATGCCCTAGCCCGTCGCTACTCTGAAGGTCTAGCTTTTCAATAGAGAGGTCTCTGCCATCAAACTTGGCAGTAATATCCGCGGCCCAAAGACCATGATCGACAATTTCAATTTCCCCATCTCCGCCAATGATGATATTCGCGCCCTCCAAACCTAGGCCGGGTGACACGACTCCACTGAACTCCATCATTCCCGATTTTAGCGTTACGGAGTGATCAATAAAATCCGGAGCGATACCCTGCCCGACTTTATCAACGCCTTTCAAAAACACTTCAAAACTTACTTTATCAGTCAGAACCTGTCTAAATGACGCATTCAGTTGAGCGGCGAAAGGACTTTTTAAATTCTGAGATAAATGCAGTTCACTCCAATTGCCATCCAATGACCCAGAAAACGACGTCGTGTTGCCATCAACAGTCCAATTTACCGCATTGCTGATGTTGACCTCACCGCCAGTGATATTTTCAAGATCGACCTTCGCCTTAAAAGACGCTGTATTTTCTCCCTGCACCAGTTCTAAGTCACGCAGCTCAACAATACTGTCAATGGCGGATAAGGAAGCGGAAAAGCTATCCGCGGAAAACAATTCTTTGTTATCCTGCGTAACACGCAAGCCATTAACCTTAGCACGGCCGATCAAGACGTCGATCGGAAGCTCAACTCCGGTCCATGGCTGATACAACGTGTCATCGTTGTCCGTCGCAACCGCCAGGTTCACTGATAGATCATTAATCACGGCATTTTCAACGTGGAGCCTACCTCGAATTAGATCAAACGCTCGCCATTTAAGCTTAACCGGCCCCATACTCAGGGCGGTCCCAGATACCGTGTAACCGATTTTCTGCGCGCTAAAATCCGTCGCTGTTCCCCTCGCCTTTTCAATCACAACATCGGCTGGCAAAAAACGTACCAGGGTTGTCAAACCAAATTGTGTTTTCAACAACAATATTACCGAGATCGAGAGAATGAGGCTGACGGCTAGACCCCACTTCAGAATTTTACGAACTCGGCTCATAAATGCGTGCCAAAACCAAAATGCAACCGCCAAGGGTCGCCATCAATATCCAACGCAGTCGCTAAATCCAAGCGCAACGCACCGAATGGCAGCCTCCAACGCAAACCTATACCTGCACCACGTTTGTAATCGGGGCTGGTGTTAAAGGCGTCTCCAGCGTCAAAGAATGTTGCCAAAGCCAATTCGTTCTTAAGAGGGTGTTGATATTCTATACTGCCAACAATTTCGTTCTTAGCGACCGTAATTTCGCCATTACGCATTACTCCAATGCTTTCAAAGGAATAGCCGCGCACACTTTCATCGCCCCCCGTTAAAAACCCTAATGATTCGGGCAGTCGTTTTGGATCGTCAATCAGACTTCCCGCAAGCTTGAAGCGAAATTTGAGCCTTCCTTCCATAAACGGATACAGCACATTAGCGGAAAATATCGCTTGAGCCAGATCTATGTCAGACCCGAAGCTCTCACTCCCTGCACGCGCCGACAATGAGGCTTCCCAACCCTTGTTTGGAAAATAAAGATCATCAACGCTTGTTTTCTGCCACCCAATGCTGGGCATGAGCAAGTCAGTCACCAGTTCTTCGTTCATTAGCTCGTCATTCAACGAAAAGGAGCGCTCACGACTCGCTTGCAGACCAAAATTCAATTGAGCTCCTCGCCAGTCTAATAAAAGCTGACTTCCGATCGAAGACTTTTCAAAATCTCGAAAATCATCGCTTTCTTCCAAGGTGGCATAAAAATCTAAACTGTCAGTGGCTTTTCGAGTTAAGGGAATTCGGTAATTTAAATTAGCTGACTTTTCTATTTGCGAACCACCTAATCGAACGTTCAGGTTATGCCCTCGTGAATTAATACGACGGTTTTCATACCCGACTCCGCCTCTCACACCGGTGTCGGTACCCACGCCAATTTCAAAACTGTAAGATTGCTTTTTAGTTGGCGTTAGCTTAATGACGACCGGAACCGTAGACGTCGCCTGATCAAGCTCGCCAGGCTGAACATCCACAACAGAAAAATAGGGGGTCGCAGCGAGCGCCTTTTGAGTCTTTGCCAGGGTATCAATGTCATAGGCTTCGTCCGGTTTAACGGAGATGAGCACAGCCAAGAGGTCCTCATCGATGAGCGGTTTCGACGTACTTGTATTCTCCCCCTTTGTGTCATCAGCGAGATTGGTCTTCTTGGATAGCTCATTGCTCATCCATTGAACTTCATACCCACTAACGACGTACCGTTTTCCCGCATCAAAGTGCATTGTAATATCGGCAAACGAGCGCGTTTCATCTATCTCAATTTCGCTCTTGACATACCTCGCATCAAAATAGCCTTGCCGCAAAGCCAAGGCCTGCAAATTTCGTTTTGCGGCTTCATACGCTAAATGAAGAAGACTGCCACCTTTTCTTAGGGGGTAATCATTGCGCCATTCAGTAAACATTTGCTCGGCTTGTGTGGCACCAATAAGCTGCAAATCAACTCGACGAACTAAGACAGGCTCATTCAAGTCAATCCGATAAACCAATTTATCTTCAGTGCTGACATCGGACCTCTCGCCGACATTGCCAGAGACCTTAGTTACAATCGTGTTATAGAAACCAAACGGTTCAACGGCTTGAAGCACTTCATCCTTTACTCGACCTTTTAAACGGCTAAGCTCATTTGCTCTAAATGGTGTTCGGGACTGCAAACGATTAACTAATCGTACATGTCGCCTGATGTTCTCCAACACCTCTCCTTCTACACCTTCAAACTCTACAGTTAGGGTGGCTTGGTTATCCTCTTGTTCGGTCGCTGCGCTTATTAACACTGGCCAGCTGCCCATAAGCAACCAGCAGACATAGACGACCAAGGTTCTATTAAAAACGTTATTTAGCACAATGTATTATATAACTTGTTATAAGCAGTCTGATTAGCGGCACAATTGCCGTTAGGCATCAGCTCACCGAAGGCCTTTCTTGTTGCTGTACGTGTTTTTGTCAATCTCTCTTACATCCACGGACAGCATTTCAACCGATGGCAGGAGTCCACAAAGGGTTACTACTATCGAATCGGCTAACTGCTTACGTTGTAGGACCGTTCGTCCTGACAGTATGTGGCATATGATATGCACGAAATGTTCGCGGCGACCACCGACCCAATAATCATCCGAAAGCACCAACCTGGCTTTAACGTCGCCAGTCGAGAACAACCCAGACGATTCGGTCACATCGTGGACTTCTTTAACCAACGTTTCGAAACTGACGATATCTGCTAAATCAGCAGAGCACTCTATGACACAGTGGGGCATTTTTAACCTACTTCTTGGCTTGCTATTGGCTTGCTCTTAGCTTGCTACTTATGTTAAGAAAAACAAACTAAACAGCTACGTTCATGTGAGCTTCTATTTTATCATTGGATGCTTTGCTAAACGTCGCTGTCTCTTAATAATTAAGGCTTATCTTTCGACTCACTTAAATAAATTATTTTAACGCCTGGTTCAGCGTGCAGTTCATCGTCAATCGTATTAAACACAATGTCGCCACTTGGCTTCAATACCAAGAGCATCAAAGCCGTTGGGTTACTTTCTAACCAGTCCTCTAATCCGAACTCATCGCTTAACTCTGTCACTTTTACCGAGCAGCCTTGTGCTACTTTCTTACGAATTATCGAGTACGAGATTTCTTCAGAAAACAGAATCCTTCCGCTTTTATGTGGGCTGGCAACGTGCTTATGAAATCGGGTGGAAGACTGATTAGGTGCCAATGTATACACGTTTCGGGCTCCAAACTCATCTCTGAAACTATTAGCCTGAGTCACGTTGTATTCAAAATGACTAGAGAGCCCTAGCATCATCCCATATGGAGATATATTTAAATGCATATGTGCGTGTTCAGAGCTAGGGTTTCCGTAGTATGTGTTGAGCCCTACACTGCGGGCTTGCTTAAGGTTTTCCCAGTTTGTGTCACACAAGATGGTGTGTACATCCTGCTTGGCCAACGACTCAGCTAGCGCGATGGAGAATGGATTAGCGCCAATGATTAGCACGCCCTGCGTAGCAGGCATCGCCACACCCAACGCTTTTGCCATCGGTCTTGCCGTCAGGCTTTGCAGAACGACGGTCCCAATGATTATTGAAAACGCCAGCGGGACAAGCTTGTCTGCCCCATCCACGCCCAGCTCGGTCAAACGCAATGCAAATACTGAAGACACCGCAGCCGCAACAATACCTCTTGGACCAATCCAAGAAATCATCGCCTGTTCTTTCCACGTAAAATCGGAGCCGCGAAAACTGGCAGCGACCTTCAACGGTCGAGCAATAAACTGCATGACCAGCAATAAAACCAAAGCCCCCCAGCCAAGAGCCGCAAAGGCCTCAAAGTCCAACCGCGCGGCCAAAACGATGAACAACGCCGACACAAAAACCACCGTCAAATCTTCTTTAAATTCCAATATAGATTCAATGTGTACGTCCTTCATATTAGCCAATAACATGCCCATAACCGTTACCGCCAACAAGCCTGACTCGTGCATCAAATCGTCCGAAATCGCGAACACAAAACACACCGCGGCCAAAGACGCGAAGTTGTGAAGTTTTTCTGGAATAAGGTGATGACGAAGCATCAAGCCAAACGCGTAGCCCGCTGCCACACCAATTAAAAAGCCTATCGCTACAGTGCCCGCGAAAACGGTGAATATCTCACTGACCTCAGCCGCCGCGTTTTGCACGGCAATCCACTCAAAGACCAAAACCGCAATTAGCGCGCCAATCGGATCAATGACAATGCCCTCCCATCGAAGCACATCAGCAATCTTGGGAGTCGGTCTTACCGTCTTAAGCATCGGCATAATAACGGTCGGCCCAGTTACGACCATTAGCGCTCCGAAAAGAGCGGACAATGACCAGCTCATGCCTATCAGATAATGAGCGGCCACCGTCATAATACCGGCATTCACTACCACGCCCACGCTCACCATTCTGCGAACAGGTTGACCTATTTCTTTTAGCTCATTGCGCTTTAGTGTCAACGCACCTTCAAATAATATGACCGCCACAGACAAGGAAATAAACGGAAACAACAGGTCGCCAAACAATTCGTTTGGATCAAATACAGAAAAGACCGGCCCAAGTAGCACGCCAGACAAAAGTAAAAATAGTATGGCTGGGAGCTTCACTTTTGAAGAAAACCATTGGCACAGAAAACCAATAAACCCAATTAAACCCAGTATGGTAAGTGATGTCATTTAACTCATCCTATTTGAAATCAACTATCGTCAAGCCTTACTTCGCAATCCGTTTATGATTGCAATGCGTAACTTGCGGATTTCTGACACAATGCATTGGCGATAGAGATTAACAGTTTTTTATGTATGACACAGTTAACAACTGTGCCATTGAGTATTTTTAGCAACGTAAATGAGAAGGACATCTCTTACGTACTCAATAACAACCTCTAAACTTTCTAAAAATAATGGCTGACATCAGTTTTAACTCAGAAGACGCGAGTCAGGTAATGATTGGCGCATTTACCTTGGCTGTTCCAATCTCATTCTCGGAAGAAGCTTGGCGCTTAGGCGAAACACTGGCATTACCCAACCTGATCGCTCTCATTTGCGTGTCTGTAGTATTCCTGTCGCTCTATACGTATCAAAGTGTATTCCAGGGCAACATTGAAAATCGCGTATTCAGTTATGTTATACGAATCATAATTGCGTATGGGCTGGCCAGTCTTGTCGTTGCAATTACCTTGATGTGCCTAAATAAGTTTCCACTTTTTACCGATCCAACGGTGGCTATTAAGCGATTGTTTGTGGTCGCGATGCCAGCGTCAATGGGAGCCATCGTAGTAGACAGCTTTGATAAAGAATGATTTTTCGTACTCCGCTCAAAAAAATCACCTTTATGGGTAATAGCACAAATCAATGGGCCTGCTTAATATAGAGGCAAGCTAACACTGTAAACACCAGATGGAGACCGACATGAGCGAAAAGCCTAATGAAGAAGAATTGAACCCAGAGGTGCCTCAAGCACCTGAAACTCAAACAGAAGAAGCAGATGCATCGAACAATGCTTCGTTTGATATTAATAGTGTGTTAACCGATGCGCTCAAAATCATTACTCAGCCTAAGCAATTTTATAGAGACATGCCAAAAACGGGTGGTTACACCAACCCCCTACTGTTTGTAATCAGCATCGCCGTGGTAATGGCGATAGTTGGCTTAGTATTGAGTTTTATCGGTTTGCTTAAATACAGCCCCATGATGGGAGCTGGCGTTAGTTTCGGCATCCTCATTTTTGCGCCCATCGGCGCCGTGATAGTCAGCTTTATCGGCGCGGCAGTCGTATTTGTAATTTGGAAATTAATGGGGTCGCAGCAGTCTTACGAAACGGCTTATAGATGTGTCGCCTACACGTTTGCGATTGCACCGATTATTGCTGTTATTTCGGTGATTCCATACTTAGGCGGAATAGTGCAAACCTTATGGAGTGCATTTTTACTCTACACAGCGAGCATTGAAGTCCACGCCATAAAAGAACAGACTGCAAAAATCGTCTTTGGCATACTAGCCGCGCTGTCGGTCCTAAGTAATATCAGCACCGAAAGAAAAGCTCGTTATTATGAAAGCAAGCTAGCGACATTAGGAAGCTCAATCGAACACGCCGTAGAGCAGGGTCGATTTGAGAAAAGCCTGGAGAAACTCGAAGACCTCGAAAATATGAGCCCTGAAGAAGCCGGGAAAGAACTGGGGGAGTTCTTAAAAGGCATGGACGAATTTTCGAAAGGACTAGAAGAGAGTTTAAAAGAAGCAGAAGAAGAAAAACAAAATTAATCCACTGCAAACTCGAGAAGCTTGGATGGCTGCATAGAAATTACGCCATTCAAGCTCCCTACATTCTAATCTTTACATCAAGACTTTTAGACCCTCAGCATGTAAAATCGCGGCATTCTAATCCTTCAGATAGGCGTTAGCCTACTATTTTACCTGCATGAAAGTACTAATTATTGGCAGCGGTGGCCGAGAGCACGCTTTAGCTTGGAAAGTTGCCCAAGCAGACTCAATTTCGACTGTGTATGTGGCGCCAGGAAATGCGGGAACAGCCATAGAAAACAAGTTAGAGAACGTAAGTATCGGTGTAGAGGATACTGCGTCTTTGGTTGCTTTTGCTCAAAGCAAGCAAATTGAGCTGACGATAGTCGGCCCTGAAGTACCCTTAGTAAATGGAGTCGTTGATGCCTTTTCGGAGGCAAACCTCAACTGCTTTGGCCCCACTGCCGGTGCGGCCCAGTTAGAAGGTTCTAAATCATTCACTAAGGACTTTTTAGCAAAATACGATATACCCACTGCCGCTTATAAAGTATTCACAAATGCTGATGAGGCTTGCGACTACATTACCGAACAAGGTGCTCCAATCGTAATCAAGGCCGACGGACTCGCAGCAGGCAAAGGCGTCATCGTCGCAATGACCTTAGAGCAAGCAACCGATGCGGCTCGAGACATGCTGATCGACAATAAATTCGGTGACGCCGGAGCGCGCATCGTAGTCGAGGAATTCTTAGCGGGCGAAGAAGCCAGCTTTATCTGCATGGTGGATGGTGAAAATGTGCTTCCGATGGCCACATCCCAAGATCATAAAGCCAGGGATAATGGCGACTTAGGACCAAATACTGGAGGCATGGGTGCCTATTCTCCCGCACCAGTGGTGACGCCGGAAATGCATGAGAAGATCATGCTAGAAGTCATCATGCCCACCGTCAAAGGTATGCAATCCGAAGGACATCCATATACTGGCTTTTTATACGCTGGCCTTATGATTAGCCCAAGCGGAGAGCCCAAAGTAATCGAATATAACTGCCGTTTCGGTGACCCTGAGACGCAGCCGATCATGATGCGTTTGAAATCAGATTTGGCGGCACTTTGCCTAGCGGCAATCAATAAAAAATTGGACTCTACGTCAGCCGAATGGGATGAGAGAGCAGCATTGGGTGTGGTTTTGGCGGCAGGCGGATACCCTGACAGTTATTCAAAGGGCGATGTCATTTCCGGATTGGATCAATGTGACACTGACTCATGCAAGACCTTTCATGCCGGCACCGCACTCAAAGATGATCAAGTGACCACATCAGGCGGTCGTGTTTTGTGCGTGACTGCGTTAGGTAATACGGTAACTGAAGCACAAGAGTTGGCCTATGAATCGGCGAAAGTAATCTCTTGGAATAATATGTATTTGCGCGATGATATAGGTCACCGCGCTGTTGCGCGCGAAGCCCAAGAATAGAGACAAGCGACCACCATGAAAGCATACCTAGACCTTTTGCAAGATGTTTACGACAACGGCGTTGGCAAAGACGACCGAACGGGCACGGGTACACGCAGTGTTTTTGGACGCCAACTGCGTTGCAATCTGAGTGAAGGGTTTCCGCTGCTCACCACAAAAAAAGTATTTTTACGTGGCATCATTCACGAACTGCTGTGGTTTGTCCGTGGTGACACCAACATAAAATACCTAGTAGACAATAATGTGGGAATTTGGAATGAATGGCCATTTCAAAATTATTTGAATGCCCAAGATTTAGGCAACCTAGAAAAACACTCGTGTGAATGGGAAGAGCGCTTGGACGCATTTGTAATTCGCATTCAAAAAGATCAAGACTTTGCCGCCAAATGGGGTGAATTGGGGCCGGTGTATGGCAAACAGTGGAGAAATTTCTCGGGCATCGATCAACTCGATTGGGTTATCAACGAGATCAAACAAAACCCCACCTCTCGACGGCTTATTGTGTCGGCCTGGAACCCGGCCGAAATAGAAGAGATGGCAAAAGCAGGATTGCCACCCTGCCATACCTTGTTTCAATTTTACGTTTCGCACGACAATAAATTGAGCTGCCAACTCTACCAACGCAGCGCCGACCTATTTTTAGGCGTGCCGTTTAATATTGCCAGTTACGCTCTTCTGACTATGATGGTAGCTCAAGTCTGTGACCTGGAGCTTGGCGATTTCGTTCACACCTACGGCGACGTACACATTTACAACAATCATGAAAACCAGGTTTTAGAACAGCTCTCTCGAGCGCCTAAGTCGCTTCCTACCATGAGCATTAACCCCAATGTTAAGAGTCTTTTTGACTTCACATTTGAAGACTTTGAGCTCTTGAATTACCAACCAGAATCCGCAATAAAAGCACCAGTCGCTGTTTAACGCAGCAATCGACACTATTGATTACGAGACAGTCTAATGGAAATTATCTTAGTCGCCGCCATCGGTGAAAATGGTGAAATGGGCCACAATAATGAATTGCTGTGGCACTTGCCTGGAGATTTACCACGTTTCAAAGAGTTGACCATGGGCTCGCCTATCATTATGGGCCGTAAGACCTTTGACTCCATTGGCAGAGCTTTGCCGGGTAGACTGAATATCGTATTAACTGAAAACCCTGATTGGCAGGCTGATGGCGTGACCGTTAGCAAAGACCTCAACATTGCCTTAGAGGTCGCCAAAGAACAGGACACAGGCAAAGCCTTTGTCATTGGCGGCGGACAAATTTACAAACTGTTTTTGGCCTACGCCACCAGCCTTGAAATTACAGAAGTATTTGATGCACCCATTGCTGATACATTTTTTCCAAATTTTTCCAAGTTAGACTTCAAAGAAATATCTCGAATCAAGAACACGGACAATAATCCGATGTTCGATTACGTTACCTACGAAAAAGCATAGAGAGACCCGATCATGACACCAGAACAAGCCAAACAACTCGTGGCAGAAGCCGCCATTGAATATATTGAATGGGATTGGGTCATCGGTGTCGGAACCGGCTCCACGGCCAACCTATTTATCGATGAATTGGCCAAAATCAAAGGTCAAATAGACGGTGCCGTCGCGAGCTCAGAAGCATCCGCAGAGCGCTTGAGAAACCATGGGATCAAAGTCATGGAACTCGATCAAGTTGGCGGTCTACCTATTTATGTCGATGGTGCAGACGAGTCCACCAAGCACTTGCATTTAATAAAGGGCGGTGGCGCAGCATTGACACGTGAAAAGATCGTGGCTGCAGCCAGCGATAAGTTCATTTGTATTGCCGATGATTCGAAACTGGTTAACGTCCTAGGTAGCTTTCCGTTACCGATAGAAGTTATCCCAATGGCAAAGTCTTACGTAGCACGTCAGTTGGTAAAATTAGGAGGCAACCCTATCTTAAGAGACAACGTCACGACGGATAATGGGAACCTGATTATTGACGTGCACGACATGAGTATTGAAAACCCTGTTCAGCTTGAAGCAAAAATCAACCAAATTGCTGGCGTCGTTACCAACGGCTTATTCGCGCAACGTGGAGCTGACGTATTACTGCTTGGCGGCAGTGAGGGCGTCACAAAGATCGAAGCATAACGCCTTTCGCTATTTCTGATTAACCTTAAAAACCTTGGTTAAATAGACGTAAAGCCATTAAAAACAAAGAACCGCCCCTCTGCCGTTCTTTGTTTTTATAACGATAAAACTGCAATCTTCATCCTCTGGTCGCTCAGGAATCGTTCCCAAAGCAGGGCATTGTCCTGCCAAGGCCTGGGGCTGAAATCGAGACAAAATACGATCATCCGCTACTTGATAATCAAATGGCTGGGCGGCGCATTCTGAACTGACGGTACTGGCAGTAGTACCAGAAGCCACCCTGACCGCGTTATACATATTTAACCGCCCGCTGCCAACTTGATCATTGCGTGTACTGGGGGTCGCCGCGACAAAAGAGTCCGTCCCAATCTTATCGGCCGTCTCTTTCAAAATTTCTTTAACTCTTTGCGCACTTAATGATGGGTTTTTAGCGATCATCGCCGCGGCGACGCCAGACACTAACGCGGCCGACGCAGATGTGCCACCAAAGTTTTCCGTATACGCACGATTTGAGCTAATATCGTCATCGGTGCTGCCTGTGTTATAGCCTAATGAGTCTGACCCGCTACTGGATATTCTGTCGGTTGTTGTAACACCCAAATGCTGATCGCTTGAAGGAGCCACTATGTCTAATGTTGGGCCGTACTGACTGTAGGCAACTCGAGCCTCAGCGCTTCGAAGAACCCCCGTCTCTCCAGATAAGTCGCCACTGGTACTGGCGCCCACGGCAATGACGCCTTGCTCAGAAGAGGTGACGGCATTGCTTAGATTCGCGGGGTAACCCACGGGGTTATCGACGAAACCAAAAGCGGCTAAATCACCGTAGCTCACCACTTCTTGTCCATCGACCAAAAATTCAAATCTATCGAAACTTTCTTGCGTGTCCGCCGAGACCCAAACCCAAAAGCTAACTTCACCTTCAGGGCCCTCTTTTATTGTGTGCAGATAGCTATTTCCGCAATCTGAATTCTCGATATTTAAACTAGCCGCCTTACTTCCTGAATGAGCATAATTGACTAGACTATTGGTGTTTATTCCCCAAACCGGTTCATCACCAAAATTGAACGTGCACTCGGCATTACAGCTATTAAGAACCCAGTCAGTGCTAAAGCCACTTACCCCATCCAAGGTATTTAACGACTCAAAGTTTTCTACCGTTCCGTCGCTCCAGGTAATGTCGTCAAGCCAAACTGTTTCATCTATTCCCGCAATATCAGTGGATGGCGTATCACTTCTTAAGTACCTCCATTCATAGGCATGTTCGCCACTTTCCACTTCAGCCGTGACCTTTACCCATCCAGACGCATTATTTCCGCTTGAGACAACCACTGGCGACCCCAGCGCACGGCGAGAACCAGTCCCTACGGTAACCGACCCATTGGTTGTTCTCTCAATGGCTTGTGATAAGGCCGAGCACCCCACAGGCAAGTTCCAGCTGAGGTTTATCACATCCGCTCGCTGCGCTGCGTACTCGACGGCTTCGGCCAACCTATTGCAAAGCGCTGAAGAGCTGACACTGGCGACTTCGTATTCAGAAATTGCGCGAATGGGCAACACAGACGCACTAAACGCCGCGCCTACGACTCCGCCGTTCCCTTGCTTAGCCGCGGCAACTCCAGCCACGGCTGTGCCATGGTTATCGGCATCGATACTATCACCCGCTACGACACATCCAACGACTGGACTTGGGCTTGCGTTATTATCTGGGCCAGCATTCCCATCATCGCCACAAACGGTGGAAGTATCATCAACAAAGTCTTTACCGCCAGGCTCGATATTTAAGTCTGGATGATCAAGCTGAACGCCGTCATCAATGATGGCTATTACGGTGCCAGCACCGGTTGCCGCTCCAGCGCCGCTGTCTATGCGCCAAGCATTTACAGCATCGCAATCAGCGTCGCACCGAGACCCTCGATACCCTCGGTTCTGTAAATTCCATTGCTGTTGGTAAAACTCATCACTCGGGGAAAATGCAGACTTATTCGCCTGCATGAAAAATTGTGGCTCGACCCAATTCACGCCAGCCTGTTTAGCTAATCGACGCACAAGCGAAAACAAGTCTGAGGGACTTGAGTAATTAGGCGTCGTAAAACTGTATACCTGACCAGACAAGGACAAACGTCGTTCCATCTGAAGTGCGTGTTGCTCTGTTAAGATTCGAATACTGTCTTCAAGATCAAATGCCACATCAAAGCTGATGGTGACTTTTGAAAGCAACAGCAAATCACCCAAGCCACGTTCACTGGTGAAAACAGGTAACATTTGAGGATTCTGAGCCTTCAGCCTAGAACTGATAAAGTCTTCGCTACCAGCTACCTTCGCCCTAGTCGTCTTAACTTTGAGAACTTTCGCGCCAGGTAAATTGTGCTTCGTGACTTCGCTTGATTGAATACCAGATTGCTTAGCTCTTTTCGCTAGATCAGACGCACCAGAAACTTCGGCAGCATCAAACGGCAATGCAAATACGCCCTCTTTACGATAGACTTTTACTTGCTCACCAGTAGGCGAAAAATAATAGTCTCCATGATAAACAGGCTTTGCAGCAATGCTGCCATCCGCTAACTGAACTTCGATTCCCCATGCTGGTAAAAAAGCATGGGCACTCGTTAGTACCAAGATGAGCAACAAACGTTTAGATAGAATCATTAATTGGCAACCCACACTGCGTCTAAAAGTCATTATTTTAACCTACTCTCATCTTTTCATATTCCTGCTTGACCAGACTGCCGACGGGCCGCATCAACGCAAACCATCACCCAGCTTTACTTTCTCAATTAGACCCTTTTACCAATTGACTACCAAGAACGAGCAATTAGGGTTTTCCAATTCTTATAAACTATTTACATGAAAATAGCAGCAATCCCAAATTGGGTTTTATAAAGTTTTACACCCTGAGTTTACACCTTGACTAAGGCGTGATAATGGAAGTCAGCGTGAAGGTCTGAGTAAATGAATCTCCCGCGGTTGCCGCTGCACACGTTGCGGTGACGGTGAATGTGACCTCGTCCGTCGGCATCAAATCCGTACAGAACGGCGCATCAGAAGCTGGACCACGCCAAACAACACGCGGCCCTGTAGTCGTGTTTGCGACGCCTAGGTCCTGTATGTCAATCGACACGTTAGCCGGCAACGTACCTGGGTCAATCGCGCTGATCGTGAGATCGGCACTGGCGTCCGAGCTCAAAATATCAAATGTCGCCGTACATACCGGAGGTGTCGTCGTTCCCGATACAGGGCCGGTCGTCACGTTTCCAGTGACAATCATCGGGCACACATCTTCGGCCGTCGGAGTTAACGGTGCCGAGGTCTGGGCATGAGCTGGCGTGACAACTGCGTTAATAATGGGCTTATGCCATGCGACAAAAGCCACGCTTGAGGCACTTCCGAGTAACAGTTTTCGCCGGCCCTTAAATTGTTTCTCTTCGCCGATTTCGGTTGGGGTTTCCATAGTTCAATCCAATCTTTTCGTTTGCTTTTTTCAATTTAGTATTAATTCTGGGAACCCCAGAACGGTCCAACCCATCAACACGTCCAAGTCATTTGGTTGAGTAATTGAATACTCTTGCTTGGCACTGGTAACAGCATCTCCCAAACGTTCTCCGTTTGCAAGACGAGCGAATACCATGCGAGCCAACCTACGCTCTGAGTCAGCGTTGGTTAACGTACTGGCTCCCATAACCGCAACGGCGCCCCGATCTCCTTCCATCATGAATCGGTGTCCCATGCTGTCTTCATTTGGGCTGACATAATAGGCATTCCAACATCCCCATTGTGTTACCACGGTTGGCTTATCTTGATTGCTCAAGCCAGCGGCATCAGGCCCTGTGAACAAGCCATCGAAACTCCACTGGTTCGTTGAGCTGTGACCAAAAAACGCGGTCAATGTTATCCCACTGTTAATTTGATCTCTGACCTTCTGGCGAGCGGCGCTCACCCCGAGCGTATCTACATACGCCTTTTCTACTTGAAAGCCTTGCAAATACTCGCTGTGAATTTCGTCGGCGTCATTTGCAAAATCGTACTGCTGTGCAGCGTCGTATTTATCAGCAACCAAAAGGGCTTTGCCCGTGTACGAACGGTTTAAAAAGTCATCTCGCTTATCTAACAATATTTTGAGTTGCGCATTGGTTCTAACAGGCAACCTGCCAATCGGCAAATCAGGAATATTATTATCATTAAGGTCTACGTATTTACTGTCTACGGGAGCAAACGTAATATTATTGCCCGTCGCTGCATAGATACTGGGTATAAAACTCATCGCATCTTCGTTCTCAAATTGACGATAATCGTACACATCGCCGCCTACCAACAACACGTATTCGGTGCCACGATTTAGATGTGAGTACTTGATGTAGTTGCGTATCGCTTCTGGGTCAAACTGATGAAACCCGAACTGCGCGTAAATACTTTCAACATCAACCACATCTACGCTGCCCATTTCGCTCTGAAGTTGGGTGGCTAGCGACTCCAACTGATAGTCTCCCGCAGAGCCGATAAAATCAGGATGGCTGATGATCAAGTACCGTGCGTTACCGCTGTGAATGTCACTTTCGAGTGGCATCGGCGAAAGCGAGGGTTTCAGCATAGCCGCCTCACTCGACACATAATAATTAGCTAACTGGCCACTCCCCGGAACGGTGGCTTTACAGGTGACTCTGCAGCTGGCCGAGACTGTGCTGATATTAACCGTTCCATTCGAGTCCCTACGCATCGCAACCACATCAACCGTAGGGCGGTTGTTCAGCGTGCCAGTTGGGGCTAATTCTTGAATACGAAACTTAGCCTGACGCGACTCAAAATTAAGGCGACTGTCCTGCGCAACAAATTGACTGGGATAAGTAACCTCAATCGAATTAAGATTTACCGCATCATAGGCTTGCCCTGTATCCATTGGCAATGTCAGTTCAATTCGATTTGCGCCATCCACAACCCCTTCCAATGGCGCTTCAAGCGTTTTCGAACGTAAGCCGTCAAATCGACCGCTGGTGAGCGGCTTGCCATTGAACGACACTTGAACATGATGATCATTTTGTGGCCCAGGTAAATCACTAGCACCCCAAACATTCATCGACATTTTTGCGCCTGATAATCCATCATTACCACCGGGCGCTACGTTCTCTAACATCATGGTGAATTGTTCACTTTTCTGCTTACCCACGGCAACAATCCGCTTCGCGTACCACGGATCGTCCGATTTAGGCGACGTAAACGAATACTTGGCCTGAGGTGCAAATCGCTCCGTTGCTAGATAGCTATTGGCAAAGCTCGTTCTGGTCATTAATGGCGTGGCTTCATCCGAAATTCGCTCTGCAGAGCCGTTCAGCGTCAAGGTATACACGTTCTCATCGGTATAGAGAGTATTGACAGCATCCGCTATGAAACGAATCTTGGAACTGTTAGAAAAACTTGAGCCACCCACTAATTGAATTGGCACGGGCTGGCCATTATTCATTAGCCCTATGCTACTGACGTCAGTTCCGGTTAAGTCAATACCAAAACGCTTCAAGTCTTGACCCGTCAGTTCATGAATCCCTTCCGCTACCGTCACTAAATTAACGACATCATCTGCTGCAATCACCGAAGAGCTAACCGCCCCCAATATCAGGCTCGTGGAAACAGAAATGGTTTTCAAAAAATTGTGGTTATTCATGCCGCTTCTCCCGTTAGACTCACTGCCTCGAATGAAGTTCCGCTTCCATACGAAAGTGGCTCCCCCTTCAGCTGCTTAACTCGTTTTTGCGATCGCTTGCGTTGCTGACGCATCTTCATCTCGGTTCGTTTGAGTTCTTTGGCTTCTCGCTCCGAACGTTCTGCATTCCAGTCTATTGACTGTCTATCTCCAATAACACCGTGCGTTGTATCCACCTCAAACGGGCCATGCAACGTTTCCTTGCCGGTAAGATCCACATCGCTCAAGGCGAACATATTGGCGGTTGTTTCAACAGTGAAACGATACTCTTGAACCTGAACTGAATCTCCTTGCCCAAGTATCAGATCAGGGTTAAGCAAGACCCATTCACCGTTCTGGTTAGCGTAAAGATAGAAACCCAAATTTGCCACCTCGGTTTGCGTGCGCCAAACAAACGTGACGTTGTCACCTGAGCTTTCAGCCCTAAACGACCCCAAAGATATTGGATTTGTAATACTTGGCTGATACCCGAAATCACCGGTAGAGTCAGCCACAGGGGTTGACGAAGTCCCACTTGAATCTAGGTCAACAACATAACCAGTGTCGTCTTTACTGGTGTTATCTATCGTGTCGCTGCTGCCGTTAGGTGAATCAGTATGCTCAAAACCGTTTAGCACGTTGTCGTCGTCTGTCACCACAACCGTAAAGACACCGTCGGGCAGATTATTAACCGCGTAATTTCCGTCTGAATCAGTCACTACAGTCTGAATAACATTCCCATCTTGATCTCTTACTTCAATCGTTACGCCTGAAAAGACACCGGCTTCGGTGAACATTCCATCGCCGTTCGCATCCGACCATAATGTTCCTGATAAACTGTTGCCTGCACTACCCACGTAGCCAAAATCCTGATTCAGATCAACTGAATTAGCGGTGGTTAGAGAGGTAATACTCGTACTATCACCCGTACCGACAGTGTCAGGATCGATCGAATTACTCCAGCCAGAACCGCCATTCGGCAGTGTATTGGTATCAACCACTACTTGATATTCGGTGCCTGGGTTTGGCCCAGTATTTGACGTATCCAGACCGGTGAACAAATAATTTCCGTTTTCGTCTGTTTGAGTCGATCCGATTAATACATCGTCTCCGCCGCCAATGACTCCATCTGGACCTGGAGCATATAATTGAACCGTAACGCCTTCCAGACCTTCACCATCGTCTAACGTCCCGGAATTATTCGAATCAAAGAATATCGTGTCACCAATCGTTCCATCACCAGTGCTTGATGACGAATCGACGTAACCGAAGTCTTGATCTACATTATTTACCGGAGTCGCTCTTGTGCTGGCACTGTCTAAATCAACGACCGAAACGTTAGGAGTGGTGGCTACAAATGACCCTGGATTCGCAGGGTCGTCACTGTCTACGGTTTGCGAGAGACCGGCTAAGACATTGTTCTGATCCGTCACTCGTACTTCGTAGTTGCCATCCGGTACTCCCGTGAACAAGTATTGGCCGTTTGCGTCAGTGATTGTCGTCGCAATTACGTCTCCAGTCGCAACGTCGACTAGAGATACCGTCACGCCCGGCAAAGGTAGCTCAGTCGTATCACTTTCATCACCAGCGCCAGAAGGTCCGTTGCCGTCCATGTCTATGTCAATCCAAAGCGTGTTACCAACGCTGTTATTTTGATCGGCTGGCGGTAGATAACCAAAATCAAGGTCCAAATTGATAGGATTCTGAGTTGTGATCACCACGGTGGTTTGGTCGTCGGCGTCCGTGCTGTTGCCATCTCGAACGTCCGGATCTCCCAAATTGCTTGGCCCGGAGACGTATCCGGTCGGCAATGTGGAGGTATCCACTTCAACGATGTACGTTTCGTTCAATGGCAAATTGGGGAATAAATACTTACCGTTGTTATCCGTCACCGTTGTGATCGGAACGCCCAAACCAGACCCTAAATCCACGTCCGGTGGAGGCGTAATTGACACCGTGACACCGGCAATTCCCGGCTCGCCTGGATCTTGTTGACCGTCATCGTCAGCGTCTACCCAAATTGTATCACCGACGGCACCTACGCCAGTCGCTGGGGCATAACCAAAGTCAGCCGTCTCATGAAACTCATTCGGATCCAACGTGATTGGCGCAGATAAACTGTCTGTCGCACCCACACCATCGCCCTCGTCATACGTTTGCACTAACCCCGTGGTTAGCGTTGAAACGTCTACCCCGGTTTGGTACACCACTCCTGGCTGCAAATTGGGGAAGATGTACTCACCATTCGGGCCTGTGGTCGCGGTGGCAACCGGCGTTGTCGCTTCAGCACCATTGATAACGCCGTCACCATTTTGATCTTGATATAGGTTGACCGTTACATTGGCAATCCCATCTTCATTAGCATCTTGCACACCATCCATATCCAGATCCAACCAGACATAGTTACCCAATGATGCTGGCGGAACAAAGCCAAAATCGATTGTCATGTTGCCCGACAAATCTTGCGCGCTACCAGGTGCACCATCTTGAGAATCACCTCTATTTGTATCAGGCCCGGATTCATTAGGTTCGCCGCCTGACGTTACCGAGAATACGGCACTGTCAAACACTCCAGAAGAGGGCTCACTGGCAATATTAGAGTCATTCTCTGTGTCATTGTTAGACGTCGTATTTTGCACTGGCGACGGAAAGTACCCCGTCGGAGGTGACACTCTCACCTTATAGTCACCCGGCGGAAGGTTGGTGAATTCATACAAGCCATCGGCCCCGACAGTGACGCTCGCTACTACCGCGCTCGCGACATCGACGGCCGACGCAAACACACCCGGCGCTGTTTGTACTAACAACTCAATGGTTGCGCCAGCTAATGGGGGTTCGCTTGCGTCTTGCAGGCCATCTCCATTGGTGTCCTCCCAGATCAGGCTGCCAACGCTCACAGGCGAATAGAAGCCCATATCAAGAGTCATATTACCGCTATTATCGGGATTGGATGCCGTTTGGCCGGGTGCATCACTCACATCACCATTTCCATCCACTAAGTCTATGGGATCGACCTCTCCAGTTGGCTCTCCGCCCACCGTGAGAGCAATCACTCCACTCGTATGTATTTGATCTGCTGTGTTGGTGTCAAAAGCAATATCAACATTCGAATCAGTATTGTCGTCACCAGCGGCATCAGGGTCAGCCACTTGCGTTGGCGAAGGTATCAGTGCCCCTCCTCCAGTCACGGTAGAGAGGTCAACTTGAACTCGATATTCACCAGCTGGCAACCCATTGAAAAAGTACTGCCCTTGCGCATCCGTGATGGTAGTAATTGGTTGCACGCCTGCGGTGTATGGGTCGCCATCAACTTCATCTCCAGCCGAATCCAATAGCGTAACGGTTGCTCCAACAATGGTAGGTTCACCATCATCCTGAGTTCCGTCGGCGTTTTCATCTTGCCAGACTGTGCTGCCTAAACTTACGGGTCGTACAAACCCCATATCAACAGTCATGTTACCCGCCGCGTCGGGATCCACCCCCAGCAAATCTTGATTTGGCTGATCGGGGCCGGCGGTCCCAATTGAGTCTGTCTCACCGGTCGGCTCGGTTCCCGGAGTTAGAGTTACCACGCCACTAGTATGAACTTGGTCAGTGGTTACATTCGTACCCGTGGTGTCAAATGCAAAATCCAAATTCGAGTCTTCATTGCTGTTCTCTGACGCGGCGCCTGGTGCATCTGGATCAGCCTCTTGAATCGGTGATGGAAACAAATCTTCACCACCCGTTACCGTAGACAAATCAACTCTCACACGATAATCACCGGGCAATAGCCCGTCAAAATTATACTCACCCTCCGCGTTAGTCACGACAGAAGAAACACCGGCAACGGGCACACCGGCCGCGTCTAACAACGTGACTGTTGCACCCACGATAGCGGGTTCTCCTGCTGTTTGCATACCATCGACATTGATGTCTTCCCAAATCGTAGAGCCCAGGCTTACGGGTTGAAAGAAACCAAAATCGACCGTCATGTTTCCACTGCCATCAAACAAGCCAGCTTGGTTAGGCTGGTCAGCGACCGCACCATTGTCATTCACGCCATCAACAGGGTCAGTTTCCGCCGATGGCTCTGTTCTTGGGCTCAACACGATAATGCCACTGCGATACAAATCATCAGACGTGATGGTGGGTGTCCCATTCTGATCAGTCGTAGCAATGTTGCTGTCACTGTTCGTATTGTTTTCAGGGTCAGACACTTGAACTGGAGACGGAGAAATCGAGTTCGCTCCAGCAATACCAGCCAAACTTACCTGTACCACATAGCTGCCTGCGGGTAAGCCGTTGAAGTTATATTGACCTGTGCCATCAGTGGTCGCCGTCAAGGCTTGCACACCCACTGTGTTAGGGTCGCTGTCGTAGACACTTAAGTCATCATTAAGCAAGGTAACAACCGCGCCCGCGATGGGAGGTTCATTGTCATCTTGGGTGCCATCCGTGTCCGAATCAAACCAGACCGTACTACCCAAGCTGACTGGCTCCATAAAACCAAAATCGACGGTCATGTTGCCATTAGCGTCTGGTTGACTGTCCGCGGTTAAACCTTGATTTGGTTGATCCACGAGTCCAGCGCCAATGGGGTCAGCCTCGGTAATGGGTTCACCACCAACCGTCAACGAAACAATTCCACTAGTGTGAATTTGATCGGTTGTGATTGGGTCAAACGCTGTGTCTATATTTGAATCAGCATTACTATCCGCGCTCGGTCCTGGCGCGTCCGGGTCCGCAACTTGCGGTAAGGTCGGCACAAAAAACAAGGCGTTAGTATTACTCGCCGTTGCTACGTTAACCTGCACTCTATAGTCGCCTTCTGGCAAACCATTAAAATTATACTCACCATTGCTATCAGTGACATCAGTCACTGCGTCAATCGCAGGCGTGGCCGGGTTACTATCGTAGACGGTGCCATTTGAGTTAAGCAACGTGATGGTGGCCCCAACGATCGGTGGCTCACCTCCGTCTTGGGTGCCATCACCGTCCGTATCCAACCAAACAGTACTGCCTAAACTCACGGGGCGAATAAAGCCCATATCAACCGTCATATTGCCTGCATTATCTGGATCTTCTCCAGGGGTAAGACCTTGATTGGGTTGATCCGCAACCAAGACCCCGCCAGCATCAATCGGATCAGTTTCACCAACTGGCTCATCACCAACGGACAAGGTAACTATGCCGCTTGTATGAATCTGATCGGTTGAGATTGGATCGAACGCCACGTCTATATTTGAATCTTCGTTGCTGTTAAAGCTTGCTCCTGCGGCATCGGGATCAGCAACCTGCAGAGGGGTAGGAATATAGTCATCCCCACCCGTGACGCTGGCCAAATTAACTTGAACTCGATAATCCCCCGGAATAAGACCGTCAAAATTATACTGACCGTTAACGTCTGTAATCGCGGTCAAGGTTTGCACGCCTACGGTATTCGGATCGCTATCATATTCGGTGCCATTGCCGTTTAATAAAGTAACCGTTGCACCTTGAATTGCGGGTTCCGAGGCATCTTGATCACCATCTGCGTTGGTGTCGTTCCAAATGGTACTGCCTAAACTTACCGGAGCAAAGAAGCCCATATCGACACTCATGTTACCGCTGGCGTCGGGTTGATTCGCTGATTGATTGGGTTGATCAGGACCAGCCGTGCCTATCGAGTCTATCTCAGAAGTTGACTCGCCACCTACGCTCAAGGTAACCACACCACTTTGAAAGGTATTAGTTGCTGGACTATGGCCTGGCGCACTGGAATCAACATTTGAGTCCGAGTTGTTGTCTCCAGCGGCGTCGGGGTCAGGTACCTGAGTGGGCGTGGGCGATAACGAGGCGCCGGTATGGCTACTCGCTCCGGTCAAGTTAACCTGAACTCTGTAATCTCCAGCGGGTAATCCATTGAAATTATATTGCCCATCGGCGTCGGTAACGTCAGTCAGAGCCTCGATCCCCGGCGTTGCTGGATTACTGTCGTAAACCGAGCCATCAGCGTTCATTAAGGTGACAGTCACGCCCACGATCGCTGGTTCAAGTGCCGTTTGTTGACCGTCGTTATTACTGTCAAACCAAATAGTACTTCCCAAACTGACTGGTTCAATAAAACCGAAGTCAACGGTCATATTGCCATTGGCATCAGGCTGACTATCAGCCGTTAAACCTTGACCGGGTTGATCCGCCGTCCCTCCGGTTGTGATTGGATCCGTTTCTCCAACAGGTTCGGCACCCACGTTTAAGGATATAATTCCACTGGTGTGAATTTGATCCGTTGCAATGGGGTCAAACGCCGAATCTATATTAGAATCGGTATTATTATTCTGCCCAGCTCCAGCCGCATCTGGGTCTGCTACCTGTGGTGGGGTGGGCACAAAGGTGTTTGCCGCGGTATTTGTCGCCGTGGCTAGATTTACCTGAATGCGATAATCACCCTCTGGCAACCCATTAAAATTATATTGCCCAGTAGTGTCAGTCGTGTCAGTGAGCGCCTGAATCCCCATTATGTTCGGGTCACTGTCAAATACTGAACCGTCGTCGTTCAATAACGTCACCGTTGCCCCAACAATTGCCGGCTCGCCTGCGTCTTGATCACCGTCACTATTGGTGTCTAACCAAACGGTACTACCAACGCTGACGGGACGAATAAATCCCATATCCACCGTCATATTGCCGGAGGTATCTGGATCATCTACCGCGGTTAACGTTTGATTAGGTTGATCCGGTTGCGAACCAGCCCCACCAATAGGATCCACTTCGCCAGCAGGCTCACCGCCCACTGACAGAGTGATCACTCCACTTGTATGAGTGAGATCCGTTGTAATTGGGTCAAACGCAGTATCGATGTTTGAGTCGGTGTTGTTATTTAAACCAGCCCCTGCAGCGTCTGGGTCGGCTACTTGCAATGGGGTAGGAATGTAATCATCGCCGCCAACAACCGTCGCCAAATTAACCCGAACTCGATAATCACCCGGCACTAATCCATTGAAATTATACTGGCCTTGTGCATCAGTGGTGGTGGTCACAAGCTGCACGCCAGCGACGTTTGGATTACCGTCGACCGGTAACCCTGCCGCGTTGAGTAACGTTACTGTCGCACCCAATATTGCGGGTTCACCACTGTCTTGATCGCCATCCGCGTTGGTGTCATTCCAAACGGTGCTGCCCAAACTGACGGGCGCAAAGAAACCAAAATCAACGGTCATATTACCGTTCGCATCTGGTTGCGCCGCTGTTTGATTTGGCTGATCTGGACCAGCGGTACCAATTGGATCAACTTCCACGGCGGCTAACGGCTCAGCGCCGATAGTCAGCTCCACAATCCCACTTTGGTAGGTATTTGTGGCCGGACTGTGGCCAGGTGCCGTAATGTCAATGTTAGAGTCGGTATTGTTATCTTGTCCGATACCCGGCGCATCAGGGTCCGCGACTTGAGGGGGGGTAATCCGCAATGCTGAGCCAGTATGGCTCGTTGCTGTGTTCAGGTTCACCTGTACTCGGTAGGTTCCCTCTGGTAGCCCATTAAAATTATATTGCCCTTGAGCATCAGTAGTGTCGGTAAACGGTTCCACAGCAACGGTATTCGGGTCAGTATCATAGACGCTGCCATCAGCGTTTAACAACGTTATAGTTGCGCCTTGAATAGCTGGCTCTAGAGCGGTCTGTAGCCCATCGCCGTTACTATCAAACCAGACGGTACTGCCCAAACTCACAGGCTCAATAAAGCCAAAATCCACCGTCATATTGCCACTGGCATCTGGATCATCTGAAGGCACTAGCCCTTGATTAGGCTGGTCGACAGCTCCAGCGCCACCAGCGCCAATTGAATCAACTTCGCCCACTGGTTCGGTATTGGCACGTAATGTAATCACACCACTGGTATGAACTTGGTCTGTCGCCGTATCTCCAGCGTTAGTGCCCACAGCCGACCCAGGTACAGTGCCATCGATATTAGAATCGGTGTTACGGTTTTGACCTGCCCCTGCCGCGTCAGGATCCGGTGTTTGCAACAAAGTAGGAATGAGGCTCGCAGCATTTGAATTTGTTGCCGAGCTTAAGTTCACACGAACTCGATAATCGCCTGGTGGTAGGCCATCAAAATTATATTGCCCATCGGCATCGGTGCTCACCGACAAATCTTGTATCCCTGCCATGTATGGGTTGTTGTCAAAAACAGTCCCGTCTGCGTTCAACAAAGTAACCGATGCCCCAACGATCGGTGTTTCACCGGTATCTTGGTCACCGTCTTCGTTGTCGTCAATCCACAAGGTACTGCCGATGCTCACGGGTGGCACAAAACCCATATCCAACGACATGTTGCCAGAATCATCGTTGATCCCGGTTTGATTGGGTTGATCGGGGTCAGTTAAAGCGCCCATACTGGTCGAATTAATCGGGTCAGTCTCTCCCGTTGGCTCACCACCCACAGTGAGTATGATTGGCCCACTAATGTGCGTTTGATCAGTCGGCGTGGGGTCAGATAAAAAGTCTATATTGGAATCTGTATTCGAATTGTTTTCAGGGTTTGGTACCTGGACTGGTGAAGGGAAAAAATCGTCAATATTCGGCACCGTGGAGGTTGAGAGATCCACCGAAACTCGATAAGTACCTGGTGGCAACTGGTTAAAGTTGTACTGGCCATTGGCATCCGTTAGAACTGAAATTGGATTGCCTGCCGCGTCGTTAATCACCGCTCCGGCTGCGTCAAGCAACGTGACAGTGGCGTTCGCTATCGCGCCTTCTCCAACGTCTTGTGTACCGTCAGCGTCTAAATCAACCCAAATGGTACTACCAAGACTCACGGCTGACGTAAACCCAAAGTCCGCAGTTAAATATGAATTGGTGTCGGGAAAAGCCGCATTTGCTGCAAGATTTTCTGTTAGCTCGACGTTTGCATTTGTCCCATCGGTCGCGCTAGATCCAGTAACACCGTCTAGAGAAGAATCGCTCTCACCAGTTTGTGCACCTGCAACGGTCAAGGGTAGTAATGTTGATACGGAAGCATAGCTAACTGGCGTAGTTGACCCAAAAGTACCTGGCGCACCATCGTCATCATTATCAGAGCCAAGCGCGGCCCCCGCAGCCGACGTTGAAGTTGAAGAAGACAGTTGGTTTGTCGTAAAAGTCGAGCCGCCAGCGTCTAAACCCGTTTGACCGGAAGGGATAGCAACGAAATAGTTACCTGTATCTAGCCCATCAAACAAATATTGTCCTTGGGCATCGGTGGTGTCGGTCCCAATTGAGGTATCCGTGTCCGGATCAAACACACCGTCGCCGTTATCCAAGAAGAGTTGAACCTGCATGTTCTCAATAGCTGGCTCATTGCTATCTGCATCGCCATCGTTATTGGTATCTAACCAGACATGATTTCCCAGACGAAGTTGATAGAACCCGAAGTCAACACTGACGTTTGAATCATCGTCATCAAAAAAATCATTGTCGTCGTCAGTGGCATCGTCATTTCGTAATTCCTCATCAGTCGGCTCGTCACCTAAGGCCAGATTGACTGTGCCAGAATATATTCCATCTAAGCCAGGCACTGGCGTTACCAAGTCAGCGGCATCAAAAGCGCCGTTGTCATCGTTATCCACATTGGCGTCCGCATCCTCTTCGTCGGTAGTTGAAGAGTAATTGTCGCTCAGTACAAAGGACCCTGTTTGAGCACTGGGAATTACCACATAGTAGTCGCCTGCTGGCAAACCTAAGCCGTCACGGTTCATTAAGTCCGCGTCGTCGAACAAGTAATGGCCTTCTGCATCAGTTTGCGTGGTGTCGTATAGCGTATCATCAGGTGTCGGCCCATCACCAAGCAAATCATTCCATAGCTGGACCGTGACATCAAATATGCCCTGCTCACCCGCTTCCGCCAAGCCATCGTTATCCGCATCAACCCAGACCAAGTTTCCTATTCTCAAACCGGTAGAATCAAGCGGGTACTCTGCAGGCATCACTATCCCCGTCTTAATTGCTTCCGCAGCCAATAAGCGTCTATCAGTGGCCACATTAGTAGCTCGAAAAGACACGTTATTCCACGCAATTTCCAGAGAAGGATCAGGGAGCGCCTCATAATCACTTGCCGGTGCGGTTGGATCAGCAAGCATTTCTAAATCGACAACAATATCTTCTTCATCTTGATCGTTTGGATCGCCGACCGGCCATCCAGCGGCAAACGGAACCGTCAATCGCCATGCGCGGACACTTGCGTAGCCATTGGGAAATGTTGCGGAATCTGCAAGCGGCGTTGTTGTCCAGTCGTCATCGCAAACTCCGGCCTGCCAATCACCTCCCAGCGTGTCATTGGCAATGGAAAGCTCGGGTCTACAAGGGTTAGTAGACGCAGAATACTCAACAACACCATTCGCCGCCAATTCGGCCGCAACTATGGCGTTCGCACTGGAAACCATCACTGGACCGTTCAGCAACGGCACCCACGTGGAACCGCGAACGGTGGCCGCTTGCGCTTCTGAAATACCGGTATCGGAACCAGCGGTATCTGTATTGGGTAATATGTCATAGACAATGTAATCCTTAAGCAAAACGTTACCATCGTTACTCAAGCGAATTCGGTAATTAAATGGCTGATCCTTCATGGCCTGCGCAACGCATGGCGTTCGGGTTCTGCCATCGGCATCGGCTGGACAACTGGCTGGCGTCACAATCCCAGTACTTGCCGCCGCGGTATTATCCGCGGGTGGGTTGTCAGGATCGTAATTGGGTAGCCCTGGAAATCCGGCGACAAACTTATTACCACCAAACGCCGCAGAACTCAGAATTTGAAAAGATTCGTTTCGATTACAAACAGGATCACCGGCGCCTGTAACGCTGTCTCCGTCTATGTCATTGGTGTCTGATGCGCTGCTGTTCAAACAACGAAAATCGGTGTTTTCTGGAACAGATTGAACGCTATTGCTCAGGCCAGTTTGCTGAGGCACACCAGGCTTCACTCGCATGGTGGTTTCCATTCTTACTCGAACAAAAATACCCAAATCACCTGTTGCATCGCCCACATTATCTCGTGGAGCGATACGATCTCTACGAACAGGGAAAGTAAATGGGTTTGCCACACCGGGTGACCCATCGACCATCGTGGAGCCTGCTGGCGCAGACGCTTTCCAACTCCACCGGATAAACGTACTCGTAGGATCGGCGCAAGTATTATTTACGTCTCCTGGAGCGTACAACTCAAAATTTGGCTCAACCCCAAGCGGATTTGTATTTGACGTATTGACGGCGTCTCGCGGGTCATCCAAACCATTCACAAAGTCTAGGCTATCCCATGAAACGAATTCCAATGTGTTTGGAATACAATCCGTTATTACCGGATTAACCGCCCCGACTGAACTCGTATCATCCTGCGTAAAATCAAAGCGCGTGGTGAACGTAGCGCCTGGAGACACACCGTCAGGCATATCTTTTAGAAGCTGAATGTCCGAGGTCGGAGCAACAATATCAATAGTCGAACAGGACTCCGGATTATCAGCAGGCAATATCTGGTCCGAGCTGACCTCTACGCAGTTTTCAAAGTCATCGCCAAGGCTCAAACCAGGGTCGGCTCGGAAATTTACACGGAAGTCTCCCCCATCAAACCCAGGTGGCACGGCCGTAGTAAAAATCACTTCGAACCCAGTGGCTCCGGCTGAAAAAGTATGTGAGAACCCAAGTGGGTCTCCGTCATAACCGGCTTCTATGGATGTGCCTGTGCCCAATTCGAACACGTTGGCCACAACCGTGTTGTCACTCCACTCGCCACGATGCTCGAGACTAATCGGAACCATTCCCGCCGGAAATAAATCGGTGATTTCCATGCCAGTTTGAGAAACATTGGCATTTGTCGTGTCAAAGCGAATTGTGTACCGACTGAAAGCACCTTCCGCGATCTCATCTCTTTTCGCCGACTTATCAATTTCGGCATCGGGCACTGGCGTAGCGAGCGTATTAGTGACATCGTCGGTGCAGTTGTTTGGGCAAGTAGCGCCAACGACATTGTCCCCACCCAGTACGACTTCATTTGTTACCGACACACCCGCAGCAAAGGCCGGAGCACCCGCCCCAGCTGGGTATTGAAGAGTTAGCTCAACCACTTGGCACCCATCCGCGGGGTCAAACGTGGCTGGCAATGGGATGTCCACTGACGGGCACATCCCAGTTGGCACCACCGCGGCTCCATTTAAGGTTGCGCCAACGATCACGGCACCCATTGGACAAACATCCGTCAACGTTGGGTTTTCAATGATAATGGTGCCAGTTCCCAGACCAGAAGGGCCATTCGGGCAAACCTCAATTTCATACACCACGTTGTTGTCCAACGCGGGTTCCAGCGGCGCCGCTGGAACCGTCACAGACTTAGAAATCTCCCAATTGTTTTCGGGTGGATTAATGGGAAGCGAAGAGACCACATCTTCGTCACCATCGGCTGAAGACGTGGTTGCCGTGTTCACCAATGGCGGCAAAGCTCCAGCGCCGAAATCAGATGGATCAGTAGAAAGTTGGACAATGATTGACGCTGACGCCGATTGACCATTTGTGAAAATTTCAGCTGGATTAACAGCTTCGATAGTCACCGTGCCCGCCGGCGCAGCAACGGTGACCGTTGGATCGTAAGTACAATTGTAAATACCCGGTACCGCACAACTCACAAACGAGACCCCTGCCGGTAACGGGTCAACAAGAATAAAATCACCGCATTCGCCTGGTGGCGGTGTTCCGGTAAAATTACAACTCCAGTTGAATGAGTACTCCACCGTTTGACCCAGCTCAACCGTGGCCAACGGCGCTCCTGTGCCTGCGTCGAACGGCTCTTTAGTCGCTAGAACATCCGCAGTCGCAGTCTGTATATTGATTAGTGTTAAAAGGCCTGCGGTCACAAGACCTAGTAGCTTCCGTGATAAGTAATTCTCGGAACGATTTTTCATAACTCTCATCCAACATTGGTTTTTATGCCTGAAAGTTTGGTTTCAACAGCTTCGAAACACACACGAAGATCCCACCCCAACTCATTCAGCTTTTACTGTCATAAAGATGTTTTGAAAAAGCGCCCACTAAAACATCCCCCACCCACTATCCACCGATTACGGAATGTTAACAATTGGTCGCTTGTGAACATTTGTAAAACATGGATTTTTTGTCCTATTGCGTAACAAAAAAGCTTAGAACAGTACGCATCAAGAAAATCAATAATGTCTATATTTAATGAGGAGGGAATGGTGATACCAGAAAATAATCACGGCAAAAAATCATTGAATATGCAGCGCGATAATTCAAAAAAAGTTGTCGCAATAAAACGGCCATACGAACTGATTTCAGACATCAATACGCCCCCCCCGAGGCCACTTTCATAAAGAAAGCAATATTTGCCAGACCAAGATACACCAAATAAAAGTTGTTTGTAAACAACTGGTTAAGGAAATTATTTGAGCCTATGATCTAAAAAAGTGTCTGGTATTAGCGACACCAATGAGCTTGGCGCACTAATTCTCAGGTGATATTTTGGAGATATTTTTTCTATAATAATGAGCTTAACTGAGTAGAAAAATCGTGGGGTAGCGTATCGAACCCACCGTACTCTAAAGCGTAGCAAGGCGTGCCTTTAACCAACGCCATCATGGCCGAAAACCCGTGCCCATCAAGGCTTCTGGCATTGACGTGATTTTCCATAATCGCCATGCCAGCCTCGGCGCTTGAGAGCGCTTTAAAGCTAAAATCAGCGCCGCTGACGTAGTGCGGAAAAACCATCAGCGACAATTTCTGAGGACGAGGTTCGCACACCGCGCCGCCCAATCCAGAAATGGCCAGCGCACTTGCAAAATCACCTCGCAGAAAGGACTCCTTGCTAGTCACTAGCCCATTAATGGCATCCACGCCCGACTTTTTTATTTGTATGGGCCTAGATAATCCGGTCAATTGATAGCTATCGTCTATTAAAACCAATTCATCGCTTAAATAGTCAAACCCCTGAGACACTAACCAGGTTGTAAACGAGCTTTTTCCTGCTCCGCTGTTCGCAGGTATGACCATCGCACGCCCGTTTTTTGCCACGGCTGCCGCATGCACACAATGCACACCCGACGCCTTATCGGCAATGTGAAACACAATCCGGTCAGTAAGATGATAAATAAGGTCACCGGCCTTAGTCAGCGTCCATTGCTGCTGCACTTGTTGATCAACCAATAGCCAATTGGGGCCGTTTTGAGTCACAAGCAACTCGATACTAGGCCTAATGTTCTCTCCGTGCGATTCGATCGCTGACAAGGCCACATCAACCAACTGCACAGAAGGTTCGCCAGCAGCTGTAACGGAAATGTGTACCCCCGCCATGTCTATCTGCCACGTCTTCGTCACCGTCGCGTCATTGGCAATCGTAGTGACGCTGATTGAACTATTTCCCTCAGATGGCATCTCAGGTTTCCAAATCGCCCGACACGCGTATCAAAACTTTATTGTGATGAAGACTGGCGATAGCCTCTACGACGTCACTTTCTATTTGATCATCTTGATCCGGATAAGCTTCCTGAAGCGCTTCGATCAATTCGCCTACCGTGTTTTCCCCGGTACAGAGCTGCCAAACAATGATCGACGGCGCATTAAGGTGCAAGGTAGTAGCCGTATCTGGGTTGTACAGCAATACTTCGCCACCCATTTCTTCAACCAGACAGTTATCCGCTTGACGATATATTTCTTGATTACTCATTTTAACCGCCCATCAGTCCTGAATAGAATCTCTTAACTAACCAACTGCTCACCTTCAATGGGTGTCGAAACCACTTTACCCAGAAAAGCGAACGCTGCATGCGCACATTATAGTGTAATCGTAACCACCAATCAGAAGGTGAAAACAATAATTGAAACCGTTCGATGATCGACCTTTTGCCGGTAAGCGCACTGCTTAATGACACCATTATTCGGCCGACACCCGTAAGGGGCTTCACCGCCGGCTTGTTAGTGCCCTCGCCTTGAAGCACCTCCACCAGCTCTGACGGTAAGGGCGTCAGTAAGTGCAAATACGATAGGCTGACAAGAACATGTGGATGCTTCGATTCTAACACTCGCCATTTTCCCTGTTGCAACACAAGTAAAGCCAACCCAATCACATCCATCACGTTAATCAGTTTAAGCACACCGCCCGCGTGCAAACCTTCCAAATGCCGGCAAACTTGATGCAGCATCGTGACATTATCGAAGGCCGGCAAGGCCAACTGTTGCCAGTTAATACGTTGTGTGCAATCGGCAAGCAACGGCTCTTCAGGAAAAAATAGATGACCGGATATTTCTCTGGAAACCGCATCGCGATGCAATTCCACACTGCATTTAAACCCATTCACATGCTTCGTTGCGTTGGGCAATTCATGCATGTTTTTCATGTACCGAGACGGTTGACGGTTCGGCACTTCAAACCCCAGTTCCCGGATCACAGTTACAGCCCGTTGCTCATGAGATTTGGGAATCAATAAGTCCATGTCACGCATCGGGCGTAGATACCCTTCACCATAAAGATGAGGCATTAATGCAGCGCCTTTTAACGCCAGATACGGTATGGCTTGTTGCTCAAACGCAGCATTAATGTCTGCAAGCACCTCATAACGAGCATCTGCTGCGGCCGCATGACGAATTTTGAGTGCTCGCAACGACAGTTTAACGGCGGGCGGAATGGACAGATCATAACTTTGTAAATGCTTGTTAATGAAGCCCGAGAGTCCGTGCAGCTCCACTTGATCTAGCCATTCTTGCCAGTCATCCACCGTTCTAAGCTCGGCTTGGGCGAGTTCAAGCTCGGTTTCAGTGAATGAAAATCGCGCTAACGCGACGACGGATGGCAAAGGCGTATGCATTAAGCACTGTCAATTAAATCTGTAGGTTACTTAGAGTATCTCACAGACTTAAAGCCAGCTGAATTATGTTTGCGGCTCTTCGCTCATCACCCATGGCAAGTTACAATGACCGGCCTTGACACAAATGCGGCCACGCGATGCTAATTTCAAACGCCCTATTAAACTGGCATGCCGAACACGGCCGACACGACTTACCTTGGCAAAATACACAAGATGGCTACCGAATCTGGGTGTCTGAGATCATGTTGCAACAGACTCAGGTAACCACCGTCATCTCCTACTATCAGCGGTTTATGGAGCGCTTTCCCACGGTTATAGATCTGGCAAACGCGCCTCAAGACGATGTTCTGCATCTTTGGACCGGCTTAGGCTACTACGCCCGAGCACGCAACCTCCACAAAGCCGCGCAAACCATAAGAGACCAACACGGCGGGGTGTTTCCAACCACCTTCGAAGACGTTATTGCCCTACCCGGCATCGGCCGCTCTACCGCCGGTGCCGTGCTGGCATTTTCCACTCAACAGCGCTTTGCCATTTTAGACGGCAATGTAAAGCGCGTACTCGCCCGTTTTTACGAAGTTGAAGGCTGGTACGGCGTTAAAGCGGTGGAAAACACCCTCTGGAAACTCGCTGAGCGCAACACACCCACTAAAAACGTACACACCTACACCCAAGCCATCATGGACTTCGGCGCAACGCTTTGTACCCGCAGCAAACCCAACTGCAACGCCTGCCCGCTAAACCAAGACTGCAAGGCTTTACGCAATGACCGTACCAGTGAATTACCTCACGGCAAGCCCAAGACTAACAAACCGACCAAGCAAACCTACATGCTGCTCATCAAAAATGCCAACGATGAGTTTTACCTACAAAAGAATCCACCCAGTGGCATTTGGGGAGGGCTGTGGTGCCCGCCTCAGGTGAATACACTAGACACAAAACACGACATCGGGAACCTAGATATTGAAACGCTAGAAACGCTCCCCATTTATAAACACACCTTCAGTCATTACCACTTAGAAATCACGCCCGTTCTTTGCCGCCCTAACGCGGCAACAGAAGCTGCAACAGAAGCTGTAACAGCTAGCGTCGCCGAATCCGACGAAACGTGGTATAAACCTGAATCACAACAAGCGCTAGGGCTAGCCGCCCCAGTAAAGAAGTTATTAGAGAAGTACTCAAATTAACGAGCAACCTCAGGAGTTACCATGTCACGCACCGTATTCTGTCAAAAGCTAAACATCGAAGCACCCGGCCTAGCCTTTCAAACTTGGCCTGGCGACTTAGGCAAACGCGTATTCGATAATATCTCGCAACAAGCCTGGGACCAGTGGATAAACCACCAAACCATGCTGATCAACGAATACCGCCTAAACCCCATGGACCCAAAGGCCAAAGAAATGATCGTAGGCGAGATGGAAAAATTCTTATTTGGCGAAGGCGCAGAGAAGCCAGCTGACTACGTTCCGCCAGCAAATCCAAACGACCCACTGAGCGAAGAATTCTAGGAACAAAAAAAGTTACGATGTAGAGTCAAAAATACTTGACTCAAAGGGCGAATTGGCTTTTAATTCGCCCTCCAAACGAAACCCACTTTCGTTTATTTGTTGGGCACTTCCCGTAAGTGCAAAAGCAGTAAGCAGACAACAAATGGCCAGGTAGCTCAGTCGGTAGAGCAGGGGACTGAAAATCCCCGTGTCGGCAGTTCGATTCTGTCCCTGGCCACCATTTTTCCGTTATATATCAATCACTTAAATAAAAACCATTTCGTCGATTTCCCTTGTCTTTCGTCAAAGGGTACAATTTGGGTACACTGCTCAGATTCGGTACTCCCACATGGCCACGATAACCAAGACAGATTCAGGTAAATGGAAAGCGATTATTCGTCGCTCTGGCTGGCCAAAAGTATCCAAAACATTCCGAATCAAACGTGACGCTGAAGACTGGGGCAGAACCACTGAAGACGAAATTATTCGTGGAATCTATTTACCTAGAAACCACTCTGAAAAGTTAACCATCGCCCAGGCATTACTCAGATACACCAAAGAAGTTACGCCAACGAAAAAGCCTTCAACTCAGAAACGAGAATACGGCCGTGCAGAACAACTCCGCTCACAACTAGGTCGGTATAGCCTGGCTGCGCTCAATACCGAGATCATCGCCAAATACAGAGACAAACGAGCTCAAGAAGGAAAAAGTGCAAGCACTATTCGCTTAGAGCTCGCCCTTCTAAGCCACCTCTATTCGACTGCAATTAAGGAATGGGGCTTAGGCCTAGTTTCGAACCCCGTAATGAATGTGCGGAAACCCAGCCCCGGAGCTGGTCGTGATAGAAGGCTAGTTGATGATGAGGAAGAACGCCTGCTCAGAGCATGCAACCAACACAGCAACCCCTTCCTAGGTTGGATAGTTCGCATAGCGTTGTATACAGCCATGCGCCAAGGAGAAATTCTTGGGCTAGAGAAATCGAGGGTTAATCTTAAACGCGGTGTTCTTACTATTCATAACACAAAGAACAACGATTCGCGCACAATACCTTTGTCAGACAAGGCGAAGGCCGTATTCAAAGAAGTTTTACAGCACCCTATTCGACCTTTAGGCACTAATTTACTCTTTTATGGTGAACCAGGAAAAGATGGCAGCCGAAGACCATACACTTTAAATCGAGTTTGGAGTTCTGCGTTAGCAAGAGGCGAAATCACTGATTTAAGGTTCCATGACCTTCGCCATGAAGCTACTAGCCGCTTCGTCGAAGCTGGATTAACTGACCAAGAAGTTGCTTCGATCACTGGCCATAAATCCATGCAAATGCTTAAAAGATACACTCACTTGAGAAGCGAAGACTTGGTGAGCAAAATATCAAAGGTTTAAGAATCTAATGCATTATCTTGATGAAAGTTTTTGGATCTGCGTTCAAGACTAAAAGAGCTTAGTAGAGCTGGAGTTATTCCAAGCAATGCTTGCACAATAGCTTCCAACTTTTCTTCTACTAAGCCAGGATCTAAGCTCGCATAACCATGAAAGACAGTATTCCGAACGGAGTATAGGTTTTCAGGGAAAACTTTACTTTGATCATCATCGATCAACGCATCTCTAAAATCATTGCACGCCGAGTCTAAGTTAAGCCTAAGCTCACTATCGACATCACAATAATTTCTAAAAAGAAGATTTATACGTCGCCCTAATTTAGAGTTCTTATTAATTTTATCTATATTGGTTCTTATTTCATCAAGGCTCAATGAGTTCTTACTCAATTCTTTAGATACGAGCCTATATTCATGATCTAGCACGATATCCGACATCAACTCTAATACTTGATATAGAAGAAAAAAGCGCAAAACAACGTTTTCTTGATATGCATAATTGTTATGCAATATCTCAAATATCAGGTCAGTACTGGTTACGTCCTCGCTGTAAAAATTCACATATACCGTACTCTCTGATATTGGGGGCACCGAAAGCTTCAAATCTCTATTTCTAGCCTGAGACCTTAAAACATAGCCCATCGATATAAAATTAACAGGAAGATTATGATCAATGCTTAAGTTACCAAGTACAGAGGCGTCATAAAAAAAAAGCACTACATCTTCATTTAATAAATCTGTAAGTAAAAAATTTTCATCGCTGCCTTTCAACGTTTCGAAATTTAGATATTCCATAGGTTTTGCAAAAAGAATGCTTAAAGCAGTGCTCGCAACAAGAAGAAAATGATCATCCTCAGATTTCGAATGCTCAGATGATTCTAATGCCAGTAGAGGGATGAGCCAACCGCCAACCACCTCTTTACGGTTTCGGCATCGAACAATACGAGTGTCATTCTCGATTACACCAGATTTTTCGAGCAACCGAATATGATAATTTTCATTATCAACAGCATCAGGCAAGTCTAGCGGGCAATCAAATAAAATCCTTTTGTCATTTTGATCTTCAAATATATATTTAGCGTTTGAGTAACTTTTTAGTGTCCATGAGGTATCCATACACAGATCAATCAGTCCCCAAAGTTTAACGATTTATATTTATTTAAAGCAGATTCAGCAGCCAAAACTAAGTCTTTAAAGCTATCGCTATCAGGGTTGAAAAATTCTCTAAAGAACCATACAAAATACTCACGTTGCGCATTTCCTATTTTCTTTGAATGAGTTTTCAACCATAAGAGAGACTCATTTACATTTGTTAAAAACATAGCGGATTCTTCTTCATCAAGTTCTAAAATTGACTCGGTTAATATATTTGCAGATGCAAAATCACTCACTACCTCCATATCTATAAGCCGCCCCAAAGCGGCTCCATATCCAGCTATAGACTGGCTCCGTTTAAATATCTCAGGCACGCTCTCACCGAAGGGCTTCCCATGATCTTTTAAAAATTTAGGGTCAACACCAGAGTCCCCACACAAGGAATTCACGTGACTAACAAAAGTATTAAGTGATGTGCAAAATTGCTCAAATAAGTCTATGTCGGCCGCTTGATTTTTTTTAGATAATTTATCAATAGCCGCGATATCCTCCAACAATCGACCTCTGTCTATAGGCAATGGACTCTTTTCTAAATATGCTAAATAGCCTTCAATTAAATCCTTAAAAATGTACTCATTAACCTCTTTTGCTGTTTTGCCATCGGCTTCTTTAACAATTAAAACATCAGCAATTTTCCGATCAGCATAATCCAGGTACAGCATTTCAATTTGCTGCCTTAAACTCATAGGAGTTTGCCCAGTATTCAGTGTAAGCATCCTATATAAAATACCAATCCTATTAATTCCCACATAGAACTCTAATCGTAAGGTAGATTTTTCGAATCTCTCTAATTCATCGCCCTGACGCTCTCGAAGATCCTCTAACAGCTCTAAGATATTAAGAGTTCGCTGAAGGCCATCAAGAATAACTAAATCACTTTTCTTTCTAACAAGCACATCTGAAATGTCATCGAACGAGGCATCTTCTGCGTCAATTTCATCAGACGTTAGTGCAAGAAATATCGACGGTATAACACAGCCCTCAAGCAAATCAGATTTTAAAAGCGAATAAACCGACTTTGATGAGCGAACCCTTCGTCGCTGAAACTCATTGCTATAGACAATCTCTTTAATAAGGGTTTCATACTCAGCGACTTCAATTTCAGCTAAGACATTGTAAGCGCTGATCTTTTGATCAAATAGTTTTGACAAAATTTTCATAGATTTAAAAGCAATTTAAAGACCAGTTTGTATTCAAGCCTACCATAAGAATTTCTAGCAAGCTAAATGTCTTTAGGCTGACAGAGTACCAACCGAGTTACTAACTGCCAAAGCCCAAATGGTTTCTGATACTGCAATTAATATATTAATTTTCATAGATGATTCCTCTTTTTTCTTTTTGTTTCGGGTTTTAGTTTTGGGAAATTGATAGATGCCTAAAACCTTGATAAACGTCAATAATAAAAGAGCTAGTCCAATTAGCAACACCGCAGGAATCGAACCTGACACTGCCATCCCTATCAGCCTAAAGACACTTAAATAATAATTAGATTAAACTAACTTTCCCCCACCTCATTTTCAAGCCTTTTTTCAGATTCTAATTTCAATACCCTGTCGGCTTCACGATACCAATAAACTTCGCTCGCTGAATACACACACAACAGAATCGATGCCGCAAGAAAAGCGGCATAAGTAAATACGAATTTACCAACAACACTTGCCGCAAAGAGCGCCAATATAGTAGTTACCACCAGAATTAAACCGAGTATAAAAAACACCCAACTCATCCAATAACCTATGCTTTTTGATGCTCTAACATAAGACTTTGCATAGTTATACTCACCTTCAGAAAATGTTACTTCGTCTCTTCGCCGTTTGAGCATTATCAGTCGTTGTAACGCATCGTTGTCTTCAGATATCAACTCTATATCTGAATACTTATATCTAAGCCCAGTAAGCTGAGAAAACGCTTCCATCGCTAGTAATTTAGAACCACTTTCTAGAGCTAGGTGCAATTTCTCAGCAAGCGCTATGCGGTGAGTTTTTTGTTTCTGCCAAAATGTCAGGAGTGCCACTATTGAGCCCAACACGCCTACTACCAGCCCTGTCATCGGAGCTGCAAACTTAATAAGGAATTCACTTTCCATAAACTACCTCCAAACCTTTTCTAGGCCAAAAATACTTGCACCATAAATTGACAAAGCATAATCACCGATGCAACTGAAATACTAAAAGTCCAAATGCCCTTCTTGAATAAGTCTTTAAGCCCTCGCTCTTTATTAAAATGTCCATCATCAAATGGTGTTGTGAAATCTGGTTGACTCAGCCGTATCACGTCGGCAAATACATGAACGCTAAAAGCTACGATCAAAATAATCATGATCATAATAAAAATACTGAAACCCCAAATATAGGTAAGACCTAATAACTTAATTGGCTCGGCCATAATTCTTACTACCGCGCCTAACATCATTAGGTAACCAATCAATGTAATGAGATCTTTAATTCTTTCTTTATCCTTAAAAATTTTCACTAATGGTTTTCTCCATGTTTTCATATAGCTATAGCCGTTTATATAAGGTCTTCTAAGCTAATTTAAAGAACGGATTCGTCCTAACTCTAGGCTTCAGATAGGTATCCGCTCTCAGAGCACTCTTTTACTATTTTATCAAAACATGGTGCATGACTCCGCGTGCTAGCTTCACCGTATGAGATCGGTGACACTTCGGCTTCGACAACACCATTCTTTAGAAGATAATCCCTATACTCAGTATCTCTAGAGAGATTAGCATGTGTAACAGGTTTACTACTCTCTAAGGACAAATAATTCTGACCAACAATTTCCGAGATTTTCTTCTTAATAAATGCCAAATGGCGGTATACAGCCGGAACCGATATGCTGAGCTCGCTCGCTATCTCCTTAATAGTTAAGCCACGCGCATAGCATTTTACAATCATAGGTCGTATCGGTTTGTTGAGGCCCGAATGTACGAGTTGATAAATAAGCTTCCGCTGTTCATCCTGGGTAAGAAGATCGTTCTTTATAAACCAAACGGGAGGCGGGAAAAAAGTAGATTGTTGAGGTTTTCCCCTTTCAAGTAATTCTAGCTCTCGCGCAAAAACATCTCTATAGCGAATATCGCGGATATAGTTTGCCCAATTCGATTTCTTTACCTTGTTCTTTTCGTGAGCATCCAATGCCAATGTGTGGATATGACAGTAACGCCTTGAACCTTCGGGGTTCTCATAGAGCTGTCTATTAGAAAATTCACTCTGAGCCCACTCGGTCTTACGCCAACAAAGCTCACAGAATACTTTTTTGATGCCTTCTCTTGAGGCTGGCCGACGCCTCTTGATCTCGAAAATCAAATGGCTCAATGACTCTAGCGCTTCATAAATTTCTTCCGGCAGACTACGCCTAGCAAATGACTTAAGAGCCTCGTCATAAGTCTCTATGCTTTTACGACGTTTCTCATAATAGTTAACCCCATCGCAAGGAACAAGACCAAACTTTGAGGGAACCAAAGACGATAGAAAGTTGAGATCCTGGTGCTCTTGATACTTTTCTACCAGCGCTCTAAAAGGTGGATCAACATGCACCCGCATTAAGCTAAAAACCGACTTTTTCTTACTAGCGATGCTGTAGCTATTATCAGCGCGAAAAATACTAACTAGATCAGTTATGCCTCTCGACAACTGATCCGGACATTTTTCTGTAGCAACCTGATTCAAAACTAGAATTATCACTTTTTGTATAAATTTAACTTATTGTAGATAAAGCGCTAACTAATAACAATTACGTTAACGACGAATTCAATTAGTTAATTAGACATGAACACTACGCTAGATTACTTACAAAACACTTACGGGCCCTTATTGAGAATGGGCTCTGTTGCGGAAGTGCTTGGCCGGAGCCCTGAAGGCTTGCGAGTATCTCTGTGCAAAGACGATGCTGTATCACGACACCTGAATTCTGGAAAAGTCAGAATCGGTCGCAGGGTATATTTCAAAGCCGTGTGCATTGCTGAACTTATGGATAACGGCACACCTGAGTAATAGAGCCTTTTTGATGAGCCACAATAAAATGACCCGCCATCAGAAAAGGTTGATAGAAGGCGCGGGCATTATTCAAATGAACAGCGCGTACCAAGCTGGCTCGATTGCTTACATGCCAACTATTCTTATCAGGGCCACGATGCCTCACAGCGAAACAAGCGCCAGGATCTTTGAGCGCGTTGATGGGAGGTTGAAAGTGACTTATGCCGACGTGAACGGCGTAGGGCTCCCCTATGGAGGCTTACCACGCATAATCATGGCTTGGATAGCTACAGAAGTAATTCTCACAAAATCTAAACGTATAGATATTGATGGCTCTCTATCCGAGTTTTTACGAGGCCTTAGCATGACTTCTACAGGCGGCAAAAAAGGAAGCATTAAACGCGTTAAGAAACAGTTCGTGAGCTTGTTCTCGTGTTCGATAGGTCACAACGTTACCAAAAATGGTTGCCAGAAAATTGAGACTTTAGCCCTAGCAACTAGACAGCAATATTGGTGGACACCAATAGCTCCTGAGACTGTCTTACTAAAGAAATCGTTTATAGAGCTTTCTCAAGAATTCTATAACCAGATCTTAGAGAGTTCAGCTCCGATTGATATGCGTGCTCTAAACCTCCTTAAAGGCTCGCCCCTCGCCATGGATATATATGTTTGGCTGACTTACAAAATGAGCATCATAACTGAGCCGGTAACGATCTCGTGGCCAAGCCTAAAGGACCAAATCGGAGTTGGATATGCTGCAGATAAGAAAGGGTTAAATCGCTTCCAAGAGGCTTTTAAGAAGCATCTGATGACGGTGAGGATTATATACCCAACTGTAAATATTGAATTGCTATACGGACGAATACGCCTGTTACCAAGCCCACCCCATGTTTCTAAAATCAGAGTTTAACTCTGTGGATAAGTCTGTGTTTCTAAAATTATATTCACGCATACATGGGGGTTCTGCTTTCAGTAAGCCTACGCATACACAGGGGTTCTATTACGCATACTTAGGGGTACTAATACGCATATTTGGGGGTACAGCCTATATAGATATCAATATTACCGACACCTGTAGTTAACCACGCACAAATTGTGGATAACCTTTCTCGACAAATAAATTTAGTAAACGGAACTATGAACAAAATCGCCTTTATCTCCCAAAGCGGAAACGTTATGAAATCAAGCATTGCATGTGCAATGGCTGTCGAATGTGCCAATAACGGACTTGATGTAGCAGTAGCCGACCTGGACAAAGAACACAGAACCATCTCTCAATGGCTCAAAACGAGAATAGAAAATGAGATTGATCCAACCTTTCACGTTTATTGCGTAGACAGCGCTAAAGACGCACTCAATTGCTTTAGTGATGAAAGCCTAGCAATCATCGATGCACCCAGTAGAGCAACTTCGGCGACTGCCTTAATAGCAAAAAATGTTGATCTCATAGTTCTACCAACGCCTCCAAGCAAAAAAGACATCGACCTGTCGCTAGGCACACTTTATCAATTAATAAATGATGGCGTTCCGATGAATAGGCTAGTGTTAGTCCTTACGCGTGTAGGAACAGCTGCAGAATTGAACCAAGCTCTCGACTATATAGGGATGGCAAACTTTGGTGATACATCGCCACACGTTCTCTCAAGTGCGATTTGGGAACGTGTAGGATATCGTGGGGCAATCAACGACTCTTACTCGATTACTGAGACATCGTTCCAAACACTTAACGACAGCGCAAAAGCAGTTATCCACCAGTTGCTATCAAAACTTCTCCGGTAACTGCGTGTGAAAACAGAAAAACAGAAAAACGCGAGGGAAAGGACTGGCGTCACCTCCGAAGATATCAAACGAAGTGGCCAACACTCGGTTGCCTGAGCAATCTGAAGCAATTCCACTTAAAACACAAAAGCCAAGACGCACTTATCGAGTTAGCACATATATAAGCGAAGATGCCGGAGAAGATTTGGATCAAATGACTTTGGCCATAAAAAAGAAAGAAGGCAAAAAACCCAAGATCGCTGAAGTGCTAGAACGATCACTTGCGGCTCTGAAAAAACAGCTTTTAAATAATCAGGAGTAAATATGAATCAAATAGCTAATAAGAAAAAAATTGAACTAGAAGAAAAGTTACGTAAAGTTGCTGAACGTGAGAAGCAGTTAAAGAACCAACTAAAAGCCATTGATGCTCGCGAGCGAGAAGCCGCAAGGAAGCGTGAGACGCGTGCAAAAATCATTCTAGGTGGCTTCGTCGTTTCACAGCTAAAAAAGGACGAAGAGGGCTATTCTGCTCTTTTCGACAAAGCTATTGAAGCTGCTAGTGAACGCGATCGAGAATTACTCGCTGGCTACAAGAAAAACGTTTTTCAGTTTTAACGTTTTATGAGAACACAAGCTGAATATTCGATCACCCTGGTGTGTGGAATCAAGTCTACAGACTTCATAATGGTACTAAGCGCCAAGATAAGCTAAATGCGTTTAGGTCTGTGGAAGTCTCTGGCGCTTTGGAGGGATATTCACGTTTATCTGTTGAGCCAGATGCTGTCGCTTTAATTTTGCGCCAAAGATGGATCAACGGAGAAATCAGCACTGAAGAACGCGCAGAATTACTATTAAGAGGTTGTCAATGAATACGAAGTCAAATGTCTACATAGCTGTTTTTCCAGATAGTGAGGTGATTAAAATCGGCAAAGCAGATACAGTTTTCAATAGAGCAAGGGCTTTCAAATGGATAGGAGAAATGGATTGTGAGGGAAGCTATGAAATTGAGGTTTCAAACAATAGAGTGTTCAAGCTTGAAAGAGGGCTTCAAAATATGCTCGATGAATTCAGGGTTGATGTTGGCAATGGAACTGGCAAGACGGAAATTTTTAAGATCTCTTGTCTAGATAAAGCATTAGAGCTAATAAAAATCTGTGAAAGATCTGAAAAAATTAGAAAAGGCATATCGATACCAGCTATAAGTGATCTCATAAAAACCAGTGTTGATGATAAAGAGCGGCTTCGAGCTTTAAAGCTTGACCGCCAGGAAAAGATATATAGGCAAAGATTGGTAGCGGCCAACAAACTAATTCGAATCTTCGAAAAATTGCATCAAACAATACCCTATCAAATAGTGGGCAGTCCTAGTAGATTTATTATTTTTTCAGTCCATGTATGGAGGGATATAGAGAAAAAGATTGAAGAATATTTTCCAGCGATCATGCCTGATTCACATTCTGGTGTACCTGTTCGTATTCATTATAGCGGCGCAACTATAGGCATCATTCCTGAATTAATTGGAGATGGAGCCTACATACAGTTGAGCTTGTTTTCAGCTTACCACATGGAAAAACATAAGCACCTTCAGCCAATCTGTCGCGAGCTTATGATGCTAGTATCACGACTCGATAACTTGCCTAAAACTTCAGTATGTTTTAAGGACTACTTCGGTTCAGCTTAAAATCAAAATGTCGGGTAGAGTTAGAACAGATCAAGTTGAATATTGATATAATGACCTGTAGAAACTCAGGCCTAATCGGTAAATATTCGAACCTGTTCCGAAAACTCAAAAATTCTTAATTCGATTAAATTAGAAAATGGCCGTAAAATCCTCAACACAGACACTCTAGAAACTTATCCCAAAATTAAATTTTAAAACATGGAAGATAAAATAAAAATAGATATTAAAAAGGGCGGAGGCTCTATCGAGGCATCAGGCGAAAGTGCTGTCGCATTGAGTAACCTAATTAGCCCTTTTACAAGTTTTGGAAAAGTTATTGGTGAGCGAATCAATATATGGGGCGATCTATGGAACTTAGAATATACCGCACGTGCGGTAGCTAGAGCGAGAGAGATCGCTAGTGAAAGCAATCTGGTGATTGAGTATAAGCCTACTAAGTTTTTGAAAGAATGGGCGCTAAAGTCTTCGCTCGAGGAAGACGAAGATATGATTGAAAAGTGGGCACATCTTTTGTTGTCTGCTTCTGTCGACTACGATTCGCGCGATTCTATACATACGTCTCTACTCTCTAATCTCGGTACAGAAGAAGCTAATATATTAAGCAAAATTTGGGAAGCAAGCAGTAAAAAAAGATCTTTAGAGTTCCTTCAGCGTGCGGGTGGATCAGCATTTGATATAAGCTTTTGGGAAATTCTCAAAGGAGAATCAATCCCAAAAGAACATTTACCATTTGAGTCATTGTCGGATGAGGACGTCGATCTTTTAGGTACAAAAATATTCAACGAATTAATCGCTACTGGACTATATCCTGAAACAGTCGGAGTCTATTCAAACGATAAAAGACTTACTTGGCATGCATGGTCCCCAGACCACCCTGGCATTGAAATGGAGCCCTACTTAATTGAAAGTTTGGTACATTTAGGATTGTTAAAACGTGGGCACATTAGTTTCGAGCTAGGGTCAAGATTTAACGGTGCCCGATTGTCTTTTAATGCGTATGTTCTTGGATTGAGTAATATTGGTTTTTGCTTCATGAGCGCTGTTAGTCCCAAGTGATCTCTAACTAATTTAAGGCACCAATATTTAGTCAAAATTATTGCTAAGAGCAAGAAACCGATATTGGCTGTAAAGTGATATCTCAAGACCCCACTAATCAATTTATAAGCTCGAGTTTGAACTTTTACACCTAAATCTGACGGTTACAATTCATCAACTAAATTTCCAAGTATCGAATTATAGAGCCCCAGTTCGGAAATGCTCCGCTACCATACTGAATAAGTTCCCCTTGAAAGTGCTCTTGCCCCTTGCCCTCAATGTTGTCATCAATAAGGTAATGCCCGGTGTTTAGCGCTTTATTCGGTGAAATAATGAGTTTCTTGCAAAAAGTTAGACCAAAGTGTTTTTCTATCCAAAGTCTTTTTTCGATGTAGCTGCGCGGATTACGTACAGAAGGTGAAGTCAAAATATAGGCATCATATTTGCTTGATTTAATGAGTGAATTCACGGCTTCGAGTGCCTGGGGAAGAGGTTCCAGTTCAACAAAGAACCCCTCCCGTGAGTGCGGCCAAGCAATCTCTGGCCTTTCAATAAGCGACTGTTTATAACTTTTCTTAAAGTCACAGAGAGTGTCGTCCATGTCGATATATACAATTTTCATATTGCTATAGCCCTGTCAGAAAGTGTTGACGATGGTATTTAAGATGGGCTAACTCGACCACTTTAGATGCCAGCAATCAATTGACCTAAGCGTCCATAAAGATAGCGGATATATAACGAGTGCGGACCATAATAGCGTCCCAAATGGTAACGTGATCGATGTTATTGGCGCGGTAACCATAGTAGCTATGCCCGCCCCGATAAAATGCCAAAGTTTCATTCGTAATCTCCTGTTGAAAGTTTAATCACAAACCAAGATGGGAGGGTGGCTTTCCTGGTTTCGGCAATAGCACAATCCGCCCGCGGCTTCGTGGGGCGGATTGTCAATAAATATTAACCCTCCTGTCTCGACAACGGTCGTTCGGTAAAAGACCTTATTTACCTCAAGAAAATAGGCGCCAGGCCCACGCTGGCACACTGATTCTCGGGTGACCTCTGCATCATGCGAAAATGCTGGATAGCTAGCGGCAAGAGCGAGAAAAATGCTTAAAATTACGGTTTTCATAATGCCTCCTATTTCGGTCTGCACCAGATTACAAGCTGAGTCTTGCCGAGCTTGTGATCGTCTTTCTCAACCAACACTTCGGCATGCCGGGAATACGGGCACACCTCACTCATGACGATTTGTCGATTTAACCTACGCTTCTTAACATCCGTATTGAATATGCGAATTAGGTATTGCTGATCTTCGCCCTGAATGGGTTCTATACTGTATTTCTTGCCCGTAAACCGTTGTCTCAGTTCCTCTACAGTTTGGCCAAGTTGTTTATTCGGCATGCAGCCGCTCAGAGTGACGGCCGTTAAAATTAGTGCAATGATTTTGTTCATCTCTAGTACCTTCTTAATCGATTAGCTTTGAAGCGTCACGCTTACGGCGCTCAAGCTCACTTAGTTGCTTTTTGGGTTTGCGTTGCTGCTTTGGTTGAGATTGGTTGACAGGTTGTGGCCTACGAATTTGTTTGACTGGCTTTGGTCGCAAAGCTTCTCGTTCAGCCTGAGTTCGTTCGTACTCGTGCTGTCGTTCCAGGGCAGCTTGTTTGATTTCTTCCTGGCGTACATTTGCCGCTTTGATTGCTTCTGCTCGGGCAGCAAGTGAAATCTCCAGATCTTTGAGTTGTTTCCAGTTCTGCAGTAAGGAGTTATGTGCATCTTGCCATTCAGCCAGAATTGAGTTGCGCAGCTCCATTTTCCGTTTTGGCATCAGCTTGTTATTGAAGGTGTCGAGTAAATCTGCAGCTTCCTGCTCGGTGCTCGAAAAATGATCTCCCCACTGTTCAACCAGTTCGAGCGTTTTTACTCCACGATCGATTACGTCTTTATCGGTAAAGTCATCAGGAAGCTTGCTCAGTTCGCCGTATACGGCCAAGTCGCGATTTTGGATGATCTGCTCAGATAGTTGCTTGAACTTTGCCTCTGCCTCGAACCGTTGGGTGATTGTCTGTTCATTCGGCTTTGTCTGAGCCAGCGCGTTTACCGCGTTCCGTGTGATTGATACCGTGCTTTGTAGTTCCCTGGGCAGTGCATTGTCGATCACAAACTGATCGAGTTGATTAGCCATACCGTTAATCTGATTAACACGTTGATCAAAGGCGGCGGATATACGGACTATATCGGCGTTAGTCTTGGCCAACCTAGCGGCGGGTTTGTAGTAACCAAAGAAGACAATCATCGATACCAGGAATAGAGCAATGATACCGATGGGTATCCAATCGGTCTTTTGCCAGTTCTGCTTTGCTGTATTACTTATGCCGTTTTTACCAACCAGCTCAGGATATTGCTCACGAATAGGATGAACTTGGTTCGCATTCGCTACTGTTCCGTGATCGAAACCGAATAACTCTCGGATCATGTGACTGGGAGAATCAATCATGATTACCTCCAAATGAGTACATTGGCTTGGTGGCAATCACGTCGCGACGAATCACGCCAGCACGTCTGAATACGGCGAGAGCTAGACCTTGGCGTGATAGCAGTGAGTCGATTTCGTCAGCATTGACGATTTTCGATGGTTTGATCTGCACATCGGCATACGGCTCTTTGATGTCGGGGTGGTCAGGCATGGGTAGCCGCAACAACTTTCTAAACAGCAGGTGCATTTTGAAACTGCCGTATAACAGGTTCTCAGAGCCGGCGACGTGTCCCATTCTGCCGAAGTTAATATTGCGGTTGATCATTGGCTCTTCTGGCGTGGCATGCATGATCTTTGCCGTGCCTGAATGCACGAATGATTCAACAGAAAAACGTGAATCTGGAAAACCGTTAAAACGTTCTACGACGGTACGCCATACTTCACCGACTCGCTTTGCGACAAATTCATCACTTAGATTGGTTCTAGGTGAGAATGCGATCAGGTTGGCGAAGTTGCCCAAAAGTTGTTGAGTCTCTTCTTTACCTAATCGGCTGTTCAGGCCATCCAAGTTTTGGGTAGACCAAAGCATTGCCAAACCGAGAGATCGAGCGATGGGTACCATTTCAAGGTCGGCCTGGCCAACTAGGTTCTGAACTTCATCAGCGACCATCAACACTTGTGCGCCACCCGCTTTGCGCCAGCCATCGCCCCGGAGCTTAACGGCTTGGTATATGCGACGCATGGCAAACATGGAAATCAAGTTGCCTGCTTTGCCGTACTTGGCTTCAGGCAGTGAGAGGCCGATTAGGGAGCCGTTACACACGTCCTCAATACGCTCACCGTTAGCGCAATCGTTCCAGCGGCTCAGATAACGGTTTTGCACCACTGGCGTTAACCAGGTCTTAGCCGTGACCATCACAGATGATTTAACCCGGTCAGAATACTCGGCGTATTCGATCAACCAATACTCACATGCCCTGGCGAATAGGGGCGTAGGCTCGGCGACTTCTCGCATTAAGGTTTCTCGATCTTCCTCGTTATCCAATAGTCGGAAAATCGCTTTTATCGTGTAATCCGAATCGCTTTCGTGCAGCAGTATGGCAGCATTCAAGATCGCGTTCCTGGCTGCGTCATCGAAAATGCTAACCTCTTTCGATTTGCCGCCAAAGATAGCCTGACAAGCATCAGCAATTTCTTCAGGGAACAAACCCTCGATGGCATTGTAATCACAGCGATCAGGTGAGATCACGGTGTAGCCTGGTGCGTCTTCGAGCTCTTCAGCAAGTTGGCCTTTGCCATCCAGAACCAACAACCCTCCTGCTTTGTGATTGAGCCACTGGCTGACCGTAGGGCGAATGATGGCGCTGGTTTTACCCGTTCCTGACGCGCCTAATGCGCACAAATGCGTTGATAGGTCATTCTGTGACAGTGTCACGTCTATTCCCTCTGATGACGGCGCAAACGGATCTCGTCTTGACGCCAAGATGCCTGTTGATTCACCAAAGTGGAAAAGGGGCGAATCGTCTTCAGCAGCCTTCATTTGCTGGGCGATTTTGGCCTTTTCGATGTTCTGCCAGTAGTCGCGGCCAGCTGAGTCTCGTAGATATTCTGTCGCCGATTGTTTGGCGGCTTTATCCATCACTTCCGCTCGCAATTGGCTCGGCGCTGGTTGCGTCACTTCGTATACAAACAGCGCGACAATGAGCAGGAACAAAACCGTGCTCTTACTTGCCATTCCGAATGCTGTGAAGTCAGTCGGTAACCAGGTGGCCAACATCAAAATGATGCCAGCGAAAAAGAACACAATGCGTGTTTCTCTAATCTGCAAATACAGGGCTGAGACTTCAAAATCAGCGGCCAATATTTGGCCAACAACGCTGTCACCATCTGAATCGATATCGCCAACGCGGTATTTGTCTGCCAGATCTTCAGGTACTTTGTTGTTTGGGCGTAAGCGCACCAAGCATCTCGATAACACGTTAAGCGAGGCTTTTTCCTCGCTCGGCGTCACCAAAACGGAAGGCAACAACCAACGCCAGATGTACGATGATGATAGGCAAGGTGCAATGGCAATAAACACAGCCAAACTTGTCCAGAATGCCATCACGAGCTCGTACAGCTCCCAGGTTGAATTCAATGTCCAGGTGAACGACCATTGAAGCAGAGGCACCAACAATAATAGGCCCGGCAGATATTTGAATGTGCGATCAAAGTGCAAACGATCTGCCCCGTAATTCGCGAGCAACGAATGGTAGGCTCGCTGTATCTTCCAATCTTGGGTGCCATGCGGCTGCATGCCCAGATATGGCGCTTCGGCGGGGATGTCGGTCTCCCAATATACTCCAATAGGCACGTTGCCTCGCCATTTAATTTGAATTGCTTTTCTGATCGCGTACTGCCCATTCCAAAAACAAAATGAGAACGCAGTCAGAAACCCGCGCAGGGTTAAAAACTCGACTAAGCCCATATAGAGCCTCCCACACAATATTTGGTATATTGCGAACGATTTAACGTTAAAAACATGAATTGAACCTCGTGTGTGACGTTGAATTAGGGGCTGGTGCGCCAACATCAGCCCCACCTCATTTCTAGTAGCCTAGATCGTCTTCCTCCTTCTCTTGAGCTTGTTCCGCTTCGGCTAATTTTTCGTCAGCCTTATTAAGCAACGAATCTATTTGCTGACGCTCTGAATTGACCTCCACGTGTTGTGAGCTTGATGTATTTTGAACTGGGTCAATGTTATCGAGCTCTGGTTGCTCAAGTCGTTCAAAGTGTTCTTTGTGTTCCTTGAGCGCTAAATCTGCCTCGGCTTCCCTTCGCTCGAATGCGCCCTTGTAATATTCAGCCTCTTGTTTGCTACCAGCATCGATTTGAGCTTGAGTATTGTCGGGTTGAATTTCAGTTTCTTGGTTCATTGAGCCTCCTGTAAATGAGTTAGTATTTGATTCGAATTGCTGTTGTGCGGCAGCAGATTTTTTCTCCACTTCCGCCAGCAATTCACGATTTGACTTGATACGGTCTTGAACTTCAGAACGCGCTTCTGAGCGCTCCGAAATCTGTTTTTGAATATCCTCGTAGTGCGAGGTCTTCTTCTCGACCTGGCCACCAATGTCGGTTTGCGTATTGGCTTCGATTTCAGTTTTCTTGATCTTGTGTTCGTAAGCGGCTTTCGACGACGCTTTTGAGATAGCATCGTCCATCTTTGGCGCTCGATGCTAAGAAATCGTTTTGTGCATCGACTCAAACTTTTGCGCCTTCTCTACCTCAAAGTCCTGCTGACGTTGTTCAAACTTCGCCTGCCGTTCAAACCATCCTTTCTTGGTCGGCTCAGATGCAGAAAAACTGTGATACTCGTTAATAGCTTTATGAATTTCCTTGTCATGCCATCGCTGATATTTGGAGTGCTTATCTTGCAGGTCTTGGAATACTTCACCCCGGTTTTCATTAACCTGATCAACTGCGGCTTTGAGTCGTTCCGTTTTCTTTAAATCGCGGCCAACTTCTTTGCGTTCCGAGTAAAGCTCAGACAGTTCAGAACTCAATTCGCGTTGTTCTTTGTGGAGTTGTTTTAACTCACGCAGAGCTTGCACGCGCTCTTTGTTGAGGTCACGAATTTGCTTGTTGAGCTCAGCCCGTTCGGAGAACTCATTACGACGATCAAGCGCACTTCCACTAGGGCCGATATGCACAGTAGGCTCTCGGTCAATTCCTTGATCCTTCAAACTGCGGCTATCAATACGTTCTTCTTGGCCTGAACGCTCAAGAGCACGGTTAGCGTGTTCTTCCCAAGTCTGACGGATGTTATTTACTTCTAATTTGCCGCGCGGATTGTCACCACGAATTTCATCAAGCTCTCGCGTCTTTGGGCCAAAACCTTGCTCATCAATTCGACGAGTGGTCATCAAGATATGTGCGTGATAGTTGCGATTGTCACCTTGACAATCTGGCTCATGAATCGCGTAATCAACACCAGTTTGGTAACGATCAGAGAGGTGTTGCGCGTAACCTTCGATCAGCTCTTGGCGAGATTCTTTATCTAACTCATGTGGAACCGCGACCAGTACCTCACGAGCAACAGTGGAGTTTTTACGCGTCTCCGCTTGCTCGGCGGCATTCCACAAATTCTCTCGTTGATTTAGTTCACGAGGTGAATTTTCGGGCAGCACAATGCCCGTCGTTTCTACACCATTCCTATTGGTGTAATTATGGATTTCGCCCGTGCGAATATCTTCTATCGAAGTGCCACTTCGATACGCAGCGGCAGCGGTGGCCGAACGGCCTTTAGATCGACTGATTGTCTGTACACGACAGCTGTAGATCGCCATAAAAAATTCAAACCTTGGTTTTAATTTTTACGCACGCAAACTGAAAGTTTGCATAAGTGCGCCCTTAAATCTTCTTACGAAAATTTTACGGGATGGGTTTCTTCGATACACCTGTAGTGTTTGTTAGTTTCGCGTAATTAACTTACACTTATTAAAAAATTTGATTTGAATCTTGAACTAGCGCCTTTTGATTTAATTTACAGGCAAATATCTTTTCATGCTAGCTAATAAAAATAGGGACAATTTATGAATAATATTAGCCGTGTCTTATATCTTTTGATCGGTTTAGTAATTTTCGTATCATGTGGTTGGGCAACCATGGGTGCTTTGTTAGAAATCTCTAACAATCCAAACCACAAAATCCTGGGTATACCAACGAATATCTGGATAGGAACTCTTGGCTCAATTAGTGCATCTGGGATTTTTTTTACAGTATCTGAAGCTCTTCGCTGGGTATTTGACCACAAAATTTCTGAAAACTATAATCGTCTAAAGTTTTATGAGGAAAAGGTTGGAATAACGGATTTTTTTAATCAGAAAGGTAGCGATCAAGCAAATAGCGACTATAGTAGCGCTATCGCGAAAGCAAAGCATCGCGTATGGGCTTTTGGTATTTCAAATGGAGAATTTTTGTCTGAACATTTAGAGCTTTTAATTACAAAAAAAAAGCGCACTCCAAAACTTGATATTTGTATTTGCTTTGTCGACCCTGAAACAAATATCATCTTGAATAGAGGAAAGGAAGTAGAACAAATCTCTCAAGTACAGTTATTCGATATAACTCGTGATAGCCGTACAACAACTGATACGTCATCACGTGTACTAGATCACATTAAGGATGCACGTACAAAAATATCGCCCGAACATGTAGACATTGATATTAAGCTAGTCACTGCTGCCGGGTATGTTTCAGCTATGGTAGTGGATGATGTTATTTACGTATTTCCTTTCACTGCTGTTTCTAAAGACAATACCCGTACTCCTTATTTGAAAGTTACAGTAACGTCTCAAATTGGAAAGGCATTTTTATCGTTCCTAGAAAACGTTAAGGACCACCCTAGACTAACAGTCGATATATCATGAGGGTAGCGTTCACAGGTGCTGCTGGAACCGGAAAAACATCTGTCGCAAAAAGTATAGTCAAGTCTGCTGTAAACGATAGTTTAAAGTATACGATTCTAGGGGTTGATAGTAGACAACTTCTATCTCTTTTGGGCCTAAGCCAGACAAGCCAAATAAAGACATCTTATTACCGTGTTTTTCAAACTATGTATTTAGGACAAAAGATCATACTCGAAGACAATAATAAGAAATTTCTAACTGAGCGCTCATATGCGGACTGTTTAGCCTATTGGCGACTACATTGCTCCGAGAGCGCAACAAACGACGAAAATGAGTTCATAGAATCCCTTTGTTATAAAAATATTTATAAGTATGACTTTCATTTCTTTTACCCCAATGGATATCTCAAATTGGAACAAGATGGATTTCGAAATCCTAGCCTTGAATACCATAAAAAGTATGAGAAGGAGCTTTTGAAAATATATGAAGAATGGAAAATTGAGCGTATCGAAATGCCTCTTACCAATATCAAAGAACGAACCAGATTCGTATTAGATTATCTTTCATGAGTCATCTTGTTGCCATATCATCGGGAATGCTTTCTCCAAAAAAAGGTGACCAACCTTTTTATCGTGCACATAGGTATTTGAACTACGGCCTGTTAAGTCTAGCATCTAGAATTCCGTCAATAGTCCAAGTCTTACATGGCAACTTTACACCTCCTAACTTATTTCTTAATAAAAATCCGTCTATTTTAGAAGCGAATGTCATATTGCTCTCGATACCAAGCTTTTACGGAGTTCCATGGGCATCCGAGCTAGTTAAAGAAATTATAGCGCGTAAAAAGAGCATAGAAATTCATATAGGCGGGCGCTGGGTAATCGATCAAAACTGGAATTTTATTAAATTACAATTTCCTTCCTCTGTTTATATCCATAGGGGGATAGGAGAGAAAGTAATTGACAGCCTAGTTAATCGCTGGAGAAAAAATGGAACTCTCTCTCATAACCAAAACAGATCAGCAACACCACTCAATTATGCACTCCTATCTGAGCTTGAAACGTTTCATCCCAGTGTAGAAGTCTCTAGAGGTTGCGGGCTTGGTTGCGCATTCTGTGAGGAAGCCAATGAACCATTAAGTCGATTGATAAGACCAGCAAACCTATTAACACAAATCAGCGAAATTTCTGAGTCATATATCGGTAAAAAAAACTTCTATTTTGAAAGTTCAATGTTCGCTCCTAGTATTGAATGGGCAAATCAACTTTTGAACTTATATCTGGCTAGAGATGAGACTTTTTTATGGAGAACAGAAACTCGAGCGGATGTGATAAGTCGAGAAAAGTTAGCAATTTTAGCTCAAGCTGGGCTGAAGGTCCTAGATATAGGACTCGAATCGGCATCTCCAGAGCAGCTTTTGAATATGAAAAAGACTTCAAAGCCCGAGGCATACATAAGAAAGGCCAGTGAAATGCTGCACGCGTGTAAAGACCTTGGTATTAAGGCAAAAGTTAACATCTTGCTTTACCCCGGAGAAACTTATAGTACATTGCAAGAAACTAGGCAGTTCCTTTCTGATCACTCAGATGCGATTTTCGGTGTTTCAACTTATCCGGTCGTGGCTTACGGAACCGGAGACAGAATAAAGTATTTCGATAATCTTTATCGCTCTCAAGGCTCTACGGGAATCCATAAAACGAATATAGAAGGCGTTTGGGATGTGGGCTTATCTCCAGAATTAGGTGCAATAGAATCGAAGTTGGAAGCGAGAAATATTGCAAGGGAATTCATGTCAAAGGAAAACTACTACTACTTAAAAAAGTTTTCTTACTTAGATCCTGCGTATAGTTGGGAAACTTTTTCAAACGATGTTCGTCACATAAAACATGAAGATCGTCCATTTGGATATTAGAGTCGCTCTACACAACTTATTATAAGTTTTGCCTTTTTCGTTTGAGGCCGTGACTTAAATCATTATTTACACAATTCTTAAATATGAGTGTTTTCTATATTGATATGGTTATAATATCCTCGGGCATATATATCGCTTAGAACATACAACTACCCTATTGAACAGCAAATGAAAATTTTAAATTTTGACCAGTTTGACCCAGAATCTATAGCGATGTTACAAGCGTTGTATAGCAGATCATCTGAGAGTGTAGTTGTTCATGCTGAAAAAGTTCTTGAACGTGGTTCAGCGAAGTTTATGGAGAGCTTCTATGTAGGCTATGGACACGCATCTATAGGAGATTGCGGAACAACAACTCTATTCATAGAGAATGTATCGATGTTAGCAACTAAAGCAATACAAGATAACCCTCTGTACTCAGGACAAGAATCTTCAACTAGATACATTGATTTTTCTCAGCAAAAAATCATCAATCCAGGACTCAGCTCACTTGGAGAAAAAATTCAATCTCGCTGGCTCGATTTCTATCTATCAAACCAAGAGCAAGTTGAAGATCACCTAAAGAAACGTTTCCCGATAAATAGCGGTGAAAATGCCAATATTTGGTCAAAAGCTATTAAAGCCAGAACTTTCGATGTTTTGAGAGGTTTTTTACCTGCAGGCATAACAACGCAGCTGTCTTGGTCAACCAACCTTAGACAAGCACATGAAAATATATGCAGATTAAAGGCTCACCCGCTAGAAGAAGTTCAAGCTATCGCTTCTGAACTTCAATCTGTATTGAAAAATTCATATCCAAACAGTTTCTCTCACAAAAGCTATTCATCTCAGGATAAATATCTGTCAGATGTCTATGGTAGTTGCAGTTACTTAAAAAACCATTCTGATTTAAACGACGGATTTGAAGCTAAACCGCTTATTCAAGATGTTGTAAACAGCAGGGATTTAAAGTTCATAATTGAACGGCCTGAAAAAACCACTTTACCGAGAAATATTGCAAACTTAGGCCGCTACAAAATTATATGCCATATAGATTATGGATCATTCAGGGATCTTCAAAGGCACAGAAATGGTTATTGTCCAATCCCGTTATTAGGCGATGATATCGGCTTTCATGACTGGTATTTAGATCAGCTTCCAGATGACTTAAGAATTGATGCCGAAAACCTTATTTGTGAACAAAAGTCTGCTACTGAAGCTCTAGCTAGCAAAGAATCTTTAAGCGAATATGATATTCAATACTTTTTACCTATGGGGTATAAAGTGCAATGCGAACTAGAGTATGACCTTTCGCAGCTACTTTATGTTTCAGAACTTCGCTCAAGTGTTACTGTTCACCCAACACTTCGTGTAATAGCCCAAAAAATGGCTTTATTTATAAGAAATCAAATACCTAACATTCCAGTATATTCAGATGATTCACTTACAGATTTCGATATACGCAGGGGTCTTCAGGATATTGTAGAAAAAAAGGTTTAATTGAGGCTTCAATTGTCTGACACTCCCGAAACCCTAAAGAAAGCTCAAGAATTTGCGAACTCTTTATCTGAATATGGCAATGCTAGCCTAGTTTATGTTACGGCTGAGTACGAACCATTTTCATCTAAATTTAAACCAGATATTTGCTTTAAACCAAAAACAGGGCCAAATGCCTTCAAAATAATATTTTTCGAAGTTATAAGGAAATTTTATTCTTTACCTAAGGACCCTATAAAATTTCTTGATGAAAGGAAAGTCTTCGCTGAAGATTACCTAGAAAGCGATATAGCTAAATATGTAATTTTAAATGATAAAGGCATCAGTGATTTTCATAAAAAACTATCTGAAAGACATAATGTGTACTTTTCTAAGACTCCCAGCAATTCTACTGAGTTAATACAAGCGATTAAAAGATCGAAATTAATCTAGAGATACCTTTAACAGTAGTTTCGGGTTAAGGCATAACTTAGATGGGTACAAATTAGGTACATTGATCGGCTTTTATAGGTTTGCATTAATTACGTTAAATTACTGATACTAAATTACTTTCCGTATCGCCAAGTTACGCTTAGATCCCCCCAGGTAATCTAGGTTTACCACTTCAAACACACACTGAAAATCCCCGTGTCGGCAGTTCGATTCTGCCCCTGGCTACCATTTTCTCTTTGTACTTCCGATTTAAAATATCTTTCTTAAGCATCAAAGCCAGAATACCTAGTTATTATTTGACTCCTATCCCTTATGCTTTTGGTAGAAGTCGTTAAATGCACGTTCGGCGAAACCTGCGCCAGCGCGGGTATAGATATTATAGACGGCCGAAATTCCCATTTCTCGTAATGTCTCTTCTTCATCGGCGTAGTGGACGACAACCGCAAGCTTTGCTGAGTGAGCCATTTCCCTAAGCTGGCCTATGGCTCTGATATTCGACTCTAGGTTAGGCAGCGCCAACAAGATTAAATCGAAACTCGGATTGTGATCAATTTTCTCCCAAAACTCTGGGTCACACGGATTACCCACTAACGCATTACGACCTTCTTCCTTATGTCTTTCAATCAACGGGACGCTAAAATCGATGCCGATAACGGCCTTATCTTGCGTAGCTGATAGCTCATCATAAGCACCGGCACCCACTCTTCCCATGCCGAATACCGCAATCTGAGCTCCGTGTGTGTCAATCAAACCATCGCCCGGCAACCGCTTAGCGTGTTGCATTGATAGCCACAGCCCTCGGTACTTACGATATAGCCGATTATCAGCGTTATTAAGCGGCGCAGCAAAGACGAATGACACAGACAAAGCAATCGCCATAACAATCAACCACTGGCCGTCCAACCAATTACTGGAAACGCCGATCGCAACAACAATAAGCCCAAATTCACTGTAGTTAGACAAATTTAGCGTGGCGAACAGAGCCGTCCTAGCTCGCAGTTTTAGCTGGGTCATTAACTTTAAGAAAAGGGCCGCTTTGATAAAGACCAAAGGTACTAACGCTAGGCCAATCATTACCGCAGGAAGCGTCAGCTCACCCGACATACCAATGGTTAGGAAGAAGCCAACCAAGAATAGATCTTTGAAACTGAGCATCGATTCCGCCAACTCCTTTGATTTAACGTGAGTGGAAATCAACACCCCTACAAGCAATGCGCCTAGGTCACCCTTAACCCCGACAATCTCGAATATTTCCGAGCCACCTAATGCCAATACTAACCCGAAAAGAATTAACAACTCACCATGACCCGTTTTTTCAAGTATCAGATTGATCACGGGTCGGAGTGGAATCAATAATATTAAAAGCAATGCCCACATAGTTGGTAGCTTGCCTGCGGTAATCGCCAAGAAACACACAGCAGCCAAATCTTGCATAATTAATATGCCAATGGCGATACGGCCATTGCGTGAATTCATCTCGCCTCGTTCCTCGAGAACTTTCACCACAAACACAGTGCTGGAAAAACTGAGAGCAAAAGCCAGTAATAGCGATTGCTCCAATGTAAGGTCAATAAACAGGGGCAGGCCAATAATCGCGAGGAGAAAGATAATACCTCCAAACAGAGAGGTGATTATAGACATGTGAATCAGGGTGGTGCCCCATATTTGAGGGCGCATCAAGCTCTTTAAATCCAGCTTCAGGCCGACCGTGAATAACAACAAAGTGATTCCTAGATCTGCCAACTTGGCCAGCATTTCTCCGCTGGCAACACCAAACGTGTTTAATACAAACCCAGCAACCAAAAAGCCCACCATCGGTGGCAATCTGACCGCACTGGATAAAAAGCCCAGCAAAAAAGCCAACGCCAACCAAGTAACATCACCCAATGCTATTGCGATCCACTCAAAACCCACGGTTGTGCACTCCTCTGATTAATTATTGATGGCTAAATTCATATGATAGTTACTAACCGATAAACTCTCTAGCCTCAATTCGAGGAATCCGACTCGCAAGAAACTCTCAAGCGTCGAAGAACCAGTTAGCCCCACTCCTTGGCTGATCGGAGTCCTAAGGAAACAACGTCGGGCAGTTTTTTGATTGAATCATTGCTCAATTTGCGTTGTGCGAAAATAAGCCGTTTAGCCGCTCCTAACTTTGCCACGGCATTCACAACAGACTGATCTTTACTTTGCCCTGTCATCGTTGGGTAATGATTTGACGATTTAATCGTATCCCGATACTGATCCCAGATAGGCCCATATTCTTCAATTAGCTCACGTTTTTTGGTCGACATCTCATCTAAGCTGACATCAATAACATACAGTTTTGTTTGTTGATTAAACAACGCAGCAAAATAGAGCAAATAGTTCGAATACTCAGACGCATTCTTTGGGGTGTAATGGTCAGACTCTCCTATGGACCAAAAAAACGCATTCTTATGGCCGTTTACCGCTTGCATCCATCTATTGTATGCCCCATTTTTGGCTTCGCCAATCATCAGAACTTGGTTTTTCAAGCTGCCTTCAAGCCCAACATGCACAAAAACCTGTGGGCCTCGTGGGTGTGCTTGCTTAAGCTCTCTACTTAATTTAGCAAAACCGTCTGCAGACATAAGTAAGTCATACGCTGATAGGCTGGATGCGTTACGTGGAATGGGCAACTGCTTCGTCGTTGAATCGATGACAGCGGTTTCACCTGTAGCTGTCTTAGTGGCGCTTTCACTGTTTTTGATAGCCCTGGCACCATAGAGCTGCACTCTCAACTCTTCGATGCGATAAGCTCTTTGTGCTTTAATGCGTATCAAATCCAGTTTGGCTGATTTGCAAGCGGCGTTTAAAAAATCATCACGATTAACACGGGCTTTCTTTTGGTGAGAACCGTCGTCCAGTTCTATCACCATTTGCACCGACAGAGTCTTTACATCGCATAAAACAAAGTCAAAGTGCTTGGCCGATATTTTGTTGAACGCCGTTTGCCACTTACTGCGATCTAGACCTGATACAGGCTTCAAAACATCGGCTACACGTACCTTAGAAAACACAACGGTTTTAGAATCCACTGCCTGTAGTAATACGCCGTAAAATGATCGCTCGGCGGACGTTAGAAGTTCTTTCTGCCGTTCGTATAGCGGCTTACTTTCCTCCGCTCCTGTTGCAGAAAGATTTTTTAGAATCAACGCCGCTATAACCAATAAGACGACAAGTAAAAGCATCCATTCCATAAACTGATTTCCTATTATCTACTAAATATCCAGGGAACTGGTTGTATCTCCACAGAGATTAATCTAAGCCCCAATTTAAAAACTATTTAAACGCCGGAAGCTAAGCGCTTTGCCCTATAAGTTCGAATGCAGCCCATCTAAGATACATTTCATATATCACGGAATCGCCACATCGATAAGCGTAGTGTCCTTGGCTAGTTGTTCCGGCAACAACAGGTTAATCACCACCATCGCTATTGCCAATACATAAACAACACCAGCAGCACCAATGTGCCTAAAAACCACATAAGGTGCTTGGTATTTTCTCGTAGATCTCGCAAAGAACTGCAAACCAAAAACAAGGCCAATATTAAAATAACTTCAAGAGCCAATTGCGGAGTAAATAAGGTAAATGCGTAAACCGACAAAGCATCCTTCATCAATTCACCTCGGCAAGTAAAACCGGAATACACACAGCCCATGGCAATTACCGCAAAAGTCACTAGATGATTTATGACGCCAAGCTTAAGCCAAAAAGCGGTGGTTTTGAGTCTATTTTCTAAGGTATCCATTACCCCAATGATAACAAGCCCGGCGTTGGTTTACGCCAATTTATGGCGTTTATTCTTTAAGTACTGAAGGGCAAGAATCGCAGGTTCAACAATCTAGTTTTAACCAAAACGTTCAATTTTGAGGGGGTTCCCACCCACAATCATGACTAAGCCAAATCAAATATTGCTCGCCTTAAACTCTTCGACAAACAATTGGACTGCCTTTTTTCGTCGCCGACTTATGGGCACCTTAGTGCCATCTTGCAAACTAACACTAAAAGTTATGATCTTCAAATGTTGGAGTTGACTGTAAGCAAGCCACCAGGACCGATGCGTTTGTATGCCAGGGTACCCATTTAACGTCGTTAAGGCATCGTCAAATTTCATCAGAATTAACGCACTACCACCATCGGTGGTAATTCTCAGATAATGATCTTCAGCCTTTAGGGCTATTAACGATATCAACGCCTACTCGACTACTGCGGGTAATGAAAGATTCTTGATTCTGTATAGCGCTTTTTTGATTTCATCCTCACTATATCTATTTAATTCAACATCTTTCGCCAAATTATCAATACTAGAATAGCTTTCGATACTTACTCGGCCAAGCTTATCGTGCATTTTATCTCGCTCAGACGTCGGGCACGTGGAGTAATATTCGAACCAGAAAACCAAATAAATATAAGCCCTTAGTTTGGAGTCATCCTCCATAACCTCGGGGTATAAGCCTTTCACAAAAGTAATCACATTGTGCAGTCTAACCAGTGCTCTCGGGTTGTGAATATTGAACACATCTACGCATTGAATAAAAAATGTATATTCCACCGCACTATGCTCAAGATAATCATCCGATTCATTAAAGAGTGCCTCTTCGTCCTCGTCGGTTTCGTATTCAAACCAATTTATTGGCGAAGCATCTATAACCATCGGCTCTTTGGATAAGTATGCGCTTTCAACATGATCAAGCGAGTTTGCTTGATTCGCTAGTGCCCCCCCAGCATTCTCGATATCATCTTGAGTCAGCTTTTTATAAAGCTTATGTTTTACGAAATTTTTCCTCTGGCTGAGGCTAGGCTGCTCCAACATTATTGTCACTTGTAGAATTTTAGCCAAAAAGTCTCTGGCCAAAATTAGCGCCTCTTTTTCTTTTAAGCCAGTCCGTTGACCACGATATTGGTTGGCAATAGCCCGCATTAACACTTCATGATCAACAGCCAAAATAACAATAACGTTTTCGATATTTACCACCAACTGCACGGCCTCTATCGTTTCTAAAATTTTCTTATCTGAACACCTATCTAAATCGTCCACAACCAAAATATACCGAACATTTCTTCTCTCGCGGAACCACTGCCAAAATTTCAAACCAGATAAACTCTCAACTTTTGGGTAGATATTTAGCAGCGTCTGCAATTGCTTTCGAATTGCATCTGATATACCTATGTGCGCACCAAAATCTGGTTTCTTTGAAAGCTCTTGAAGTTTTTCGGTGTACGGGTCGTTTAAGTATGCCCAGACCATTGAGGGAACTGTTGAAAACAGCCCTATAGCCGCAAAGGCAAAACTGCTTGAAACCTCCTGCACCCAGTCTTTTTGGGTTAGTAGATAAGAAGATAGCCCGACAAAGATCAGCACCGTGGCTATCAAATAAAACACAAACACAGATTTACCACTCTCCCATTGCCCTCTCAAACTCATCCAAAGTTGTTTTACGGCTGACTGAGAAGAATAGAGTTTGTCAACAAATGCCTCCGCAATAGACGCAGTCATGTTTTGGCTGTGCCCATTTTGCCACGCGTTGAAAATCACAAAATGGTTGTCCTTGCTATCCTCGTTACTATCCTTATACCGTTCTTGCAATATGCTGATAACTGAACTTTTTCCGCTTCCCCATTTTCCGAATAATGAGACGATAAAATGTTGCCTCGACTCTGAATCGATCACTCCTTTTAGAATCCTCACCAACCCTTCACGACCCAACAAATCCTTTGTTGCTGGCTTGTCGTCTCGCGGGTCAGCGAGGAGTCGTTGAACACTGTTCGCTTCTTCCTTGGAAGACTCCGCATCAACAAGATAGTCGGTCGGCTCTTCCTGTACGCTTTCGGTTCCAACTAAGCGCTTGTATTCTTCGATCAACTCTCCTAAATCCGACTCTATCTTTTCCAAATCAAGCCCTTCCCTCACACTGTAAGCAGAAAAAAGGTACGACTCTGAATACCGAATGGGGCTACTTCCAAGTGACGCATCAAAAAAGGATTTTATGGTCGTCAGGTCATCACCTTGCCAGCGAAGAGCCGGTTTTTTTGTCGCACTGACTCCGCGAGCAAGAACCAACATATCAACTTCTTTGTAATACAAGAAGACCGGATATATGCCCTCGGTAGGCTTTTGATTTTTTGCGAGAAATGCAATCCAAGGCACAAACGCAGCCCCACCAATTCCTAAACTGACTCGCATTACCAAACCAGAATGGTAGTTGGGGTACTCTCGAGTTTTGAGTGACTTAGTTTCTGTTTGCGCTAAAAACTTTTGCAGAATGGGAACTATCCGCCCGCCTTGGGTGCTTCCTTTTGACGAAGTGTCCATCCAAAGAGCTCGCAAAGGCGGCACATACCAATCCAACTCTGTAGTTTTGTATTCGCTCTCAAGTTTGGCCCGTACTTCCGCTAGCTTTATATCAATTTCGTGCTCACTTAAGGCGCGAACTTGCCGAAGTCTGTCACCGGTAAATTCAGAGACAATTTTGACTCTATCACCAGCACCAAACACTCTTTCATAGTGATCCGGATGCAGCATGAACAACAACATGTATCTAAATTGCCGCTTGTCTTGATCTTCAATTCGTTCTAGTAAAATCGATAAACCTGAGGGGTCAGACAGTACTCCGTCCTTGTTAACCTCATCCAACTCAAACCATTGCTTCGCCAACCGTATCAGGAAAACCAGCTCACGCCATCGATGCAGGTTATAGCCTGAGCCTGCCCCACCTACGCCCTTGAGTGCATGGTCCGATAACAGCTCATGCTTCATCGGCAATCGAGTGCCGCTCCACGATATTACTCTACTAATTGTCTCTCTCTTCTTCTCCGGAGTGATATTGCTCACACACAGTAATAATACCCATAGCATCTCACCACAAAGCACAATAGTGTTCTTGGGTGCATCGGCCAGCTGCTTCTCCAGCTTAGAAAGAAAGTCGCCTTCTCCAGTGTCTAAATTATCAACATAAAAGCGCTCCAGGCTTTCCACGTTTTCCGCTGTCCACACTCTCGCTTTATAAAAGAGTGATAGCCCTCCAATTAAACACTGCTCTTTCCACGCATCGGCCGCACTAAGAGTCGCTCTCGAATCTTTATCTCCACAAAATCGTGCCATAGTTTTCTCCTTAAAATTCCATCTATAATTTGCCGAGCGAACTAAACATCTCGACGCCTCAAAGGGTGGGTACGCCTCCCCAAAATTTTCACATGATTGTATTAACTACCCACACATGACGCCCCCCAAAATTAATCATGGCCTAGACTCCGAAAAGCTGAATCATAATTATGGCCTGATTTTTTACAATGCTCTTAACTACGTCAGGTTAATAAATAAAGGGCTCTGACACTAGAAACATGGCCAGTAAAAAGGTCAAGCAATTTGCTCAAGGATATCCTCTTTCATACTTCCAACAAATCAAATTTGTTTAGCATTTAATAGTCCCAATTCTCATGGGATAACGGAGAGCTGTTGAGCAAATTCTGACGCGCACGCCAATTGGGCAGCGCTTTTTCTAAGCGTAACTTAAAACGCTCATTGTGGTTTCTTTCATAAAGGTGAACCAATTCATGCACCAAAATGTATTCAAGACACTCTACAGGCTTTTTCGCCAACTCCAAATTGAGCCAAATGCGGTTCGCATCGGTATTACAGCTACCCCATTTAGTTTTCATTTTTTTAATGCCCCAAAAGGCAGCCTCTCTGCCTACAATAGGCTGCCATTTACTGAGCAACTCGGGAATCGACTTCTTTAGCTCAGTACGGTACCAGCCGCTTAGCAATCGCTCCTTAGTCGCTACACTGGCGCCTGGCCTAACGTACATTCTCAGCTTACCCGATTTAAATAACTCAATAGCGGGCTTTGCATCTTTTTCAATGAGCTCAAGACGATAACGCTTACCTTGATAATAATGACACTCCCCCGACACATACTCACGCTCAGACTGTCTCGGCTGATCTTGAAAATCTTTCTGCTGGCGCTTTATCCAACTGAGCTTAGACACGACCGCTAGACGCACATTGTCATCCGTAACGTGGGTAGGCACAGCCACACGCACATTCCCGTCAGGCGGATATACGGCAAGGTGAAGGTTTTTGATGTCCTTCCTGACCACTTGCACATCAATGCCGTTCACGGTAATCATTGTTAAGACACTCACTAGTCGTACTCCGCCTGACTTTTAATGATATCCATTATGCTTTCGATATTGACTTGATAGTCGCCGAGCTCTTCACGAACGGCATTCTCAATATTACGCAACTTGAATCGATTCTCTTTCCAATCCGCTTTTTTGGTGTGCTTAATCACGGCATCAATGCGACTCACTAGATCCGCATTCTGATCAAGGTTATCGTATAAAGACTGCTTTGCCCGGGTATTCATTGCGCCAGGGTAATCAGGTGTTTCTTCAGGCCGCTCAATGTCATTTGCTAAGTTCTTAACTTGTTCTAGATATTCTGCATAACTGATTGCCGCTTCTCTGCGTTGCGCGATTAAGGCGTCTAACAGCTCAGACATTTTTTCGTAATACTTAGGATTAATTGGCTGTTCGTCAATAATTACCTTGCGCATATTATTTTCAATCACTTCGGCCATCGCGTCAGGCACTGATCTCGTATCAGAACTTTGGGGATGTTGCTTTGACCTCTCAATGATTAATTCGATTAAACCAAGCTCTTCAAAATCAATTACTTTCTCGCTATCGTCAGCCCGGATATAAGTATCAAGTAATCGACGCATTGCAGGCTCATACTGCTTCATATCAACTTCATCACGCGAAGCCTGCTTTACCTCTTGGCGCATATCACTAAAGTGCTGAACTTCAGCTTTAACAACCTTAGCTTCATCTGCGCTATAACCCGCCGCGTGCATTTCGTTCGCTAAATTCGAATAAGCACGTACCAACGATGCTGCATTTTTATACAAACTAACCCGTTTGGCCTCATTGATTTTTAGATCATCGGCATTTGCCACATCGCCACAAAAATATCGAATGTAGTCGATAGGTTCCTTGGGTTGCAATACCGGCTCACACAACGCCTTAATGACTTCTCTTGCTTCTTCAAGGTCTTCTTTGCCTTTGCCTAGCCGGTTAGTTAACAGGCCTGCTACATCCGCTTTATCATACTCGTCGAATGCCCCGCTGGTGTAATCACCAATGGTTGTTTCCAAGCTGTGAAACAAATCTTTGTAGTCAACAATATAACCGTATCGCTTGTCATCTCCATCTAAACGATTGACTCGGCAAATCGCTTGAAACAAACCATGGTCTTGCATTTTTTTATCGATGTATAAGTAAGTCGCCGACGGTGCATCAAAACCCGTTAGCAGTTTGTCCACCACAATCAATAAACGCATTTGCGCAGGCTCTTTTTTAAACTGTTTCTTTACCCGTTGTTCAAATTGAGTGGCCATTTTAATGGCGTCTTCTTTGGGTAACTCAAAATAGTCCGCCAACATCTGTTGATAAATATCGTATTGGTGCAATTTTTCGGTCAAGCCTTCGCCGGTTTCTTCGCCCTTAATGTCATTGGGCGATGGCAAATAGCTGGTAACAATTGCGCATTTTCCTTTCAACTCAGTGCCATTGAACAACTCGTAGACCTTGCACGCTTGGTAAATACTGGCACATACCAGCATCGCATTCCCGCGACCGTCCATCAGACGCTGCCGAGTATCCATATCCAATAAAATATCATTTACAATTTGTTCTAGCCTCGACTGGCTAGATAACACTTTCTGCATCGTGCCCCACTTTTGCTTGAGCTGCACTTTCGCCATCGCCGACAAGCCTCGGGTTTTGGCATCAAACCAAGTGTCCACTCTATCTTGTGAGGTCACATACTGATCTATGTCACGAGCCTCATATTGCAGGTCCAGTATCACGCCATCAGCCACCGCCTCATCAAATTTATACGTATGAATAAATGAGCCAAACACCTCGATGCTTTTCTGTTTGTCTTTTTTCAGTAGCGGCGTGCCTGTAAAGCCAATGAAAATAGCCTCAGGCAAAATCGCTTTCATGGCGCTGTGTAATTTTCCTGACTGAGTTCGATGGCACTCGTCCACAAATACAAACACATTGCCTTTAGCGCTGAAATCTTTAGGCAAATTTTTAGTCAGCTCTTGTAGGTACGACTCAGTGGCTTCGTCGTCCGATGCTTCTCGGCCTTGGCGACCAAACTTATGCACCAGAGAACACAATAGCCATGGCTCAGCCTGATTCAAATCGGCCAGTAAATCAGCGCCATTCTTACTGCGCACAATCTCTTCGTCTACGCCTTGAAACACGCCTTCTATTTGCTCATCTAACTCTGTTCGATCGGTAATCACCAGCACGCGCGCGTTATTCACATGCTCACGAATCCATTTAGCCAACCACACCATGGTTAAACTTTTACCCGACCCTTGGGTGTGCCAAATAATGCCGCCTTCTTTATTGTCTATAAAGCTCTGAGCAGCCCGCACGCCAAAATATTGGTTTTGGCGGCACATCTTTTTTCTGCCGGCATCAAACACAATAAAGTCATGAATCATTTCTAGGAAACGATCTTTACGACACAGATTAATGATATCGAAATCCAACAGCTCGTTGACATAATCAACATCAAATACCGACAGATGTTTTTTGCTGCCTTCAGCATCAGCATTGTAATTAGGGTTTTCTTCTTTCCAACGATAGTAATGCTTTTCCGGCGTTTCAGTTGTGCCATAACGCAAGCCTTCGCTGTCATTACCGGCCATTACTAATTGCATGGTGCTGTAGAATTCTCGAATAAATTCTTTCTTTTGGTTGTCTAAATTTTGGCGAATTCCCTTCGCTACCGACTCAGACGAGCGCTTCAACTCGATCACGCCCAATGCAATGCCGTTTACATATAAAACAATATCAGGGCGCTTATTGTTCTCACCTTTTACCGAGACTTCTTGCGCGATGGCAAAGTCATTCTTTTCAGGTTCAGCCCAGTTAATCAACCACACCGTTTGAGTGTGCTCGCCTTGGCCCTGTCGAACCTTAACACCGTAACGCAGTAGGCTATAAACACCGCGGTTAACGTAGTACGGTTTTTTACCATCGCCCAAGCTGGCGGCCAGTTTTAACTCACGAATCGCTTTGCCAATGAGTGCATCATAGACCCCTTGCCGTTTAAGCCAAGGGCGTAAGTACTCTTCTTCAACATTAGAATTGTTCGCTCGGCTTTGCCAATGACCATAATACTCATAACCGAGCAGTTCCTTGTTTTGAAACAGCTCAACGATGCGATCTTGAGTGTCGCGTTCTGATTGCCCTACTGTGCTCATTCGTTGCCCCCCAGGACATTCCATTTACCGCCCTTTGCTGGGCCAATGCGTTCTAACTTACCTTGTTGTTGTAATTTACTTATCGCGCGTTCGATTGTTCTTCGGTCTTTACCAATCTCAGCGGCTAGTTCGGGAACAGTAAGTTCTGAGTTCTGTTCTAATAACGCCAAAATCAAATCCGGCGTTTTCCCCGGCGTTTTCCCCGGCGTTTTCCCCGGCGTTTTCCCCGGCGTTTTCCCCGGCGTTTTAGCTAACAACGTTAACGAAAAATCGGGGTTCTCATAGTCAAATTCAGGCGTTGGTAAACCAGCCAACTCGCATTCCTTAATGATCTTTAGCGTGCCCCGGCCCCACGCTTCAATCAAACCCGCGCGAAAAAACGCATTGGCAATATCCGGGTTGCTTGGTTTGGATGGGTGTTTTGTTTTAAGCTTGTCTACCGTCCAATTATCGGGCAGTTCACCGGGGTTAAAAAACAAAATATGATTGTCATACACGCTGATTTGAATCGGTATGCCACTGGCATAATCTTTATGTGCAACGGCGTTTAATAAGGCTTCGCGCAGTGCCGCTTCCGGGTAAGGCAAGTCTTCAACGCGTTGCTCACCTTCGTAACGAATCTCGGCGCGCATGTATTTGGTGCGCAATAAATCGAACGTGATGGCGACTTGATCAAACACATTGCCATGCACTTCGTCTTGATAGCGCAGATCATCGTCCGTTTCGAAGAATCCAATTTTTATAAACGCGCCGGTCACAAACTGTTCCGGCTGCGGGTGAAACAACAAGATTGCCGCGCGTTTTAAATGGTCGCCATCCAGTAAATGAAGGCTTTCGAGCAGACCTTGGTAATCGCTTTGCAACTCGTCGCTATCCACCCGCTGACTTTTAGCCGCTTGCTGTTTAAAGCTTTCAAATGTGTCGGGGTTGAAGTCACCCACTGTGACCTTAGGTATCGGCACGCCATCCCACCGTTTGCCTTGTTTTTGCAATAGAAACTTATCTAAGGCCGCACCTTTTAATTCTTGTTTAGTGCTGCCGGTGCGGTAGTGATACTGGCCCTTGTAGTTAATCGCGTACGGGTAAGCCTCCACCACGATTTCAATCAGCTCTTTTCCATCACTTTCGAACAAATTAACGTCAACAATAATGCCGAGCACATCACGTATTTTGTTAGGCAAGTCTTCCAGTAGCTTTTTGACGTTACTCAGACCAACATCATTACCCTTATCATCCCGGCCAATAATCAACACACCGCCTTCGGCATTGGCAAACCCACAAATCCATTTTAAATAGTCATCACGCCAAGATTCCTTCCACTCCCTATGCTGCGATTCGCTCATACCAATCGGGTTCTCCCTGTTAGTAGTTCTTGCATCATGCCGTATTTGATTTCTTTGGTTTTGTTTAGACGTTTATCTAATGATCTAATTTCAAAATCAATAGTTGATAACACATCGAAAATTACTACTTGCTCTTTATATGGTGGTAATGGAATTTGTAATTTATTCAATACTTCGATAGTCAGTGCTTTTTGTGAGCTTCCAATAGCACCCTCTAAAATTTTAGGTTTAAGCCAACCTAATTGCTTAGATAGGTAGACTGCGTTTACTCGATCTTTTATTTTTCTCAACCAGATAAGGTTTCCATCCTTAAAATAGAAAGGCAACTCACTATCCACAAAGTATGAATTACCAAGCGTACCTACAGCTGTAATTAGAATATCTCCTTTCTCTGGAGCCCCATATTTATTTTTTAAAATGCTGTATTTACTCTCAGATATATAACACTTAACTTCCGGCCTCTCACCTTTAAGCATCTGTGATATTTCTTGCCCTCTATAAAAAGGAATTCCATTCGGGACATAATCATCCTCAAATATACGTTTACTTGAGGTCAGTTCAGCGATGTCTTTAAGTTCAACAACATCCCAATCTTCAGGAATTTCGCCCAAATCAGTTTTTTTATAACCGGGCCGACACCCATCAATCTGCTCCTTAACGTCCGTGTCGTCATCCGATAAGTGCTCACCTGTACAAAAAGGCGGGAGGCGTTTTTTACCGGTGAGCAATTGCTGCATGGCGGCGGTTTTGATATCGCGTTTTTTGGCGATGAGTATTTCCAGTGAGGTTATTAGGGCATCGACATCGGAGAGTGCGTTGGCGATTGCTGTTTGTTCTGTTTTAGGAGGTACAGCCAATTGATATGGATTCAATTTTTCCAGATTTATATTTAACTGGGCATTATGAGTTGCAAGTGATTCAAACTCTCCTTTTCTATACTTGAGCGTTTGTAGTAGCCAAAATTTATTAATCTCGGGATTATTTCTAATGGCGATCAAACTATCTGGACAGGCTACTGAAAACGGAACTATTGCTACGTCACCAATATTGGCAGCGATTGTAAAAAACAGTGTGTCTTTTGGGAAGACCTTACTAATCTTGACGCCTTCCTCATTCAGGGTTCGGTCATAGTGAACATTTACACCATTATAGCGAGCAATATCTCCAGTTTGAATGAATGGGACATTACCACCAAAAAATTTAGGATCATTTCGAGGGCGTGCACTAAATTTTCCTCTCTCCAGTATTGCAATAGTATGCAACTGCAAGACATCCCAATCTTCGGGAATAATACCTACGCCCGATTTTTTATATCCTTCCGGTGCTTGTTGCGGCCTTACATTCCTCACCACTACAACCCCATGCTTTTCAAATGCTGATCTACTTTAGCACTAAGCACATCGACGCTCGTCGTTATGGCTGGTAAAGATTCGGCATAACGTTCTTCCAACGTTTTAACACGGTTAGCCAATTGTTGAGTAACTCGCTCTATCTCAGCATTGATATTCGCCTGCAAGGTAGCCAGCCATTTATCGTCAACAATAAGCATTTTAATCTCTGCCTCGGTAAGTTTGGGGTAATGTTCAAGCACCAGTTTATCCAGAACCTCTCGCGCTTCGTTTAGCGCCTTCTTACTAACCGCTTCTACCTCGAATAATTGCTTGGCTTTTTTAAGGGCCTCAAGCTCATCGATATCGGTCGCGTCTCTAAGTCTGGCGGTGATATTGCCTTTGATCACTTTACCGCCGTCGTTAATCGCCTCTTCTAATAGGCCACCTTCTACTGCGTGTTCTTCAATAAAAGCTTCTCGCTCTGCGGTTGAGGCATCAAATTTAGCTTGCTTACTGTCGATGGTCACTTGATCATCAGCAAAGGAGCGCTTAACGATTAACGCTGGCGGTATCAGTTCGGCTTTGAATTTGATTTTATTGATAATTAAGTCAGGCGTTTCTTTTAGCTTTTCGCCTTTTTTAGCTTTGAGAACGCGAACTGTGTTGGCGGCTGACCAACCGTCTTGAGTGATAAAATAAACATCGTCTTGCATGGTATCAGCCCAGTAATCCATGACGATTTGATACATGTCGTAACAGTTGAGTAGCGGCGAATTTTGGTAGGCGGCTAATAAGGCTTCTGATATGCGATGGATAATCTCTTTGGGGTTTTGGCCTTGTCCGATGGCTGATAAGTTGGCTTGGGCTTTCCATTGATGAAAGATATTGATGCTTTGCTCAGCAAATTGCTCGAATTCTGGGTGCTCAAGAATGGTGGCTTTTACCTCAGACGCTTTGACTACGGCTTGGCTATAGCCTTCGCGCTCGGCGGTAAACAGGCTTGCGCGCAGATTGGGGAACACTTGCCAATATTGATTAAGCGCATCGATATCACTGTTAGGAATGCCACCGTTCAGGTGCGCACTCAAATCGTGTAAATCTTCTGGCGTTGAGCTATCGATATACCGCGGTATATTAAGGTTGTAATCATTCCCTTCAATTTCTTCAAAACCCACCATGCGGCTGTAGCCAGTTTGAGTTAGTTGATTATTAAACACATCGACAATTTTATGCAGGTCTTGCTCGCGCAGGCGGTTTTTGGGGCCGTCTTTAGTAAAGCCTTTGCTGGCGTCGAGCATGAAAATACCACTTGCTGTATCATTCAAACGCTGTTCGGCGCCGGCCTTATCAATCACAATAATGCACGCCGGTATGCCAGTGCCATAGAACAAATTAGCGGGTAAACCGATAATGCCTTTGATGTAACCCTGCTTGACCAGACTACGACGTATACTGGCTTCCGCATTGCCACGAAACAGCACGCCGTGCGGTAAAATGACCGCGGCTTTACCGGTGCTTTTTAGGGATTTAAGAATGTGCAATAGAAACGCATAATCACCATTTTTTTCCGGCGGCTCTCCGTATTCGAAACGCCTAAAAATATCGGCCTTGCTGTCGTCGCGACGCATGCCGTTGGTCCACGCTTTAAACGAGAATGGCGGGTTAGCGACGGCGAAGTCAAAGCGTCTTAGTACTTCATTGTCTTCTGACTGGTCGCCTTGTTTGAAGTATGGGTCTGCAATGGTGCTATGACCGCCCGGGGCAATGTCTAATGCGGCATCGGCCTTGCCGTGCAGTATCATATTCATACGGCACAGGGCGGTGGTGGAGACGTCTTTCTCCTGCCCGTAAATACTTAAGCCGTTAGGCGCTTCGTCATCCGCTTTAAGCAGCAAGGAGCCTGAACCACAGGTTGGATCGTAAACCGTTTGATCTTGTGTGGTCTGATTATCAATGCCAACTACTTTGGCTAACACCCGGGAAACTTCAGCGGGAGTATAGAATTGGCCTTTGCTTTTACCCGATTCAGTCGCAAAATTACGCATTAAATACTCATAGGCATCACCGAGTAAATCATCACCTTGCGCGCTATTATTACCGAAATCTAGACCTTCAAAAATCCCGATAAGCTTAGACAAGCGATCAACCATTTCTTTACCTTTACCAAGGCGGTCTTCGTCATTGAAGTCATTGTCTTTGTTCGCAAGCCATGGCAATTCATTTTTGTCAGCAATAGCCTGCAATACAATATTTAGTTTGTCGCCAACTTCTTTATGATTCTTAATATTCTCTACAATATCGGGAAACGTACAGCCCTTAGGTACCACCACCATGGCGTTCGGATCATTTAACGACTTGTCTGAAACGTACTTAAGGAAAAGAAACGTAAGAACATAGTCTTTGTACTGTGATGCATCCATGCCACCACGAAGCTCATCGCAGCTTGCCCAGAGGGAGGAATAGAGTTCAGTTTTTTTTATGGCCATTAAAAAATAGTTCGGGTCAAAATTCGGAAAAATCGCGACATTATTGTTCAAATAAGAACATTAGCCTTTCACTAAATTTTCCTTTTATTTACAAATAGTTAGATGCGACTATAAATCGAATACTAAATCGTTTATTTGGCTGCCAGCTAAGAAGCTAATTATTCATATTCTAGGAACGAATTAAAACAAATTTCCCAAAGTGTTTAACAATCAAATATTCTGTATTTATATACAGTTATTTTGAATTAATAGGAAATACTATGAAACAAACACATCAGACATCTATCTATCGAATGATTAAGAACACCAACAACGACATAAAATCTGATTACTTATTACTGGCCAACCTGAACGAAAAGAAGGCAAGCGCCTATTTTTCAGCAGCACTGAGTATAGCCTTGTCCGCTATCGGCATGGTACTACTTGAACTGGAAATGTATTCAGCACAAATGTTTCTTACGCCGTTTGCGTTGATATTTGCGTTTCACTTTGCAAGTTACTCTCTTGAAATAGGTAAAAATTTCTTTCGACGCTCTTTCTCAGTCGAACTAGACATCGAATCTGAACGTAAACATTTTGCGCCACTGGTCGAAGCGATAAAGGATGTTAGTAAACGTGAGATAGAGGTAGAACTCTCAATAATGAAAGGAGTTGCCAAAGAGCTAAAACGTAAGGCTAGGGCATTACTGGTTACTGGAGCACCTTTAGTCGCGGTTATAAGCTTCTTTCTACAGGTAAAGCAGCCGAAAAATGTATCAGAAATATTTCACACAGAAATAAACGGCGCTTCTATCACTGTGTTAAGTATCGCTGCGGGTATCTATTTCATATCCTGGGTATATGGCTCGTATAAACTAAGCAAAATAAACTACTACATCAACGTTTTACAATATAGACTTGATTGGAAAAGTGATAAAAAAGACTCGTAAGCACGCACCTCTGTTTTCTTGAACAACTCAACGCCGATATCACTCTAATACCCAATGAACTCCATAGATGACTTTGTATTACGCTTAAGTAAAAAGAGAAATACGTCGGTCATTAAAAATCCGTATTTAGACCCTGCTTTGGCAAATAACCTTAGAGTTTATTTGAACGCGATTGACCAGTTAAACTACAAACCAGTATTGCTGGTTGGTGAAGCATTGGGTTTTAAAGGTGGCGGGCTGACGGGCATACCGTTTAGTAGTGGGCAGATTTTCGAGCGATTTGAACACCCTTTTCTTGAGCAAATTAGGCCTGATCTTGTAATCGAGAATATGGAGTCTGAGAACACGGCGACCATTGTTTGGGAGTATTTGAGCGAAAGGCGGATCACGCCGTTGTGCTGGAATGCGTTTCCGTTTCACCCACACCCGAAAGGCAATCGATTTAAAAACCGAGCGCCGACGGCCAAAGAGATGAAGTCTGGAGCTCGTTATCTAAGATCACTGCAAGCTCTCTTTCAAATCGACACGATTGTGGGCGTTGGCAATAAGGGGGCGCAGTGTGCGAAGAAGGCATTTCCTGATAAGGACATTCTTGCCGTTAGACACCCCTCTTATGGTGGCAAACGCGACTTTATTCAGGGGTTGGACGAGATACTATTTAGTAGACGCTAGTCATTTTCTTGTGACTTCCTTGTCGTTTCAATAAAGGCCATTCACTTGCGCCGCTTATAGATTAGCGGCTCTTCGCGTACGGCCCCTTCTTTTCCTTTCATAACAATGTAACCGTTTATCTTATCGGGGCCATCTCGGTAAAAGCTGAGGCCAGAGAAATGAATGGCATCGGGTTCGATCTTGACGAGTTTGAAATTGACGAAATCTTCTTTGCTTTCCCATGCATGGAAATTCGCACCGAAGTGTTTCACTTTCAAGCTTAAGCTGCCCTCTTCTTCTTCCAGCACTAAGAGTTCGTAAAACACAACGCCTTGATCATTGTAAAGTTTGAAAAAACCAACCATGGTTCCAGCTGACGCTGGGTTCCAAACTTCTTCGAAACGGTTGCCAAATGCGGTGCCAACCCAATCACCCACTAACCAATCGACTTGCTCAATACTGGCTTTGGGGCGCGAGCTTGATTCGTCTAACTTAAACGTGTTTTCAGTATGCGTTGATTGCGCGCTTGCCGGGTTTACAACGGCGAAAGTAAGCAATGCTATTAACGCAGCTGGGATGAATGGAAATCGCATTAGACGTTCTCTGTATGAAGCTTAAATTAGATCAAGCATACAGAATGGCCATAGGCACAATCAAATAAACCACCTTTCGTCATATCTTGATCTCGCCCTCACAACGCTTGTAACGAGGCTGTGCCGCAAACGGACAACAAGGCGGCCGCAAAAAATGTGTTGAAGCAAAGCCTATTTTACAATGGGCTTCATGCTCACTATTATTATTTAAGCCCGCAATACTCCGCCGTTGTTAACGTTGAAACAACTTCCATTTCAGTGTTCGGTGGAACAACGTATTCACTTTCGCCGACTTGTATAAAATCAAAGCGCCCACCTAAACCGGCTTCTTTATAGGCCCAATCAAAGGTGTAACCGAGTGAAGTCCAAGGGAACTCCACGGGTCGGGCGGAACCATATGATGAGTAATATTGTTGATAGAAAAAGTCGGCTTTTTGGTGGCAAATCTTATCGTTTATATTACAACTCGTTGGTGCCTGAAGCGCGCAACTGGTTGTGGTTACAGAGCTGTCGCCACATGGCCTAAAGAGTGATTTACCATCGGCGGGTGTATTGATTTTTAGTTCGATGAAATGTGTTTTGGATGACGCGGGTGCCAAACCCAACCGTTGCTCCAATCGAAGGTTGAGCCGGTCGGGGTTGTTACTGTTATTTTTAACAAAGTCTTTGCAAAATTCTTGAACGTGTGGCGCCAAAGTCACCCATATATTGCCGCTGGAAGTGTACGTACTGCCTGGCCTGCCAAAGCCTTTAGCTTGGTCTGACCTTACCCACGAAACCACGGTGACGGCTCCTGAAGATGGCACTGCATCAAGGCTGTTAACGACTTCGCTGGGTTCGGCTAACGCCATGTCATGTACGGCTTCTAAGTAGCCATCAAAGCGAAGCTTCAATCGCTCGGCCTCGGCTATTTGAGGTATACAAACGTTGCTTCCAGCGGCTAATATGTTCGGGTTGGATATAAAGTCAAACCGTGGATCACCTGCACGCGCGTTGGTCGCGGTTAGAATGGCGAATTGAAAATCGGGCGAACCAAACCAATAGTCGGCCAAACCACTCAGTGATGTATTGGACAACACCTTCGGTGTGGCTTCGCAGTCGCTAGCCAGTTCATCGTCTACTTGTTTTGCGTGACCGCTTAGCGCAAAAGCTGACACGGCGGTAACCAATAGTAAATTGACTGCCCTCTTTATTTCCTTTTTTGCCCACTCCATCATGGTCACACTCCTGTTTGCGTTGCTATAAAGTTGAACGGTTAGGCAAGCCTAAAACTTGCGACGTTTGTAAACCGCTATGCAATGCTAAAGTATGCACTAACTTAATAATGGGGCTGTATTACAGCCCATTACGCACTCAAGCTCTCAAAAAATCGAGTGCGAAGCAACAGAACGCAGAACCATTCCGGCTATTGCGCTAAAAAGCAAACCCTTCTAGATACTAAGACTTACGAACACCTTTAATTCCGAGGTAAAGCCCTAGCGCTACTATGGCAGTAAGGTTCGACACCATAAATGCGACGGTGATGGTGTTGCTTCCCAGTGCGGGTATGAAGTCCCGGCCTACTATCGTTGCTGCCACAAATAAGGACGCAAATAGGCCCCAGCCAGAGATAAGTTTTGGTATTAACTTAGACTTTAAAAACAAGTAGAACACGGCCGCATTGGCGATGCAGCCTAATACCAACGATAGGTGAAACGAAGTGTAGTCTGAGGTCACTTGCATGCCGGCAAGCATCAGGCGTTGAGCATCGTTAGTGAGTGCATCGAAAGCTGAATTCTCAGCCAGCAATGCAACGTTCATTGCTGACACTGCTCCCGTCAAACTAAGCAGGGCCGCCGCAACGCCGGTGACCAACGCCCAGGTAGCCAGTACCGGACCATGCGCGCGCAACACAAAGAAGAAGCCCACTGAAATAAAGCCTTGAAGCATAAATGAGAACAACGACACATAAGCCCGCGCGTGCAAACGCTGCTGAGCCTGCAACATATTTTCGGCTGTTTTGGTAATGTCGGCGGATAAGTTTATATCGATTCCTGACGAAATAGTCATGGACGCCAATATCCCTATAACAATTGATGCGATAAGTGACCAGCCAACGTAGTGGCTAAGTTTGTTGTTCTGATCAAGCTCGTAATGATTCATCGTGTTCTCCCATGTTCAGCATGCGGTGAATTTTCAACGGATGTCTGACTTAACTATTAGCAAGTCCGGCATCGGCTTCATAGAAGCTTAGATGCAACAATTGGGTTCTTGGATTCAATTTTATTTACGCCCTAAGTATGCAGAATCGCACGTCAAGTGCGGATCACTTAATCTGACGAATTGGCGACTCACCCATGACGCGTTTGTAGGCTCTTGAAAAAGCGGCTTCAGATTGATAACCAAGTTCTTCGGCTAAATCACCGAGCGGCATTTTTTGTGTCATCAATTTGGACCGCGCTAATGTCATGCGCCAATGCGTTAAATATTGCTTAACTGAGGTACCAATAATCTCTGTGAACCGCGCTGAAAAACCTGATCTGGACATACCTGCTGCTTGCGCTAATTGGTCCACGGTCCAACTTTTTTCCGGTTGATTGTGGATAGCCACTAAGGCTTTGCCAAGCTTGGGATCTTTCAATGCTCCCAACCATCCATGTTGCGCGTCTATTGAGGTTTCTACCCAGTGTCGAATAGCGTGTATCACAATAATATCGGCCAAGTGCGCCATGATCGTTTCACCACCTAGACTCATGTTCGCGGCCTCGCTGGTTATCAATCTAAGTGTACTTTGTAACCATGCACTTTGATTGCCACCCACCGAATCCACTGCAAGCACATCGGGCAACTGTGCTATCAACTTAGCGCCGGACACCTGATCGAAGTTGATAACTCCGCACAACAGCGATGTGTGGTCACCGTCGCCGCCATGACGCATGAATTCATAGCGTTCACTGACTTTTATAATGGGTATGTCAAATAAGCTAGTGCATTCAATTCCTTCACCAGAAGATATCGAATGCCCTTGACCTTTTGGCACCAGCGCCAAACTGCCTGCGGGTAAATGGGTGCCCGCTTGTGAGTCAACTGACAGCCAACATTCACCTGACATAACAATATGAAACATCATTTCGCCAGGCATTTCAGGCATCTTTAACCCCCAAGGAGCATAAAGCTCTGACTGACAATACAAACTGCCATTCATTCTGAGTTGATACAACGCCTGACCTAGAAGGTCAGACGATTCGGGTAAGTTTCTTCGGTATTCGTTTGACATAAAAAATTGGATGATCTGCAAATAACTATAGATAGCCGAGCATTAAATATCCAGTACGGTTCATGCAAAATTCTCTGCGTTGTTAGTTAACTTTTTCAATTACACCGAACTCAAGGACCATTATGAATAAGAAAGAAACAAACCTTATCGGCATTATTGGCGCATCGGGAAAAACCGGCCATCGTGTTCAATCGACACTGCTTAGCCAAGGCTATCAAGTTAGAGGATTGTCTCGCCAAACTACCCCAAGTTTTAATTGGAACCTGCCCGATCATTGGCCAGCAGCATTAGACGGCCTAAAAACGTTGTATATAACCTATCAGCCTGACTTGGCCGTGCCACGTGCTGAAGCCGATATTCGTAACCTTATTCGTGTTGCCAAAACCGTAGGCATACAACACCTAGTATTGCTTTCTGGTCGCGGAGAAAAAGGCGCAGAACGCGCTGAGCAGCAAGTTGTGAACAGCGGTCTTGATTGGAACGTTGTTCGCGCCAGTTGGTTTATGCAAAACTTCAGCGAAAGTTTTATGTTAGATGGCGTGCTTGCTAGAGACATGGTGTTACCTCATGCAAAGGCAGACGAACCGTTCATTCATGTGGATGACATCGCCGATGTCGTGATGGCTGCAATCACCAGGTCGCAGATAAGAAATCAATTATTCGAAATCACAGGCCCAGAGTTACTTTCATTCAAGACCTGTATCACTCACATTAGTGCCACAATTGGAGAAGAAATTAGCTACCTGCCAATTCCCGTGGATGATTATATTTATGCGGCGAAACAACACGGCATGCCCGATGACGTTGCTTGGTTGATGAACGAGCTATTCACGAATGTATTAGATGGAAGTAATGCTTTCACTACCAACACGATTCAAGAGGTTCTGGGTAGAGAGCCTAAACGCTTTCAAGATTACGTTGAAAAAACCGCAAGCACATCGGTTTGGCTGAATGATGGGAAAAAGGACACAGCATCATGATTACGATTCTGAGCCTCTTGACCGGCCTAATGGCCGGCCTTTACTTTGCCTTTTCATTCGTGGTGGTTCAAGCGCTATGCAAATTGCCCGGTACAGAAGGCGCCAAGGCAATGAACAGCATCAATAATGTAATAGTAAAAACCTGGTTTATGCCGCTGTTTTTAATCTCATCACTTTGGTATGCCGGCCTGTTGATTTGGAGCATTTTTTTCAGTCACGCAAACCAACCTCACATTATTTGGGCCTGCGTATTCTATTTAGGCGGCATGCTCGGTGTAACCGCGTTTTGCAATGTGCCCTTGAATAACCATCTCAAAAACTGTGCTCATGATTCAAATAAGCTGGTTGCGGCATGGAATGGCTATGGCCGGAAATGGGTGGCATTAAATCATGTTCGTACCGCAAGCTGCGTTGTGGCGTTCATGCTTCTTAACTACGCCGCCTAAGACGTCACTCCATATTCTGAGAGTGACTAAAGTGCCATTATGGAAACCGAGTGCGCGGCAGGAGGTTTACGGACTTACTAGAAGGCATTGATCTTATCTTTAGCTTTATTCAGTTAAGCTAGCTCGCTCAATCCAACCCATGAAGCTATCGGAACTTGGAACTACAAAAGTGGTACTAATATCGTAGGCGTCCAGCCTCAATTATTATTCTTGCTTCCAATCAGTTAATTCCCCGCTCACCAACCATTTGTGTTCTTCCGCGAGCTGCTGTAGCTGATCCCAACGGTTCTGTGAATAGGGGTGACTGCGGAAAAATTCCAAACCAGCCGCAGAGTCTAGGTGGTCATGCTCCATCTCGGCGAAACGCGTAAACAATTCCTTCGCTCCCTGAATGTTGCCATAGGTTTTATTAAGCGCTTTGGCCGCTGTTACATCGGCTTCAAGTTCTTGTGACTTTGAAAATTGTAGCAAGCTTAAATTGGCCGAACTACCAATCAACAATTCGCCAGCGGCACTGCCCGATGCCCCGCCAATAACGCCAACCAAGGCAGCCAAAGTAACTCCCTTACCTAACGCAACGATGGGATGACGGTGTTGAATGTGTGCGATCTCATGCGCCATCACAGCGGCTAGCTCTTGCTCTGAATCAAGCTCTTCAATTAGTCCTTCGAAAAACATTAAGTGCCCCCCGAGAGTCGCAAAAGCATTAACTGTGTCAGACTGACTATAGTGAACCGTGATTTCCATCGCGGAATCTAAATCCATATTTTCAGCGAGTTTATCCGCAAGCGCTTGTAACCTTGCTCGAGTTTTTACGGCTTTGTCGTTTGACTCATTGTCGAAAAACTCTAACTCAGCGACCATTTCCGCTTCGTATTCAAACGGTATGTACCTAACTAGAAAGCCCGCTGCCTGACTTAAAATATAGACCGAAAGAACCGCAATCGCGGCGAGCCCGACTAACAGTTGTGCAAATTCCTTAAAAGGGTGCTCTTGGGTATAGTTAATACCTTCGGTCGGTTGCGGATTCTCATACTCCATGGCTGTTATTGGCTCTTCAAAGCGCTGCCATAGACCAACACTTCAATTGAGCCCACCGCATTGCCCTCTCCTTTTGAAACGGAAGAGGTTTCAAATTTCACGTTGAAGATTTTGTCAGCACCCTGTTGCTTTGCCGCTTCTTTCATCCGCAACACAGCTTCTCTACGCCCACGCTCTAGCAATGTCTCATAACTGCGTAATCGACCACCTACCAACATGCGTAAACCAGCCACGAACCTTTTAAAATAGTCAGCGGAGACAACCACATTGCCTTGCACTAACCAAGCGCCCGCGTGTTTGTCTTTCTCTGGAGGAAAACGACTCTCGAACACCATAATATTTTGATATTCGGCTTCCCGCTGCTGAATAGATTTGAAATGCTTCTTCTCACGATAAGTGCCGAAGCCATAGCCGAGTGCGAGCAGAGTCAGAACGATAACAACATCAATCATGTATCACTCCAACTCTTATGTATCTGAGTCTTCAAGTACCACCGCGGTGCCGTACGCAAACAACTCAGCTGCACCTTGGGCGACTGATGACGTGGCAAAACGAACATTTAGTACTGCGTTCGCACCCACGCTTTCAGCTTGGGCAATCATACGTTCGGTAGCCTCTTGGCGAGCTTCAGTCATTAACTCAGTGTAAGCCACTAATTCGCCACCCAATAAGTTCTTGAACCCCGCAAGAATGTCCTTGCCCACGTGTTTGGCACGCACCGTACTGCCCTGAACTAAGCCCAGGTGCCTAGTGATTTTTTTCTGAGGAATGATTTCCATATTTGAGACAAACATAATTACTCCTTTTAACTGTAAATTGACGGCTACTAGTATTTAAATGGGGCTAATTTCCAAAATTTCAAAAGCCTATTTGTAAATTGCTAAATCTAGAACCAACAACCCGTAGAGTAGAATGATTTAGAGTTTCAACCAAAAGAAATCATGGGTTAACAAGGCATGACTAACGTCCACAGTATTATTGACAGACGTTACGATGATATTTTAGCCTGACAACTCTGGGTGTACACTCACCCCATATAAAAGGAAACAGGGAACTAACATGGCGTCTATTGAATTGTATGTCCGCACCGCTAGGTCAACATCGGAAGCTTTCACTCCATCACAGAACCGATTTTCGTCGATTGATGGCTACCAGCTGGACAGCGGGTTTGAACTGGGTAGCGCCAGAGACTCTTTCTCTGAATCCGTGACTCATGAATTCGGTGATCACGATATCTGTCAAGTTGAGTTAATAGACGGAACTATCATCACCGTTACTCCAGAAGAATTTGATAATCTTCAGAACAAAGCAACGCCGACAGCACAAAGAGGGCTTGGGCGCCTTATTTTTAGAGCGATTGCCTTTTTCAAACCAACCAAAAAAGACGTCATTAAATTATCCGCCAACGTCATTGCCCGAAAAGTAGAGCACAAGCTAATCAAAGGGGGCGCTAAGAGCGAAGGCGTCTATCAAGTCAGCTGGGAAGAACAGAGTGCGCTGGAAAAAAGCCATGCGTTAAACTTATCTAAAACCCGCGCGATCAGCTCCAGTGAACAACCTGCGCTACTCTTTATTCACGGTACCTTTTCCTCCACCGAGGGCAGTTTTGGCGGACTGGGCTCGTCGTCTAATCAACCGATAAGGCAACACATAGAGCAAACCTACGGTAAACGCATATACTCGCTGGAGCATCGCACGCTAATCAGCACGCCTGTTGCCAATGCCATCACCGTGCTAAAAGCACTTCCAAAAAACGCAACAATACATTTGATAACCCACTCTAGAGGTGGCATCGTTGGAGACCTTCTCGCGTCTTATCACTGCGATGGTGAGCGCTTGAGCTTCGACAAAATTAAGAAGGTTTACCTCAACAATAGAGGCAGTCAAGCGTTAGCAGAAAAGGAACTAACCGAACTTGAGGAGTTTTTTAGTCTACTCGAGGAAAGAAAACCCATTGTCACTGAATTCTTACGTTGCGCTTGCCCAATTATGGGAACCGCTTTACTGCAGCAATCGCAAGGTCTGTGGCTTTCTGCGCTTACAATAACGAGTAAGGCCGCCAGTAAACTCATCCCGCAACTCGCGATTGTCGCGGAGGCCGTTGACATGCTATCCACGCTGATAGCTGGTGCCCGTCGGCTGGCAACCGAAATACCCGGACTTGAGGCAATGAGGCCTGATTCGCCTCTTTTACGTTGCCTCAATATAGACGCACGAGAGTTAAAGGGGCGTCTGACGGTGATTTCTGGAGAGGCTCAACCGGGTTGGAATGTTGGTCGCGCGGCACTGGAGTTGTTATCGAAGCTAGCATTCGATGGTCGAAGCGACTGGGTGGTAGACACGCGCAATATGTTTGGCGGATTTAAACGATCCCAAGACAATGCGTGGTTTCACCTTGAAGAATCAAGCGATATCCATCACCTGTGTTACTTCGATCACGGTGAGTCATCAAGAAAAATCAGTTTAGCCATTAAGAACTTCGGCATGCCGTCACCTAGTTTACGAAGTTTAGGGTTTAGCCCAATCGACCGTTCCATACGAGATGGCTCGAACTCTGCTGTACGGGGTAAGCTGTCGTTAACGAGAGACCCAAATAAGCCAGCTATGTTCCTGTTACCAGGAATCATGGGCTCATATTTAAAGCACAAAGAAGAAGAAATATGGATCGATATTTCTAGCATTGCCGTGGGCGAACTTAAAAAGCTAAGCATTGATGCTCAGGATGTCTCTGCCGACGGCCCCGTTAGGTTGAGCTATGGGAAAGCAATAAAGTATTTTGGGAAAATTTACAATGTCATAGATCAATCGTTCGATTGGCGCTTGCCAATTACGGACTCCTCCAGAGTATTTGCTGAAGCACTCAAAAAAGAAATTCAGGATCAAATAGACAGCAATAAAAGGCAACCCATTTACATCCTCGCTCACTCGATGGGCGGCTTGGTGGCTCGCGGGGTTGGTATTGTAGATAAGGAACTATGGACGACGCTGTTAAACTACGAGCCAGGATTTCGTTTCGTCATGCTCGGCACCCCTAACGGGGGTTCTCACTCGATCGTAAAAGTGTTGACGGGTTATCATAAACTCGTCAATAGACTCGCTTTCTTAGACTTTACTCAGTCAAAAAAAGAAGTGATAAATTTAGTAGGTCAATTTCCTGGGTTAGTAAACTTGCTTCCGGATACGGAAAATAGCGAGTGGTTCAGCGATACGCATTGGGCTTCATTAAAACAAGCGGCCAGTAAAAATAAGGCGTTTGTTATACCCTCTTCAAACAACTTAGATATAACCAAGGACTTTTATAGACAATTAAAAGATGTCCCGCTCTTCGTAAACGGTATCGCAAAGTCTATCTATATAGCAGGAAAAGCGAAAGAGACGCCCATATCCGTTCAAGTCAATGAGAAAAATAAACTAACCTTTATCACAACACCAGAAGGAGACAGCGCAGTACCTTGGAAAAGCGGAATCCCGGATGACATTCCAGTCTGGTATGTGGACGAGCCTCACGGCAATTTAGCGGCCTGCAAGGAATACTTTCCAGCGTTTAAAGAAATCTTCGAAACAGGCTTCACCAGCCAACTGAGCTCCACCCCACTGGGTGAAAGACGCGATGCGTCTCATACGACGGACTCAACTAATTACGATGAAGATGAAGTCTATTTCATTCCGACTGAAGAAGACTTAAGTTCGATTTTTGGCGCTTCACACGCGGTTAATGCACGCCCTAGCTCCCTTAGCACACACGTCAATGTACGCGTTGTGCATGGTAATTTGAAATTCGTAAATGGGGTGATGTGCGTAGGCCACTATGAAGGAGACACGGTCGTAGGAGCAGAGTCCGCACTGGACGAGTGCTTGGATGGTCAGCTTACCTTAAGCCGAGATTTAGGCACCTATCCGGGTAAGAGAAACACCGCTCGTTATTTTGAGAATAGTACCGACAATGATCATGGGCTCCTTAACTGCGGGCTTGTAATCGGTCTCGGTACCGTCGGTTCACTCAGCCCAGGCGCCCTAAAGCACACGTTTGCGAATGGGCTAGTTCAGTTACTTGAAAACCACCACCGCATATCAACGTTGGCGTCACCTAATTTTTCTTCAACTGAATCGGCCGCACAACAGAAACTACGCGTTTCAACGCTCATTATTGGTTCAAGCGGTGGCGGCGTCTCGGTGCGAGCAAGCTTGGAAGCGCTATTAGCCGGCTTACTACTAGCCAATGAGCGTGTCAAAAATGCGCACAACAATAGTGACACATCTTACGAACTCGTTCCTCAGATCACTTCATTGGACTTCGTAGAACTGTATCGAGATACAGCAATCAAGGCACAACACGCAATTTCAGACTTAGTAGAACGAACCCAAAGCTTTAAGAAGTACTTTTCTGTCGGTGAACTTGGAGATATCGGCGCTGGTTGGGAAAGGCCATTTCAACGTAGTGATTACGATTGGTGGCAAAGGATGGACATAAGCAAGCTGCAGCAATGCGATTCATCGGGCTCAGGCACCAACTCTTTTTTGTACAAGATTGTCTCAAACCGTTCCGGCGCTTCTGAATTTAAGCAGTCTTATCAATCAAATGTTGTCGAGTCTATGATTTCTCAAGCAATCAACAGGGGAAATCACAATCACTCCATTTCCAATACCTTGTTTGAAGTTTTGCTTCCATCGGAATTGAAGGACTTTTCTTTCGATGATCGGGACCTAATGCTGGTGCTTGATTCGAATACCGCCCACATCCCTTGGGAACTAATGGACGATAAGGAAAACTTAGATATTCAGCCTGTTGCAGTCAGAAGCGGCCTTATTCGACAGCTGTCAGACCCGGAAAATCAGATAACCCCTCGTTATGCATTAGAGGACATCATTACCATTGTTGGTGACCCGAGGTTAGATCTACATTCTGATTTTGTGCCGCTAGGAGGCGCTAAGCGAGAGGCACAGCTTGTTACAAAATTGTTTAAAAATGCGAATTTTAAATGCGTTGAAAGCATTAACGAGGACGGAATTGATGTCATCTCAAAAGTGGTCAATACCAATGCTAAAGTCCTGCATTTAGCTGGCCATGGGGTTTACAGCGAGTGGGATGAGCAACTTGGAGAAGAGAAAATTGTATCAGGCATGGTCTTAAACGACGGCTGTTATTTAAATGCCGACTTGCTAAGCGGTCGACGAATGATACCCGAGCTGGTGTTCATTAACTGTTGTCATTTAGGGAAAATCGGAAGCAACTCAGAATTAGCTCAACCAAAACAACCTCACTTGTTGGCCGCGTCTATATCTCGGGAACTCATTAATATGGGAGTGAAGGCCATCGTGGCAGCAGGATGGTCTGTTGACGACAGAATGGCCGAAGTTTTTTCGGAGGTTTTTTACACCGAAATGCTAGAAAACAAAGCGACCTTCGGTGAGGCGATCAAGGCAGCTAGACGGGCCACTTACGAGTTTAATCCGCTAGACAACACGTGGGGTGCCTATCAATGTTACGGCGACCCCTCATATCAGCTGAGAATCACCGACAGTGGAAAAACACCAGGAAAATCTAAAGTGTATACACCCTATCGTTTTGCCACACTTGATGAAGTCACGTTAAAATTGAAAAACATTCGTTCTGTGGCAAAAGCAGGAGGAAACTCAAAAAGTTCCTCCTTTAACCAAAGCGCACTCATAGAAACCATCGACAGGATCAAGGCTTCAGTGGCCGAACGTGGCTGGCTTCATGAATCAGTTTTCCTCAGCGAACTTGGCATGGCCTACGGCGAACTTGGAAGATTCAAGGAAGCAATTCAGGCAATTAAGCTGGCCAGGAGTGAGAGCTGCTCCGAACTGTCGCATAAGGTACTTGATCATCTAGCCAGCTTCCAATCTCACCTGGCAATACACATTCGCTTGAATTTTCATGACGCATTGGTTGCCGCTGATAAAGGAGAGAAGACCAAGATCAAAGAAAGCTTCAAAGAAGAATTGGCGTATGCCGATCGCCTATTTGATGAAGCAAATAATTACCTACAAACGCAACTCATCACACGTAACCGCGAACCCATTCTTTACAACTATGCGGCGTCGACGCTCAAGTATGAAGTTCTAAAGAAGGCGGAATCCAGATCAACCAAAAAACCAACTGAAATTCTAGAAAGAATCAGCGAATTACATTCTGCTTCGTCAGATAACGACGATGTTGAAGTCGGCGTAAAGCCTCATGCAGGACTGTCTAGGGCAACCGCAGAGCTATTAGTTTACTGGACCACTCGCAAAAGCCAACGCTCGGCGTGCCCAAAACACATCAAGCAATTGCTTAATGAAGTTACGCTATACATAGAGACCAGTAGATTAAACATCGACCAATCATTTTGGGACAGGAACGATTCATGCTACTTACAGACCTTAGGTCTGTTGGCTGAAACCTCCGATCGTCAGTTAGAGCTGCCGAACTATCGATTTGTGGTGGGCTCTAAAAAGCAATTTACGTCAATTAGGGATCACCTAAGATACATTAGTATTGTGCTCGCAAAACACGGCGGGGTTGGTAAATCAACGCCCAGAGCACGAATTGAAGAGTTGTTAAGTGAGGTAAATTCGCTGCAAGATTAGGTACAATCGTAGGCGCTAAACTATATTTCATGCTGGGATAACATCAAGCGCCTACAATAGAATTGTCATCTACCATTCGTCCCAAAGAGGTGAGCGAAATTGGCGTCGCTCAACTTATTTAACTGGCCCACCGCTACGACAATTTGGCCTGCTCCAACCTCAAAACAAGCCGGTAATGAGACTATAAAGTAGGAAAAAACTGAACTGACCAATATATTGGCCAATTGTATTACCAATATTGCCTATTTCTTCCCCAAGTAGGATATAACGCGTGTAAAAAAGAACAATACCCTTATAATTCAATAAGTTATACTTACCAAGGGGTCACTAAAACGGCAAAACATACTGATTATTGCATAATTGGTCATACCAATAATGTGCAATTATGTAAGATATATTTATTGTAATTGTCTTAATACTTTGTAAGACTTAAAAAATGCTATCGAAGGATAGCGCGCACCATACAAGTCAAACAAAGAGAATAATATGATGAAATTTAAAATGAGGAGAATTGCTGAGGCGCTTTCGCATCAATCAACCAGAGGGTTGATGATTGGAAGTCTTTCAATCACCATGCTTGGCATGTCAAACACCGTTTCTGCGCAGACGAGCGCGTCCGCTGAAGGTGATAAAGCGTTGGAAGAAATTGTTGTTACAGGGATACGACGCTCCCTGGCTAATGCATTAGAAGAAAAGAGATCTTCCGACAATCTGATTGAAGTGATTCAAGCTGAAGATATCGGAAAGCTTCCTGACCAAAACTTAGCTGAAGTTCTTGAGAACGTAACCGGCATCCAAATCACTCGTGAAGCGGGCGTAGGTACTGGGGTTCAAATTCGCGGCACTAACGCTAATCGAACAGAAATTAACGGTGTATCGACCGTTGGTTCGGGTGCAGGAAGAAGCGGCATCGATTTTGACGACGTGTCAGCGGGCATCATTTCTGCGGTAGAAGTGACAAAATCACCCGAAGCTAAAACCATTGAAGGGTCAGTTGGTGGCACTATTAACTTAAGAACCATCCGACCTCTGGAGCTCAAAGAGCGTGTTGGTTCTATTCGCGTACAAGCTGAAGACAGCAGCCTGTCTACTGACAGTGCGACACCACGCGTCTCTGGAACATACGGTGATAATTGGACGACCGACAACGGAGATTTTGGCCTCGTAATAAGCGCCGTTTACACAGAGCAAGACGTATCAGCATTTCGTCCCCGAGCCGACAGAGACAACTTGATCGCTGCCGACAGTGGCGCAGCCAGTGCACAGAGTTTTGATTTCCTTCCGATTCAATTTTTCGTGCAAGACTATGACAACTTAGAGTACGAAACCACTAACCTGGCTGGTACCTTTGAATGGGCACCCAACGAAAATTTAACGCTGTCTTTTGATGCAGTCATCAATGACCAAGAACGCAGAGAAGAAAGTTCGCGGATTCAAGCCTCCGGGGTTAGTAGTCTGAATAACATCTCAGTTCCTGATCAGTTTGAAACCGTCAATTTTGGTTCATTAGATGGCTCCAACGGTATTCAAAACCTAGGTAGCATCCAAGCCGCGTTGAGTGGTGTGATTGGCGTTGACTTAAATGACGATGACGACGATCCGAATTTTCGTTCTTCCACTGAGACAAATTCACGTATTACTAAAAGTGAAATTTTCAGTCTAGGAGCAGATTGGCAAATAAACGAACGTCTTTCCGCGAAATTTCAATTAGCGTCGTCCAGTTCAGACACAACGACTCCTCAGTTCAACACGGTTTTAAACTTTATCAATCCTAATGCTCCGCTCGACCCGGGTGGCGCAAACGATAACAGTACGCCATTCATCTACGACTTAACCGGCGGATCGTTGGCATTCGGAGTAGCATTTGGCGAGGAGTTTGCTCCGACAGCATCTCAATTTCTTGACCCAGAGAATTTCGTACTTCGTGATGTAAGCATTCGACAAGACAGGGCCGAGAACAGCGAAGACGCGTTGCGCGCTGATTTTAGCTATGACTTGAGTGAAACAGGCATCACATCAGTTGATTTTGGTTTCCGCCGTAGTGAAACAAACAGCGTACGAGACCAGATCCGAACCAATGTCGGCTTAAGAAGTTTATCGGACAGCCCTAGAGGCAGTTTGTTTTCTAACGTCCTCGTCGCAGGCCCAGACAACTTCAATGCCGCTGACGGTCGAGAACTGTTTGTTCGTGATTTCCTAGTGATTGACCCTGAGTTAGTTGCGTCAGACCCAGATGCGGTCCTCGCAACGCTGAACTCAGCTATAACAACCATTGGTGGCACACGATCGATCAGCTCACCAACGTCAAGCACAAGTTCGTTCTTTGACATCGAAGAAGAAACCAACGCTTTGTATGCGCAAGCAAACTTTGAACATGGTATCTTCCGCGGCAACGTCGGGGTTCGGTATTTAGAAACTGACATTACCTCTAATTCTTTTTCCGAGTTAGATGGTGTGGTTTCACCCACATCTTCAACAGGGTCTTACGACTTCCTACTGCCTAGAATCAATTTAGTGGCAAATGTTAATGAAAATGTGGTTCTTCGTTTTGGGTATGGTAAAGATATTCGACGTCCTGACTTTGACGACCTATCATCTGCATTTACGTTTAGCACCAGCCCTAACCCTGATGTAGAACTCGGTAACCCTGAGTTAGAGCCTGAAGAGGTTGAATCCTTTGATCTTTCTGCTGAGTGGTATTTTGCTCCTGCGGCTGTTGTGAGCATCGGCTATTTCAATAAGAAGCGTACAGGCTTATTCGTGCAAAATGACGAAAGCCCATTTGAAGATCCTGTTACAGGTTTCAGAGACACCACGGCTCCTTGCGAACAAGGCGGTATTTTTAACCCAATCGCGGACGTGAACGTATTTGGTCCTGATGGTGGTGTTGGAGTTTGTGTACCTTCCTCACAACGCATCAATGGTGCCGGGCAGACTACGCAAAAAGGCTTTGAACTTGCTTTTCAATACGACCTTTCGAATTTCGAAGATCAGTTAGGTTGGGCGTCAGGGTTTGGACTTCTCGCTAACTACACGATTCAAGAGTTCACCGGCGGCGAGTCATTTAATGGCGCGACCAGTCGAGCGTCAAATGTGTTTGAAGCAACGTCGGGTTTAACTGACGTGGATCTTCGCGCACAGTTGCTTGACCTCTCGGAAAATTCTTACAACATCACCGTGTTTTATGAAAAGTATGGTCTTTCAGCCAGAATGCGATACACATGGCGTGAAGCCTATCGATCAGACGATTTCGGTAGCACGAGCAGCTTTCCTTGGGGTTTCCCAGTGGTTCAAGAGGATCGTGGACAACTCAACGCAAGTATCAGCTATGACGTAAACGAACGATTAAACATTGGCATAGAAGCCGTTAACTTGACCGAAGAAGACGTTGTACAGTCTTGCGTCAATGAAGGCGCTCTATTGTGCTTCCAAGGTTTGACCGATCGACGCATAACGGTTGGTGCTAGTTATAGTTTCTAGATAGGAAACATTCTTTATCTAAAGAAGCTCGTAAAACAAAATAAACCCCGGTCGTCAGTCTGGGGTTTATTTTTATCTACATAGGCGCATCAAAAAATCAGTCTACTGATCCGTCAGAAATACTCATTTCTGGTTAAGTAAAATAGAATTGTCGGTCAGTTCATCTTGCGGCCCATTCGCCATTTCACTCTCAACTAAAAGAGCCTCGCGCTCACGTCGTTTCTTATAATTGTCTCCAAAATTCCGTAATTCCTTAGCGACCATATTCCAATTTCCGCTCGTGACGTAGCGCCAAAACTTAGGCGTTCTTATTCTCAAATTTCCATATTGAAACGCGAGAGAAACAACCGCCGTTTGGTATCCCCTTGGCATACTCGAAAACTTGATTCTAGAAGCACGATCGAATTGCTTCACTAATAGACTGGTTGCCTGCTCCTTACTCAACCGATCGATCTCCTGCGCCTCAGTCCGAGTGATAATCAAAGGCGAGCCTGCATCACGGTAGGAATCTAAAATGGATTGGGCCGCCAGCGATTTATACCCCACAAAAGGCGTTAGTTTTTTAACAAGCACCTCGCTAAGACCCAGCTTATATAAACTCCAGACACTGCGAGATCCAAGGTCAAAACCAGTCGCTACGGTCACACCACTCTGAGACTTGCTCGCCAATGGAACGTAGCCCACCAATCGTTGTCCGCCCTCTTCTCTACTGATAAATTCCCAGTCGATCTCCAAAGAATTGCGTTGCCGACTGCGCAACGCTCGTGCATAAGCTCTTGGAGGCGCACTTGGGTATGCCAAAAAACTGGGGATTCTCATCATGATTTCACCAAAGCCATTGGGTAATCCTCCGAATTAGGCAAGTTAGATTGATCTTCAACCAGTAATTCATAGGTCAGCTTGTTTTTAGTGACCTCTACAGAGCCTAAGTTGGCACCGGCAAGAAACACGTCCCAAGATCCCAGTTCAATTTTCCCTCCAACTTTTAACGTGATTTTGTTCTCGATTCGCTTATACGAAACATTACGGTAAACTTGGTTTTGCAGAGTGGTCTTTTTTCCCAAACTGTCCTGTGTAACCATGATGTCGGTGAGTTGTTTCTCTACCTCAAGTCGCCTCATATCAACGGCATACCCTTCAAGCGCCTCATTGTTCCCTAGTCCTGATTCGGCATATAGTGCTTTCGAAGGGCTTGAGAGTAACGTCGGTTCAATGGGCGCATCCGTTGTGGATATATCTTTGAGAACATCGGCAATACTTCGGCCACTTTTCGCTGCTTGAGAAACACTAATAAAGTTATGCTCATCGTCTTTCGCTAACAATGCATTCACTGGTGAACGTTCGCTCGCTACTGCGTCGGGCGCATCCTCATGGAGGGAATAATCCTCCAGTGATTTGAAAATACCCGATCTAAGCTCTTTAGAGTAGTCTGTGACAAACGTCTTTATGACCTTATTGTAGTCGGCTTCACTTAGTTTGGGATTCGACATCCTCAAACTACGGGAAGCCAACACTTCAACGTCGCTCAATGCCCTCTCAATGAAATCAGCCGCATCTTCTTTATCAAAATAGAACGTCTGCCTAACCCCGGTTCCATCGATCATTTCAAACGGCGACACGTAAAGAAAACCAAACTCATCCAAAAAGGTCCCCGATGAATACACGTTGTTTACTGTGAAAAAATTGATATTCAACGTTCGGCCAACGTTGGGGTTCACTATAGTCCCTGACGATGAGGACGTATTTTCCGCAGACTCTCGTGTTAATTCTCTAGCCACTACCTCTTGCTTTGTTTTTCTTCGCATTTTACTGACGGCTTTCGAAGATACTTTGTTCAACGTCCTAGCAAACTGTCGGGCCGATTTTTTTGAAGTACCAGATGCACTCACACCACCGGATATACCACCGTAGGAACCCGAGGCCTTCGCGCTCCAAGATTTCGTTTTTTCGGATTTATTTTCCTTTTGAAATTCGTTTTCAACCGAGGTCAGCGTATCAAAAGAAGAACTGGATTCATTTTCCACATTCGTTGTACTTTTAAGTTCATGCTCTCTGAGGCTGCTACGAGTAGTTTTGATGGAAATTTCGCGCTCTTCGCCTGGCAATAAATTAATACTAGACACTAACTCTCCTAGCTCACAACCGAGCCATCGAAAGCGGTAAGACAGGCTTTCTTCGACAAAATAGTCTGGCATGCCAATGATGGCTTTACCTCTCTGAGGCTCCCGTATAACGTGAAACCCTGAAACGACGTCATCCCCAAATAAAGTTTGCGTATAGGTGGGGAGTAAAATCGCACATCTTTTTCGAAACATTGGATCTATGTCGCAAAGTTCAAGAACTTCATCCACGGTTCTTCCGTCTTGAGACAATAGACTCTGGTCGTTATTTTCAAAAACGATCGGTTCCATGCCTTTAGAGATCAAACTATTTTCGAGAAAATCGTTTAAATTTTCATCGGGGCTCCTAATTAGACGCAAACCTATATCGATGGCCTTTCTAGTGCGCCTTCTAGTAACTGTCCATCGTTTACGGCTTCTAAACAACCTTCTTCGCGACTTATGCACTTTGTACTCTTCTACCCAGGTAGACTCAAATGAATACTGTTGTAAAAGCTGCCCTTCTTTTACGTCTTGGGTTGCCTTTTTTCCGCGATAAGTGACCTCTCTTTTTCCATCTTCTGTTATTAAAATGTAGCCTCTTGAAGATGCAAAGCTTTGTAAGTTCGCCATTGATCGCTTAATAGACGCCAACTCAAGAGCAATATCACCCAACTCCTGATGCAATGCCTTTGTCATACGGAAGTCTGTTGAATCGCTCATTTGCTTTTCGAGTTGAGCTTTCAATTTCAGCGTGCTTCTATTAACGTTTGCAAGATAGGGGAAAAACTCCATCAACGCACCAACCGACAAATCCAGGTACTCGTGTCGACTAGACAATTGCGTTCCCTTTGGAAACACACGCTTAATAACATCAACCTTGTTCTCCCACGTGTCTAAGTATCGTTCTAAGCGATTTTCATCATCGATAAAGTCACTCAAAGTCAAAGGGTCAGCGTCTAAGGTGGACAAGAGGTAGTAGTAGATTTCATTCGTATCGGGAACTTTTGCCTCGGCTATAATCGAGTCTTTTTCGACATCCTTAAAACTCGTTCCTTCCTCGGAGTGGACTCCTTCCACTAAATGCGGACCATTTGGATTGTCCGCGCCCGGCAATTTATACGATTTAATTTTACTTGCCGCTATCGCAGCCACCTGCTCATAATCTACAAACCCTTCATTTTTAGGCATCCATAGGCTTTCTAGAAAATACCTAATAGCTGAAACGTAATCATTATCGAGGAATAAGCCACCTTGAAAATCACTCACTTCCGATATATCTGCGACAATAAGCTCCTTCGATCGCCTAAACTTAAACGACGGTGCAACGGATAAATACTCCGCTGGATCGAAACCGGACATTCCTTCAATGACGAATTCGGCGCCCTGAGTAATTGCAATGTCTGAAGGCGCTTTAATTAACGTATGCTGACTTAAGTTTTCTGATGCACGACTCATTCTGTTCTCCTTTTTAACTGTGTATGTATTTCTAACGATAAGACCGTGAGCAATGAAGATCGTGATACCAACCTTAGTTGGGAAGTACTTTGATCATCCGCTCCTTCTTCATTAGTGTTCTCAAGAATCGAGAAGTCTCACTACACCAGTCAAAATTTACAGCGATTGCTTTGCAAGGAACGGACTCTTTCCCGTTAAGTTTTAACGCGGTCACTTTTTGGAAAGCCGCAGACCTTTAAATTATCTGTGCTTATTGCAGTCGGCCTATGCGGTAACTTCACGAACTCATAAACCTTTGTTCTGCGACGTTTTCTGCTCTCTCCTTTTCCATTCGAATCGCAGGAATCATTGACGATAGGTTGTTGGAAATAGTCCTTAGGCTTAAACTCTTTCTTAGGTTTCAAATAGGAGTATGTGATAATCACGTGCACGGGGATAACACACTGAAACTTCTCATCTAAACCTAAATACCAAACACGTCCGGGGTGCCAGTTCGGAGCGGTCACCGATTTTACGATGGAATGTCGATGAATATCACTTGGTAAAACGTTTGATACCGCATCAGGGTTATTCACCCCAACTATTTTAGCTTTAACATCACATAATGAGAGATGACTGGTATTGGTAAGAGCTATATCTATATGTGGCGCCTGCGGTGTTAAATCGCTATTTTCCAACGAACTATCGCCTTGCAAGCGTTGGTTTTCCTCTGGTGTCTCTGGTATGAAAATTACTCTATGCCCCGAGATTCGTTCACTGTATTTAGGAGCGTGTGAACAAGCTCCCTGAAACAACAGTAAAGCCAATAAACTGAGTTTTTGAACTTTATTCATCAGTTGCCTCCCGAGTCATTTCGGAGCCCACTAATACGATCATCTATCTTTTTTAAGCGGCCGTCGATTTTAGTCATGTTCTTATTGACCTCGGTCAATCCATTAATGGTAGCGGCAACGCCAACTATGGATTTTGCCATTCGATCTAGAGAGCCAGTGATTGGCTGAATATCCTTAACCGCGGTTTGCAGTGCGGCAAGGTCATTTTCATTTATCCTTACGCCATCGAGTTTGGTGGTCGCGCTGGATAGTTCAGTTCTGGCACTTTTTGTTAAAACAATCCCTGATTCTTGCCCCCCTAACGCTCTGCTTACTAAGTTAGCATCATTCGTGTTTACGCGAATGCCTTGGAGCTCATCAGTGGCTTTTTCGAGCACCTCCGGAAGCTCCAAATTGAGCGAAACCCCCTGTTGCTTTAATTCCACCGCTTCTGGCGATAAGCCCAGCTGACCAATGTTAATATCCAACGCACCACAATACAGTTTGCCATCCTTAACCTCACAACCATTGGGCAATTGCAATTGAGGATTCTCTATCGATATGGCCTGTTCAGGAAGTTTTAATTGAATCCCTTCCTTAGGATTTACGAACTTGTGATTGATCGTAACAACGGAAGCCGCGGCTATTGTTGAAACAACCGCTGGAGCAACCCAGCTCGAAGCTTGACCGAAAATTTGCGAAACCTTAGACGCTGTTTCCAGAGCATCAGAGCTGGGCTCCAACTCCTCTTTAGAAGTGGTATCGGAAACACTTTTTGATTCCTCTAACCGGACGACCCGAGTTCGATCTATTTGCGGGGCGGTAATGGCGGTTAGCCTATTCCCCTTGATACATTTTGAACCCACATCTTCGCCGCTAATCAAGCCTAGTTTTCGATAGCTCTCAAATTGAGACTCATCAAAGAATTGGTCTGCGGTGGTCTCGTGCGGGAACTTTGCGCGCTCTCGCTTTTTTTCCGCATAGTGAAACAAATCAATCGGCTCATCACCGGTTAAAACGGGTTTGATATAAATAATGACACCGTCCGATATTTCACAGTTTTGATCAGCTTGATGACCATCATTATGATATTCATCGGACAGCGACTGATCAGCTTGGGCATAGCCTATGCGACCAACGGCGTAATGCTTTGTCATTTTGTTTCCGTGGCCCGGCCCTTCATTGGGATCAAAAACCACGTCAATTCCAAAATCGACTCTAATCATTCGTATGGCATTGCATAGATTTTCGTAGTCGTTGTTCGAGTCCTGACCCGCATCCACAACAACGATACAGCGACAGCGCCGACGAACCATTTCGTACAGACCTAAATTATCAAAATGACCGCCATCGGAAAGGTGAACAAAACTGGATTTATCATTGGTCGAGCCAAGAAATTCCGTCAATAACTGGAAAAAGCCAAAGCGGGGTTCGCTTCGCCTTAAGTGAGTTTCTCCACGCTGTCGAGGGTTTGGCAACCACCACCCTAACCTCGCATTAAGTAAGGTCAACAGTGCGCCAACGATCTTAGATGAGTGGTACCCCATTGCAGGGCTAACAGCCGCGCCAGAAATGGTCATGGCTTTGCCCAGCGAAATCCCATTTTCACTGCTGGTATAACTATGAGAGCGAACGTACTGCGTTGGCTCAGATCCAGAGTGCAGTGAGCTAAACGTGAACGAAGCGGCTTTACGCTGAAGCCATTCAGTACGCTCACTTGCGCCTAAATTTAGTGCGGCGTTGATAACATGAAAAGGCCTGTTCGATTTCATTATAGAAAAAGCAATGTTATCGTTAGCGTCGAATCCCGTCTCTAAATCCGGCTCTCGTTTTTTTCGAGCAGCGGCCAAATATGATCTAACCAATCTGTTTCCATACATGGCATGTAAAGAAAATCGATTAACCCCAAATAGCCAAGACGTAACAAAAGACATGAATACCGAGGCAAAAATAGCCGACGCAATAAAGGCACTTTCACTCGCTAAATGTTTTTTCCTATACTCTCTATCTACCTCGATTAACTGGTTGTTCCAAAAGTCAGCTCTGGATAAATTCTTAACGTTCGGTCCTTCGCCAACCACACTTTGTTGACTGTGATTCAAAAATAGCCGTTCTGACAAAGTTCTTTCCGAACCACTATTCCCACCAACTTTTGAGCCTTCTGCGCTCGCTATAGGTGTATTTGAGTAAAGAACCTCGGATATCACAACGGAAATCGCACTGGCCATAATGACGAGTAATAGTGATGCCAATACAGGCAAAATATTTCGGTTTAACCAGCCACGCCATGACCCTTTGATATTCGATGGCTGTGTGTTTCCACTGCGTCCAAAATATCCAGCAACAACAGCGGCCAAGCCAGCAACCCCTCCAACCCCAGACACCCAAGTCGGGGCGTAACGCAAAGCGTCTAAAAACAATAACGGCACAATCAGAACAACAGACGATAGAATTACCCAAAGTACTGAATACCGAATCAGTATTGAACTATTTCTCGAGCTCCTTTCTCGTAACCTTTCAGGTAACCATTGACTTAATACCCCTTGAAACAAACCGTTCAAGACAAAGACTAGCGCCAAAAACGATGGTATGGCGAGAACCGTAAAAATCGCCAGTTCCATATAGTGTGCGTTTGAGCCGGATTTGCTTTGCACCATGCCAAGAAACACAAAAGCATCCCAGGCAGGGCTCCAACATACCGATAAAACCGCGGCAACCAACCAAGGAAATAAACCGAGTAAGGCTGGCTTTTCAGTGACCTGATTGCTACCGCCTAAAAAGTGGAACACGCCAAACCATAATGCTAAAAAGGATACCAAAATTAGGGTGCCCGTGAGCAAAGACAAAAACTGATTACTCTCATGCAATAGAGCAACCATAAGCGCAGGCAATAAGAGCGCCGCCACGATTATTGGAACGATCACTAACCAAGTCAACATCATGTTACGAATTACGATTGCTGCTAATGTTGCGCTATCTCTCGATAGCCCTCGCTTAGGGGATAGGTAACTACTGTGTGCTCGAAGATTCTTTATTGCGTCTGGCTCCGGTGCGCTTTTTGCCAGTTCAGACTCAACTTTGTCCAACCCTCCGTTGTCTGCTTCTTCATTAACCCAGCGCGAAAGCCAGCTGCCAATAAATCCACCACCGGACACCGTAGACAGATAGTCAATTTGTTTCAGCAATCCCGCCCTGGCAAGCCCCTGGAGTACTCCTAAGGAAAACGTGGCACTTCTGATTCCGCCTCCTGAGAGGCAAAGTGCCGTGCGTTCATTACCTTCACTGTGCCTGTGTTTAATAAGCTCACTGGCACGGTTGATTCTTTTTCTATCAAAACCACTCTCGTCGAAATGCGCTTCTTCTTCTAACAGCACATCGATTTGGGTTAACACTTGTTCCTCTTCCCTATTCATTTCCATTTTGGATTTTCCCCTGTGTCTAGTCGCAATTAAAAACGCTCAATTCCTTTTCTGTGAAGCGCAACATGCTCACCAAGTAAATGACGCCATGAGCAACCACCCTGTCTGCGTCTTTTCCTTATACCGCACCACTGTTTCATTACCGGGTAACGGTTGATTAGCCGAAATGCCATCGCCCAATATTTGGGTATCGGGGTCAACGACATACCCAATTCCGAAATTCCAACTGGTGCCATCTTTGGGGTCAGCGACGTTTCTCTTTAAACCAAGCATCCAACCGATGCCGACTGCATCTATCACGTCTCCACTGCCTGGTCTAACTGCGACAAATGGCCCATGCCCCCATCTAGAACCATCAAGCGTGCCAAGTAACGTTTTCCCCTTTTTGTTAGGCAAAAAGTAATGAGACTCGAGCATGACTCGAGCTAACGTATCGTCCTCATTATCGACACGAACAATGCCGTCCACTACCGAGGCTGAAGCGACTCTGTCGTTATTGCCAGTATCTACAGTGAGAGACAAACCCACGCCAAATCCAAATCCTTTGAAAGCATCCGTCGCACCGCTGTCGTTGGCTTGAACTGACTGGGCGAGAAAAATAAGTAATACGACGAAAGGGTATTTAAAAGTACATGCTGAAAGTGACATGGGCTGCTCCCTGGAGTAAAAGATACGATGTGTTTCTTTCTTAGTGACACCATTGAGGAGTTTCTCTCACAAAAAAGCAGTTCCTTAGCTTTTGCCAACAGATCTTATAGACCTATCCATTATCGTTCAATTTAGATTCTACGAATTACTATTTATCTAAACGAATTGGTATCGTACACCCGGTTTACAGAAGTTAAGTTGAAACCAGCCCAAAAGTACGGGTGTCTGAACTGACCCGACTCCCAGAATGACCGTTTAGCCATTACCAGTGCCCGACTGGCATTTCCATTCTGTTTCTTTAACTCGTTGTAAAATAGCTTCATGAATTCGGCGGTCGGACGATCTGGTACGCGCCACAAAGTTCCAATAACTGAACCTGCACCACGAGCAATGAACGCTCTTGATAGACTGTGTGCTCCTTCGACACCTAAATCATCTCCTAACGAAGTTTCGCAGCCGCTTATCACGATTAAATTCGAGTCATAGCTCTTACTAAACAATCTTGAGAGTGTTGTAAAGCCCGGTGAATCTTCACCTATCGGAGACGTTGCAATACCAACCACATCGGGAGTTTCAGAACTAAAATAGCCATGAGTCGCTATATGCAAAACTCGGCTATTTCTAAGCCCTTTGGATAATAGCCGTTCAGAGGTGGCTTCATTCCCAGTATAGATTTCTGTTCGTTTAACATTAAACAGGTTCTTGATATGGGACGCTTCTTTCGCTGACCAAGGCAGACGTCTCAGTGTTGCCGACCAAGATCTAAGTTCAGAATCTTCTGCACTTTCTTTGTCTGTTGACTCAGTATTAAAAACAGGGTCTGCAAATACCGCAAAGTCATTCGTGAATGCCTTAGAATCTCCATCGACCTTAGAGAAATATTCACTCAAAGAATAAGTTGAAACCACTTCAGCCTGGCTGCTAAGCGGCATATATCTTTCTCCAGAACTCGCTATATTGAGAGACCCAAGAGGGAATGACGACACATCATTATTTGCAGTAAAAATTACTTTCGTCGCTTCAAGAATTAGGTCTTTGTCTTCACCAAACATTGCCTCTACGGTTAAGCCACTTTGACCGAACTTACTGGAGCGCTTCGTAATCAATGATATCGCGTCCTTCAACAACTCCGACTGGCGTTTTGAGCCATCTTTTTTAATAACTTTTATACGTTGATTGGAAATTAAATATATCAAAACGACATCATCGCTTTGATATACTTTTAGAGCCAGTTCGCCTTCCTGTAATTGATCTTGGACCTCTTTAGTCGACAAAACTGTTCGCCCTAAGAAATTAATAGGCAAACGCGAAGGCTCCAGTAGTGCGCTCCTATTCTCCATAACCTTAAGCAGAGAATCTGTCTGGGCCTTTTTATCTCGAACGGTGGCAGCGCTCCATGCATTTCGCTCAGTTTGCACAATTCCTCTATCAGGCATTGCCACCAGAGCCCCTTCTAATCTACTAGTATGCAAACTGGCGCCACTTAATCTTTCCAAAACCTGAAATACAGAATCATACAGTTCTGGGTTTTGATCCACTTCAGCACGATAGATAGTTCGTGCAATATGCTCGTCAAAACTTGCGGCAAACTCTGCAGACCATGCAGGCCCAAGATATAAGCCATCTAACTTGCTACCTAATTGTTCACCGAGCTCAAACATCGAATCGATGACGCCGTCCACACTTAGAAAATCCTCAAGTGCATGAAAATATGACACCTTAAGTTTTAACAATGATAGTTTCTGACGTAGAAATTTATCTTGCGTCAACTTACTTGAAAAAAAAGCTTCTAGACTGGGTAAATACTTATTGAACTCACGATGATCCTTTGAAGCTAAAGATAAGCTTGAAAGCAACAGGATGACATCTAACTCCAGCGCACTGGTTAAGAAATACTCGTGGGCCGCTAATCCACTCGAGCCGAACATATAATGTTTACTCTGATTCGCAAGTATCTGGCTTTTTTTAAAATCCCCTGAATCGTATTCGTCGAGGGCTATCTGCAAATACGCTTGCGCTAGGTCTCTGTTGGCTTCTTTATGGTTATCGTCGCTTAAATCCAAAACGTCCAATAAACTCGACAAGCACTTTCTATTTGTTTTTGTCGACTCTTCAAAACGACGACCATACCGATACGCTTTGCCTTGCACTAAACAAGCTTGCGCAGCGGCGTAGTCATTCCCAACATTGCTGTATTCTTCACTGGCTCTGCCTGCGCTTATTGAGGCCAAATTATGTTTGCCTAGTTCAGAGTAAACGGTCGCCAAATTTAGAGAGTAGTTGGCTCTTTCTGAACTGTAATCGTCGTTGCGCTTTAAATGCAGTGCATTCTTTATGGATGCCAAAGAGTCATGCAACCGCCCTTGTCTACGATACAGAACCGATAAGTTATTGAGAGCTGCCGCAGCACCATTTTCAAACTCAATATCCTTACTAATTTGAATCGAATTTAATAGGGCCTCCTCTGCTTTAACAAAGTCTCCCGTGGCAAAGTAGTAGGGTGCTAGCGCGTTCTCAATTTGGGACATCAATAGACTGTCCCCCAATTCAGAAGCTCTTGATTTAGCATTTAACAACATGTCTTTACCAGACGCCAAAAGTGATGCTTCTCCCAACTGTAACCCCTGTAACACCAAAGAGGTAGCCAACCCAACTCTAGCGTTTACATGAACCAGATCCTGCCAACTAGACCGCTCAACGTTTTTCTCCAAATGTTGAACCATGCTTGAATAATAGAGTGCTGCTTGTTCATACTGCTCTTGCTGAGCGTAAGCGGTGGCGAGAGCCCAGGCAAAAAACACACTGTTTCCGTTAGCCTCCATGACACTCACATCAAACGCATTATCCTGAGCTTTGACGTAGTCAAATACCTCCTGATAGCTCTCTGTTTCCAGAAGCCCATTCAAGTATGATTTTTGTACGAAAGTTCTAAGAGGATCTTTCAGTCCTTGACTGTTCAATAACGTATTTTGAAGGACCAAGCTCTTTTTAAGCCCTTCTGCACTTTCCATTGCTAGCTTCAACGTAAGCCAATACTGCTCTGTATGCTTCTGTGAATTTGTATTGCGATCAAGCTGCTCTACATTCCACCTAGCCGCAATAGGAAGTGGAGAAGCATGTTGCCGTTGTAACTTAAGCGAAATCTTTCGTTTAGCATGACTGGGCGGCAAATAGAAAAGCACACCAACATTCCTACTCGCCTTAAGTGTAAGCGTCTCTTTCCGAGCCTCATCGACGACAAGATGCACTTCCGTATCAGTCGCAAGCTGATCAACGTACACCACATGAGGATGTGAAGATGCGTCTAAATCTTGCTCGAATAACGTGCTTATCGAATTAGCCCTACTTTCAAAAAGAGTGATTGAAAGTAGCGCCAATAAGAGTAAATGAAACTTATTTATGTAACTCAACGAAAATCTAGTTTCTCCATAACCATGAGGTTTTGAATAGTGCTCCTGAATCCAACGGTATTCCGTTCACATCACTCTTTTCAAAATACAATTCTCCAAGCATATGACTTTCTAGTGCTCTTGTCGCTTCCACATAGGTTATGTCCCATCTAGTAAGTATGAAATTATTTTGATCATCAACTCTAAACACAACTGTATCGGGATATTCAGGATCTACTCTTAAATTAGGATAAGCACTTAAGTAGCATTCTTGAGTGCTAGAAATTCTAAATAATTTAAATCTTAATTGCTTACACACTCGACCGATATCATTATCCCACCCGCGCGGCGTCAATATTATTGAACTGCTCGTCGAGTCTAAATGACGACTTATTTCATAATCTTCTACAGAACCAGATGCGTCTGTTTTAGGTAGATATTTGGTTAATACACCTGCGTTTTGAAAAACTGGGGAATAATCTAATTTCGATCCTTCTCGAGCCTTGTAGAAAACCCCAGCGCCTCCTGCCCATTTTCGTATATCACATGTGTCTTTTTTGTTCATACTTACTCTCCAGTGCAATTACCTTGGTTATTAATTTATACATAGATGGTTCTTCAATAATGTCTTCATATAATTTAGAGGCTGTTAATAATTTAGCTTCGATGTCTGTATCCCATATATTAATAGCAGCAGATTTTATTGAAGAAAAAATCACCTCAGCAACGATTGTGCTACCGAGGGGGCCAAGTTTAAAGCGATGGGGATTTAACGATTCTTCATAGGCCGGTCTAGGCTCTGTTTTTTCAAGTGGATACTCTTCAGCTTCCCTCAAAACAAAAAGCCATAGCGGAGCATTACCAATATTCAGAGTTCCTTCTTCCTTAAACCTACAACCTCGCTTTAGTCCTACTTTTACGTTCCGCCAGAGTTTATGATCATGCAAAGAAAAGTCTGTTTTCTTATCATATGCTTCTTTATTTGTCGGAAAATCAGCTATTTTAAGAATCTCAGATTGGGATTTTATGCAGTCAAAATCATCACTGAAGTTATAAAGTACGCGACAAATATCTCCTCCGGTTGGAAGCTTCGCTGAAGCTCGCAAGTCACCAATAACTAAATGCTTAAACCGTTCTCTCTTAGCGCTAGAGGGATTGGAGGCAGAACAAACAGAAGCTTTTCTTAACTCGTATCTTTCTAGAAATCTCATATCACGGTCTTTTTTTCGAAAAGGGACCTCCGTTAAAGCACCTGCAATGTGTAAACCCAGCGGTGAAGCGTTATTAAATCCATTTATGTTTACCACTTGCGAATCATAAAGAGGACGTCTATCTTGGTCACCCTTTCCTTTTGGAGCAGGCGGAAAAAAAAGATCCCAATCTATTTGATGATCTTTCTCTTCGAGTGGCATACTTCGTCTAAAGAGTTTTGTCGTACTAATTTCACAATCTGTTTTGCGCAGACTATAGCTCTCTCTTACCATACAATGACCAAACCTAAACGCTGCATGTGAGAATTCTAAAGGGACTCTATATTTAGTTTTGGTTGACTTTGAAAAAAAAGGCTTTTTCTCCTTCTTAAAATAATGCTCCCAAGCTTTTCTTGTTAAAATTCTAGCCAAATATTCTTCAACAACAATTGTTTGAAACACCAGCGAAGTCGCAGCTCTAGCTATTTCGTAGTTATCACGCATGGCGCCTTTTCTTTGCTTATCTTTGTAGACCAGATCTCTAACAAACAAATTGTGAAGCCGCATAAATATCATCGCCATTTGAGAAACAATTATATTTTCGTCATTTCGTTGATCAGGTATTTTAGCTATTCTCTTGCTACCACATCCTATTCGCTCTCGTTTAAAATCGAATAGATCGCCTCGTAATTTATCTTTATTTTTGATTTCTTTTTTTCCTAAAAGGATCTCTCCGTTATCGTTTAACAAATCTTTCATTGAATATTTATTAAACCTAGTGAAATCCGGAATTAAGCTATCGAGGTTTAGTTGCGCGGTAGCTCGCCAACCATCAGGTTCAGAATCGCTAACAATATCATGAGTAATCAGCTGCCCTAAGTACGTAAGCCCAGCAGGAAAACCTTGAATACCACTAGCTCCCTCCTCCATCACAATAGCATCAATGATTTTTTCGACTGAAGACTCTGATAAATGCCAACGTGCAAGAGGCTTCTTCCCAAAGAAAGAAAACGGGATATTCCAGTGCTTATGCTTAAGAAGCTCATTAAACATTAAGTCACCGCTAAGTCGAACAATAGATGAAATCGGACCTCTTTTACTTCCGTTGTTATTCAGTTGACAGGACATATCAATTAATTGGCTTTCCCTATGATCTCTATTCCAAAGAGAGCATTTGTTCCCACTTCTGAATTGTTAAGAAACAACCTATATTTTCCTGGAGACAAATTTCTGGTGGGTATCGAGAAAGTGGTCTGCCCCAGCTCATCTACCTTAAATATCCCTAGTCTCTTTCTCGGTTTAGTATTCGAACCGTTTGGAGTAAGGTAAATCTCGACATCATCGTTAGGGGTTGAATTAGCATCAACAGTGAGAATCAAAGTGTCTTTACTTCCTTTCTCGAAACTTGCTGGTGGAAATACTATTTCAAGAAAATCAGTATCTAACTCACCGGCGCTTCTTGTTGGGCTCAAATAAACCACTTGTGAAAATGTTGGATTATTGTCAACACTAGGCTCACTCACACTCAATATCCCGATAACACCAACAACGGTCATCGCCCCGGCGATGTAGCCACTCAATAGCGGTTTCATCGTTAATATTGAACCTAAAAGAGAGCGTTTTTCTATCTCAGTAACGGCTTCAGGTTTCACCTGAGGCACCTCTTTCATAAGCACACTCGTGGTCTCTAACTGTTCTAGAAAGCATGGATTTTCCATCAAATACACCTCAAACTCCTCAGCCTCTTCAGGCGCGAGTTGGTTACGTAGGTATTTAATCTCAATTTCATTGTCTTCTATGTATCTTTTATCCATTAGAGTGCACCTCCACTGGTTCTATATGTGGTTGGCGGGTTGCCCCCGATTGCGGTGCACTTAAGTGTGAACTTCTATGAGGTAAGTGCCGAAGGAAATACGTTTCTCTCACCCTGAACATAAGAATAATTTCAATCGAAGACATTAATGCCCCCCAATTTAAAATCAACAAGTTGCTTTAGCCTCGCTCTAGCTCTAAAAAGCACTCGATCAAAGTGTGCTGATGTTAGGTCTAACCTGTTACAAATGCTGCTTTTCTCTTCTTCTTTAGCGTAATAGCTGATTAAGATATCTCGATCTCGTTCGACCTTCATTTCACCAATCATCTGCTGCACTAACGACAAGGTTTGGTTGGACTCTACTGCACGAGACACATTGGTATTATGATCAGGAACTTCTATTGCTACTTCACCGTAAGTATCAGTTGCACGCCTCGTCTCCTTTCGAAAATGAGCAATCATGAGGTTTACACCGGTCTGCCTAATAAACGCGGCTATAGCCTCAGGGTTGTTAATCTCTTGAGCGCGGGCCTTGCCAATAACGACAATAAACGCGTCTTGGGCAATGTCCGCGGCCAACTGAGGATCATTACACCGTCGCTTTAAAATAAAATGGAGTGTTTGATAATATTTTTCTACGAGTTCGGCTTCGGCGCGTTGGTCGCCAACACCTATTCTCTTCACCACAGAGGCGCTGGAAGAGTTTTCTCGGGAATTGTTTTCTTCGCGTTGTCCCTTGTCCACCAGCTCATGGCCCCACCCAGCCGAGTTATAGTTTGGTTTCCAATCCCGACCGCTTCGTCTGCGCTCTACACGGCACTTTCAACGGGCGTAAACTACATACTGATTGATGACTATAGCACAGCAAAAATTTATCTGACAATTGTTTGAATTCACTGCCGGTGGCTTACCTGTTTGGGTGGTGAGTTAAAAACATGAAACAAACTAAGGATGGTTAACTAACTTTAGATATGATTCTTACTAGTCCGAAAGATCAAATTCACACTCGCTTAACCATCTTTCATTGCAGATCAAATGGCTAAGCGGCGCAGAGGATGCCATTAATCTAGGCTAATCACTCACGTTAATGACTATTTCTCTTCGTTGATTTGCGATATTGATGGTCAAACTGCTCTCGGCTGAATTGATTCCTTGGGTTTCCGAAACTGACTCAATGGGTTTGGCGTGGTTTTGTCCGGTTAATATTTCCTGAATTGCTTGGTCATTATGTTCATCAATATTAGAGCGAAGATAATCAACAATACTTGTTATGCGAACCCCTTCATTCGTAGCACCGCCGGTGTCTTTTTTCCAACCAGCATGGTGCAACGCGCACAGTTGCCAATTGTTATTGAATACGGGAGCCCCTGAGGATCCCCGCTCCGTATCCGCGGAGTACCTTATTGCCTTATCGTAAACGTAGGTTACCGTATTATCGTGGATCGCTATTTCTTTACGACGTCCTTGAGGGTGTTGAACAATATTAACTCTCTCTTTACGAGTGATAAGATGCTTACTAGTTGGTATTTGCACGGCCTCTATAGAGTTTGGTAAAGAGCTCGCATCACAAGCCACGATAGTAAAATCCAACTCCTTACTGGTTATAAAGAACTTATCCGGCCGCAACACCGCTCTATATTCGACAGAGTCTTGATCGTAGTCAAATTCTAAGACACTTGACCTCGCCATATCTTCATTTTCTAGTACGTGATTGTTAGTCATAATGTAACCACGGGTCCCGATCAAAAAACCACTAGCAAACGCTTTTCCAAGAGGATCTATCGTTGAAATTCGGCATACGGACTGTGCCCTAGTGACACCCACCTCTAAAAAGCTGCTTGGCAAAAAGTCTGATTGGTAGTTAATTTTTTCAAATCCTTGCTCGATCTGACGTCTCTCTACTTTATCTTTTGGACTTTTAACCTGCTCATCGAGAATCATTTCCGCTCGTGCAACGACCAACTCAGCGAATTCATCATCACCCAGTTCTCTCAGCCCTGTCAGAGGTTTAGCATTTTCACCTAAGCCAGATACAATGTTGATATCGCTCTCAAAATGAGGCGATATTGTCGGCATAGACAACGCTTGCTTAATTACTGTGTCGAACTTCCTAGCAACTTCAAGGTATCCCTTGTTTCTAGGATGAAGTTCATCGTACCAATTCGTTTTAGACCCTACCACACCGCGACAATCAACATGGAACACAGCGCCAGGAAATTCAAGAACAAGGTTCTCTAACTCTTCGTTAAATCTACGAATCATCTCAGCCACAATATCTCGCTGTAACTTGGCAGACTTGATTTGTTGTTTAATCAGCGGCTTGCCTAGCCAAGGCCCGTTAGACGGAATCGCATCATCATAACCGTGACAGACAATTTTCAAATGCGGAAACTGCTGGATCAACCGTGCGAACAAGCCCTTATATAGCTTTCCCAGCTCTTCCAAAAACTCATCGAATTTTTCATTTGGGTAGTCTTCGGCTTTTCGACCTGCCTTAAATGGGTGTACGAGCGTCGCCATCCGCTCATTGCCCACCATATCGTTGCCTCCGCCACTTAACAGAAAAACATCGGGGTTTTCTCGCTGTATGGCGTTAGTCAGTTCGTCTTCAGCAATAATGTTTGATAGTAAATCACCCGCTTCGCTCAACCCGAAAATCGCATAGCTAAACTGATCAAGATCAGACAACTGATCAATGACGTCCTTTAAAACAAAGGGGTATTGAAACCAAGAATCACCTTCGGCAACAATTTTGATACCGTTCCAATTTTTTATACGTTTACGATAGCGTCTGTTACGCCTCCAACGAGCGATACTGTTAGCAGAATTAAGTAACCGAGCTCCCTCATTATTATCCGAAATCAGCGACTCGTTTACTATTACGCTTGGTGCAAAGCCATCAGATTCCATGCCGTCCAAAGTAAAATATGGGGCCAATTCTGAGTCACTAACTTCAATGTCTTTTATTAGATTTTGAAACTCTTCACGCGATATTTTTTTACTCTCTCGATTCGCATTTTTTTTCTTCCTAGCCATTTAACAATACTCCTGGGTCTCTGGTTGCCATCATTTTTTAAGATAGTTCTCACCCATGAAAGCAGATTCCAATTACCTTAGCTAAATGATGAAAATACCTTTCTATCGAATCAACATAGTGATTCAAGCCAAGCATTTCTCCCACCCATATCCCAAGTCGTATCCATCCTTGGGATCGACTTAGAATATTTAGTAACTGTATCTCACCGAAATTGTTGCATCAGTGCCACGTACTAGGTCTGACGGTAAATCAAAATCACCCGACTCGAGGTCCTTGTAGTTAACTCCAAGATTCAATGACAATCCTCTCGCAATATCACTGCTAAGGCCTATCGCATAAGATGTTTCGCGTTGCCCCTCTGTGCTACCAATATGAGCTGCTCCCGATAACGTATGCCGACCAATTTTTCTAGCTGCGCCAACCGTCAAATATTCACGTCGGGCGTCATAGGTATCACTTTTTAAGTGTTCAATTCCCACGCCAATATCAAACACAGAGGAACCATAAGTAAGCTCTCCTACGAAGCCCAAAGATCGAGAATCAAACACAACATCAGTTGCCGGATTCGGCTGATACACCGTATCTCTCACTCTCGCAGTCAACCTGTAGTCTTTATTACCAAGAGGTCGCTGATAGGAGCCTCCCAATTCAAACCCATTATCTTCATCAATCGTTGCACTGAACTTGCTTGGCCCGAATCGCATAACGTAAGCAACGCCAAGGTCTGTCAATTGACCAAGTTGATCGTCAAAACTTAAACGAGCATTGCCAACTCCTCTTTTGCGCCGAGTTTCCTCTCGAACGGTTCCAGTAACGTTCCCCAGTGATAGTGTGCCCCAAACCCCAGCTAAATAGACTGCGGCATTATCCTGGTAGTTATCTTCATCATGCCCTATGTCATCGTCACTAATTGAAGATGTGTACTCACCAAAATACGCTGCACCCATAGTCCAACTATTAGACAGCTGAGTTTCCGCTGAGAGTTGAAAGTTACTCACTATCCGAGAGTCCGAATTCTCGTTTTCATCTTGATAATGGTACCCGCCATCAACTAATCCATTAAGTAGGTACGTCACGTCACCATAGTGCATCGCTAATGGTTTTTCTAAAGACGAAAGACTTTCGTAATTCAATTCAATCGCCGCCACTGGGGACATGACCAAGAGAGGCCATACCGCCAGTGAGTGCTTGATCAACACTGACTTAAACAGATACTTTGTGTGGGCTCTTGAGGTATTCGCCATGTCATACCCTCCTTTGAAAAAAGTCGTTGAATGCTTGCTTCGCGATACCACGACCTGCGGCCATTGCCTGAGTATGATCTAGCTCCCAATGCACACCGCCATACAAACGACTCATTCCATTTTCCTCGGCAATGTCACTCAAACTTCGCCAATGCCTAGTCACGCCTTCTAATTGCGGCCAAATAACCACATCCGGAGAACGTCCGGTAATGGATACGCGATCAGTATCTTGCAATAACGCGATCATTTCAGCTCCAGCTGCCCCGAAAGTCGAATGCCCTGACGTGTACGCAGGAAATGGCGGAGTCGGAATATAACTTTTCCAGTGACTCTGCCGTTTAACTCTCGGGTCAGGGTTACGAAATTTTTCGGCTCTTTGCCGTATCGCGCTTTCGGGCCTGATCACGTCAAAAAAGTACTTAGTGTCCCACGCAGCAATCGAGGCATCACATTGCGTCATCCCGATCAAAGCTAAACTGCGCGCCAGCTCGTTAAACGTTGTAGCTTGTTGCTGTAAAACCTGCATAGCAATATAGATAAAATGCCCTGGCGGAGTCACCCCCCATGGACCATCTTCCCAAAACAGCGCTATCTCAGACTGATCGGCTGTGCGGATGCTACTGTCTGCTGCACCTAAGCGCCGAATGGTATCAAACTCGTCAGCAAACTCAGGGCTGGCCGGGTCGTAAAACTCTGTCGCCCGGAACTGACTTCCAGAACGCATGGACCAAGGTTTAATTTGACCGTGCCCTGGAAAGAGACCTCGATCAAAAGAGCCAAATGCCGGCCCAGGATCAGCACTGTAGAAGGTCCCAGTTGGGCTCCATTTAAGACTGTCTTGTCGCCTTTTATATCGCCCTAAATAGTAATTCACCTCACTGGGCTCCGCTCCGTCGTTATTGCGCATTTTAACCACGTGACGCCCGACCTTCTTACCCCAATCTATTCCAGAAGTTTTTGAAACTGAATCTGGAAAACCATCCAAGAAAGCCTTTTTCTCCCGTAAAAATGGTTGCTGAAACACTTCGGCGGCTGCAATCGAGAATGCCACACCGTAAGCGACCTCTGGGTCTGCATCCTTAGGCCCTTCGCCTACGCCGAAGGGCTCTTGATAATCCTTTAATATCGCGTTCGCAGCTAAAAATCCTGCCACCATAGGCATCGCAAAGTTATAGGCCGCACGTGGTGGCACAATTCGCTGGTCTCGTGTTTGTTGAAGCAAAACGTCAACCCAATGAAAAACAGTATTTTGGTTTTGGGGCTCAATGATTTGAGTCAAATACGAATGCTTGCTTCCATAGGGTGCTGTACTGCATCCGGCAATGTTAAATAATGACATCGCAGCCACAGATTTCAAAAGTTGCCTTCGACTAATAGACATACTCTTAGGTGTTCTCAACATATTTACTCTAAAGTGATTACGGAAGTGTCTCTATCAAAAAAACACTGGTACATTTGTGATACAACTTAATGATAGATATTTGCTATAAATAAAGATTCATTAGTTTAACAAACCAATGGTAGAAAAATCTCATTAGGTCCAAATAATAATGGCGGCAGACAATAAAACGATACTCATCGTGGACGACGAAGCGGATATTCGGGAACCACTGTGTGAACACTTAGAGCGCAACGGATTTAATACCATTGGTGCTGACAGTGCGAGTCAAGCGTATGAATTGCTTGCCACTCAAAAGATAGACCTCATGGTATTAGACGTGATGATGCCCGGCGAAAGCGGTTTGGATGTATGCAGAACCCTTTCCAAAGATAAGCACACACCAATCATACTGTTAACGGCACTAACCGATGACACAGACCGCATTGTGGGGCTAGAACTCGGTGCCGATGATTACTTGGGAAAACCATTCAATCCAAGAGAGTTGATAGCGAGAATCAGAGCCGTCTTGCGAAGAACAGATTTACCGATAGACAAAACACGCTCGTCAATAAGTCGATTTGGCCAATGGCGCCTAAATCACGACCTTGGCGAACTGCTGGGCGATGATGAGACCATCGTTATGCTAAGTACAGGTGAATTCAAGCTACTTAAGGCATTAATCGCTTCCCCTAACAAGATACTATCTCGGGATGACCTTATCTCACTCACGCAAGGCAGAGAATCTTTTCCGTATGAACGAAGCATAGATAATATGATCAGTCGCTTAAGAAGAAAAATCGAGCCCGATGTCTCAAAACCTATCTACATACAGACCGTCTGGGGGGGAGGATATAAGTTCAACCCACAGACGCCAAATTAGAAGATCTGTTAGCGTTAGTCGAAAATGAAATTTTTCACCCGCTTGTACCCAAAGACTATCACCAGCCAAACTTTAGCCATCATGAGCTTTGTATTGTTGGTTGCACAATTGATAAATCTCGCAATTTTGGTCGGCGAACACCGATTACGTGCCAAAGCCAATTTGGTTGAATCAGCAAGCGAAAATGTCGCTAGAACGCTTAGTCGAATTCCAAACTTAGACCGCATTCAAATCCCTTTTGAACTGCGCAGAAGAGAGATCGGAGACGGGCGAGCATTCATCTCAACGACATCCAGGGCGAACTTGATAAATGCAGACCTCAGACTCGCATCTTACGAAAGTAAAGCCAAACAGACTCTGGAAAAATACGGCATACGACACGAATCTCTGCAGTTAACCTTAGTCCCCGCTAACTCTCGCTACAGTTATGAACTACAAAAACAAGAAGCACAAGACGTCCGCCGGCCACCGAGAAAAAGCTTTCGTGGCCCGCGAGGCAAAGGCCCACCTCCAAAAGCCAGAAAGCCTTCAGTAAACCCGAGTGAAGCACACTTGATGGTCTCCATCCAACTTGGTGCAAACCGTTGGTTTAACGCGATCATTCCACATCCGCCGATGGAAGCCTTAACGCCTAGAATCCTTGCAGCGACAACAACACTGTTCATCATTACGCTAGTGAGTTTAATGTTCTTTATGCGCCGGATAACACGTCCTCTGTCAAAGTTTACCGAAGCGGCTGATGAGTTTGGTAGGGGCCAAGAACCAAGCCAGCTAAGCGAAGATGGCCCAGCCGACATAAGGCAAGCAGCCCAAGCCTTTAATCGCATGCAGCGCCGATTAACACGAACCATTGAAACTCAAAACACAATGCTTCGAGCGGTAGGCCATGATTTACGAACCCCATTAACCTCACTGAGAATCAGGTCAGAAATGATCCCGGATAATGATCAGCGAGAGAAGTTTATTGCCACCATCAACGACATGAGTTTGATGACCGAAGAAATTCTAAGCTGGTCCAAGAATACCTCAAGTATCGAACCTTTGGCTCAAGTGGATATTCATGCGTTACTAACCAGCATAGTGAGTGACTTTTCTGACCAAGGCCATAACGTCGTCCTTTGCACGAACACTGGGGTAATTCTAAACATCCGTCGGTTGAGCCTAAAACGGGCAATAACAAACGTGATCGGCAATGCGTTAAAGTACGCAGGAATGGCTCGGGTTAGCTACCATATTGCCGATGATCGCTTCTCGATTTTCATCGAAGATGATGGGCCGGGGATTCCAGAGGAAAAAATTGATGATGCTATTAAACCGTTTGTTCGGCTTGAACCATCAAGAAATAAAAAAACCGGCGGCACAGGCCTAGGCTTATCCATAACGGAAACCATATTACACACCGACGGCGGCAAACTAGTCATTGAAAACAAGCGGCCCACCGGACTGCGCGTCACATTAAGCTTGCCGGTTTAGTCATACGAAAGAATCCCCAGACAAGCACTATGTTTTCGTTGTTAGAAATGTTGAAACAAGCTCTAATCCTTTGCGCAATACTTCACTGTCATTTGCAAAGCCAATCCTGACGTATCCCTCCATCCCCATTGCCGAACCGGGTGTGAGCATCACGCCTGTTTCCTGTAATAGTCGCACGCAAAACTCTCTGGACGGCATGTCTAGCTGGCACCTGAGTAAACAGGTAGTTCCCGAACGAGGTTTTACCCATGTGATGAGCGGTTGGGTTTCAACCCATGCTTCCAGTAATGTGAGGTTTTCGCGTGTGATTTGTCTACTTCTTTTCAAAAGTTCTTGCTGGTTTTCCAACGCGAGAGTGGCCAGATAGTCATTGATCATTCCCACTGATATCGTGTTGTAATCTCGATGAATCATGACCGCATCCACGACTTGCTTAGGAGCAACCAACCAACCTAAACGTAAACCAGCCAAAGAATAAACCTTAGACATACTGGCCGTACTTATGCCTTTCTCATAGATATCAGCAATGGAGCACGAAGCACCATCACCCGATTGATCTACCCCTCTGTAGACCTCATCACACAATAACCAAGCATCAGCTTCTCTGGCGATTTGGACGATTTGCTCCCACATCGGTCTTTCTATCAAACTACCAGTAGGGTTATTGGGATTGGTTACGGCAATTAACTTAGTATCGGCCGTTACCAAGCGTTTCAATTCATCTAAGTTGGGAAGAAAATTGTCTTCTTCTTTCAAGTGTAACTGATGCACCTCAGCCCCAATACTCGCGGGTATTGAATAATGTTGCTGATACGTTGGAACAATCGCAACCACTCTGTCACCACGGGAAACCAGCGTTTGATGAACTAAGGAATTCGCGCCAATTGTTCCATGAGTTACTAACGCATTCTGAGCTGATTGATTGGAGTACAGCGAGGCAATCGCACGCCTTAAACGATCACTGCCTTCAATTGGACCGTACGTTAGTTTTAGCGTGAGCAAATCTTCTATCGTGCTTGATGAGTGTCCCGTCATGTCCAACAGTTCCGCGACTGTAATGCTCTCAACGCAAGTTTCAGCTAAGTTGTACGTGCACTTCGTTTCGAACTCGTTCATCCATAGCTCAACTCCAAAAGGTTCTATCTTCATTTCACCGACTCTCAATCGAATTACTAATAATTTTTCGCTTCTCTATTTTAGAGCTTGGAGAGATACTCGCACAATCATCCCAAAGGATGATATTAATCACTAAAACTACAAGCTGTCATAAGAATGCCATAGTTTCAGCGGCCTAATTGACCCTTATCATTAAAATGCACTGATCATGGACCACCTCAAGTTAGAGCACATATCAACACTAAGCAATTTTTTGTCGGAAGCAATTCGAACACCACCCAATGCCTTTTCGCTAATAGAAGCCGCGCGGTCAATTGTCCCGTTTCGGGCTGCGCTTTGCGTTATTAACCGCAAACATTTTGCGCCTCTCTACTTAGAAGACACCTACCAAGGCATCGCTGAAAAAGAGGCTGTTCAAAGGTATATCAAAACCACCTACCTATTAAACCCTGTATACAACGCGTTCCTAAATGGCATGGAGTCTGGCGTCTATCGAATGCGCGACTTAGCGCCAGATCATTGGCATCTTAGCAATGAATCAACACAGCAAAATCTGTCGCCTGATTCAGAAGAAGAAATCGGTTTTTTGACTACTGGTTGGCCTGCCAAACTCGAAGAATTAGTGATGGTCAGCCGGCTCTCTGACAACACAATGGTAGAAATCAGTTTTGCACAACCTGCCTCGTTGGGCGGTTTTACCGACGCAACCATCAGTACGTTACACGCTTTTTTCCCGCTCTTTTCTATCGCGATGGATACTCTGGCACAACACTCTTTAACAACAACTGATATCGAAACGCAGCCTACTCAAAGGAGGTTGGAGAATCAGCTTGAAAAATTCGCTAACGAACAATTAACCAAACGCGAAAACCAAGTGACTCAGTTGATCCTCAAAGGTCACTCGGGAAAATCCATTTGCGTCACTCTGGGAATCTCTCTGCCTACGCTAAAAAGCCATCGAAAAAACGCCTACGCCAAGCTTGGCGTTAAAAACCAACAAGAATTGTTCGGAAAATTTTTAGATTGGGGCGAATCATTAGTCGACTCAACACAACATCTATAGTGTCAACACAAGGCATCGATAGAGGCCACGGTTTTTGGTCTTTTAAATGACCTTCTTTTCAGGATAAACCGTATTCTTTTGCCATCTTTTTTGGCACCGCTATAGGAAGAGACAGCAACATTTGAGCGTATGTTTTGGCCTGAGAGTCAATTCGAATTGAGGCCGTTCCTCCACCACCCAAAGCCTTAGTAAGTAAAAAGTTTACGGCGTTGATTCCAGGCATAAAGTAACGTCTTGTCTGCCCTTCAAGCAAATGTGAAAAATACTCAGACACCGCTTCTTCAGTAACTTGTTGGATAATGAGTTCTAAAAAAACTGGCTTTCTACTAATAATGCCAATATTGGCATTGTCCCCTTTATCGCCACTTCGGCCGTACGCCAAAGCCTCTAGGGGAACCAAAACAGTGTCGCCTGAATCAGAAACTTCTATTAGTGAGGAAGCACCATGTGATTTGGGGCTCGGACCAGTAATCATTTCACTTGATGAAGATGAGTAAATTCGATCTTCTAACCTCTGATCATCCACAGTAATGGTAATCGGTACTCTGGACTTGTCTATCAAACTAGAGTGAATCTTTATCAAAGGCTGGGGTCGAACACGCCCTGAACCAAAGCCAGACATTGCGGGTGGTCCGGAAGTGGCCAAGTACGCCATTTCCATTGATGCAAACATCAACGCCGCTTTACTATTATGATGCAATCCGAACTTGCCCATCACTTCCCGGTTGTCCTGACCTAAACTTCTAGCACCATAATTCCCTTCGGAACCGATCACGCCGAGACTGACATTTCTATAGTCTTCCCAACCTCGCTCAGCGAACACCTTTTGTGTCCGTTTAACCCATGCATTCAACGCAGTTTGAGCTTTATCAACGGATCTCGGGCCAGCCATGTAGAACGACCCCAGCAATCGATAGCCATCTATCCACGTGGTACATACTTTGTAGCGATTTCCAGGCGGCCTGCCTTTCGCTCCCGTCACACGAACGACATTATCACCCTCTTGCTCAACCTTGACATTACTGAAATCGCAGGCAACATCAGGCAGTAGATAATTAGCCGGGTCTCCAATTTCGTAAACTATCTGTTCGCTGACAGACCCAATATTTACCAAACCTGAACTCTGTTTTGGTAAAGAGATCGTAAACTCGCCAGACTCATGAATCTCAGCGACTGGGTAACCAATAGTCGAAAAGTCAGGAACAAGGTGCCAATCCGTAAAATTGCCGCCCGTACACTGTGCGCCGCACTCTATTACATGCCCGCACAGTGACCCCTGAGCCAGTAAGTCATATTCATTTTCAGACCACCCGAACTCATGCATTAACGGGCCTAACGTGACGGCGCTATCTACTACGCGACCGGTAATTACTATGTCAGCTCCAGCGTCAAGCGCCTCCTTTATAGGCACAGCTCCCAAATAGGCATTCATACTAATAGGAGATGACGGCAGAGCCTCTTCAGACTCCATATCCAGCATTTCACCTTCCTTATACTCGTCTCGAGTCGCGGTTAAATCGTCCCCAGAAACACCGGCAATACTGAGTTCCAGTCCCTTACTTTCACACAATGCACGGACCGCCTTAACACAACTTGAGACATTTACGCCTCCGGCATTAGCGATTATTTTCACGCCCTTCTTGGCACAGTCCTCAAGTACATCTTGCATTGCGACGGAAACAAAATCAGCCGCAAACCCAGCATCGGGATTCTTAATCTTTACTTGCGCCAGCAAAGCCATCGTCACTTCAGCTAAGTAATCGAACACCAAATAATCGATGTTGCCGTGATCAACTAATTGGCGTGCCGCCAATTGGCTATCACCATAGAATGCAGACGCACCGCCAATTCGAATTGACATTAAGAAGGCTCCTTTATTATTGCTATCACTTCTCGAGCTTTCACTTGTTGACCCACACTGACAGAAATTTGATCAACCACTCCATTGATCGATGCTTTCATCGTGTGAATCATTTTCATTGCTTCTAATGACCCAACGACCTGATCTACCTCGACATAGTCTCCAACGGAAACATTCAATTCAACAACCGCGCCGTCCATGATCGCGGTCACGTTTTCATCTCCACGGCTGCTGTCTTTGCTGGCAGGTTGATAAGTTTGGTCGGTGAAGGAAAAATGGCCATTTGGCGTCTGTAGAAAAAGTTCTGAGCCGTTGACGTGATGGTGAATCGTCCTCAGCACCCCTAAATATGAAACAGAAGTGGCCGCGTTCTCTCGCGACGGAGAGATCTCAAAGACATATTCAATATCAGCTTCGACATTTGAGCCACCCGTAATCAGCCTGACTCGGTATATTTGGTTCTCGTTCGACACCGAAATAGTATGACTTTTACCGTAATATTCTAATACGATGTGTTTTTCTAGTGTTGTCGCGTTCCGCCAATTCAAGCCGCTCTGCCTTCCGCCAATTTGCTGTGAGCGATGCATGAGCGCTCCAGCTAATGCAAGGTCTTCACTTGGCGCTTCAATCTTTTGAAAAACCCCATCGGAGTAGTTATCGAGCAAAAAAGAAGTCGTCACACTACCTTGTTTAAAATTCTCCTTACTTACGACATCACGCAGAAAACTAAGGTTATTTTCCAAACCAAGCAATACGGTTCTATCCAAACACCACATTAAGTTTTCAATGGCTTGATTCCTTGAAGCTCCGAAAGCTACCAGCTTTGCTAGCATTGGATCGTAATATGCAGAAACACGTTGTCCAATCCCAATACCACTGTCGACTCGATAGCTGTCAGAGATTGGCACACTCCATTTCCAGATGGTGCCCGTTTGCGGCATAAAGTTGTGACGAGGGTCTTCAGCGTACACCCTTACTTCAACTGCATGGCCTTTCAAGCTTATCTCTGACTGCGACAAGGGCAGCGTTTCACCGGCGGCAACGGCTATTTGCCAGGCGACCATATCGATGCCAGTGATCAATTCGGTGACTGGGTGCTCAACCTGTAAGCGTGTATTCATTTCCAAGAAATAAAACGCCTGATCTTCGCTTACCAAAAATTCCACCGTGCCTGCGCCTACGTACCCACATGCTTTGGCCGCGTTCACAGCCGCGGCCCCCATAGCGTCACGAAGTGACTCGGTCATGAATGGCGAGGGTGCTTCTTCGACCACTTTTTGATGGCGCCGTTGAATCGAACAATCTCGTTCTCCTAGATGCACGACGTTTCCATGTTGATCGGCAAATATTTGAATTTCTATGTGCCGAGGTTTAATCACAGCGGCTTCTAGAATTACCTCATCCGAGCCAAACGCATTCAACGCCTCTTGTTTCGCAGACCTAAGTTCTTGAGAGAAATTATCAATATCATGCACAAGACGCATTCCGCGACCACCACCCCCAGCAGAAGCCTTAATCATCAGCGGTGTACCAATTTTTTTGGCCTCAAACTCCAGCTCTTGATCACCTTGTGCGATGCCTTGATATCCTTGAATGCACGGTACGCCAGCATTAAGCATCGCAATCTTGGACTGCCTCTTTGAACCCATTAGCTTTATTACATCGGCTGATGGACCAATAAACGTAATACCATCTGACTCACAACGCTCGGCAAAACGAGCATTCTCAGACAAAAAACCATAACCAGGATGTATGGCGTCCGCACCACTCAAAAGTGCCGCGTCAATAATTTTGTCGATATCGAGGTAAGTGTCACCTGCCAGCTCCCCTGATAGAAGAATAGCCTCGTCAGCAAGCTGAACATGAAGAGATTGAGAGTCTGGCTGACTATAAACCGCCACTGACTGACAGCCAAGCTCTCGTGCTGAACGTATGACTCTAACCGCGATTTCTCCTCGGTTTGCTATGAGAATCTTATCTATTTTTTTCATTTTAATTGTGCTCGAAATTCGTTCATTAGCACCCTGTCTGTCGCTTCAATCAGAGCTGCCAGTTAGGCTTTCTCTTATCGACAAAGGCTTGTGTACCCTCTTTGCCTTCGTCCGCCTTTAACGCCTTAGAGAAATCATCGGAAGCTCGATCTAAAAAGGACTCAAGTTCTCTGATGGGCTTACTTGCGTCTATCAATAATGCTTTAGTGATTGCCGTGGCTTGCGGAGCACATTTGCGCAACATTTTTAACGTATTGTCTAACGCCTCAACCATACCTTCAGCATTGAATACGACCTGATGAACAAGCCCTAGATCCAAGGCTTGTTGCCCGTTAATCCGTTCACCTAACAACGCCAATCGACGAGCTTGAGTTAAACCAATTCTAGCCACCACAAACGGCGCTATTTGCGCTGGAATAATACCCAAGCCAGTTTCCGGCATCGCAAACATCGCGTCGTTACTGGTTATTGCCACATCGCAAACGCATGCCAGCCCCAGCCCGCCACCTAAAACAGCGCCTTCAAGCACACAAACAGTCACCTGAGGTGCTTGATTTACTGCGGTGATCAAGTGTCCAAACGATCGATTGAAATGCCAGCTTTCATCCCGCACCATGCCGCTATTATCCGGTAAATCAGCTGCGTTCGAATTTATCCTAGAGTCACGCATTCCCGAAATATCACCGCCAGCACAAAAGTTGCCATGCGAACCACGCAAAACCACCCCTCTTACGGTCCTATCATCTTTTATCGAATCGAAAACGCTCGAGAGCTCAAACACCGTTTGTGCACTCATGGCATTTTTCTTTTCGGGTCGGTTCAGTTCAATGGTTAAGATTCCTTCCTCATGGCTCAGTAGAAGGTGCTCACAATGCGGCAACGTATTCATAAACGACCTACTCCAAACGTTGTTTTTCTGGTTTTCCGTAAACGACCATCTCGACAAACCTGCAGTGCGAACCCCAGAATAGCCCGCGTATCGCGCGGGTCTATCAATCCGTCATCCCACAACCGCGCAGAGTTAACCAAGGCGCCTGAACGCGCTTCCATCGCGGCTTTAGTCCCATTTTCGATCTGTTCTAATTTAGTCTCGTCAACCACTCCCAAGCGCTTCATTTTAGCCTCAGCAACGGTCCGAACAACACTGCCAGCCTGCGCAGGGCCCATAACAGACACAACACTGCGAGGCCAAGCAAAAATAAAATTGGGATCAATACCTCGACCACACATTGCGTAGTTTCCCGCACCATATGAGCCACCAACGATGATGCTGATCTTATCAACCGTAGAGTTAGTTACTGCTTGAATCATTTTGGCGCCGTGCTTAATTATTCCAGCTTGCTCAGATTCCGTGCCAACAATGAATCCAGTGGTATTGTGTAAGAACACCAATGGTGTCCCGCTCTGCTCACACAGCTGAACAAATTGTCCTGCCTTGGCCGCGCCCTTAGCCGTAATTGGAGCATTATTTCCAATCACCCCACAGGAAATACCGAAGATATCAATATGACCACAAACGGTGCCAATATCGTACTCCGCTTTAAATTCAACAAAATCTGACCCGTCGGCAATGCGAGCCAAGATCTCTCTTACATCGTATGGTGTCCGCGGGTCTTCAGGTACCACACCAAGAAGTTCTTTGCTGTCATAGTTAGGTTCAGCGTACTCTTTAAGGTCATTCGATCCACGATCCCAATTTAGCTTGGCAGTGACTTCACGTGCTAGGCGTATTCCATCCGCATCGTTCTCGGCAATGTAGTCTGCCGTGCCCGCAATTTGAGCATGCATTTCAGCACCGCCAATTTCTTCATCCGTGGCAATTTCTCCTGTTGCGGCTTTCAATAGTGGCGGGCCTGCCAAATACACAGTCGATTGGTTTCGAACCATGATAACGTAGTCCGATAGACCTGGCTGATAAGCGCCTCCAGCAGTTGCGCTGCCATGCACCACCGAGATCTGAGGAATACCTTGTGCAGACAAACGGCATTGCAACGCGAACGCCGCCCCCGAAAAGCCAAACCAGTCTCCCAACGACGTTAAATCTCCTCCACCTGATTGCGACAATGAGAGCAATGGTAATTTGTGGTTCATTGCAAGTGTCATTAGGCGCCGACGCTTTTCGCCACCAAGTTTGGTGAGTGTGCCCCCCTTGGTTAGATAGTCGTCTACCAACACAACGCAAAGCACACCTTCAACATAACCTAGGCCTCCAATCATGTGGCCACCGGCATCAGAGCCATCCTTGTCGCCTTCCTGCAAATAGCCACACAGCGTCGAAAGCTCTAAAAATGGTGCGCCTGCATCGAGCAAATGGCCTAAGCGTTCCTTAGGCGAAAGTAAGCCACGCTTACGGTATCGAGCCTCCTTAGCTTTAGCCGTGTCAGCGACACGCTTCTCAATCGCTCGAAACTCAGATATCGCTTCCACCATCGCTTTTTCATTCCGCTGAAAGCTTTCTGAACTGATATCCAATTTTGACTTAAGAGTCGTCATACATTCTAAATCCAATAATAGTCAGCATTTATTACCTTACCCAGTAACTTTCAAAAACGTTGAATTACGGCAAAGTTAATCTTTCTCTTAGAAGCCTACCCAAAATGGAGCACATCTTCCTAATAAGGGGGGGGGCTGCCAAGTCATACAAATCGCATCATTAGACTCTGTTCAATCCAATTATAAATGAGGACAATCACAGTCTATTTACAAACCTGTAAATAGAGAGCGTAACGCAAGAACATTCTTTTTTCAGCTTAAAATTTTAGCCTCACGCTTTAATGGTAGAAAAAAGTCGAAGAAAGGCACTCGATTTGAGGCTTAAAAACAACGGGATATTAAAATTACAGGCAGTACTTTTTCAACGCTAAATAGAATGGCAAGCAGTCATCAACAACACGTTGTTCAGCATCAGTTAGGGTTCGCGTTTTATGCCGATATTCTGCAAACCCTGTAGAGCGTTCGACATTTTGATACCAATGAGACGCCCAAACACCATCGCTGGCTCGTGAGCCAGCAGGCCAATGAAGCATTTGTTCGAAAAATGGAACCTCAAGTGCACCGCACAGTTTTCGTAACGTCAATTCAGGGTTAAGCAGAATGTCTTTCGAATCAACAACCGGAGGTGGCTGCTCACTCAAATCACAGACCAAGTCGAACAACCGACTTTGTTGTTCAAATCCGATATCAGCGGCCGTCACCTCATTCCGCTTCGCTCGATAGGAAACGACAACATCAGCAGGATGTCGAATTAAAAAAGCGTGACTCAAAGAAGCAAACCACGGCTTGTCGATTTTGCCAACCATGTGCTGGGTCATGTGTTTCTGATATTGAATCCTAAGATGGCCTGGCTCGCTGGCCGACAGCGCCTTGCTAATCACCTCATCCCAATCAGAGGATTGACTGGCCAAAACCTCATCTTGCATTGGGTGTCTAATCTGGGTGGATGCCAAATAGCACGCATAGAAAGGTTCATCAACAACGCAGGTATCTGGCCGATTTTCCCAAGAACGCATTAATGCGGTTGAAATATTCCTAGGACCAGACCACATGGCAATTCGCTTAAGTTTCCTGCTCATTGTTATTGGCAATCTCGATCCAACAGCGCTTTGTATAAACTCTGCAATTTGGTGACCATAGGGCCTCGCCGATCATCTGCCGTTAAATCCATATCCCCAATAACACGTCCATCGACACTGGTAACTGGCACCAACCCAGCAAACGTTCCGGTCACAAATGCCTCATCGGCACTGTAGACGTCCGATAATGAGAAGTTGGTTTCAGCCCACTCTATTCCGCTCTCGCGACACACGGTCAAAACAGCACCTCGAGTAACGCCATCAATACAATACTGCCCGGTTGACGTAATAACTCTGTCCCCCTTAACAATAAAAAAATGTGTGCTGTTACAGGTTGCCACGAAACCGTGAGGATCGAGCATCAAGGCTTCTGATGCGCCCGCTTTCGTCGCTTGAATACAAGCAAGTATGCAGTTTATTTTTGAATGACTGTTTAACTTAGGGTCTTGAACATCGGGGAAACCACGACGAACGTGAACCGTAAAAAGGTCGATGCCCTTAGTGACGGTTTCAGGCAGGGCCTCCTTGTATTCCGGTATGATGACAATCGTTGGCGCTGATATGGTCACACGCGGATCTTGATAGGGCGTTGATTTTGTACCTCGGCTTACCATTAAGCGAAGGTGCACCCCATCTGACATTTCATTTGCTTCTAACGTTCGATTTATACGGCCAAGTAATACTTCTTGTGTCACCCCAGGATGAAAGTCCAATGCCTTCGCTCCTGCGTACAAACGATCCAAGTGTGTTTTAAGAAATGCGACCTTGCCATTATGAACTCGAAGTCCTTCCCAAACTCCGTCGCCTAACATAAATGCAGAATCAAATACAGACACCTTAGCGTCCTCTCGCGGAAACAATTCGCCATTAATATTGATTAAAATTGATGCATTGCGATCATCATCTAGATACGTGTGTGTCGAATGACTCATAAAAGTAAAAGTGAGAAATTGGGTTCTGAGGTCACCTATTAAAACACACAATCACGGCTCTCTCCCAACACGGAAAGTAATATCAAAGCCCAAAGTATTAAGGCCAAGTAGTTACCAAACAATCGCGACGTAGAACATTCGAAAAATATCCTCTACTATATCCGTAACCCCGATGCGCGATTGACGCTACCACAGCAATTTAGATATTACACTTAGAACGATAGAAAGGAGATAACAATGAAATGCCATGAAGTTGATTACGAGATCTTTGGCGATGACATGCAAGTGGTCGAAGTCGAACTCGATCCGAGTGAAACGGTCATCGCTGAAGCTGGAGCCATGAACTACATGGAGGATGGCATCACTTTTGAGACTAAAATGGGAGACGGTTCCAAGCCCTCATCAGGCGTTATGGATTCTCTATTAAACGTGGGTAAACGCGTTTTGACTGGCGAATCCATTTTTATGACTCACTTTAGCAATACGGGTTCTGGCAAAAAACGAGTGGCTTTCGCCGCCCCCTATCCAGGAAAAATTATTCCAGTCGACATGAACGAGGTCGAAGGCGAGCTGATTTGCCAAAAGGATGCCTTCCTATGCGCGGCGTTTGGTACGTCCGTGGATATCGCATTCCAACGAAAACTTGGGACTGGCTTTTTCGGCGGCGAGGGGTTTATTCTTCAACGCTTACGAGGTGATGGAAAAGCATTTATCCACGTCGGTGGCACTGTGATTAAACGGGAACTAAATGTTGGAGAAACGCTTCGTGTAGACACCGGCTGCCTTGCCGCATTTACGAGTGGAGTTGATTACAACATTGAACGATCCGGGAATCTTAAGTCGATGGTGTTTGGGGGCGAAGGTTTGTTCTTGGCGACATTGCGCGGTCCAGGGACCGTCTACTTACAAAGCCTACCCTTTTCACGACTGGCAAACAGAATCACGCAAGCAGCCGGCTTTGGCGGAAGTAAAGGTGAGGGCTCGGTACTCGGCGGCCTAGGAGATATGTTTGGCGACCGTTAGGGCAAATCATTGAAACGCCGAGATCCACTTACTTCGCTCTCCTGCAAACAGTTAACTTGCGCTTCCAATGATTTCGGAGCGCAAGTTGTCTTTGCTTTACATCCTACACGTACATTAGGCAGACTCTTTCTCTAGCGATAGGATCCGCTCTGCAATGATCGACTCTAATCTCAATTGGTCCGCCGCGAACCCACGAATACCCTCACTAAGCTTTTCCGTTGCCATCGCGTCGTCATTCATTAACCAACGAAATTGCTCTTCTCCTAAGATCAACTTTTCCTGTGGTTGAAAAGACTCGCTGGAACCAAGAGCTCGTTCCAACACGCCACGATCTTGAGTAAGTTCAGTCAATAGTTCAGGAGAAATAGTCAAGTAATCGCAACCGGCAAGCGCTTCTACTTCGCCTTTGCTTCTGAAGCTAGCCCCCATTACGATCGTCTTATAACCATGCTGTTTGTAATAGTCGTAAATCCCTGACACCGAAATAACACCTGGATCGTTTTTTGGAACATAGCTCTTATTTGGCTCAGCCTTTTTATGCCAATCCAATATCCTTCCTACAAACGGGGATATCAAAAACACCCCTGCTTCAGCGCACGCAACGGCTTGAGCAAGACTGAAAAGCAAGGTCAGATTACATCTTATGCCTTCTTTCTCTAATGCTTCAGCGGCCTGAATACCTTCCCACGTTGCAGCTATCTTTATTAAAACTCGATCTCGACTTACTTCTTTCTCCTCATACAAATCAATTAGCTTTCTAGCCTTAGCTACCGTTGCTGCCGTATTGAAGGAAAGCTTAGCATCAACTTCGGTTGATACCCGGCCAGGTATAAGACGCAATATAGCGGCTCCCACTTCCACCGAAAACTGATCCAGCACGTTCGAAACAGACCCTCCTGAGCCATTGATGGCCGCCTCCAAGAGCGAAACATACTTAGGGTTTTGTGCGACCTTTAATAGTAAAGATGGATTGGTTGTAGCGTCTTTTGGCTGATGATGCTTAATGGCCTCGATGTCGCCCGTGTCTGCCACCACCGTAGTCATGCCTTTGAGTTGTTGTAATTTGTTCATAAAAGAGAATTTAGAGTGAAAATAGATTCGATATAGTCTAAGTGACTATGTGATCTATTTAAATAGGTAATTCTCCAAATTAACTACATGGGTAAATAATGTAGCTTGGAATTCCATTAAACGTGAGCCTGCGCATTTAGTAAAAATCACAAAACAATACCTCCAACGAAAAGAATCACCCGTTAGGGTGATTCTTTTCGTTGAAGTACTTCCTATAATCTGTTCAACAACACAGCATCAGGATGACGCTATCGGCAGGAGCCGTGTGTTGTTCGCAGTAACGCCGTGCGTGGCGTAAGGTCATGATGGGTTTGGCCTGGGATGGTAATTCCGCTGCACAAAACCTCTTAGCCGCTCTCGGCCACATCTTGAATGTGGCCTGGGCGGCATTTTAAATTTTAGCGTCCTAATTCGCCTGAGTTTGTAACAAACTTTCTAATGTATATTTTACTACTTTGACTGACTGATTGAAGTCAGACGAGTATTTAGCCTCGCGCCTAGATCCAAATTTTTATAAGCCGCCAACAATCCTAATTTAGAACTTTTAACAGGTTCACCAACTAAACCCAAAAATTCTTCGGCCAGATCTTTTGTCTTTTTCTTAGTCGTTGCTTGATAGATTTCCTTCACTCTTGAAACGAAATCGGGGTTGGATATTTTGAAATCTGCTTGGTCATCAAGAGGCAGAGTGCGTTTTAGTTCAAACGCTAACTTGATCGTTTGACGATCATATTGGAGGGTAGGAATTGTCATAGTTATGCCTGAGTCAATGTGTTCTGCAATGAACACTTTTCGAAATTAACTCCCAACATCACTCAGTAAAAGATTAGCCTTCTTTCACTTTTGAGCCCCTAATATTTAGACTACCTGTGTTGACGAAAATTAGCAAATGACATTTTCTTAGCATATTGTAATATCTAAAAAAACAAAAAAAGCCCCTCAAGAATAACCTGAGAGGCTTTTAAGATGGTTTGCAGGACAATGACTAAATCATTGTCTTACAGGAGGCATTTACATCATGCCGCCCATACCGCCCATACCACCCATATCAGGCATAGCAGGAGCTGCCGCTGCATCTTGAGGAGTGTCAGTGATCATTGCTTCAGTTGTAATGATCATGCTCGCGATAGATGCTGCATGTTGTAGTGCGGTACGAGTAACCAACGTTGGGTCCAAAATACCCATCTCAATCATGTCACCATACTCACCTGTGCCGGCGTTATAACCGAAAGTGCCCTTATTGTTACGCACTTCGTTCAACACCACAGAAGCATCGTCACCGCCGTTATCAACGATTTGACGCAAAGGAGCTTCAATTGCTTTTAGGATGGCTTTGACACCAGCGTCTTGATCTGCGTTATCTCCAGTCACTTTAGCAACCGCTTCTAACGTACGTACCAGAGCAACACCGCCGCCAGGTACTACGCCTTCTTCAACCGCTGCACGAGTTGCATGAAGAGCGTCTTCTACACGAGCTTTCTTCTCTTTCATTTCAACTTCAGTCGCCGCTCCAACTTTGATCAACGCCACTCCGCCTGCTAACTTAGCAACACGCTCCTGCATTTTCTCTTTGTCATAATCTGAAGATGACTCTTCGATTTGAGCTCGAATTTGGTTAACACGATCAGAGATTTGAGCCGCGTCGCCCATTCCATCAATAATTGTGCTGTTTTCTTTGGAAATTTGAACACGCTTAGCTGAACCAAGGTCTTCTAAAGTAGCGCCTTCAAGGCTCATACCAATTTCTTCAGAAATAACACGACCACCGGTTAAGATAGCAATGTCTTCCAACATGGCTTTTCGGCGATCGCCAAAACCAGGTGCTTTAACGGCACATACTTTTACGATACCGCGAATGTTGTTCACAACCAATGTCGCCAAGGCTTCGCCTTCAACGTCTTCAGCAATGATTAGCAACGGGCGACCCGCTTTTGCAACCGCTTCTAGCGTAGGCAATAGGTCACGGATGTTTGAAATCTTTTTGTCATGCAACAAAATCATCGGACTCTCTAAGTCCGCAATCATTGTGTCTTGCTTGTTAGCAAAGTATGGAGACAGGTAACCACGGTCAAACTGCATCCCTTCAACGACGTCGAGTTCGTTTTCTAAAGATTGGCCTTCTTCAACAGTAATAACACCTTCTTTACCAACTTTATCCATTGCTTCAGCAATAATATTACCTACTGACTCGTCAGAGTTAGCAGAAACAGTACCCACTTGAGCGATCTCTTTAGCGTCTTCACACGGCTTAGAAAGATCTTGCAATGATGCAACCGCAGCGACTACCGCTTTATCGATACCACGCTTAAGATCCATTGGGTTCATGCCAGCTGCAACAGCTTTCAAACCTTCTCGAACCATTGCTTGAGCAAGTACGGTCGCGGTTGTTGTTCCGTCTCCAGCGACGTCATTAGTTTTAGAAGCTACTTCTTTAACCAATTGTGCGCCCATGTTTTCAAAGTTGTCTTCCAACTCGATTTCTTTGGCAACAGAGACACCGTCTTTAGTTACGGTTGGAGCACCGAATGCTTTGTCTAGAACAACGTTACGACCTTTAGGGCCTAACGTTACTTTTACGGCATCCGCCAATATGTTTACGCCGCTTAAAATTTTGGTACGCGCGTCATCACCGAATTTTACGTCTTTTGCTGACATATCAAATTCCTCTTAATTCTTACAATTAACTTTACGATCTTAATGATCTAAGGCGCGTTCTGAACTGGCTAAACATACTCTAGCCTTCTCATCAGAACAGAACCCAAACTGTTTTACTCTACAACACCAACGATGTCGTCTTCTCTCATAACAAGAAGCTCTTCACCATCAACCTTTACTTCAGTACCTGCGTACTTACCGAAAAGAACGGTGTCTCCAACTTTTACGTCAAGCGCACGTACGTCGCCGCTGTCTAATATTTTACCGTTACCTGCGGCGATAATTTCGCCTTGAACCGGTTTTTCTTTTGCTGAGTCAGTTAAGATGATGCCGCCAGCAGAAGTTTGCTCTTCTTCGTTACGACGAACGAGAACGCGATCATGAAGTGGACGAATAGCCATTCGTTTTTCCTCCAAAAATAGAAAAATGATTGGGATTTAATTAACGAGATGAGTTTTAGCACTCACCGCACGGGAGTGCTAATAATAGGGCTGAGGACGATAAAGTCAAGACTTGAGTTAGATTTTATTTTTGCTCTTCTTGCCCTGAACTATATTCACCTTCAATGACATTTGGATTACCAGCGCCTCGAGTATTATTTTGACTTGATGAAGGGTCGGGCATACCCCCAACAAAACGACCATTTCTAATCAACGTTGCGATAATAGCTTGTCTAAACGACGGAACTAACAAAACAAAACCTATAGCATCAGTGATAAAGCCAGGCGTTAATAGTACGGCACCGGCAAAAAGCAAGGCAATACCTTCAAGCATTTGTTGAGCAGGCAGTCGTCCTGAATTAGCTTCTTGCTGGAACTTCATATAAGTGGCCATTCCTTGCTGCTTCACCAAATAGGCACCCAAGACTGCAGTAAAAATGACAAATAACACGGTTTTTAATCCACCGATTGCCGCACCCACCTTAAATAGTAGGCTGAGCTCTATGATTGGAACGCCTATGAACAAGGCTAAAAGAAGTAAAAATGGCATGTTTAGAAAACGTTGATTCAGTAATTACCAACTTGAGCTCAATAATGAACAGCGTGAAGGTTTCTATCTAGGGGCAAATACGCGGAAATCAAGGACTGAGGGCACAACTAATAGGAGCATTCACATTGCCAACAGAAATCAAACGTACCTGGGTTTTCTTCCTGGCATTCTGAGCACACCCAGTCTGCTCGATTAGCGTTCGGCTCCTTAAGCTGAGTAATCAATTCAGTCGCCTTCGGAGCTATTTCTTCAGCGACCCACAATTCAGGCCAAGTTTCAAAAAACGGTATCTCACCCATGATCGAAGACAGTTGCTCATTCTTAACAAAACAAGGTACGCCATGCGATTCCAAAAAAGACCGCATGGCGTTTACCTTAAACCTGTCTTCGTTTGTGTAAACAAGTTTCATCACACTAGATTATCTTCCTACTTTCAACCTTACTTCTTTACGATACCAATTATTCTTTAGAGAAGTTTCTTTTTCACCCTTTGCAAAAACAAATCTACGACCGTCAATTTCAACTATCGCTTTAGTGTTTGGGTTCGTTTTATTGATTTCCATCGTCAAACTTCCGTTGTGGCAAATACGCCCTTGCGTGGCCTTCTTATCAAAACGATGGAACCCATCTTTACCATGAAAACGGATGCCGCCTTGGCCACCAGCTGTAAACGCACGGTAGTCGAAGCAATTACTGTTGATACGTCGACTTGGGCCGCGGTTTACGACCGGTTGCTGCCTTCTAGGCGTTGCGGCAACACGACCCTTGCGACTGGTAATTGCAAATCGCTGCTGAGCTCCTCGAGGCTTAACAATGGTGACGTCATTGGCGAACAAGTCTATTCTTATCTTTTCCGATGTATGTTGGTTCTGCAAGTAGACATTACTATCGTCTCTTCGGGTCACATTGTATTGCGCAAGCCCTCTGCGGCCTTGGATATGCCATTGGGTCTGGTTTATACGTTGAAGCACACGATTGTTAAACACCACCTGGGAAACCGTTTTTGCCGTCACTCCGTCATTAAAATTTCTGCGCACGTCTCTAGTCTGATCCCGTCTTGGTCGAGGATCTTCAACTCGATCATTCCCACCGTAAATTCTTCCGTTATTACGATTACCATCGCCGTTTCGATCGAATCGCTTCTTTGTGTACTCAACGCGTAGGGAGCTGACTTCATCATTCCATGAATCATCAAAGCAACGCACATTTCGGTCTATTCTTGCGTAGTCACCTTTAAACTTATCATGTTGAAAAATGATGGCTTCTAATTCTCTAGGCACTCGGATCGAAGACATGCTGTCGTTCCTAAAATCTAATTGACTCATATTTCGGAACTCACCCACTGAGACATCTCGTCGTTCCCCACGAAAATCGCAATCTTCGTAAATAGAGATATACGGCTCTTGCTCGTAACCGCTCCCTTGATACCCATTGTTGTAGTTTCCTTGGGCCAATGTAGGCGAAGGGGCCAGCACTAAGGCAGCAACCAAAACGCCGAAGGACTGCTTTACTGTCGTTAATTTTATGAGTGCTTTCATATTCGTCTCCTGACTAATTCTCAAGTTTTACATACCTTACCAGTGTTACTATTAACCCAAGCTGAATCAATAAACTTCCCAGAATCATCATGAGCCGCTATTGGTCCGACATTGTCAGTAAACTTACGCCGTATACGCCTGGCGAACAACCCCAAATACAAGATCTCATCAAGCTTAATACCAACGAAAACCCGTATGGCCCATCGCCCAAGGTCATTCAAGCAATATCCAATGTAAATAACGAGGGCTTGCGAAAATACCCTGACCCCACTGCGCTCAACTTAAAGAAAACCATCGCCGAATATTACTCCCATCACAACATAAGCAGCGACAATGTTTTCGTGGGAAACAGTTCTGATGAAGTCCTAGCACATGTTTTCAGGGGCCTATTAAAGAAAAGCAAGCCTTTACTGTTTCCCGATATCACCTACAGCTTTTACCCTGTGTATTGTGATCTATTCGGCATCGACTATCAGACGGTGCCTCTACAGAAAGATTTCACCATCAACATCAAGGATTTCCCCGCCAACAATGGCGGCATTATTTTCGCTAATCCAAATGCCCCAACCGGTTTGGGGCTTGACATAGACCAGCTTACAAAGCTACTGGACACGCATCCGGATTCTGTCATCGTTATAGACGAGGCTTATATAGACTTTGCTGAAGGAGATATTCGCACAGCCGTAGAACTGATTAGTGAATACGACAACCTTCTCGTGACACAAACATTATCTAAGTCTCGCAATCTAGCAGGCTTAAGAGTTGGACTTGCATTGGCTCACCCAGACTTAATTGATGGACTGGAGAGAGTAAAGAACAGCTTTCACCCTTATGCCCTCGACGCGCTGGCGTTAGCTGGCGCTGAGGCGGCATTTAAGGATATCGAGTACTTTCAAGAATGTAGCCTCAAAGTAAAAACAACGCGCAAGAAATTTACTAAAAAATTATTGGAGCTCGGGTTTAACGTCTTAGATTCAAGTGCAAATTTCGTATTTGCAAGTCATAAGGGACATAATGCACGATCCCTTTTCGAGGGCCTTAGAGAGAAGAAAATCATTGTCCGATACTTTGATAAACCAAGACTAGATCAATTCTTAAGAATCAGCATTGGCACTGAAGACGAGATGCAAGCCTGCGCTATCGCTTTGCAAGAGTTAACAAAGCTTTAAGTTTAGAATTTGCCTATTTTATCTTTCTCGGGTTATGGTTGAGCCGCGAGAATTCGATGGCATGCTAGACAGAAGCCGCTGAATACCGCCTCACTCTACGGACAACGATTATCAACATAGACCTGAAAGACAGGCAGGAGTAACGATGGGATTATTTGATTTTGCTTCAAATATTGGCAAAAAAGTATTTGGAATCGGCGACGCCGATGCCGCTGAGCAAGTAAAGACTGAGATTGAAGCGTTCAATCCTGGCGTTTCGAATCTTGATGTATCAATGGACGGTGAAACTTGCACTCTCACGGGTGAATGCGAATCCGCCGAAGCGAAAGCCAAAACGGTGCTAATGGCAGGTAACGTAATGGGGGTTGGCGAAGTAGTTGCTGACGGACTAAGTGCTCCTGAACCCGTGGTCGTAGAAGAAGACCACTACTACACGATCGAGAGCGGCGATACACTGTGGGGCATTGCGGCCAAAACAATGGGCAACGGCGCAAAGTACACCGAAATATTCGAAGCCAATAAAGAAGTCATACAAGACCCTGATAAGATCTTTCCAGGGCAAAAGATCATTATTCCTAAAGCATAGCGGCAAAGGATATAGTTCTACCCCAAATAGCCCGTTTACGGGCTATTTTTTTACCCAAAATAACTTACAAACATCCAGTAAAAGTTTATGATATAACGCGAGATAGGCAAAATTAGTGAAGGAATATTATGACTAACAAAGGACAGTTTATATTACAGGCCAAATCTGGTGCCCTGGCAAAAAGCAAACAAGAGCGATCAGCGCTGAACGACCTACCTCACGTTGAGCACAATCAAGAGAAGCGCCAAGCGCGATTACTCATCGATGGAAACATCCATAAAATAAGTGTTCTTCATTCCATCTCTGAATTAGGGCCGAAACTAATCGAAATGGATGCAGCTGATGGCCTCAAGCACGCCGATGCAGACCTCGGCGATCACTACAAACTCTACCCCGTACGCAAATACCACACAGCCTCAGTGAATGCAGATCATGTGGCACCAAGTGACACGAACACCAACCACGTTTCAAGCACTGATCTTATTCACTTAAGCGTTCGCGTTGAAGACTCCGAAACGGGGAAGCCCATAGAAGGCGCGACTGTCATTGCCTATTTCGACTATGCTTCAAGCAAAGGAGCTCCACCGGCAACCACAAATTCATCTGGCGTAACACAAGTCCTATGGTTAAAGACCCTACCCACCATATCAAAAATGATTGTGATGCCCCCGGAGTTGCCCACCTACTGGGGATTATCCCAAGACAACGTCTCTGTATCCGATGAGTTAACTCTTAAAGTTAAACCCGTAAACCCAAGTTTTACCGATTGCGTTAAAGCGACCTACCCTGACAATCAATGTGACTTAAACACGCCCGTTACCGTTGCCGTCGTGGACACTGGTGTTGCTCACCACGCGGGATTAAACTTAGTCGGAGGCATGAACACGGTGCAAGGAGAAGAACCCGATCAATACGGTAGCAATGGTGACCCTCATGGCACACACGTGGCAGGGCTTGTCGGCGCAAATGATCTCGTGCTAGGCGCGGCTCCTGGCGTTCGTCTTCGATCTTACCGGGTGTTTGGTGAGGGCGAAAAGAACGCCACAAGCTACGCGATCACCCACGCAATCTTAGATGCCGTTAAGGATGGCTGCGACATAATAAATTTAAGCTTAGGAGTCAACGAAGACGACGCTGTGCTCAAAGAAGCGATAGATCATGCGAGGTCTTGTGGCTCGCTTGTGGTCGCCGCTGGCAATAATAATTACGGTGGCGAGCTTGGCTACCCCGCCGCTTATACCAATTGCATTGGCGTATCAGCGATGGGCATAATTGACACTACACCAAAAGGGTCTCAACCAACGCTGGATATTACAGATGAACGGGGCACCAATAATGATAATTACCTCGCGGCATTCACGTCTGTTGGTAATGGCGTTAATTTTATTGCTCCGGGTGTGGGTGCCATTTCCACAATCCCTGAAAACGCCTACGGCCAACTGAGCGGCACATCAATGGCTTGCCCACTGGTCTCGGGATGTGCGGCTGCATTATTGGCAAATGATGCCGACTTGTACGCTTCTGAACGAGACGACCTCAGATCATCTAAGCTTGAATCACTACTAAAGTCATCTGCCTCCTCTCTGGGTTTTGAACCGTCTGAACAAGGTGCCGGTTTACCCTCGGAGGGCTCGACGGAGTAACCTCACTACCCAGCCTCATTGAAAGCCGCAAGCGATAACAGGCGTTAAAATACGCCGATATTATCGCCTAGGTGTTAACGACTCGATAATAGGGTTGATTGCCCATTGCAACGTGAAAACGTTTGAATTTTTGCTCTAGAGGCGAAAACCGATAATCCACCGGCATCAAATTAAAGTCATCATTAATACGATACACTTTCGATTCACGAGGAATTGCCTCAATAGTTAAACCAGATGACAAAACAGTCGGCAAGTCGGCGATCAAATCCAGTTCGGAAATTCTCAATAGAAGGTTCGTTTTAGCAGCACTTGGATAACGAAACATCATGATTATGACGATATCCAAAATTGTCATTAGGCTTGCCGCAACTGAAAAACCATGCTGCGGCACATGAATCGCGTCAATGTCCGTTGATAATGTCATTTGATAGACGTCACCGCTCTTTTTGTAAGCAAAACCGGCGGGCAATATGTTGATTGCAAACGAGTTAAAATTAGCCAGTTGTGTCACTGGCCGACCTTCCAATTGCACTCCAAAAAATAGCAACGTCCGTCCTTGGTTGGTCTTAAACTTACCAGTAATAGACGCGCCTGCTTCTAGTTGCGCCACGTCATCGGTAAAACCTACGCTGGAGTCACAAATGTGCAATCGCATATTTTGCACAACCAGCCTTTTGAAAGAAGCCCGATTCAGGCTAGATATGTGTTCACCAACATTTAAAATTTCTTCCGCCAAGGTGGCTAAATACAAGATCATGACCGGACCGTGGACGTTAGTTAGTGACTCTGCCGAGAAAAACAGCTCAGTGGTTGCCTCTATATACTCACTCCCGTTTCGTCGCTTTTCATTAAGCACCACGTCCTGATGTTGAGCAGACGTTAATCCACCGGAGCTTACCAAGTACTGATCCAGTTCAAACGCGTATTTATCTAGCTCTTCTATCTTGTTTTCTAAGTCAACCAGACGCTTAGCACCATCACAGCTTTGCTGCGATACAGCAAATTCGCTCAGAAGTTGTGGGCGCAGCTCGGAACGAATATGATCCGCCGTTCGAATTGCAAGCTGAGGGTCAATGCCGTTAATAGTAGGAAACGATTCCATCATCATGTTAATAGACTCCATTCATTATTAGTCCAAAGAGCTTTGATAAATCCGACTTCGCTGAATCATCAGGCACAACCACTTCAATCAGACATAAGCGCTGATTCTCGGCCGCATCGCTCAAAGCCGCCAAGAGTTCAGCCTGACTGCAGCATTTGATATAAGGGACATCAAAACCCTTGGATACCTTTTCAAAATTCATGTTGAGAGGGTTTCTTACTAAACGTTGATAGTCGTGCATTTCATTGCAACTAAGTAAGTCAAAAATGCCGCCTCCATTATTATTCATAATACAAATCGCACCACCATTCCGACTTTGACTGACATTATGTAAAGCGGCTATATCATGCCCAGCTGCCAAGTCACCCAACAAGAGCAAACCATTACCCTTAAACGCTGAAAGCTCGCCCAAAAACGTACTTATCGTTCCATCGATACCACTAGCCCCCCGATTGACCGTCACTGCTTGAGCTGAGCTTGCGGGTTTTAGATGTAAGTTAACGTGCCGAATAGACAACGAGTTAGCAACATGAAACAACTCAAACCCTTGAGCATTCGACACAATCGATGCCGCTTTAGACTCGCTCCATCCAAGATTAAGCAAATAGGTTTCACGTGCCAACGCCACCTGCTGAGATAACGACAACCAACTTTTCAACCATTGCTCATCACCGCTGCCCAACAAAGAAATTAAATCGTCAATATCCGCTTCGTGCAACCTATCCAGCATTACCGCATTTCGATTTAAGTAATCAGAAGTACGAGAGCCTTTAGAAAAACAAATTGTTGGGCACGCCTGATTCTGCAGGTACCGTTGAACCATATTGGCAATTGGCGCTTCGCCAAAACGAATTGACACCTCAGGTTGTAAGCTAAACGCTGAGGGAGAAACAACCATTAAATCTGCATCGCTAATTAAGTTATCTAACTTTGATGGGCGACGTAACCCCGTGGGCGCATCGGCGATGACCGGGTAATTCAATTTTTCTGCCAATGAAATAATCGACGCTATCGCAACAGGGGAATCTGGCCCCACAACGATCAAACCTTTCATGTTTGGCTTTAACTGTAAGTGTTTTAGCCGAGCCTTCAAATCAAGTGTGGCTGGTGTCGGTTCTAAATTTTGCTTCTCCGTAGCGTTAATCTTTAAGGAATCAATCGAAAAGTCAGGCACCTTCCAATTTGGGTCTTGATCCATGCTCGTAATTGCTCCCAGCATTGGCACATTGATATGCACTGGCCCTCTAGGCAAGCCTTTTGATAACGTATTCAATACATCTTTCTGCATCGACTTCAGGGACTCGAAAGAGTCTTGTGGGTCATCTAAATCAATAGCGGCACACACCAAGGATTTGCAAATCCCCATATGATCGGCGCATTGGGGTGCTCCTGTGTCTCGCACCGATCTAGGACGATCTGTCGTCAGTAATATCAGCGGAATGCCGCACGCTTTGGCTTCTACCAGCGCAGGCACTAGGTTTGCAACAGCACTGCCCGAAGTTGTACTGATGCCAACTGGCTTTCCCGTGACCTTAGCAAGACCAAGAGCATAGAACGCAGCGGCTCTTTCATCGTTATACACTTCCACATCAACACCAGGTTGTGTACTCAGAATAGAAATCAATGCCGTGGATCGTCCACCACAAATACTGACGACCGTCTTCATTCCCGTCGTAATCGCCGCCTGAACCAAAGCACGACACCACAGCGTATTGGCATTATGATAAGTCGTAGACAAATAGAGTTCATCAACGTCAGGCTGACTCGGTGGGTTATCAATGCTCAAGTTCATTCTGTGTACCCCAGAAAGGACCTAACCCCGCTACTGAGCTCCGGCAGAAAGGTCTTCATATCAGAATCTTTATCCGGTACATCGACATAAGGCAGTTTACTGGAAACCTCACCACATAAAGCTCGCCCCATATCGCTAATTCTCGACAGTTGGCGCGCCATAAAGCTGTCTAGTTCTTCGAGCGGCTCTATGTCTCGATTTGATACTTTTTGCATCAACGCAAATAGCTCGTCCGACAAACTGGGACTTGAAACATCGACCACCAACTCAGGGCAACCTCGATCACACATTAGATTAGTGATGCGCTCATCAATCGTGATTCCAATGCCGGGCACGTTTGCGGGCATCGACGTAACCAATGCATGATAACGAGAGCTAATTACCATTGATCCGGCGCGCAATAGAGAGACAACTTCGTCAGCACTGTACTCAGAGCTCACAAACATAGGCACATCAACACCGAGCTCTTTTTTAAGATCAAGGCAAGCCTTGCGATCAAGCGACTCCATTCCAATTAATACCGGAAAAATCGTTGACGTTTCACCGTATCGGCTAATCGCACGAGCGATGGACGTTAAATACTCCTCATAGCGCGCTTTCGCCTTCTTAGAATCATTGTAAAAGAACACTGATCGACAATGAGACTCTCGATGCTTACCCGACTCTTTAAGTTCCGCGTATTTCTTAAAGTCTGGCTTTGCTGGCCAACAAAAGGGGTTTATTGGCGCGATGCAGACAACCTTAGCCTGGCCATCCCATCCGGCTTGTTTCAATAATCTGCCACCTAATTCAGGCGACGACGGCTGATACGTCCAAGCCGTATCAGCACCCAGTACGGCGCGGTACCCTAGCTCTCTAGAAACAATATCAAAGGATTGCTGACTGCGCGCGATCACTAAACTCTCCGAACTATTCACCTTAGCGAAGTCGCTGACCTCAGCCGACATTTTCCCAGCTTCTGCACCGTACGCGACACTCAGCTTTCCCTCTGCGGCGGCTAGCGCTAAGGCGCTTATAAATGAAATCGCCATGACGTTTGAAAAGTTTGACTTGAATACCGACCCTTCAACAATAATGACTCCGTCGTAGTCCGATAGAAACTCATTTGCCCCCATCTCACGCTCTTCAACGTCAATCAGAGAGAATGGTTCGTAATCAAGTGGCTGGGAACAAGTGTAAAATATACGGACTTGATCCGATGGAAACAGCACTAAAAGCTGCCGAATAATTTCGCCTGTTCGTATATCAGCACCAATGTTTCCAGACCCGCAGTACCCGTTCAGCAAAATTTTATACGGTGCTCGCACCGCACTGGCGTCGGGTTCTGACTGAGAACTAGCTCTTCGCTCTTCAATTGCGACCTCGGCTTGCATAAGCAAACTTATCTCACTAAAGTTTAAACCACTCTCGTCCAATTGCATTATTTAGTTCTCCTTACTCATCTCATTGCAGGAACCACGAAAAGGCGATCGGCTATTTCAGGACTGCAGACTCAACGGAATCACGTTGTCAAACCGAGCGGTTTCATTTCGTTTTATGACGTCCGAAAGATTATCGAATGTAATGGTGATCTTCCGCCATGGATAGGCGAGGTTTTCTTTTTGCGCTATGCAAAAAAGAGTTGGCCGACCATCATAGAACGTCGATCTTTGGATGCTCATCCGCTCAGGCACCACCACACCTCGTTCAGACAGTTCGGCTGAATTTAGAAGTACATCTAAAACAAATTGAGGGCGGTCATCTTCAGGTAAAGAGTACAACTCGCCGATCACACAATTAAATGCGCTGTCGAGCACAAAATCCGCAATCTTTATCACCGCTCCGTAAACAGTATTGCGGATCACATCGGTGTCCTCTGGTGCGTCAGGTAACGGTTCACTTTCTGCCCCCCATGCAGATCTATCGTAGGCATCGACGTCCATTGAACCGTAAGAACTCCAAGCCCTTTTCTCCTCAGAACCAGGCTCAACACCTAAGTTTTGGGGTCCATTTGATACCGCGTGATCGGGTTTCTCAAACGTTCTTGGGGCGACTCTAAATGTAGAGGGGACGTCGACACCAGCTTTCTCCAATTCCTCTGGGTATACGGCCGTTGCCAAACTAATACGCTCATGATCTGGCGCTTCTCGTACTTTAACCATTTCACTAACAACGTGTGAGTGACTGGCAATCTCCGATAGTTCTGTCGCCAAGTTCACAAAATATTCTCGCGTATAATTCATCGTAATAAACTTCCTTATTCTCGGTATTAGGGTTAGATCCGACCTAATCAACGGGATAGTCGGAAACGCTTCTTACGATACAAAATAGACACTCGTGATGGTGCGCGCAATGCGACAATTAGACTATTGACTAATAAATACGATAATCCTAGGGTAACTGCGTTAGCTAAATTCTTAGCTAGCATAATTATTTTTTAGCTATATGGAGGCTAATATCATGAGTACAGGAGCAGAAGCGTTACAAAAAGTACGCGAAGCAGGACTAACCAAGGAATTCACCAAGGACCCAGTAGGAACACTGGAAAAAGCGGGAGTTGATACCAACGCATTACGAATCCACCAAACCTCAGCAGCTGAAGGCGCAACGCACAGTGCGTGCGCATCAGTAGGCTGCGGGGTGTGTGCTTCGGTTGGTTAAAATCCACACCACACATAAGCAGTAAAGCAGTACTGGCACAGCGATCATTCCCTGATAGTCGCTGTGCCTTTTACCATATCAATTTACTAATTTTATAAGCCTTATGAGCAAAGAAATTAACCATGACCCGATCTTTGCTTCGTTTAAGATTGGCGATCACAGCGCGCAATTTTCGGCCCAACGTTACGGTGCACGAACCGACGTCTTCGACAAGTTAATATCCGGAACACACAGCCACTACTGGGACCCATCGGACGATCGATATATAGACTTTTCATCCCCCTTTGACCTAACGACTCAGCTCGTGTTGCCAATGGAGGTATTTCCTGAATTCGATACGCCAAGTATTCGGCAACTTAGCAATAGTCAAAAAATTGCACTGGCAAACGATAACGCCCATTGGATGGTTTCCAGTTTGCTGCATGGCGAACAAGCGGCTTTATCCCTATGCTCGAGTTTGACTAACACGTTGGTGGATCCAGGTGGTCAAGAATACGCCAGCAATCAAGCTCGTGAAGAAGCAAGACATGTTAATGCGTTTACGCGTTACATTGAGGCACGGTGGGCGACTCCGTTAGAACCAGGCCCGGCTCTAGGAGGATTACTAACCGAACTTGTATGCGCGCCAGAAGTGTATAAAAAACTCATAGGCATGCAAATTCTGGTCGAAGGCTTGGCCATGGGAATGTTTGCTGTAATTCACGCGCTAACCAATGATCCAGTCCTTAAACGCTTAACCCAACTGGTGATGACCGATGAAACTTTTCATCATAAGTTCGGCAAAACATGGGCGGCGAGAACGGTACCTAACACAACGCCCGACGAACACATAATACTTGAGGATTGGGCCGCTCATTGCTTTGAAAAACTGTTACTAAACCTCATGAACATTAAGGAACGCAAACAAATTTTCGCCAAGCATGGTCTTCCTTGGGAGATCATTAGCAAGGAGTGCGAATCTCTATTTAGCGAAGACTCTCAGCGAGAAAAAATGCAACAGCAAGGAAACGTTTTTCGAGTGCTAGTTCGTACGCTGGTGAAATCGGGGATAATCACGGAACGAACTCGACCAATCTATGCCCGCTGGCTTGATGTCGAACAGGTTTGCAAGGAAGAAGACGTGCTTGATGTCGTTGGCGAAATAGTATCGCAGCAAGGCATCTCCTTACTCAAAGCGCTCAATGGTCAAACGAGTGCAAACTAGGGCATAACAGGAAAGAAGAATGGGCGAAACTTCGTTTGCCCATCCTTTCATTAAACAATAACCAGTGTGACCAAGCTAGTCATTATCGAATGTATACGTGACCTTACGCCAGGGGTACGCCAACGCAGTGAGCGCGGAAACGCAAAACAAGGTAGGCCTGCCATCGTGGAATGTAGATCGCTGTATCATCATGTCGTGAGGAACCACGACGCCTCTACTCTCTAATTCCTGCTGATTTAACACGACATCCAACACAAACGCTGGCCGACTTGTTGGCGGTAATTCCGACATTTCAGCAAGTAAGTTTTGGAAATTTTCCGTGGTGACAAAGTCTGCGATACGGCTCATGCCCATCCTAATAGCATTGCCAATCTCTTCTGGGGCCAGTCTCTTTTCGGGCTGTCCTTCTAAGGGGGATTCAGCCCAGGAACTTGTGTCATACGTTTCAGGCGCTGCTGCTCCCGAACTAGATCCGGGTTCTTTCCCCATAGATTGCACTCCATTTTGCTCTGCGTATGCTGGGTCTTCGAAGGTTCGAGGGACGGCTCTAAACCCCTGCGGAATTTTAACACCCGCTTTAGCAAGCGAGTCTACGTTTATCTTTTCAGCAATAGCGTATTGCGCATCATGATCTCCTGCTTTATGCACTTGTTCCACTTCCGTCAAAAATGCAGGGTTTGTTACCGTAGCGACAAGTCTGTCTGCGATGTCTTCTAGGTGTTCTCGAGTAATGGGGTTCATTATATTTCTCCAAATTGTGAATAAAAAAGTTGGTCCAACAAAGCCACCAACTAACTGGCCAATTAAAAGGCAGGCATAACATGCTCAGAAAATGCCTTCATAGATTTCAAAACACTGGTTTGGTCTAATCTTCCAAACCAAAAACTGGCGTTAAAGTGATCGCAACTGAGTTCGTCTTGCAGATGCTTGATCTTCTCAATGCAATGCTCAGGAGAGCCAAAGATCACGTAATCCTCTAGCATTCGCTCATCGTCAGGCTCGCCCTCAAACGGCACCTCGACCACTCTACCGCCATCAACTTCACCAAAATCAAAACGTTGGCTAACACTAACTCTGGCATTCCATCGAACCTCATCAAGCGCACGCTTGATCTCACGTTTTGATTCCGAAACGAACACGGGACGATGAGTCCCAATGCGCGCTCCTCCTGCTCTACTAACTAATTCCGGAAAGGCACTCTCAATGTTTTTCAATTTAGAAAAGGGCTCAAGGACACCAGTGAATACATTGAGATTTCGTTCGAGAGCAAACTCCACAGACTCAGCAACAGAGGTATTGACAACCACCCATACGGGAGGCTTCGTTTGCAGAGGCTGGGGGAAAATGATCGTCTCAGGCACTTGAAAGTGGTCCCCACTAAATTCAAACGGTTTGCCCTCTAACGCCTTACAAACCAATTCGACGGATTCCTTATAGTGCTCCATGCAAATATCCGATCCGATGCCCAAGCGCTCAAATTGATAATGCTGATATCCTTTACCCAGCCCAACGTTAACTCGCCCGTCGCTCAACACATCCAACGTTGCCATTTGCTCTGCGATAAGCAAAGGGTTATGCATTGGTAACGGCGTAATCGCCGTGCCCAGACGTATCGTCTTCGTACGAGCTGCCAGATTAGCTAAAAAAGTTATCGGGCTAGATAAATAGCTGTATGAAGTGAAGTGATGCTCAGCCAACCATGCTCCTGTAAAGCCGCATTCTTCAGCCGCTAAAACCAACTCTGCTCCCCGCTGATAGATCTCACTCGATGTCCGCATATCCGGAGACTGCATGGTAAAAAAACACCCAAATTCCATATGGCCACTTATTCGTTAAACGCAAGCCCATCAGTACTTTAGAGGACTTACTGTACTTTTGTCCTTTATAGTTTACGCCCCTCGACACTGATCACAATAAAATATATGGACTAGACGAAATACCTCAATCGTTAAAACACATGACGTTCATTAAGCCACGATAGACTCCTCGAATGAAAAAACTGACGACCCTAGTATTCGCTTTCGCGATGATCCTCAAAATGACTCCTACTGTCGCCGAAACATTGACGTCCGTTGGTGAGGTCTACGATGTAAAAACAAATGACTTGATCTACAGGGAGTTCCACGTATTCAATAAGACACCGCTTAACGAAAGCATGCACACCACTTACAAAGACATAGATGGGCAGGTTATCGCCCAAAGAACAGTAAATTTTAATGCCGGTTTTGCAGCAAATTATGTGTTTCAGCAGCCAGGTCTAGGCATTGAAAAGCGCGTGAACAGGAAATCTAAGAGCATCACCTACACCGAAATCAACGCCGAGAAATCCACCGTCAAAACCTTCGAGCCAAAAAACATCAGTACCGCAGTTGTAAATGCAGGAATGTTTAACGCGATCGACAGAGCTTGGCCGAAGCTGAGCAAAGGAGAAACGATTGAAATTGACTTAGTGGTTCCAGAAAGAGGCAGAACGTTCAAAATGTTAGTCGAGAAAGTCGATATTGAAAAAACTGATTCAGTGAAGTTTCTTGAAAGAAACGGGCTCACTGTATTTAAAATGCGCATAGCAAATCGGTTTCTACGCCTACTGGTCCCTCCAATTGAACTCGGCTACAGCACTAACACTAAGCGGCTTACATACTATCAAGGACCATCCAATATTAGAAAATCCAATAACAAAGCTTATAAAGAAATTCGAGTGATATACTCTAACGACTAATCGAGTTTCTCTTATGCTTATTGCACGGGGAGGCTTGGGTCGCCTAACAACGCCCAATTGTTAATCGCAGTACGGTAATTCAAAGGCAGTCGTTTCATCCCTAACTGTATTGCCCTTCCAACACTCTGCCCAGCCTTCATTTCAGATGCAATGAGCTCAGCCAGTTCTCGTTGGTTTTCGTATCCGCCCACAACAGATGGCCCATGTATCGCCATCGCGGCATTATTTTCAGAAAACATCAATTGAAGAGCCAAAGAGTTGTGAGTTGTGCTCTCATAATACGTCGTGTAACAGCCCAAGGAAGTTATCAACATGGGTGACCCTTCGTTTTCCAGATCTGATACTTTTGAGGCCGTTAACATTTGAGAGTAGGACCACGCATTTGGAGACCCGTGACCATTATAAAACGTCCATGTCGCACCATTTTTGATTTCGTCTTGAACTCGTTTCTGTACAACCTCATTGACCGAGGCATTAGCTGATAGCGGGTCTTGCAATACTTGATCTATGTAAACTCTGGCTGCGGAGTTGATATTAACGCTTTTGAGAGTCGCGAAATGAGCATCTAAGTCTGATCCAAAATCAAATTCGCGCTTTTTATCAGCCAATAGCAACACGTTGTGGCCGACTGCTCCGCGGTCAGTCTCACCGTTTGCCCATAATAAGCTTTTATCGACGATAGACTTTACTTGATCAAGACTGCGTACGGGCCAACGACCGATTGACTTTTCTGGGTATCCGTCACCATCAAAATCAATAAATGGTTGATCACTTGGAGTAAATCTGGAACTTCCTATTGGACGATAAAACGTAGGGATAAAGTTAACGCTTTGTGTATTCTGCTTATTAAGATAATCAAAAGTGTGTCCACCCACTAACAACACATGATCGTATTCTACGCTATCGCCAGTGGACCTCAAAAACAATTGAATTGCTTCATGTAGCGGGATGTCGCTGCCATATTGACTCACGATATCTGCTGTACTAATGATTTGGTTTTCAATGCCTTGCAAGCGACGCTCTTGTGAATACCGCTCTAAATCTGGACCAATAAAATGAGGATGACTGACGATCAATAGATCCACATCTGACACAAAAATACCCAAACCACCATTTACCACCGCAACACTGCTAGGCATCAACAAATCGCTATTATGTCCAATAAAATATCGACTCTCACCGCCCGCAACCAATGGCACTGTAAATTGATTACGACCAAGCTCCTTCGCTCGAACAGGCTTCAGTCTGATAAGGTTGTGGTCAGCGCGAAAAGCGTAAGCGATCAGCCCTTTCCGAGGCTTAGGTTTAAAGACGATTCCTTGAGCATGACGCCCATCATCTGTGAACCTCAGCGCGCCAGTACTGCGGTTCGACACAGGATAAGAAAGAGCAACGGTGTCAACTACAACGACATCAAAATCGTAGCCAGTATGCTCTACCCTAACTTCAACTTGGTTCACCCCACTATTTAGTACACCCGCGGGGATACTTGAAGAAATATTCCTAGCTCGTTGCCCTTCAAACACCTCAGTAGCAACCGCTTGGCCATTGACCAAAACCGTAATCGCATGATGCGGATCTAAGGCTCCATCGTTATCAAAGTCTTGCAGAGGAGCATTGGCTATTCCGGCCAATTCTATCTTTACTTTAGCCTCCACCCCTTCGATCAGTTCAGGTAATGTGAAATCATAAACTTGACTGACGGGCTCTGCGATTCTAAACATCAGATCCATGACCCAAGGGGACTGTAGCGGACTGAAAATGACGTGTTGATTGTCGACGTTAAGTTCCTGACGCTCATAATGCCATGCCTGAGGGTCTTCGGAGTTACGTCGTACGCTTCGAATTTTCTGGGCCAAATTAGGGTCAATATGAATCTGATAAAATCGCTCATCTTGATAAATTGAAAGATCACCGCTCGGCTCTATGCCGACAAAGTCTATGGCGCTCCCTGGACCGAAGAGCCGTCTCGACTTGTTGTTGCCTCGTTTTTTCGGAGCGTAGATTGCCCTCGGAATGGGTTTACCATTTAGACTCACCGCGATATCCGCTCTTTTTACGTTCGACCAATCAACACCTGTCGCCAAAAGGTCTTCGTAGGTAACCCGATAAACACCACTGGTTTTAACGCCCACCTGAACTCTGTCAGCGTCTGGTGAGACAAATCGCTTTTTACGCCAGCGGTTGTTTACCCATCGAAATCCACGCGCTTGCATTTTACCCACGAACTCATTGTGCACGCTTTGCCAATCAATCGGCTGTGGTGTGAAATCTTCACCGTAGTCTTCCCCAAGATCAAAGGGGCCAAAAAACTCCTGCTTTCCATTGATGTCTACGCTGGATATAACCACACGATCAAGGTTTGATTCTCGATCTAAATAGTAGCTCCATTGGTAGCTCTGAACATCAATTGAATCAAAACTAGCACTTCGTATTAGAACGTCATTGAGTTGCCTCAGGGACTCATCTTGATCCCCTTCCAACGTCCATATATTAAACCCAACGTTAAACGTTTCGTCAGCCGTTTCCCATTCTAGCTTCAAAAAGGGTCCCGCTTTAAAACTCTGAAATTTGGCAAGTGTGACTGGAACCGTGGTGATGGTTCCAAACGTTACTTGAGCAACCGGGCAGGAAGGCGCTAAAAGCGTCAAACCGGGTGAACCTGCCGTCAGATTTTGAAAAGTTTCATCACTCAATAGCCCGTCACCATCCGAGTCATAGCGATACTCAAGCTCAGCTCTACCATCACAACACCGCTCAAAACCGAGCGCTCTAATCGTATGCGACCCTGCGGTTAACAACCGATCACCCTGTAGGACATCAACATTAGCAAAATTGGTAGCCCACCATAGATCGTTACCCCAGTCCTCTTCTAAAGGGGTTCCATCAACTGTCAGCTCGCCACCTAAGCCGAAATCAGCGCCCAAGCGGAATTCATAGAGGGCGTCGGCAGGCACAATAAACTGACCTGAAATTGACAAGCCGAAGTCGCCGTTTTGAGTGAATATGGTGCTGTGATCATCCACCAGTTCAGACAATACCGTACATCCATAATTAGGGTTTGACGTAACGGTATTAAAATCAAATAAACTATGAGCTGCTGCGCTGGTTGCTGGGTCGGGGTCGGCAGCCACATGTGGCTGACTGTGATACTTTAGACCCGCGTTAACAAACGTGCTGGCGGCATCACTAAGTGGTGTCATGACATCGACCCGATTGTAGTCGAGAAAGATTTGGGTATCCGGGGGGCTCGTAGGAACGCTGGGCACTCGAACCCAGATTACGGCGGTCGACGTGACTGGGTCGACACTTTCTACGTAGAAGTCCAATTGCGATGTGGTGTCAAAATTCCATGCGATTAGGTCATCGCCATTATTACTGAAGTCAAAACCAGGAGCATTCGTCGAGTTAATGTCCAACCTTACCGTATAGTCGGTGAGAGTGGTTACCGGCAATACATTATTTGAGATAGAAATCGGTAGACGAGACTGCGCTAACCCTTCAAGGCTAAACACTGAAATCACTAAAATCCCCAACACCTTCAACCAACTACTCACGGCCCACCCCTATTTAATTCCTTCTCGTTTTTAAATTTTTATAAATCACTTTGTGATTTGGCGCGGATTATAAGGCAATGTTCGATTTTTAGTCAGCCTCAAACTCGACAATTTACTTAAGTTTACACGCCGAAAAGCCCTTGATTAGTGGGTTTGCGCCTCTTATACTCCGATTCCCGAGTAAAACACTCAGGTTTCACACTCAAAGAGATACACTTCCGGATTATGAAGCTCACTACGAAAGGCAGATACGCTGTTACGGCAATGATGGATTTGGCATTACACGCCAAACTCGATTGCGTGTCTCTCGTCGACGTAGCTGAACGTCAAAAAATATCGTTGGCTTATCTTGAACAGCTTTTTCGTAGCTTACGAAAAGCAGGGTTAGTGAATTCCGTACGTGGAGCAAAAGGCGGCTATATGCTCGCCAAAGAAGTCAAACAGATTTCGCTTGCTGACATCCTCATTGCGGCCGATGAGAAAATAAATTTGGCGTGCGGTGGTAGTTCTTGTAGTGACAGCACACCCTGCCTAACTCACGGGCTTTGGACAAATTTAAGTCAGCAATTCTTCGAGTTCTTAGACAGTAAAAATTTAGACGACCTTGTTAAAAGCCGAGAAGTCCAGACGATGGCAACCATGCAAGACGTAACTCAAATCGGGAACATCCCGGTGCAAATCAGTAAGTAGGTAACTTAATATGTCTGATCACAGCTTAGAACAGAACCTTCTCGACGAGCCCAATAAAGAGCTCAAAGAACTTGTAAAGCGTGAGTATAAAGAAGGGTTCGTTACCGATATTGAATCCGACACGTTTGAACCGGGTTTAAATGAAGACATCGTACGACGCATTTCAGCTAAGAAAGGTGAGCCTGAGTTTATGCTGGAGTATCGGCTAAAGGCATTTCGTCGCTGGGAAAAAATGAAAGAGCCAGACTGGGCTCACATTGATTACCCAAAAATTGACTTCCAAGATATCGCCTATTATTCGGCTCCTAAGGAGATGCCAAAGCTAAACAGCTTGGATGAAGTAGACCCTAAGTTGTTGGAAACGTATGAAAAGCTCGGTATCCCACTCGAAGAACAAAAAATGCTGGCGAATGTCGCCGTCGACGCGGTCTTTGACAGCGTGTCGGTTCGTACCACTTTTCGTGAGACATTATCCGAAGCTGGCGTCATCTTTATGCCAATTTCAGAGGCGGTTCATGAACACCCAGAATTAATTAAACAGTACCTTGGCAGCGTCGTCCCGACTCAAGACAACTACTACGCAGCCCTTAACGCTGCGGTCTTTTCTGATGGCTCGTTCGTGTATATACCAAAGGGAGTAAGGTGCCCCATGGAGCTTTCGACCTATTTCCGTATTAACGAAATGAACACAGGCCAATTTGAGCGCACTCTCATTATTGCTGATGAAGGCTCTTACGTAAGCTACTTAGAAGGTTGCACCGCGCCACAGCGAGACGAAAATCAGCTGCATGCGGCCGTGGTGGAATTGGTTGCCCATACTGATGCTGAAATCAAATACTCCACGGTCCAAAATTGGTATCCCGGTGATGAGAATGGCAAAGGGGGTATTTATAACTTCGTAACTAAGCGCGGAATCTGCAAAGGCAATAATTCCAAAATATCGTGGACCCAAGTAGAAACTGGGTCGGCAATCACTTGGAAGTACCCCAGTGTTGTTTTACAAGGCGATCATTCAGTGGGTGAGTTCTACTCCGTGGCGTTGACTCACAATAAGCAACAAGCCGACACAGGCACAAAAATGATTCACATGGGCAAAAACACGTCCAGCACGATCATCTCTAAAGGCATTTCTGCTGGCCACGGGCAAAACACCTACCGTGGTTTGGTTAAAGTGCTCAAAGGCGCAGACAATGCACGAAACTTTTCTCAGTGTGACTCATTGCTGATGGGCGACCGATGCGGAGCTCACACTTTCCCATATATGGAAGTTGAAAACCCAAGCGCGAACTTAGAGCACGAGGCAACCACGTCCAAAATCTCGGAGGATCAACTGTTCTACTTGAAACAACGAGGGTTGGGAGAAGAAGCAGCTGTATCAATGATCGTAAACGGATTCTGTAAAGAGGTATTCCGAGAGTTGCCCATGGAGTTTGCCGTTGAGGCTCAAAAGTTATTAGACGTCAGCCTAGAAGGCGCCGTCGGTTAAGAATTAAATTCACCGATACCGCACCAAACTAGGACCTTTCATTCTCGTTCATGGTTTCGGCATCGGCAGCATTAAGGTAAAAAGCAATGTTAGTAGTTAAAGACTTACACGCCAGCGTTTTTGGCACTCCTATTTTAAAAGGCCTAAACCTAGAAGTTAAAGCCGGCGAAGTTCACGCGATCATGGGACCGAACGGCGCAGGCAAGAGCACGCTATCAAACGTGATCGCCGGCCGTGATGGCTATGAAATAACCAGTGGTTCAATCGAGTATCAAGGCAAGGATATCACTGAACTTGAAGCCGAAGAACGCGCGTGCGAAGGCATCTTTTTGGCGTTTCAATATCCTGTCGAAATCCCCGGTGTCAGCAACATGGCGATGTTGAAAGCCGCCGTAAACTCGATTCGAAAATACAATGAGCAAAGCGAGATCAGCGCGGGTGACTTCCTAAAATTGATTCGTGAGAAAGCCGCTCTTGTTGAAATGAAACAAGAGTTTTTAAAACGATCAGTCAATGAAGGGTTCTCTGGTGGAGAGAAAAAACGCAACGAAATTCTTCAAATGGCCATGCTCGAGCCCAAGCTAGCACTGCTTGATGAGACGGATTCGGGGCTTGATATCGACGCGCTTAAAATTGTATCGCACGGCGTCAATGCGCTGCGTTCTCCAGAACGCGCCATGGTGGTCGTCACTCACTATCAGCGTTTACTCGATCATATTGTTCCAGATTTTGTACACGTCCTCGCAGACGGAAAAATAGTTAAATCTGGCGATAAGGAACTTGCGTTAAAACTCGAAGCTGAGGGCTATGGTTGGATTGAAGGCTTGTCGGAAGATATCGCAGAGGCCAGCTAAGATGATTGCCGCAGACCAAACCCAAAGTTGGATTGATCAACATTCGGCCGTTGTTTCGATTGAAGCTGACTGGTTAAATACAGCAAGAGAAAAGGCGCTTTCTCATTTTGAAGAGGTCGGCTTACCAGGAATAAGAGACGAGCAATGGCGATATACCAATTTGCGGGCTCTTAAAAGCCACAACTATTCTGTTGCTGAGTCTAGAGAGTTGCTTGTTGAACTGCCAACCAGCGACAACCCTCGATTAGTATTCGTGGACGGCATTCTGAATACCGAACATTCAACGGCACTCAACGTAGATGGCGTCAGCACACTCAGCTCAGCACTAAAAACACACAATTCTCTGGTTGAAGCTCACTTTGGGCAAGCCCTTCCCAAAGAACAACATGGCTTTACGGCCCTCAATACCGCCTACGCACAAGATGGCTTTGTTGTTCAAATAGGAAATAACGCCAACTTGGTCGACGTATTAGAAGTGTTCTTTGTGTCTCAAAGCCCTGAAACGGTTAGCCACACACGTAACCTCATTATATGTGCAGCGAACACCAAATGTACCGTTGTAGAGCGCCATATCGGCAACGCTGACGCGATTTATCTGAGCAACAGTGTCACTGAAATATTTGCCAACGACAACGCCCATGTGGACCACTATAAGATTCAACAGGAATCCGACGAGGCTTTTCACATTGGCGGCGTATTTATCAATCAACAGAGCAGCTCAAACGTAAAAAGCCACAGCATTGCATTGAGTGGTTTGGTGACGCGCAACGACGTTAACACAAACCTGTTGGGTGAAGGCGCTCATATGGAAATGAATGGGTTAGTGCTAGGTTCAGGTCGCCAACACATCGACAATCATACTGAAGTAAATCACGTGGTTCCTAATTGCACCAGCGATGAGTACTACAAGACAATTCTTGACGATAAATCTAGAAGTGTTTTTAGAGGCCGAATTATTGTTGCCGAAGACGCCCAATTGACCAATGCAGACCAACAAAACAACAATCTACTGCTTTCTCGTCATGCCGAATCGGACAGCAAGCCCCAGCTAGAGATCTACGCGGATGATGTAAAGTGTTCGCATGGATGCACAGTGGGTCAACTGGACGCGAGTTCTTTATTTTATCTTAAGTCCCGAGGTATTGATGCAGAATCCGCTCGCGGCTTACTGACCTTTGCGTTTGCGAATGAAGTCATTGATCGCATTCAAGTAGATTCTGTGAAATCTGAGCTCACCAAAATCATCGCTGGAGAATTACTCTCTGGCCTAGAAGACTTGGTTTAAGAGTGCACAACGTTATCAAAGTAGGTTAAAGATGAATAAGGCCATTAATGAAACCGTGACGTCTGACTTTGACATAACAAAAGTCAGATCAGACTTTCCTGCGTTAGACCAAGAAATTTATGGTCATAAGCTGGTTTATTTAGACAACGGTGCCTCTACTCAAAAACCGCGCCAAGTAATCGACAAAGTAAAGCAGTATTATGAACGTGATAACTCCAACGTTCATCGAGGAATTCACACGCTGAGCCAGCGAGCGACGGACCAATTTGAAGCGGCTCGGGTCACTGTTCAGAAGTTCATTAATGCACCATCTGACTCTGAAATCATCTTTACGAGCGGCACCACTGAATCCATCAATTTGGTGGCGCATTCTTACGTCCGTGCTTTTCTTAAAGCCGGCGACGAAGTGATAATTTCAGCCATGGAACATCACTCTAATATCGTTCCTTGGCAACTGCTAGAACAACAGATTGGCATTAAGCTTGTCATTGCTCCGATCAATCACAATGGCGACTTCTTGTTTGAAGAGTTCAAGGCACTGATTGGTGAAAAAACCAAGTTTGTCGCCATCACTCAATTATCCAACGCACTTGGCACCATCACGCCAGTTAAAGAAATCATTCAAGCTGCGCATGCCGTGGGAGCCAAGGTATTAATCGATGGGGCGCAAGCCATCGCTCATACTCACGTCGATGTGCAAGCGCTCGATTGCGACTTTTACGCGTTCTCTGGGCACAAGATATTCTCACCCACGGGCGTGGGCGTGCTTTACGGCAAACGAGCACTTTTGGATTCAATGCCTCCATACAAAGGCGGTGGAGAAATGATCAAAGTAGTCAGCTTTTCCGGCACGACCTTTAATGAAGTACCGCATAAATTCGAAGCTGGCACACCGAACATTGCCGGCGTCATTGGAATGGCCGCGGGGTTGGATTACGTGAGTGAACTCGGTATCTCTAAGATCGCGAATTACGAACACGATCTACTTGAGTATGGAACGCAGAAGCTGTTGACAATAGAAGGCCTTAAAATCATCGGCGACGCTGAACACAAAGCAAGCATCCTCTCCTTTCAAATTGACGGCGTACACGCATCCGACCTAGGAACACTCTTGGACCATCAAGGAATCGCGATTCGAGTTGGCCACCATTGCGCTATGCCAGTAATGGAATTCTTTGGCGTAGAAGCAACCGCTCGCGCCTCACTCGCTTTTTATAACACTAAGGAAGACATAGACGCCTTAGTTTCGGCCATAACCAAAGCCGTTGAGATGTTAAAGTAACTATCATGACTGAAGAATTAAAACCTTATATCGTACCGCACGAACCGTCAGGCAAGCCCGTAGATGAAGCGGCCTTACGTCAACGCTCGCCCGAAGAATTAGGGCCAGATATTGTGGACGCTTTGCGTACCGTGTACGACCCTGAAATCCCCGTTAACATCTATGATTTAGGCCTTATTTACGGCTTTGAGGTAGATGATAACTATTTTGTTGACGTTACCATGACGTTAACGGCCCCTGGCTGCCCAGTTGCAGAGACCTTCCCAGGCATTGTTGAAAATGCCGTGAAGAGCGTCGTTGGCGTATCTGATGCTCAGGTTGAGTTGGTATTCGACCCACCTTGGACCATGGACAATATGTCAGAAGAAGCCAAACTCGAACTGGGAATGATCTAAACACACTGTGATTCTGCTCTCCAAGATAGCGAAAACCCTGTTCAATGCCTTCCCGGCGGTGTCGCTAAGAATACCTCGCGGCCATATGAAAGGAGTTCGCTGGCTTCTTGGCTCCGCCAACCCTGGTCAAGCTCTCGGTCGGTATGAACCGGAACATGAAGCACAGTTTATTCAACTATTGCAAGGGTCATCAGTACTGTGGGATGTCGGCGCGCACGTGGGTTGGTATTCTATGCTTGCTGCAAAACATCTACCCCAAAGTGCAACTATTCTTAGTTTTGAACCCAATCCAAAAAACGTCAACTTCTTGGAGCGGCATTGCCTATTAAACGGCTTTACGCAAATTAAGGTGCATTCAATTGCACTCTGCAATTCAAACGGATCCGCTAATTTTTCCGACAATGCTCAACAAAGCCATCTCCGTGCGGAAGGGGAATATAAAGTAAAAACTGCGCGTTCAGATGATTACATGGATGAGCTTAATACAGCGCCCGATTTTATAAAACTCGATATCGAAGGGGCCGAATACGATTTTCTTAAGGGTGCTGAACGCCTTATTTCAATAAATCGGCCACAAATATTGCTATCCGCTCATGGACACCAGAAGAGAGACCAGTGCATTGACTGGCTGGAGAAACATGAATACACCATTCGGCATTTAGTATCGAACGAACAGCAAGGGGATTACGTATTTCACGCAATCCCTCCAAAAGATTAATCATGGTAATACCCGCCCCACACGTGGCTTACACACAAAGCTCATAAAAGCCTCAAACTCTTAAAAGCACTCTAGCGCTAATCTCTAGCGGAAATAAACCAACTAGATGCTTTTTATGAATTCCCGTCCTCTACTCAAATGCGCTGGCATATTTGTCATCCTCATTATCTTCTCAGCCGTGCTAAGCATGGTGGAATACAAGGTTTCTGAACGTCAATCGTATCGTGATCAAGCGACACAAACTGTGGCTAAGGGCTGGTCACACCCGCAGCTCATTGCCGGTCCAGTTCTCCGACTGAGCTTTGAAAGGAAATACATTGATCGAAAATTTGATAAAGAACTTAAACAGTACGTCGAGATTCAAAAAACTCGACGCTGGTCGGAGTACCGACTATTTAGCAATGTCATGATCAACGCTTCTTTGGAAATGCAAGAACGATACATTGGCATATTTAATGTGCCAGTTTACACCGCAAAAATAGCTCTTTCCGCAGCACACCTAGCTAACGATTTACGTGACACTACACATTTAATAAACGCAGAGCTACTGATCTCTATAAAGGACATTCGTGGTCTTGCAAACCAGCCTCTACTAGCCTGGAACGATCAAAATATAGCCTTCAAACCTGGGACCGCCCAACAACTGTTGGGAAGCTACATCGAAGCCCCCATACCCCTGACCTTATTGAAGTCAGATGCCAATCTTAAAATGGATTTAAACCTCCGAGGCGTAAAAAAAATCGGTTTTGTTCCTACCGCTCAAAACCTGTCGGCAACTCTCACCGCACCTTGGGCTCACCCCTCTTTCATTGGCAACTACCTACCCAGCAAACGGACGGTGAATGAAAGTGGCTTTAGCTCAAACTGGACCGTCAACAGCTTTGCCAGCTCGATAGAACGCGTTCTAAAAGCATGCACTAAAGAACCTCAACAATGCGCCAACACGCTACAAAACAATCAATTTGGCGCACACCTAGGCAACTCTGTGGACGTCTATCAGATGACCGACAGAGCACTGAAATACGGCTTTATGTTTATCGCATTAACCTTCGTGGTTTTTGCTCTCTTAGAACTACAAAGACGCTATTCAATCCACCCGATTCAATACGGTTTTGTGGCCGCTGCTTTGGCTATTTTTTACCTTCTCGTAATCTCTCTTTCGGAACACATTGAATTCAAAATAGCTTACGCAATTGGCAGCGCGGTGTGCACTTTCTTGATTTGTTCTTACTTACGCGTAGCACTCGGCAGCACACGCGTCGCGCTTTCACTGTCGGCGGCATTTGTGAGTCTATACACCATGATGTACGCCATACTCCAATCTGAAGATTATGCTTTTCTAATGGGAACACTTTTAGTATTCGCTCTGCTCGCTGGCATCATGTTCGCAACGCGCAATATCAATTGGCAGCAATTGACGTTACAAAATCAAGAGCAAAACCAGGGCGACGAAGTTTAACGCCCATTAAAATCGTTTTTTGTTCTCGAATCAGTCACAAACGGACAGGTCATATCGTCTTTAAAGTATGAACATACTTCGAATATGACCAAATCCACTGACTTACAGCACAGGGTCATCACAGTCATAGGCATTAGGTTGCTCTCTCAATCTCTGGGTGAGCAACTAACCAAACTACTAGGAAGACACAAGATGATACAACGGTTTTTACGATCGCAGCTGCAAAAATTTGAGCGCCAACATAACTATGACGCCAGCTATATGCACCACATAAACCAACATTCGTCTAGCGCAGCCGCTCGCCTCTTATTGTTTTCGGCGATGACTGACTTCAAGGGGGCTAACGTTAATGTCTGGGCAGGAGCCGCTCTGAACAGCACATTGTCCGGCGATTGTGGCCCGTGTGCGCAACTATCAATAGATCGCAGCATTGAGCTAGGAGTTCCCGCCGAAGGCCTTAAAGCCTGCCTAAACAAGGATTGGACACAAGCCAAGGAAGTTGGCTTGGGCTTTCGATTTTCTAACGCAGTACTGGAGAATAGTGACTCTTTGCAGCCACTTCGTGATGAAATTAAACTAGAACATGGCGAAACAACGCTCATCGCTGCCAGCTATGCAGCAAGCTGTTTTCAGGTTTACCCTTTGATCAAGCGAGCGTTAGGGTACGATAAACAGTGCGAACAATTACAAATCGATGACTCAACTCTTGCTTACGTGCCATGACAATTGAAAACGACACTCAAGTATTTGAGCAGTACCGACCACAACTCATCGCGGTTGCCTACAACATGCTCGGAGAACGTGCCGCGGCCGAAGACACCGTTCAAGAGGTATGGGTAAAGTGGCATGCCGTTGATAAATCAACGATTAATACTCATGCTGCTTGGCTTACTAAAGTCACGACTCGTATAGCGATTGACAGCTTAAGATCAGCACGAGCAAGACGAGAACTGTACGTCGGGCCATGGTTACCAGAACCCATCATGGATCAAGCGCCTAATGAACCAGAACGCGCTTTCGACGTTGCAAAACAATGCGAGTTAGCGATGCTGTACGCCATGGAACGTCTTACACCTCACGAGCGCAGCGCATTTATCCTTAGAAACGTATTCGACAGTGACTACGATGAAATAGCACAGACACTGGGTAAATCAGAGGCGGCGTGTCGTAAGCTTGTAAGCAGAGCCCGTACAAAGATTAACTGCGAATCATTGTCAGATACCGCAAAGGCTCACGACATTTCGAAGGTGATGAGTCGTTTCATGCACGCCTGTCAAACCATGAATCACCAACACGTTCTCGAATTACTGGCTCCGGATGTAACCGCAATTAGCGATGGCGGAGGTAAAGTAAGAGCCGCCCTAAGGCCACTAGTAGGACAAGAAGAAGTGTGCCATGTTCTGCTTTCAATTGTTTCAAAATACAGCACGGATTTGAATTTTGAGACCTGCGTAGCCAACAATCTACCTGCTATTAGAGTACGGAACACAGAAAACCAGAATATGATCTTCACCCTTCGAACCAACCAACATGCTGAAATCGAGTGGATCTACATACTCCGAAATCCGGATAAACTTAACTTCTAAAAATATTTCGGTGCGTGACGCCCAGTTGAGTCTTATACTTCGACGTTGATTCTGATTCGTATTCTTCACCTTCCATGCAAGAGCCTGACATTCTATCCGTACTCAAAGACGCGCAGACCGCATTTCGAGCGGGAGACTTTGCGAACTCATTGAAGTTCTATGAACACTTTTTCGACCACGCACTGGACGACGACCCATACGCTTTATACGCGGTTCGCTTATCTCATTGTTTGGATGGATGGACAGAGCTGGCCCATGAGTTTCCTGGGGCTAAAAAGGCGTTGGAACGTAAAAAAAACGAGATGCTTGACGCGTATTTCGAGAAGGGGCGCGACCCGGAACGTTTTCATGACTTTTTCGCGCTATGCCGAGCACTAGGACGTGAATCAGAGGCCTTGGAAGAGTTTCTAAAACTGCATAATCATGAGCCTAAGTCCGCTGCCAAATTAAGTAAATACGTGTGGAACGATCTATTGCATAACGAGCACTGGCAGATTTGTTCAGAGCTAATGGTCGAGAGCAATCAAAAACTCGACGAATTGTTGGCGGTGTTCGATGAAGCAGCCAAGCTCAAAGAATTCGACTCATCGTTTGACAATCCAAAATTTGAGCAGCATATTGTAGACAACTTGTTAAATGACTTACAAAATATAGTCATGGTTTTACGTCACGCAGATCGACACGATGACCGCAAAGCCCTAGAGCGTCAATTTCACCAAGCAGTTGATCAAAGAAACCACCCTCTTCTGAGTAAACAAGTTCATGCAAAGAGCTCATTTTTATTTTCGGGGCACTGATGACCGTAGATAAGTCTTTTCAATAGTGCCAAAATGCACATATAACGAAGAATCGCAGATGAACGAACGTACCGAAAACGGCCTGTTTTACAAAACCTGGCCAGCAAAAGATGCAAAAGCCGCCATCCTACTCATTCATGGACTAGGGGAACATTGCCAACGCTATGAACACGTGGCCGCTGCCTTTAACGGTGCAGGGTATTCACTTTATTCAATGGACCTCCCCTGCCACGGCAAATCATCAGGCAGCCGGGGGCACGTCGACTCGTTTTCTGTGTTTGAAAACGCCGCGCTGTCGTTATACGACTCAATCGGTAAAGATACACCAATTTTTTTATTAGGTCACAGCATGGGTGGCTTAATCGCCGCTCACCTTCTATTGGGTCATCAGGACAAATTTATTGGGGCTATGCTATCCGCAGCAGCCATTCGAAGCCCACAAGAACCTCCCGCTTGGCAGGTCGGAATCATAACATTGATAGCCAAGCTTTTTCCAAAAGCAGGAATGTTACAGCTCGATGCATCTGGGATCAGTAAAGACCCTGTCGTGGTTGACACTTACATGAACGACCCGCTGGTGAGTCAGGATAAATTGTCAGCGAATTTTTTACTCGAAATGACCAATACCATGGAAGCCGTTAAGAAAAATGCGAATCAAATAAATCTTCCAATTCTCATCATGCATGGCACTTCAGATACAATGACCGCTCCCTCAGGCTCAGAACTTTTGCACGCGCAATGCAGTAGTTCGGACAAAACATTACGACTTTACGACGGGTTGTACCACGAAATTTTTAATGAGCCTGAGCAAAATCAAGTCCTCAGTGAGGTCATTGATTGGCTTCAAAATCACGCTTAACGACCGTTTTAACAAAAAATTACACCGAAAATCCTTATTTATTAGCGTTCTATCGCAGACATTTGTTAGGATACCTTTAGATTCGTTGGGAAATCTGGGGGTTGAGAGATCAAAAACTATACGCTATTAAATATGGCGATTAAGGGTTGTACTTGGATTTTAGCATTATGCTTATCCTCAACCGCTTACTCGCAGACATGCGGTACCGGACCAGCCGTTGCCATCGCTGACGGCTCGGGCTCTGCTACGCCCGGTGCAGTCGCAACCGCCTCCATTGTCTTTCCGGCTTTCTACACCAACGCCATCACTGATTTAACGTTCGATCTCAATATAACCCACACGTACGTCGGTGATTTAATCGTAACACTCACCAGCCCTGCAGGCACCGTAGTGACACTGATGGATCGCCCTGGTGTCCCAGCGAGCACCTTTGGCTGCAGTCAAAACAATGTCGACGCTACCTTTGACGATGCTTCTGGGGTTGCCGTGGAAACCGAGTGCTCAGCCGCTCCCGCGATTAGCGGCACACTCAATCCAACGGGAAGTCTGTCTTCCTTTGATGGCGAAACCCCAGCGGGCACATGGACCATTTCGGTCACTGATAATGCTGGCCAAGACACAGGCAGTATCGTCCCCACAGGAAGCTGTATTGACGTAACCACCGTACCGGTGGTACTCAGCGCGTTCACGTCAGAACAAAAAGGAAGGCACATTCGCACCCGTTGGCAAACAGCCAGCGAAGCATTTAATTTAGGCTTTAACCTTTGGGGAAACATCGAAGGTGAATGGACTCAACTCAACCGCAAACTAATACCAAGTAAAACCGTCGATTCAGTTGAACCTCAACATTACCGCAAGCGATTCAATGTAAATAAATTGCCTTCACCGCCCACGGAAATCGGTATTTCTTCAATTTCCAGCTCCGGATTCGAAGAGTTCTATGGCCCGTTTCAAGTCGGGGAACAATATGGCGAACTGGCTGTGCCAAAAGCCATTGATTGGACCGAACAACGAAGCAAATACGCTCAGGCGATGAATGACGCCGGTTTCGAATACCGAAAGAACCGGTGGAGAAAAGTGAACAGGCGCATCAAGGCGTTTGATGAACGCAGACAACGCCGCTATCCAGACAGTTGGATAACCATTGATGAACCTGGAGTGTATCGAATAACGCACGAGGAACTGTTAAGCCATGGCGTAAACTTAGACAAGTTTCCGGTTAAGCATTTAGCGTTGACGCAAGCTGGCAAACCGATTCCAAGAATCGTCAAGGGAAGTACACGACGCGCTCGTCGTTTCGGCGCTGGTGGAGAAATCATATTCTATGCCGAGCCTCCTCAAGGGGAAGACGCAAGATTTAGCAACGTAGCAAACATCAGGATCTCGGCCGATGTGACCAACGTACTAAACGCACCGACAATCGCAGCTGAATCAGACGAGGGTGATGCACAAGATATAAGCGAAACGCACATAACTCGTATTGGATACGGAAAGCCAAACGGCTACTCATTTATTATTCCTGGAGATACGCCTTGGTACGATGAAGTAATTTACGCGTTTGGACAAGTAGGCTCAAAGACCTTTGAGTTCGACGTCGATGACACGGCAGAGCTCAATCAACCTGTTTCGTTTATTGCAAATTTGATGGGTGGCACCAGTTTCGACAACGTGGATGCCGATGGGGATGGCGAAGTAGAACCAGATCATCACTTTCGCCTATTCCTCAATCGAGATACATTTCCTGACCCAATTTATGAAGGCTATGCCGAAAAAGTCGACGCAGTAAAAATTGAATCCAACACCACTGGGCAACTCCAATTCGGTGTAAACCGCTTCGAATTGGAAGTGATACCTGACAATGGTCATAACCTTGATGCAGCTTACTTTCTTAACGCAAAAGTAGGCTTCGCCAAACAAAATAACGTCAACAAGGTTCATCACCAGTTTGAGCTTACTGACGACCAAGAATGGGTAGCCTTCAATGATGTTAGTCAGAGTATTAAACGGGCCTATGCCTACGACACGGCAGGAAACTTTTCTCGCTTAAATCTTCTAGAAAGAGCCAATTCCAAACTTGTAAAGGTGGCTAAGTCAATTGGCGAAAGCACAAAGCGGACGATATGGCTGTCTTCTGAGACCGGATACCTCAGTCCAACAAGTATCTCGCGTGCACCCACCACCAATAGCCAAGATCTGAACCTAGAAGGCATTGATTATGTGGTCATAGCGCCGCCTGCGCTAATAACTGAAGATTTAAAGCGATACGTGAAAGCACAGGTTAACGGCGGTCGAAACACCAAAATCATTAGCGCCTTTGATATCTACGCCAAATACAGCGATGGGATAGAGAACCCGAACGCCATAAAACAGTTTTTAAACGCATCGGCACTCGGCAAAGACAACCTCAACCAATCTGAATTCGGCTACGTACTATTGGTTGGCGGGCACACCTATAACTACCTAGGCCATAACGTCGCGAACGATGAACGTCCGATTAATCTACTTCCGTCATTCTATCGACCCGGGCCCGATTCCATTAACCGTCAAATACCAACAGCCGTTCCATTCGTTGATTTTAATGATGACGGAGCGCCAGACAAAGCCATAGGTCGATGGCCGGTTCGTGACGCAGAACAACTCAAGCTGGTCGTTGATAAAACGTTAGCCTGGCACGCTACAGGATCAAACAAAGATAATTTACACGCGTTACTGATCGCCCAAAAAGACGAAGATCTCAATAATTTCAGTGCGTCTCTGAACCGATTAGAAAATCGTATTGGGCATCAGGATCAGCCTTGGAACAATGTCAATAAAGTTTACTTTTCTGACATTCTTGCGGACACCTCTGTTCCCACTGATGACAAGGTTAATACCGCACGTGATCGCTTAGTCGACGGATTCAATCAAGGGCCGGCGTTAACGGTTTACAGTGGCCACGCTTCACCAACGAACTGGGGCAATCAAAACTTATTGACGACCTCAGTGGTTGATCGGTTCACTAATTCAGAGCAGCCAACGTTAATCGTGCCTCTAGCTTGTTACACAACCTATTATGAAACGCCAAACGTAAAATCATTAGCCGAAAGGCTGTTTACCGATAACCCTGCCGGAGCCGTTGGTTTAAGTGGCCCTGCGCTCCTGAGCTACGCGTCTAGCAATGAGCGGTTTGCAAAAACTTTGTTTAGATTGATGACACAGGAAGGTAAAGATCTAGGCACGTCGGTATTGATGGCGAAACAAGCATTATTAGGGACAGGGGAACGCAGTCAAACGGTTATCTACAACTGGGTAACACTTGCGGATCCCACGCTCAGTTTCGGGCTACCGGCTGCGGACCTGATTGTTGACGATGATAATAAGAAAGGTCAAAATTAAATTCATTTAGAGTACTATCGGTGCATGGATGCACTCAGTCTATTACCTAGTTCCCTTACTATTCTTGATGCTCTTGCGCTCACTCTAGCCAGTCTGTTTACCTCGTATCTTACCGCCTCGATTGGCATAGGCGGTGGCACCATGCTTCTGGCTATTATGGCTCAGTTAGTACCGATCAAAGCCTTAATCCCCGTTCATGGAATAATTCAACTCGGGTCCAATCTGAGTCGAGCAGGATTGCTTCGAAAAGACATAAGCGTTTTACACGCAGCGTATTTTCTACTGGGGTCGATGATTGGCGCAATTGTCGGTGGCAATCTTGTTATCACTCTTCCTGTCACGATTCTTCAAATCGTGCTTGGCACTTTCATTCTCTTTTCAGTTTGGGGACCTAAAGTTAAAACAAACGCATCAAGCGTCCCATTACTTTGTATTAACGGTGGCATTTCGACTCTGCTTACTATGTTTGTTGGGGCGACTGGGCCATTTGTGCTCGCCTGCTTACGTCCATTCACATTTTCTCCAACGAAGTTGGTTGCAACCAGCGCGGCTTGCATGGTCATTCAACATTTGCTCAAAGTAATTGTGTTTGGGCTCTTAGGCTTCGCCTTTACCGACTATGTGCTTCTTATGATCGCAATGCTTATTGCAGGCTTCATAGGCACTTTATTCGGACGTAAAATGTTACTAAAAGTCGATGAGCGAAAATTCAATATAATGCTCAATGCTGTGCTCAGCGTCTTGGCACTAAAACTGTGCTATTCAGGTTTGATAAACGTCTTCTGACTTCGAAGATGCATCTAAGAAAAAATGGTCAACACCGCGCCTTCAGGGTCCTGAATCACATAATAGGTGTCACCTGAAAACGTGTTCGGCCCAGACAGCACCTTGCCCCCTGATGCAATTACATTATCAATGCTATTCGTCACATTGGCCACTCGAACGTACATCATCCACTGAGGAGGAATATCTTGGTTCACCCCCTTTGCGTGGCAAACTCCAGCGACCGTTTCACCGTCTTCAGCTAGGCTCATATTAAAGTCATCGTAGTCTCCCATGGAGACTGGTTCGGCGGTCCATCCTACTACCTTTTCATAAAAGTCACTCACCACGGTCGCGTTCTTAACGGTAAGGTCGCGCCATTCGATTGCTCCAATGCGTTTTTTATCAGTCATATTATGATCCTAGTGAACAAAAACCAGGTTTAAGCATAGCAAACTCAGCGTCAACTTTGTCGTGACTCAGTCTCGACTTGACTTTGCTAAACTCGGTTTATCTAACAGTAATTCACTCGTCACCATGATTAAGGCTCAAACAAACTCAGAGCAAGTACAAATTGTGCTCATGCCTAATAGGTCTATGTCTTGGAAGGCGAACAAAAAAATTCTTATCATTCTGTTTCTATTTAACATGACCATCGCCTTAGCTTGGACTGCGATGGGCGCATGGATGGTGCTCCCCTTCGCAGGATTAGAAATTTTTTTCGTCGGGATAGGCATGTACTACGTCTCATGGAAACTGAATTTCAAGCAAATTCTTACAATCGAAAATGAATCGCTTGTCTTGCAGAAGGGCGTCTATTTCCCAAAACAAGAATGGCATTGGCAACGAAGCGCCACAAGATTAGTTCAGATTCCAAATAACCATCGATTGAGCGCACCCTCACTGTGGCTAAATCACCTCAATGAGCAAGTCGAAATTGGTGATTTTCTAAACCTGGATGAAAAGAAACAACTAAGAAAGCAACTTCAAGATTTGGAAATCCCCTTGATCACAAAAAGCCGACCAGTTTAGGTCCATCGATTTGCGTTTCCGCCTTAAGACCGCCATAACTCTTTTCTCCCTGTGCTTTGTCGCAGCTTGTTTTAATGACCCTGCTTCTCCTGCAAAAACATATAGCCTAAGATTAAGCAATGTGTTGGCCGTAGACGGACCTTCACTCATCTGGTCAATGCCAACCTTTCCTCAACAAAGAGAATTACGGACCGAGCAAACACAAAGCCTCATTAGTATTCGAGAGTTTCTAGGGTTAAGGCAATGCAAACTTCATGTCATCATCGCCCAGCGTAACAGCCAAATCGGGAAAGTAGCTTCCCCTTCACAACGTTTAAAGTTTGACTTGGAAATTCTAAGCCATGGACCCAAATGCTTAGACAAGATTGATAATCCTACGCTGCGTAAAAAATTGTCTAATTTCCTCGCCGTAAAAAGGAAACGTATACCCCACACTTTATGGTATGCACTGTTAGCCCAATCTGAATATAAAGCACTGTGGTCGCAAAAAAGCCATAAGGACATTTACCCAGAGTTTGTAAGTAACGCTACGATCACTAATGATTTGCGTAGATTGAATGAATTTTCCAGTCGCGTTTTATCGGGAAGCTTTAATTATTCCACTGAAGAATTCAATGACATTGAGCGTACCTTAGGCCGTTTGCGATTGGGGGACGCCGGGCAATTAATGTCTGAATTATCAGAACTTCACCATTACCTAGAGCATGCCAACCAAGCCATCAGACAGCGTTTAGAACGCAAACTTTGCCCTACACCTAGGCCGAATGAACAAGCCCGATACCTTAATAATGTGGTGCTTAAATTTTTCATTAAACGAGTGCAAGCCCAAGCCGTGTTACTAAAGCGCCGCTACGAACAATTATTACCGTCAATCTTAGAGCTCGAAAGCCAGTTGATGCCCTACTCCACGGCGGCCTTTCAGAAATGGAGTAACGATAGAAATGACCATATTAGTCGAGGGCTATCGGCAACTTTTTCACACTCAAAACAATTGCAAAGACTGTTTGAACAATGTGGACTGCGCCCAGGGAAAAGCGATTAGCGGGCTTTCTTAAGCCACATCAAGCACAGGCAAAACCCCACTATTGCTCCTCCAATATGCGCGAAATGCGCAATATTACTTCCGAAAATAGAAATACCTGTGAAGCCTCCAGTCAAATCTATTAGCAACAATATCGGGACAAACACCTTTGCGGGAATCGGTACTGGCAAAAAAATCAACATGACCTTCTGATTTGGAAACAACATCGCAAACGCAACCAATATTCCGTAAATGGCCCCAGAAGCGCCAACCATTCGATCACTAACTTGATTCAGTAAATACTGATCAATTATTTGGGAAATAACCGCTGCACCAACACCACAAGCCAAATAAAAGATCAAAAAACGCTGTTTGCCCCACACGCGTTCCAGAACTTGCCCAAAGAACCACAGCCCCATCATATTAAACAGCAGATGAGTAAACCCTCCGTGCAGAAAAACATGAGAAAGTAGCTGCCAATATTCAAAGTAAGACGTTTGCCAGCTGTACATCTCAAACACATTTGGGGCACCTGCGAAGAGTGCCTCAACTAATACATAAACAACCACAGTGACCAAGATAATCCTATTGGTCATTGATTGTAGTAGTGCATTTACATCGATCATTTATTAAGTACCTGTCTATCGGACAATATTCGCCGTTTAAAAAAAGCCGGATAAAATTGGTTTATACTCAGCGCTATGCAGAACATTCAAATTCGATCAGCTTCGCCTCATAAAAAAGGCTCCGAAACCTTGGTGGTAACGTTGCATTCTTTTGGAGCTCGTATCACAAACATACAGTTCGATAACAAAGAATTGGCATTAACTTACCCCGATAAAGCGCAGTTCGAAACAGATCAGTTTTATCTGGGAGCGTCCATTGGCCCAATTACGAACCGCATTAGTCGCTCTACGCTAAAAGTTCATGATCAACTATTCACGTTACCATCCAACGAAAGTTCGAATTGTTTACATTCAGGGTCCGGAGGATTCGATCTCTTAGACTGGCCAATCGTAGCGAAATCTGACTCCCAGGTTGTGTTTGAATTAGATTACGATTTAGCCAATATCGGCATGCATGGCACCCTAACCACTCAAATAACCTACCGTATTGATCACAATAAACTCACAGTAGAGTACAACATAGTGTGTGATCAAGATACGTATGTTAATACGACCAATCACGTCTATTTCAACCTCTCCGGCCAAAGTGTTGGCGAACAAAATCGCCCCATCAACGACCATGTATTTACTCTTTACGGCGACCACTTTGTGGATGTGGATGATTCAGGCATTCCAACGGGTATTACCACGCCGATCGAATCACCTCTTACCTATTCAATTGATTCCAGCTGTAAATACACCGCGCTTAGTGGATCAGTAGATCATCACTTTAATGTTCAAGAGAACGATGACTTGAGTATGAAATTAATGCTGGAAGCGCGATCAACCGCCAGCAAAGTTCAATTGCGCGTTACCAGCAACTCACCAGGCTATCAATTTTATACTTCAGCGCATCTAGGCAAACCGTTTAGTCAATCTGGCGGATTTTGCGTCGAAACACAGTACGCACCGGATGCAATTAATCAACAGTCGTTTTACTCACCTTTGTTACAAGCAGGCAAACCCAGAACGCAAATAACCACATTCGGCTTTTCGATAGAAAAGTGACGCTAATGATGCCTATCGATGCTGATCGATTAAAATCGGATTCCCATCAGGGTCTTGCAACATAAAACTCGCTGGGCCTTGCGTATTCCCGTCGACTTCACTAAGCAGCTCAACACCCGCTTTCTTGAGAGTCTGTTGAATAGCTCGAATGTCTGAATACTCATCAAGGTTGCCCGCACTCTGATCCCAGCCAGGGTTAAAAGTAAGCATGTTTTTATCAAACATGCCCTCAAACAAACCAATTAATGTGTCATTGGATTTCATAATCACCCAATTCTGATCTTGTTCTCCCGCAAATTTTGTGAAGCCAAGTAGTTCATAAAACGCCATGGACGTTTCGAGATTCTTGACGGTCAAACTCAATGAAAATGCTCCTAAAGACATCACACTATCTCCTAATTTGAAAAAGTAGGTCTTATGATTGCCATTTTCGAACATTAAGTTCAAATTTAATTGATGTTTACTTGTCCTAATTTAAACAAAGATTAAACGATCAATAACGGACAAGATAAAATCATGACCTATTTAATCGCCATAATTAACTACCTTACTGCCCCGCAATCACACCATTCTAATACCAAACAATGCAACTATCCCAATGACTACTATGGTGATCAACGCTGCCAAAACTGACACTCAGAAGCCTCCGGTTAACTTGTGGCTTCACTCTCCAAGATCGATTAAATCCGACAACGCAGTTTGTATGTGCGCGATGTGGCGCGGATTCGATAAACGGTGATCTCCATTCTTAATCAGTTGAAGTGTTGCGTCTTTAGAGGTTAATTGCGCCAGTACTCTCTCTGACCGTTGCCATTCGACCACATCATCGTCCACTCCGTGAATAAGGCGAACTGGAATCGTTAAATCAATCGGTTGATCCAGTAAATAGTGCGCACCCCCATCGTCTATAAGGTGCTGGTATACGCGGTAAGGTAATTGATCGCCATACTCATTAGGCACACTAAAATAATTTCTTCCGCTCTCGTCAGACAGCGTGGGCAGCCCCTTTAATCGTGATGGGTAGTAACGAGTCATATCGGCAGCGCACGCAATTAACAATAACCCGCCTACTATCTTTGGCTTTGCTATCGCGGCAAGCAGTGCGATCCAACCTCCCATGGAGCTGCCAACCAACATAACCTGTCTACTCTTGGGCAATCGTTCGATCACATCAAGCGTGTCATTTAACCAAGCGCTAATACTTCCTTTCGCAAAATCTCCGCCTGACTCACCGTGCCCGCCATAGTCAAAACGAATAAATTCGATATTATTCTGCCTACAATGAGTCTCTATGGCCAACGCCTTGGCGCCTTGCCTTGTGGAATTGAATCCAGGACAAAAGACAACGCATGGGGAATCACCGTCTATCCCGGTCACGTCAGGTAGGACGTGGTCATAAGCCAAAGGGTAGGAGGTGCGGGTTAGTATCATAAGGAAAGCAGGGCATTAATGGTTAAATTTAGAACGTTCACCGTTATACTGAGTAAGTGCTTTTGTCCGAAACGACGGTTTAAAACTTACCCCAGAATGAGTGAAACTCTACAACTTGGCTTCTTATTAACTCGTTCTAGTCGAGATCGTAGCGGGAAAATTGAGATCGAGTACTGGGTGGCAACGCCCTCAGGTCCTGTAAAGTTAGTTATCTCATCTGAGCAATCTATTTTTTTCATTTCCATTAATCAATACGCTAAGGCGAAAGAGCTACTAAGCCCATTACACCCCGCGGTCATACTCAAGGAGCTTCAGCTAAAAACCTTCTCTGGTGAGCAAATTATTGGAGTCTATTGTGACTCCATCAAGACTACTTTTCAAATACTAGATACGTTGAAACACCACAGTATTGAGGTGTTTGAATCAGACTTTAGACCTCACGACCGATATCTAATAGAGCGATTCGTCAGAGGTGGTCTAGCGTTTGAGGGCAACACAAATCGATATGACTCCCACACCGAATATCATCAGACTAGAGTAAAGAGCGCTGCTTACACCCCTTCTCTAACATCTCTATCATTGGATATCGAATGTGCGCTTGACGGTGAGCTGTTTTCAGTTGGTCTTGCAGGCAAGCTTCATCATACGGATGTGCGTCAAGTAATAATGATCGGCAAACCAGAGCCTGCCGACACCGATATTATCTGGGTAAATAATGAAAGAGAACTCATATTGTCATTATGTAATCGCATAAGACACTATGACCCGGATCTGATCACAGGATGGAATCTAATCAATTTCGATTTGCGAATCCTGATAGGGCGCGCACGAAAACACAACCTTCAGCTATCCATTGGCCGAGGTGGGGCAAGCGCTAGCTGGCGGGCGCGGCACAATGACGCTCAACGCGGCTACGTAAGCATTCCTGGTCGCGTAGCCATAGACGGCATTGATGCTCTGAAGTCTGCAACATGGAGCTTCTCCAGTTTTTCTTTAGAACAGGTTGCACAAACGCTGTTAAATCGAGGTAAAAAAGTCGAGCGTGACGTCGACGATAGAATTTCTGAAATTGTGCACAACTTTCATCATGATAAGCCTGCCCTAGCAGCGTATAACTTAGAAGATTGCGTCTTAGTATTGGACATATTTTCCCACACAAAAATAATCGACTATTTAGTCTTGCGCAGTCAAATGACCGGCTTAGAGCTGGACCGTGCAGGCGGTTCGGTTGCGGCGTTTACGAATCTTTATTTACCTCAACTTCATCGGGGTGGATACATTGCTCCCAACCTGCCGCCGAGCGGTGGCCTGACCAGCCCGGGAGGATACGTTATGGAATCGATACCGGGGTTGTATAAAAATGTACTGGTGCTGGATTTTAAGAGCCTTTACCCATCAATCATTCGAACTTTCAAGGTAGATCCAATGGGCTTAATCGAAGGTCTAACTAACCCAGCAAACAGTCTACCTGGGTTTCGCGGCGCGAAATTCGACAGAGAAAAGCACTTTTTACCGAAAATCATCTCCGACCTATGGCGTCAACGAGATCACGCTAAAAAAGAGGGTGACAGCGTACGCTCTCAAGCCATAAAAATTATCATGAATTCCTTTTATGGCGTATTGGGTTCGGGTGGTTGCCGTTTCTACGACACAAGGTTAGCGAGTTCTATAACGATGCGCGGGCATGAGATTATGCAGACAACAAGTCGATGGATAGAAGACGCTGGTTACACCGTAATCTATGGCGATACAGATTCCACGTTTGTGGCATTAAATGAACAACTTAAACCAGAGGAGTGTCGACGTATTGGCCAAGAGCTTGCCACAATGACCAATGCGCGTTGGCAAGAGACATTAGCCACGGAATACCAAATTGAATGCCTCTTGGAGATAGAATTCGAAACACACTTTAGCCGATTCTTAATGCCCACCATTCGCGGTTCAGACGCAGGCAGTAAGAAACGGTACGCCGGCCTGATAGTCCATGCCGAGCAAAACAGTCAAGGCAAAAATGAAACCATCGTTTTCAAAGGTCTTGAAAACGTAAGAACCGATTGGACTGAACTCGCCAGATCATTTCAAGGCAAGCTGTTCGACCTAGTCTTTCATGATCAAGACCCTAGCGAGTACGTAAAAAGTACCGTGATCGAAACGCTGACTGGACAACGCGACAACGACCTCGTTTACTCGAAACAACTTCGGCGAAAGCTCGATCATTACGTCAAAAACGTGCCACCTCAAGTAAGAGCTGCAAGAATTGCCGACGAACACAATGCCTCGACTGGGAAGACATTAAGGTACCAAAACAAAGGCTGGATCTCATACTTGATGACAACCAATGGTCCAGAGCCCATCGAATATCACCTCTCTAACATTGACTACGAACATTATGTAGAGAAGCAATTAAAGCCAATAGCTGATGGAATATTACCATTTATTGGCCTAGATTTTGATACGCTGGTCGGCAGCCAACAACAACTTTTTTGAACACCCACTCTTGCTCACACCCCAATCACGACACTGTTTGCGCACTCCCTAAATTAATGAAAAATTTCACAATAATATCCACACTATTTCTTGTTTTTTTCCTCACCGCATCCGTTGCCGATACTCGCAAAGATACCCATTTCAGCGCACAGGCCTCTTTTGAAGAACTTAAGAATGTACTGACTCAGCAATACGCCTATATCGACCGCCCAGGGGTCGACGTAGAAGCTTTATTTTCAAAATTTCAAGATGAAGCCATATCCTCAAAAACCAAACAAGCGTTTTTAGACGTAGCTCAAAAACTGCTAAGGCATTTTTATGACCCACATTTAAATCTAGGCCCGTATAACGAAAGTGACTTTAGTGTTTTTCCAACGGGTTCAGACATTCGTGTTGTGTATATTGATGGAAAATTCATCATCGAAGACGTCAAAAGCAAAGCAGCGGCAGATAATGCCGGAATCAAGCCCGGTGCTGAAGTTATGTCCATCGATGGGACACCCATCGAGCAAGCCATTGAAATGCTATTCGGGAACAAGGTTAGCGAGCTCTCTCTTAATCAGGTCAACTATGGCGCCAATGTCGTTTTAGGTGGATTAAGAAATCAACACAGAGCCATCGAAATCAAGACGTTGAATCAACTCAAAACGTATGATTTGCCGCCAAGTTACAAGTCGATCAATGACATGAGGGACGGCCCTACTCTTTATTATTCAATATCCAACGGTATCGGGCTTATTAAGTTCAATAATTCCCTTGGCAATAGCAAGACTGCGGCTGAGTTTAAAAAGGCATTATCAGCCATGTCAGATACAACGGCCTTGATCATTGACCTCCGCAACACGCCCAGTGGCGGTAACACCAGCACGGCTGAACCGATCATGGGCCACTTTGTCGACAAAAAGACAACGTATCAGCTCTATCAACAACAAGCCGCTGGCGTAAGATACCAAGATGCTGAAATGAAGAAAGCCTATGTCGAGCCTTCTTCTCCTTATTACGCCAAACCGTTTTTGGTATTGGCCGGTCACTGGACCGGCAGTATGGGCGAAGGAATGACAATTGGGCTGGACGCCCTAGGCGCTAAGACCATCATAGGTGCACCGATGGCGGACTTATTGGGCGGTATAAAAACAGTAACACTAACAAACAGCAACGCCTGGCTATAACTTGGTTTTGAACGTTTGTATCATGTTAATGGGTCATTCAGAGAAGATTTTGAACCGCGAATATTACTGAAAACCGCCGACCGAGATAGATTGGGCAACGACCCAGCGCTATCAAAAGCGTATGAATTTTTCGATGAGTTCATTGGCGATAATCCCAAAGCCAACCAGCACTAGCGCCCCGGGGGAATACAAGCATGATACGTACGGCTACAAAAGAAGACGCTGAAGCGATTGCCGAAATCTACAACTACTACATAGCTAACACCATTATTACGTTTGAAGAACACGCAATCGCAAAAGATGAGATGGCCAATCGTATCGATTCAACCATTAGAGACAAGCTTCCTTGGCTGATAGCTGAAGAAAATAAAAACGTGCTGGGGTATGCCTACGCCAGTAAATGGAAAGGACGTTGCGCCTATAAACACTCAGTAGAAACAACTGTATATTTAGACCAATCAGCCACATCGAAAGGCTTGGGAACTGCCCTTTATAACAGCCTGCTTACCAAGCTAAAGGATGAGAAGCTGCATGTTGCAATCGGCGGTATTGCGTTACCAAATCCAAGCAGTATCGCCTTACACGAAAAACTTGGGTTCGAAAAAGTCGGTCAATTTAACGAAGTAGGCAATAAGTTCGGCAGCTGGGTGGATGTTGGGTATTGGCAGCTAACTTTAAACAAGTACTAGGCGCCCTAAACAGCAATACCGTCTATTTGTCTTTATTCATCCTCTAGCTTTTCGACGATCATTAGCGTAAAAATCGCCACCAGAAAAGAGACAAGCAACGTTGAGGTCAACACATGATTTTCATGAAAAGCCGCAGTAAGTAGCGGTTTTATCGTTGGGTACACCAAAACAACACAAACACTCAAAACAAGCGCCAACCATATGGCTCTCTTGTACTGATGGTAGAATAACCGTCGTTTTAGCGTTGCTGGCATCACCTGAAACTGAGCATTTTGTGGCTTTAAACTTTCCTCCAAAGCCCGATGTTCTTGCGCTAATTTTGACAGTGACCAATTATCTGAATCTGTGTTTTCTATCATATAAAGCAATCTCCACTAATGAGTGTTCAATTTATCCTTTGCTCGTTTTATGTACGTCTTTGCTGTCCCAAGTGGCGCATTCATCGTAGTTGCTACTTCCACGTGCGTCAGCCCACATACCTCGGACAGCAATATTGCGGCTCTTTCAGTATGAGAGAGTTTATTCAACGCATTCTGAATATCCAGGTCTCCTCCGATATCTGGGAGGTGAGAGTCACGAACGAACCCCTCAAATGCCGAAACCAATCGCGAGAATCTCATGCTTTTTCGATTGGCCTGTAAAAACTCTTTGTAACCAATACCAAACAACCAAGTCTTAAAGCTGGATTTGGCTTGATACTTAGATATGTTTATATACGCTTTTAATAGAGTCTCTTGGCGTATATCTTCCGCTAAACTGGTGTTGTTTGTCAGTTGTGTCAAAAACGCCAACAAAGGTGCCTGGTGTGGCCGTAATAAGAGCGAAAAGGCATCCCCATCGCTCGTGTTTTGCACAAGAATTACAAGTCTCTCTTGCGAGAGAGAGGTGAAATCTACGGCCACTGGAGTCACTATTTCTTCGAAAGAAAATAAAACATCAAGTAAACCGCCCCTATCGCGGCGGGAAAAACAGCCAAACCAAATACAGCGTCACTGAGTTCAGGTGAGCGCAAAAGGCTTAAAAATCGACTGAACGTTGCAACTGCAACCGCAAAGGCCATGAAAACAATGCCACGCCGTAAGTCCTTAGAGAGAGTCGAATCATCCCGCTTAATGGCTTCTATAATCTCGACGTCTATGCTATCAGCCCGTTTCAGCGCAATAAAAATAGCTTCCATCTTTAACTTCTTTATACGGTATTGATGACGAAGAATTAAAGCAATGACTACAACTATAGACAAAAACACGGCAAACGGCACAAAAGCATCAATGATGGGGAACATAAATTTCTCGTAGAATCGTGATGATTATTTAAGGGCGATACAACAATGATAACTAAGATCTCGTGACCTAACGAAAGTTTGCCGACATTAACTGATTTCCGATCACCCCAAAATGCTCAGATACTATTTTGGTCCACAGCTTAGTGGCATTATCGGAATTTGATAGCACCACCAAACCTCTTTTAGAGTTTGGTAACATAACGGCCAGCGCGTTCGTACCTTGATCACTTCCCGTGTGTTGTAGCGCATATTCACCAGAACGCGCTCCTGGATCTAATCCATCAAAACGCTGCCAACCTAAGCCAAAGCCGATGTCACGCTTGATCTCAACCTGAGCGTTGAACATGTCTTGATATAGATCATGGTCTAGTTCAGCACCGTTCAACAAATGAGCCATAAATACACCGTAGTCTTTGGCAGTCGTTATCAGGTTATCAGCCGCATTCAATGTCTCATGTTGATCCAACGTCAACTTAAGACCCTGCGCATTATGTTCATATTGATAACGGTCTTGATCAACACGATCACTCCAATAGAAATGCGTATCACTCATGCCCAGTGGGATAAACAATACATCCTTGGCTATTTTTTCAAATGGCCTACCCAGTTTTGCTTCAACGGCCCTACGAAGGTACTCAAACCCTTCGCCTGAATAGTGATATTCAGTGCCAGGTTCAAAGTTAAACGTGAGCTTGTTATTTTTCGCCTGATGGCGCCAATTGGGGAAACCTGATTGATGACTCAATACATGGCGAGATGTCAGTTTTCCCAGAAAAGAATGGCCGCGTAAATCGTCGTCAATATGGTACTTAGCCAAAGATTCATCTAAATCCCAATTTCCCGCGTTAACCAACTTCAAGACCACCAATGCAACGATCGGCTTGGTTAACGACGCAACGTTATATAAGCCGTTTATGGGGGATTTACCATCAACGCTGAATACACGAACTTGCTGTAACACACCTTCGTCAACAACGCCTACCGCCATAGACGGAATCTTAAGACGATTAAGTATTGCTCTGACTTCAGATTCCTTCCCAAACACACGGGGGCGATACCCTGCATCCAATTCCTGCTCTAAGGAAGCTGATGGGTACGTTATGGCGGGGTTTTGATGATCGAAACTCAGAACTCTTTTGAGCTTCCATACGCCATCATCCACAACCCAAAGGTGCGAAAACTTAGCCTCACCCGTTTTATACAGCGGCTTGCCGGTTTCCCGTATGTAAAAATCATGCTCACCAGACTGAATGGCGCCATAAATGTTGTTGTTATCACGCATTTCGAAAACCTTCATGGAGCCGGCAGCCAATTTTCTGATTGGCTTCCTGTTGGGTGACGAGCAAATATTTTCTTTTAGCGTGTTCATAAATTCAGCGCGCGTTTGCACACCACTTTTGTCATGATAAAACTCAAAATCACCATGCACTAAATTCTCGATAAGATGCAATTGACAATCATTAAAGATCTTATTGAACAAAACGGCGTCTAACTCAGCCAGTTTGTTGAATAAATCATGCCCTGTTTTCTCTGTTGCGTGTGCAGCTGAACTCAATAGCAACAACATAATGATGACTCTGTATCTCATGACAATGCCTTTAACGAATTGGTGTGGTTTCATCTTTGATGCTGCGACTAGCCGATTTGGATGTATTTATTTCATTCTGATTGAATCGGATAATGTCACTTTAGACATCGCGGCAGAATTCGAATACTGGACTAGCACTATCAACATTCGCCCCTATGCTAGTAAACTATGAACATGAGCATATTTGGCACATTCCTGATGTTGGGCGTCTTGCAGGGAGCCATTATGGGGGTTGTGCTGCTCGCCAAGTCAAAATCCAAGCCAGCGCTTTTCTATTTAGCGTTGGCAATTTTTGCACTCACAGCAACGCTTCTTAGACTCAGTCTATTTGAATCGACGTTAGACAGAACGGGTGCCCTTTTTGCGGTACCTCTTGCGTCAGACCTATTAATACTGCCTCTGTTTTGGTGTTTTACACTGCGCGTAATCAACCAAGAAATAACTCTATCTCGCCGTGGATTGCCTTGGTTTCTGCCGTGGTTCGTTTTTTTCTCGTATTCCCTTGTGTTCTACCTATTAGCTTTATTCGAACCAACATTAAACGCGAAAAATACCTTGGCGCTTGATTGGGAATATCAGAACATTCGTCAGTTCGAAGACTACATAACCGGCCCTTTTAATACCGTATTGGGTAGCATCATTGTTTGGAAACTTTTCAGCCATATTCACCTGATTAAAGACTGGGTGCCAGACCATCTGAATGAGCGACTAAAGATATATCAAATCTTTTTACTCATGGCATCATTGGCTCTGATTGCTGTGTTTTCTCAATTTTTGAGCCTCTACTTTCTCGAACGCACAAACGCCGCTCCGATTAACAAAACCGCTCAACTGTTCTACGTGGCTATGGTTTATGTGGTTGGCTTTTTGGGCTACCAGTTTACAGCCCTGCCTAGGTTTAAACTGGATTCGGATGTCGCCCAAGAAGTTGACGCATTTACAAACGAAGAAAAGACTTCTCTTAAATCTCTTTTTGAGCGAGGTGCCTATTTAGACCCTAACCTAAATCTAAACACCGTTTCTAGAACACTTGGGCTTTCTGCCAATAAAACGTCTAGTCTTATCAAAGCCATTTCAAACAAAAATTTCAGAGCCTACGTTAACGAACACAGGGTGAATGCGGTCAAAGATAAACTTCAAGACGCAGAAAATGCGCACTATTCAATATTATCATTGGCGTTGGAATGTGGGTTTAAATCCGAAGCAAGCTTTTATCGGGCTTTCAAAGAGTTAACCGGGTCATCTCCAAGTGAGTTCAAAAAGCTCCACCAAACCCAAAAAGTGAGTTTTGAGAGTCGATAGATGGTAAATGAGAGGGATTAAATTGAGCTAACGTTGATGCTAAGTGCTTTACAACTTCAATCCAAGCACCAAACATGAACAAGAAGATTTCTATCAGTCTGCTCGCCGTCGTCACAATCTCGGTCACGATACTTTCTTACCCTTTGGTTTCAAATACAACAGCAAAAAAGCCAGATGATCTTTCTCGTTACGACGACCTAACGACACAAAAGATACGATCTCTGATGGCCGCCGATGGAACCGTCGATGCCCTTATGGTGGCGTCTTCAGATCAGATACTGTTTTCCGAAGGTGTCGTGAGCAAACCTATTAATACTCATTCTATTCGTAAAAGCATCATGAGTATTTTTATCGGCATGAGCCAAGCAGAAGGGATGTTATCGCTCGATCAAACACTACAGGAATTATCAATCGATGATTCAGTGACCCCCTTAACCGACGTTGAAAAAACCGCCACAGTGGAACACTTACTCATGTCACGATCAGGGATCTATATAAGCTCAGCGGGGGAGCACGATGACCAAATAACCAAGCGACCAAACCGTGGTGAACATCGCCCAGGAGAAGTGTATTTCAGTAACAATTGGGACTTTAATGCGCTTGATTCGGTACTTGAAAAGGTCGGGCTACCCACACAACATCGAACGTACGAACTTGCCAGAAAACTTCAATTTGAGGATTTCAACGAAGACCACTTTTACTATCAAACGACAAAGCACTCAGAACATAAGCAGTACACGATGTTTATGTCGGCCAGAGATCTAATTAAAATAGGCCAGTTATTTTTACGCGACGGCCGATCGCATGACGGCACTGAACTAGTCAGCCCAGAGTGGATCAAAAAGTCAACGTCCTCTTACACGCCAATACGCCATCGTGTCTATACCGGTTACGGCTACATGTGGTGGGTAGACAAGGACACGAATACAGTCTGGACAGACGGCTGGGGCGGCCAATTCATGATGATAGACAAAGACAAAGACCTGGTGATTGTCTCGCGCAACAATACAGGCCGACGTCTGGGTGAATTACTCTGGTTGAGTGTCTTAGGAAACGCCAGTAACGGAGCACACAGCAACTTACTCAAGGTTCGTGACATAGTGCTAAACCAACAGTATCTGCGCTCAACTACCTGACTGTACTCCCCACGAAGCATTGACCCAACGGATAAGTTGCTAAGCATGGTTACGCCTTCTAAGGGAGTAGGTCATGATTGATTATCTATCGCTCCACATCTGAACAGACGAAGCAAGTGAGATCGATCTCGTTGAAACATGGTCTGCGCTCGCTCGTCTGATTCAAGGTTTAGCCGCAGTCTTGTGTTTCGGCCTGAGATTTTCAATCACCTGAGTACTCACCCAATAGCTTTTTCCTACCCAATTACGGCTTCCGTCTGTGTTGACATTCCATTGACCTCGGGAAAAAAACAAATATTTTCCATCGTGCGTGACTCGTGGCGAACTTTCCTGAAGTCCGGTATTGATCAGCGACCCCATATTTAGTGCAGGTAACCAAGAACCACTTTTATCCCTAAAACTGATGTAAATATCTGACTTACCATGGCCGTCTTCTCGCTCCACATCCCACATTAAGTACGACTCATCAGGCGCAATGTGTGGGTGAGCAATCCACTTCCCTCGATTAATATTGATGCTCATTTTTACTGGGCTTTCATAACTCCCATCAATGAGGCGTGAGTACCCCAGATTGCCGCGTCCCTCGTCTTCCTCTTTATAAATAGCGAAATAATAGGTCCCTTTGGATGAAAGAGAGATGCCGTGCGCCTGATCCTTTAAAAACTCCCCTTGGCTCTTAGGCTCTGACCATCCAGATTCGGTTCTTTCTCGATACTCTTTTCCACCGTAAAGCAAAGTGCCATCTTTAGAAAATTTCGGCCATCTTATCTCGGTTTCAGCTTCCTGTCCCCACACGCCATCTTCAAGACGAATAATAAAAAATTTACGCTGTTTGTATCTGCCGTTTTTCCGAGAGAAGTAAAATTCCGTCATGTCGGGTGTGAATTCACCTCCCTCAAAGCGACCTTCCGGAGACACCAGCTTAGGGTCAAAGAGTGTTGGTATAGACCCTGGTGGCTTTTCACCAAAGTACGGGCGCACCAAGGTCGGCGATGTTTCCTTACTGTAGGCAGCACCAACCAAAGTAATGACTAAAGAAACCAATAAAACTGTAATACAAGCACGACTCATAGCTTACTTTCCATTTATATCAACGTGTTATCTAACATGTTGATACTTTAAGAAAAGCAAAGTCAAAATGCCTGACGTCCTAATGACTTTTAGATGACTTTATTCTGACGGCAATCAGTTCATCGGACTACGAACCACCTGACTAAGAATGAAAACCCGTCGTTAGGAGCCGATTGGTATTCACCGACCGCTTTGCTTTCATGCGTCCTAATATCATTAAACGAGCACGCTTTCACCTCACCCGCACTGAAGGCGGTGATTGCTAATTTATTGCGAAATTGGCCATAGACCACGCATCATTTTTGGGTACGTTATTGGCTTAAATGAGGTTAGTGATATTTCTCTGACATTTTCCAGCCCTTGCCAAATTAACTTATTGCCCTTTAAGCGCTTGGATGATTTTATTTTACTGAGGTATTGATCTCTTTCATTCGAAGTCGCTTTCCTCAACTCTCCCGCTGTGCCGTAAAGCCTTAATCCAGGTGGAGAAACAAACTGACCCTTAAAAAGTGATTTGAACCAATAAATAAAGCCGCTATTCACCACCATCAAGCATAGGTTTCTATTGCTCATGATATTTAACGGAATAGAGTGCGTGTACTCTTCAAAATAAAATGCTTTAGTCGGGCTTTCTAAAAACAAAAAGCCTATCGGCGTAATGTGAGGGTTCCCTTGAGCATCAACTGTCGCAATGGCGCAATGCTTTGATGAAGCCATGCCCTCTTCAAACGTCGCTTTTACCAACTTCCAATGTGTCTCTATATCCATTTAATACTCGTTTTTTATATGAAACGCCTATGCAAGTGCCGAGTAGTGTGTGCATTTCCAGCGCTTGCGTTCTTGAACTAGTTTTTCGATAAAACTCTTTCTTCAATTGATCTTATACCTGCTTCCATCTTCAGTCTTGCTGAAGAATTAGCGGAATGAACTGTCATTTTCGGTGGGAGGAAGTTATCAACTACGACCGCTTCTTCAATCCAAAGCACAACATCATAGCCGGTTCCTCGATCATCATCCCCTAGATCATGATCTAAACTTAGCTCACTAACAACCCCACTTTTCAAAAGCTCAATCGCCTCAACTGGCCAGTAAACTCGATGCCATCCTTCCGGAGTTACTCGTTCATCATCTAGGTAAACTTTCATGATTCTTCAACTAATATAGAGCCGATCTTGTCGGCTGTTTTTGGCTCGCTGCAACAACGTTGTTCAACAACGTTATTCAACAACGACAGTCTTATCAACCCCGCACTAAAAACGATTCATGGAAGGAGACGGACCCTTGTGGGCAATCACCTCGCAAAATAAGCGCTTGAAAATACTCCAGTGGCACACCGGGAAGCACTAAGTTATCCAGAGGCTTAAAGCCAAAGCGATGATAATAATTAGGGTCTCCAAGCAAAACGCAGCCTTTTGCTTTAATATTTTTCAATTCTTCTAAAGCCACGTTCATCAATTCAGAGCCTATCCCTTTGCCTTGCCTACTAGGAGCAACCGAGATCGGTCCCAGCCCATACCACCCATTAGCGCCATCAGAAATAGTAACTGGAGACACCGCCACGTGCCCTATGATTTGCTCTCGATCTTCTGCAACAAGAGAAATGGACAGCGCCTGCGAGTCTCGGAGTGCCTTAACTATCAATTGTTCAGTATGTTCAGCGTGTGGCGCCTCAAGAAACGCTGCGGTTGTAACGTCATGAATAGCTTGAAAGTCATTGTGTTCTTCTTTGCGGATAATGAGCCTCAATTTAGTTCCCCCTAACAGTTAGCGGTCAACGAAACGATGTCTATTCTCTTGAGAAGGAATCATGCATTCATCATGACTGCCAAATAATGTATAAAAGTAGTCACGAATAGGCGTCGGGATGATCTTAAAAATCCCAAACAAGTACCATAAACCGTTTACGTCTTTGGCTATTTCCAATACAGCCTTAGAAAACAAATAGCATTCATTGTTTTTAATGAGTAAAAAGGTGTCTATACCAATGTTATCAATTTTATGTTCTTGATATTTTGCTTGTGCCAAATCAGATTGCGTGGGTGTGAAAACAAAAAGGGCATCAGGATCTCTTTTAATAATGAAATTTACGGCGCCATTACAAAATTTGCACACGTCATCAAAGACGATTAAGTGTTGTTCAGGCATAAGCACTCAGCAATCGAGTAGGCATTCGATTAACTGTGATTCCAGAGCCGATAGAAACGCATTTCCAACGCATCTTTGCCGACAGTTCCTTCATGTAAAAGTACCTCATGCGGATAACACAAGAGCACCGACAGACACATCTATACCAAAGGTGCCTATATCGCTGATCCTAATGATTCCTATTGTCGAATTGAATCTCCTAACAACCTAGAGTCGAAATTTGATTTCTTTTTAAACCTGTTCAATGTTCTATTTCAATGCACCAACGGCGACACAAAACCAATCACAACAACCAACTAAAAACCCAGCACCTCAGACATCTAGCGCCCTACCCTAACTAACTTTTTCTGTTGCGCCAAACTAGGATAGAAATCAATGCTGAATAAAACAATCGCAACTCCCTTTCTACCTCTCACCCGTGTTTTTCTATTATTTCAGATAATTGCTTCTTTGTCAGTGATCCGCTTTTCCTAGTAACTTCGACCCCATTTTTGAATAAGACCACCGTGGGAAGCCCCCTAACCGCCTGCTTTTTACTGAGTGTTGCATCAAGTGAAACATCAACTTTAACAACAATAATTTGCTGTTTATAAGTCTGTGCCAAATCATTTATTGCTCTATTCATTAGTAAACACGGCCCGCACCATTGAGCCCAAAAGTCCACCAAAACCAATCGCTCTCGAGCCAACACATTGTTCAGTTCGATTTCATTGAAAACGTTAAGTGGCATACCATCAATCGAATCCGTTTTAGCATACGCTCTAAACCAACGTGATATCGGCCACTTACAAATTGCAATGATATTCGTTCCGATTAATGCGAAAAACAACACAAGCCAGCCCAAGATCTTCACGGGGAAATACGCATGTGAGGCATCTTGGATAAACACTTCAATGGTATTCAAATTTTCAGTAACTCTATCTTGCCAGCTCAATCGACCTTCTCCTTACACCCGTGAATCCGATAAACGAATACACTATCCGGCCATTCATGGCCACCATATCTACTTCCATCGTCAACTTTCTGCTTGTTTTGATTTAAGCAAAAACCATACATAGATTAAACACAGAGGCGGAACAAATGCCAAAAGAGTGCCGAAGGCCGTCTTTCGGGCAACATGAATGCCATCTTGCTTAGCCACCAAATTTACTACAAGGCCTCCGAAAACAATTCCCAAGACATAGAAAACGAGGCTTACCCAATCTCCGAGCTGCGTAATATTTATATTCATAACTACTAATATCGTTGCATTTGTATTCTTCTAAACTGAGTAATCCAGATAATTAGATAGATCCGTTGATGGTTAATCATTAAAAGCAATTAGCCACTTGATTATCATTCTAGTTGATGGGCTCAGAGTCGTTTACGCGCCACACGTTTATTAACAAGATGTACGGGAAGTCATCATCCCCAGAGAATTATCCCAATGGCAATTAGGCCTATTGGAATAAGGCTTAATAGAATGAGTTTTGCGCCTTTCTGTAGACTATGGGCTTTATCCTGAATTTCCGCTGCACGATCATTAATCTCTTCAGCTCTTTTGAATTGAACTTCGGTCATTGCGAAGAGCTGCCTCTGAATTTCCAAAGACTCTCTTTGAATAGCCAGTTGTTCTTTTTGGTTCTTAAGAAGTTCCTGAATCTGTTTTTCCATAATTAATTATCAACTTGATTGCTCAAAGTATCTCTTTATCGAGCACGTACTGAGGTTTACTTATTTATGTGTTTGAATCTTTTCACCAACAATAATCACAGAATCAACGGGTATCATCGTATCACCAAAGGGGCTCATGCCTTCATCGTAACGAAACGATTTAACAAAGCCAAAGCCGGCTTCATTCATGAATGATTTTATTTCATCAGTGGTGCGAATGTTAAATCCGTATTGAGTAAACGGAATGCCCTTTAACGCTGTATCGGATCGAATGCCAAACACCGCCCTACCGCCTACCTTAAGCCAGTCAGATATATGACTGAAAAATAATCCCAAATCCTCAATAAAGTAAAGAACGTTGACGCCTAAAATACCGTCGACACTTTCTGTCTCTAAGTTAACCTCCAAACAATCACCGTAGACCACGTCAACGTTGCACTTTGTATTCGACAGTGTTCGGTTAAGCTCAGCGGCCATTGCATCTGACATCTCGATCCCACAATAATGGCCATCAACGCCTATGGCGTCGATGAGTGGCAACGAAAGACAACCGTTCCCGGGCCCAATTTCCACGATTGATTCAGTCTCTTGTGCAGAAAGGGCTTCGATGGTTTTGCGTGTGATAAATTCGTTCAGTTCATTCATTTTGTTGCCAACCTCAAGCCCAACTTCGCCACTAGGGCAAGACAGCTGACTGGCTATTGATCGTAATTCTTGTTCTGACATCTGTGTTTCCTTTATCTAAGCAGTATTTAGAGGCGAGACATTAGTGGGAGTCGTAACACTTTTTAGTGCATCAACACTGCACTACGCACACTTGATAACCCTTTTGATCTTCAATCGGACGTTAGGTTTTGCACTGACTCCGCTATTGCATGCCATTTTACCCTGAGTTCTATATCTCCGCCTAAAGGGTAGCAAATTCAAACGGCATCAAGAGCCTTCTAATTCACACTTCCATTTTTACTCAAGTTTTAACACGGCACAATTAGCATGTCCACACAGGAAGCTTAGACTAAAAAAGACCCTTAGTGAACATCACGAAGGGCCTCTTTGTTTTCTCTCACGCTAGTTATATTAACCAACCTATTACGTTGCTGCACTCATACCGCTACTGGCTAAACGGGTCATAGACAACCACTATTTTCCGCCGGCCATTGCCTCGGCTTTGGCTTTCTCTACTCTGTATTCACTAACCAAACGTTCGTAATGAGTGCCACACACTTTCTTCGCGACCTTTACTTTTTGCCGTGAGCACATGGTCGGTAAGTCTTCGGCACACCATTTGCGACTATCTTGCGCTCGCTCAATTGCCCGTTCTTCGGTGACGCCTGCGCACTCAATGTACACCGTCCAAACCACGTCTCCATCAAACGCACTTTTCACTTCGCGTGACAAAGACCGCACCTCGGCCGCGTTAGCGAAGGCAGACGTTATAATCAAGCCAAGCATGGTGGCCATCACTGTAATTTTCATATTCATCGTTTTCTCCATAGTTAAGTCAAACTGATGTCTACACAATGCAAATGTAGACGTTCAATTCACGACTAGAAGTCGACAGACAATTCCAACCCGTACGTACGTGGTGTGCCAAAAGTACGCACGTATGACGCGGTAATATCTCTAATATCAGATACGTTAGTCAGATAACGTTCATCGGTTAGGTTGTTAACAAAAAGTGCGATAGTCCATCGCTCTGATGGATTAGTGTAGGCAATCCGGCTGCTGACTATTGTGTAGGCTGATTGGCCAACCAATGGGTTATTCTCAGTGGAGAAAAACAAATCGTCCTTATACGCAAAGCCACCTTGCGCTGTCAGATAACCGCCGTTGGCTAGATCATATTCATAGTTTAAATAGCCACTGATTGATGTTTCTGGCGTCTGCGCTAAGCGGTTACCAGAGAAATCTTGGCCGGTACTTTCAACGACAAAGTTTTCCAGTTCACTACTGATAAATGACGCGTTCAAGTTAGCACTTAGACCCGGCATTAAAATCGCTGAAAAATCCAATTCGATACCACTAGATTGCGCGTTACTGGCGTTATCAAGGACGAGTACTGGCAGTGTACCGTTGTTGATCAACGTGAAGACTTGCAGGTCTTTGAAGTCGTTTAAAAACACAGACGCATTCAATCTCATCTTAGAATTGAAAAAGTCCGCTTTGACACCCAGTTCATAGGCAGTCACAAACTCAGGATCAAACGCTTCAAGCTGCAATCGAGCTATTTCAGGATCAAGGTTTAGAAAGCCGCCATTAAAGCCTCCACTTTTAAATCCGCTGGCAATGGATCCGTAAAATAGGGTCGTGTAGTTGGGTCTGAATTCTGCACCAAGTCGGTACGAAAATTTGCTAGCACTGGTTTCTAGACCAGGGAAGTTATAAACCTCAACCGGAGCTGGCCCAAACGTTTCAGGTTCCTCTAAAACGGCATTGGCATTAAACGTTCGCGTTTCATCGGTGTAACGGCCACCCACTGTAAAAGACCAAAGATCATTTACTCGATAGTTTGCTTGTGCGTACGCTGCCGTTGTTTCTAGGTTCTGTTCGTTTACTGAACGAGCAAACAAAATCGGCGCGCCGGCCGCGCTGCCGTCCAAGTCCGCCAGCCCACCTGTGAGAGTTCTAAACGATCGAAAAAGATCGATGGTTTGGTCTTGAACTAGGTCTTCATTAAGGTAAAAAATCCCAGCAAGCCAATCAACCCTATCCGTTGCGCCAGCAAGTCTAAATTCTTGACTGAAGGTTTGAGAATCAACCCCATATTCCGTTTGAAGTAAACTACCGGGACCGCCGTCCGCCTCTTCAGGCAGGGCACGCTCTAGGTCGTCATACGATGTGACAGAGGTAAATGTGGTGTCATCAGTAACATCATAGTCCACTTGAAGGTAACCACCGACCGAATCGAGGTTGATTCGACCAATGCCATTGTAGTTACCGTCCAACTCATTGTCTGGAGATCGGTAACCGAGTCGATCCACGCATTCATTGTTGGAAATTCGTCGATCACTGCATGTTTCGCCTGTAACTGGGTCCAACGTACCTAGTGGGCTAAAACTACTGTTCGGTGAATCTACCTTTGCGCCATGCAAATTGACTAAGATCCTTGTTTTTTCGTTAGGCTCAATCGCTACCAGTGCGCGGTAGGCGGTATTGTCGCTGCCGTTGACGGTAGAGCCATCAAGCAGGTTTTTCCCATAGCCATCCGAATCGGATTTAGAAACGGCCAATCGAGCGCTCACCGTTTCAGACATAGCGCCGGAGACGGCCGCTTCAATCACAGACTTACCGTGGTTGCTAAAACGCCAACGCCCGGATGCACGGGTTTCTCGAGTGGGCTTTTTGGTAATAAACTTAACGGCGCCACCCGTCGTATTACGACCGTAAATTGTGCCTTGAGGGCCTTTTAAAACCTCCACCCGTTCAGCATCAAACAACTGAAACGGACTCAATGCAGGTGAACTCACGTAGACCTCATCGGAATACAATCCCACAGGCCCAGCGTTATTGGTGTTGAGATCATTGAGGCCTGCGCCACGTAAAAATAATAACAATTGACTGCCTTCGCCACTGGAGTTACCGATCTCTAAGCCAGGAACGTATTGCCCGAGCTCTCCGGATTGAGTCACGCCTAACGCGTTTAACTGATCGTCTGAAAAAGCGGCAATGGCAATTGGAATATCTTGAACACTCTCTGATTTTTTTTGCGCCGTCACAATCAACTCATCAAGGAAAAGTTCTTCGGCTTCTACCTGTTGAAAAGAGTCAGCTTGAGCGGATTCTAATCGATCAAGATCAGCTTCTTGAGCCACTGAAAACGAGCTCGTCACAGCCGCAGTCGTCATCGCGAGATACAGCGCGTTACGCTGAAATAACTTTGATTTATTCATTATATTCCACAATCTGTCTAGTAAAACGGTGCGCATACTAACAAATATGATCGCGTCTAGACTGTAAAATACTGTCAGTTTGGAGCTTTCGAAATAATCTACGATCGCTCCGCAAAGTCAAAGCAACATAAGTCCTCTATAAATCAGACAAAACGAATAAAATGCAGTTAAGAAGTCCTCATATTTCCAATGAGGGCTGGGATCAGCGGCGTTTTGGTAACAAAAAGCGGGGAAGTTGCGGCGTTTTTCCTTAGAAACGCCGCAATGATGCTACAAAATAGCAGGCAAATGTAAGCCATTGTCGTTTGCGCATTCCACGGCTTCCTCATAGCCCGCATCCGCATGACGCATAACGCCAGTCGCCGGGTCGTTCCAGAGAACTCTCTCCAAGCGTCTGGCAGCGTCGTCCGTACCATCGGCAAGAATTACCATCCCTGAGTGCTGAGAGAACCCCATTCCAACCCCACCACCATGATGTAGACTGACCCAAGTTGCACCAGATGCCGTATTGAGTAGCGCATTTAACAGTGGCCAATCGGAAACCGCGCTCGAACCATCTTTCATGGATTCCGTTTCTCTATTCGGACTGGCAACCGACCCACTGTCTAAGTGGTCACGGCCTATCACAACCGGAGCGCTCAGCTCTCCATTTTTGACCATCTCATTAAATGCCAGTCCAAGACGATGACGATCACCCAAACCAACCCAACATATACGTGCTGGTAGACCTTGGAAGTCTATACGCTCGCGAGCCATGTCTAACCAACGATGAAGATGCTTATCATCTGGCATCAGTTCTTTTACTTTTTGATCTGTCTTATAGATGTCTTCTGGATCTCCTGAAAGCGCAACCCATCGAAATGGGCCGACTCCGCGACAAAACAATGGCCGGATATAAGCCGGTACAAAGCCTGGAAAATCAAACGCATTTTCCAATCCTTCTTCAAAGGCGACTTGTCTGATGTTATTGCCATAGTCGAGAGTCGCAATTCCTTGGTGCCAGAAATCCAGCATTGCTTTCACGTGAACCTTCATGGAGGCCCGCGCCGCGGCGACCACTTCTTCGGGAGCAGACACACGCTTGAGCTTCCACTCTTCGATCGTCCAGTTTTGCGGTAGATACCCATTTAATGGGTCATGTGCCGATGTTTGATCGGTGACGATATCGGGTTTTATGCCTCGCTTAACCAGTTCGGGAAAGATATCGGCTGCGTTAGCGCATAAAGCGACAGTCTTAGCCTCTCCGGCCGCCGTCCAACGGTTGATTTTTTCAAGCGCTTCGTCAAGTGTGTCTGCCTTTTCGTCCACGTATCGAGTACGTAATCTAAACTCGATGCTTTGTGGATCACATTCTATCGCCAAACAACAGGCGCCAGCCATTGCCGCGGCCAAAGGTTGCGCGCCGCCCATACCACCAAGACCAGCGGTTAGGATCCACTTACCACTCAGGTTTCCACCAAAATGTTGACGACCAGCCTCCACAAAGGTCTCGTAGGTGCCTTGCACAATTCCCTGACTGCCAATGTAAATCCAAGAACCGGCGGTCATTTGCCCGTACATCATGAGTCCTTTTTTATCGAGCTCATTAAAATGATCCCAATTAGCCCAATGAGGTACTAAGTTGGAGTTCGCGATGAGCACTCGAGGCGCATCCGCGTGAGTCCTAAACACACCCACCGGCTTTCCGGACTGAACCAACAAGGTTTCGTTTTCCTCAAGGTTTTTTAACGTATCCGCGATCGAGTCAAAATCTTTCCATGTTCTCGCTGCCTTGCCAATTCCTCCATAAACAACCAGTTCATCAGGATTTTCAGCGACTTCTCTATCAAGATTATTGTGCAGCATCCGGTACGGAGCTTCCGTAGCCCATGACTTACACGTCAATTCACTCCCAATGGGACTCTTAATATTTCGTTTTGTATCTAAGGATTGATTCATGTCTATTACTCTGGTTGATGCACAGATTACACCGCGCTGGGTTTTGCCTCTGTCTTACTCATTGTTTGTAGATTCATTTCTATTGAATTTAGTACGTCTGCAAGCAATGACTGCAGCGCAGAAGCCCTAGCCTCATCGAATTCAAATGGAGGCCGCTCTGTTTTTAAATAGGCTCGTTGTGCCAATTCCATTTGCAAAGCATGCACACCAGTCTCGGGCCTGCCATAATGACGCGTGGTCCACCCGCCTTTGAAGCGCCCATTGATGACGTGACTGTAGTCGTTGTTACTCCGACAAATTGCTTCAACGTCTTGGCTGATTTTCTGCGTGCACGTCTGTCCCAGATTGGTTCCAATATTTAATACCGGAAGTTCGTTATCAAATAAGAAAGGGATTTCAGACCTAATTGAATGGCAATCATATAAAAGCACGTCGTTATGATGCTCTTTTAACCGAGATATCTCGGCTTGCAAGCTTCGATGGTACACCTCATGAAAGTCTCGCCGCCGCCGCGCAATACAATCCGAATCAGGCTTGTTAAGCCAAATAGATGCCCCATCAAAGGTGGTCATGGGCACCAAATCCGTGGTGCTCTTACCCGGATAGAGACTAACCCCACTGGGGTCTCTATTTGCGTCGATCACATAACGACTAAAATTCGCCCTAACCACAGTCGCATTTTTCAGCAAGCCTTCGTACAGCGCGGGTATGTGCCAATCCGTATCCAATAGCTGTCGCCCAACGTCGTTTAGCTGCGCGTAAATTTCCTCAGGCACAAACGTTCCTGAGTGTGGTTGACCGAGAATGACGGGGCTTGACCCCTGTATTACCTCAACGGCGTTCATTAGCTCAATGTCAGCCGTTGGGTTTCGCCAAACACAACCAGTTCGGTTGAATTGCGAAGAAGGTCTGCGAGCGCTTCAATGTCGGCACTGACCATACGATCATCATTCAAGGTTGGGCAGCGTTTTCGAATACATTCAATCGCCTCCTGCAAACTTTTACTGGTGGTCAACGGAGCTCTCAGCTCGATGCCTTGCGCACCAGCCATCGCCTCAACACTGAGTATTGCCGATAGATTTTTATTCATCTCAAGCAGCCTTCTAGCAGCGTGGCAAGCCATGGACACGTGGTCTTCTTGGTTAGCTGAAGTTGGTGTTGAATCAACTGACCTTGGGTTTGCAAGCGCTTTGTTTTCACTCATCAAAGCGGCCGATGTGACCTCCGCAATCATCAATCCAGATTTTAGGCCGGGGTCTGGTGCTAAAAATGCGGGCAAACCAAAACTAAGCGCTGGATCCACTAATAGGGCAACACGTCGTTGTGAAATGCACCCTATTTCTGAGATGCATAACGCAATTTGATCTGCGGCCAGCGCAACCGGTTCGGCATGAAAATTGCCTCCTGATACAATTTGACCGTCCGATAGCACCAACGGATTATCGGTTACTGCATTAGATTCAGTCTCAAGCACCCGACCAGCAAACGTTAGTTGATCCATGCAAGCGCCAATAACTTGTGGCGCGCACCTTAGGCAATACGGGTCTTGAACTCGTTCGTCACCTTCCTGATGACTCATCCGAATTTCCGAGCCCGCTAACAGCTGCCTAAGCCTACCGGCACTGCTTATTTGACCTTGATGACCACGCAACTGATGAATTTCATCGTGAAACGGCGCACTTGATCCCATGGCTGCATCGATGGAAAGCGCGGTCGTCGTGATGGATGCAATGGTCAAACGCCAAGCCCCAAACAACCCCGCTAAGGCAAGTGCCGTAGAGGCTTGAGTACCATTTAGCAATGCCAAACCTTCTTTTGCTTGTAGAACAATCGGTGTCAGCCCAGCCGAACTCAGGGCTTTGTTTGACGCCATTCGGACACCCTTATAAAACACCTCGCCTTCGCCAATGAGAGCGGCGGCCATATGAGCTAAGGGTGCCAGATCGCCAGATGCACCAACGGACCCTTGTGCGGGAATCACTGGAATGATGTCAAACTTAATAAGATCTTGCAGTAGGGTCACAACCTCGAGGCGTACACCTGAAGCACCGCGCCCTAAAGACAAACATTTTAATGCGATGATTAACCTAACGACCTTTGTGGGCAGAGGATCACCAAAGCCCGCGCAATGTGAGCGGACCAAGTTCCTTTGCAACTGTGCTAATTTATCGTCGTCAATACGAACCGAGGCGAGCTTGCCAAAGCCGGTATTTACGCCATAGATTGTTTCTTGGCTTTTGATGCGCTCACGCAATCTAGAAGCGCCTTTTTCAATAAGTGCCGCGCTATCAGGTGAGAGCTCAAAATACGCCTCACCTTCAAAAAAGTCCTCCAGTTGCTCAAGAGAGACCTGGCCGGGTGTCAATATGATCGTCATGTTGTTTTCCTAAAAATGTATTCGTCGCGTTAGTGGATTTCCGCCTACCCAATACGTTAGCTCAGCGGGGTGCTCCACATTCCATAGGCAAAAATCTGCTTTTTTACCTGATTCAATGGTTCCATAGTCTTCAGACAAACCTAGCGCACTAGCGGCGCATCGTGTGGCTCCAGCCAAAGCCTCTTCGGGTGTCAATGCAAACTGGTTACACGCCATGTTCATTGCCGTTAGTAGCGAGGAAATTGGTGAGCTACCGGGGTTACAGTCTGTTGCCACAGCGATATCCACGCCCTGCGCTCGCAAGGTGTCTATCGGCGGCTTTTGAGATTCGTTTAGTGTGTAATAGGCACCAGGCAAGAGGACCGCAACGGCACCGGATCTGGCAAAGGTCGAAACGTCTTTATCAGCAAGGTATTCAAGATGATCGGCGGACAGTCCCTCGTATCGAGCCACCAACAACGCCCCTTCTTGATTGGTTAATTGTTCAGCGTGTAACTTCACAGGTAAGCCGAGTGTGCGTGCCTCTTTAAACACTCTTTCGACCTGCTCGTTGGAAAACGCAATGTCTTCGCAGAACGCATCTACGGCATCGACTAACCCTTTAGCTGCGGCCTCGTGCAAACCGGCGATGACAACGTCATCGATATACTGGTCTGATCTGCCGGCATACTCTTTTGGTATGGCGTGGGCCGCCAACCACGTTGTGACAATTTTCACTTTGCGTGATTGTTCTAATTGACGAGCGACCTTTAGCATTCTGATTTCGTCTTTAACAGTAAGCCCGTAGCCTGATTTAATTTCAACCACCGCAACGCCTTCACTAAGAAGCGAGTCTAAACGCATTAATGCTGTTTCAAATAATTGATCTTCTGACGCGGCACGTGTCGCGTTAACGGTTGACACAATGCCTCCGCCCTGTCGAGAAATTTCCTCGTAACTGGCGCCTTTAAGCCTTAGCTCAAACTCTCCCGCTCGGTTACCACCAAATACAAGATGCGTATGACAATCTATCAACGCAGGAGTAACGAGCTTGCCATTTAATGACTCCTTGGCATATCCGACGAAAGCCCTTGGGACTTCTTTGACTAATCCTACCCATTGCACTCTGCCACCAGAAACGGCAATGCCTGCCCCCTCGATCAAGCCGTAGTTAGGCTGCCCTTTTTGCATGGTTGCGACCACGCAATCAACATAGAGAATGTCAGTGTGTTCGGAGCTTGTCATTGAAAAAAGAAGGAGAGGCAATTATTATGTATGCACATATTATAAATACATAATCAATCAAATGACAACCACCCTATTCGCAAGGCAAGCTCTCACCGCCTCTGGTTGGCGAAAGAACGTCTCAATTGACATAGATTCTGACGGCAAGATATCCGCAATCTCGGACGCAAGTGTCATGCCGCAAAATGCGTATGGTGTGCTGTTGCCATCAATTGGAAATCTTCACAGTCATAGCTTTCAACGCGCCATGGCGGGATTGGCTGAAAAAAGCAGCGATAAGCCCTTCGATGATTTTTGGACTTGGCGACAAGTCATGTATCGTTTCTTGGAATTACTGACTCCCGAAGACGTGGTGTCAATATCAGCGATGGTGCAAATGGAAATGCTTGAGAGTGGTTACGCCTCAGTGGCTGAGTTTCATTACCTGCACCACGGACCCGCTGGCCAAAGATACGATCAAGTAGATGAAATGTCCGCCTGCCTGTTTCGCTCCGCTATGGAAACCGGCATTGGCTACACTCACTTACCCGTTCTGTACACTCGTGGGGGGCTCGATAACAGAGCGTTAAATTCAGGTCAGCAGCGGTTTGGCTGCTCAATGGATGAATTCGAATTTTTGCATAGCACCTTGAACACAAAGCTCTCCGAACTGCCCAATGACTTCGTGTTAGGTGTTGCCCCTCATTCCTTGAGAGCCGTGTCATCAGAACAACTTCATCTAGTCTCGAGCCTATCAAATGAGACACCAATTCACATCCACATTGCAGAGCAACAAAATGAGGTAGATGAAGTGTCCTCCTACCTAGGGAGCCCTCCTGTACGCTGGCTACTTGATAATCTGGACGTTAATGATCGTTGGTGCTTGATACACGCAACTCACGCCAATAACGATGAAATAAGAGACATGGCAAATGCAAATGCAATCGCAGGCCTGTGTCCCATCACAGAGGCCAACCTTGGGGACGGAATTTTTGATGCCAAATCTTTCGTTGAACAAAACGGCAGGTTTGGCATTGGTTCTGATTCCAACGTCAAAATTGCTTTAAGTGAAGAGCTCAGAATGTTAGAAGTGTCGCAACGACTACGAGATCAACGAAGAGTGGTGCTTACCGATGACACAACTTCGTCCAACGGACGTTTTCTATATGAGCGAGCGGCCTTAGGGGGCGCTACTGCGTTAGGTCGCAATAGTGGCGCAATTCAAATAGGAACCCTGGCTGATTTAGTGGCCCTTGATGATCAACACCCGATGTTAATCGAACTCGACTCGGATACGATCTTAGATACTTGGATATTCGCGTCATCTGATGATATTGTCACCGACGTTTGGGCTGCAGGTAGACACATGGTCAAAGCAGGATCCCACATTAAACACTCTGACATTTCAATTAGATATAAAGATACCATCAGCAAACTCCGAAAAGCACTATGACCAATCACTCACATCACAGCGTACGAGAGTCAATTCGAACGAGAATTGAAAATGGTGAGTGGAGTCTTGGCGCGCTGATTCCAGCAGAAAAAGATCTATCAACTGAATACGGTTGTGCTCGAACCACGATCAACCGAGCGTTACAAGCACTTGCAGACGAAGGACTCCTCATACGCAAACGCAAGGGCGGAACACGAGTTTGTGCAATGCCCGTTCGATATGCGAAATTCGAGATTCCCATAATCAGAGAACAGGTCGAAGCCAAAGGCGATCAATATCGGCATGAGCTTGTTTGCAAAAAACGTGAAATACCGCCGAGTGATATACGAGCCAAGCTGAACATCGAAGACCAAGAAAAAGCGCTCTACTTAGAAACGATCCACTTTTCGAATTCCGCACCGTTAGCGGTTGAAGAACGCTGGGTTAACACTCAGGCGGTTCCGGAGATACTGCAGGCAAGCTTTGACGATATAAGCGTGAATGAATGGCTTGTAAAAACAGTTCCTTTTTCAAGTGGAGATGTTTTATTCAGTGCGCAAAATATGAACGAAAAAATTGCGGCCGCACTTAAAAGTGACGCCGGTAAAGCCACTTTTGTCGTTGACCGAACCACGTGGGTCGGAGACGAATTTATAACGGCCATTAAGCTCTATTATCAGTCTGGTTTTGAACTCTATACCCAACTTTAAAACAGGGTCAAAATAGAGACGACCTCTTTAACTGCTCTTTTTTACGATCTTCAATACGAGCTTTCAAGCTAGGCTGAATCAATGATGTACCGATGTCGCCATGGTTTGGTACGGAAGAATTGAGCTGATTTCTAAGTTCTAATTTGAGCCTCTCATACAAAATTCTCAACTGTGAATTGTCGACTGTCGCAGCGCGATTGGCTACTTTCAGCAGAACTTCGGGGTCTTGAAGCTTTATTACATCCCCATTGTGTTCATGTAATTCACGCACAAATTTTGACAGAATCAGAATTCCAGTGCTATTTAGATCCCCAACCGTGATGTCTTGTAGACTTAGTTTCATATGCCACCTTTTTCCTGCGCCTCCTTATGCCCTAACACCCCTCCTTCGTGTTTTGCAGCGGGGTAACCACATGACCACTATTAACTATGGGATCAAACTACACCAAAATTCCACTCTTTTTAGAGCGCGCTGAATTCCACCGTTATTGTGCGACCATAAACACGCCTCTACTCTCATACGGACCTTGATTAGGTGTCGCCTGCCTTTGCGCTCGCCATTCGACTTTTACCTATTGAAATTTTCGCCTTTGTCATCTCACATAGTGCGATTTACCCACTGCTTAACGGGCTGCAACCATTCTGGAATCGGCTGATAGAATGCCCCATGCTCTTTCCCTGTGGAGATGAGAATCTCTTCAAAGCTTGAAATGTTACTGCTGCGAGCTGCGAGCGCTTGGCAAGGAAGGACTAAATCATCCGACGTTTCATGCACCGACAGTACCTCGCCATAAAGCTCCACCGACTCGGTAGCCGTAATACTCTCTCCACACGCGGCCAACAAAACAAAATTCACGTCTTTTAACCGAAGGAGATTAGACACCAAGATAGTAATGTACCCGCCCCGAGAAAATCCAATAAATGTGATTGCTTCCGGCTTAACACCTTGCTTGATGAGCCTTTGGGCTTGCGTAACAAGCTCTTGCGCGTGTTCTCTTGGATCAGTGTTCTTTCCTCGGTGGTACGCAATTAAATGATAACCATGATCGGCTAAATCAGACTTAATACGTGGAAATTCGTAGGTACCCCATCGCGAGTTTCTCGGCGTGGGATTATCGCCTTCGACAATATAGCCATGTGAATAAAATACGTACCGTCCCTCAGGGTTAATTTTTGGTGGAAATTGAGTTAGGACAGACTGAGCATGAGCAGCACATAGCCAAGTACTTAATAAACAAATCAAAACGCGAATGAACGTGCGAAGCATAGATCACCGAAAGGCTGAAAACATGAACTATATCGATTGGAAAATAGCGTGCCTATTACATCACAACTGCCAAAGACCATATTGAATACCACCTAACTCGTAAATCGCAAATTGCCCCAAATCAGGTATTTCCAATGCTGGGTGCAGCAAAATCGCACCCATGGTTTGCGCAATATCGATAGCCGCATCAATATCTGAAACCAAAAAATAGGGCCTGATGACCGGATTTTCTTGATCACTCATAGTCGCTCTGATGCCTATTAAACTCCCACCTTTGAGTTCAGCCACACGCGCGTTTCCAAGACGGACATCAGGCTCACCAAAAGAGACGGAGTGAATACTCTCATAGTGAGTACAAGTGATATCAACATTGTCAGTTACAACTTCTAAGTAATGAATCTTCATGGCACCCTCTTAGATATACGTCGGAGTTAAAGAAATTCATATTACAATTTGCCGATACCGCCTTGCAAACCCGATAGAGTGTAGTAAGAGAAAGTCCATCATGTTGCAGGCAAAAAAAAACCGCCTTTCGGCGGTTTGTTTTTTCTTTGAATGGTGGGGCGTGCGCGATTCGAACGCGCGACCACCTGATTAAAAGTCAGATGCTCTACCAACTGAGCTAACGCCCCAAATATTCAAAAAATTCGTTTGAAAAGACTGCTGTTCAAACGAGGCGTGATTATCTTGCCAAATGTGGGGTTGGTCAACCTTTTTTAGCAATTTCTTTATCGATTTCTTGCGCTTTTTGACTGTCTCTACCGCAGAATTGACTTTAAAGCAGAATCAAGAGCATTTCGCCCATCGCGATGCTCAATGTTGAGTAGATAATACCCTTAGTCGTGTGAATATTAACTTGATGTGCGCTTTTCTTTGGCGCAAAAGCGAGAGCACTCACAATGATAGACACAACTCCACTGTAGAGTACCGTTTTCATCCAAAACTTTGAATGACTGATGTCTTCCCAAGTGATCAACATGGTTCCATACGCATTGCCCATATCAAATAAGTGTTGTGCCGCGATCACGCCGCCTAACCAGACGGATACGCAAAACACTAATAAGATAACCGTCATACTAAAAAAGAGAGAGACAACGGTTGGTGCAACCAGATATTGCTTTGTCGGCACATGCAATAAATCCAATGCCCTGATTTGCTGAGTTCGCACCATTTCCCCTATCCAATTAGAAATCATAGTGCCTGACCTCGCCACAAACAGCATTCCACCAACGGCTGGCGCCAAATAGAGTGCAAATCGCCCCCTCATCATGCTCACCAAATCCGCCGGATCGATAAACCACCCAACAAACCCGGTCAATGCGCTATCGGCCAAGGTTCGAACGACAGCAAGCGTTGTGCACCCAAGCATTACCCCAACCAAAATAAAGAAGAATAAGCCACTGAATACGCTAAGGAAAGAACCGTAAACGGCAATGTTGAACTGGTCCATTATGGAAACAGGCTTATGAAACAAACTTCGAATGACCACAAGACTTTGACTGATTAACGTTGTGAATGGGCTCTTTGGTTGCTGATTAATCTTTGGGACACTACTCTTTGGGTACCATTGCGAAACATCTTGATTGATCAACAACTCTTGCAACTCTAATTGGCGAGCAGACTTTTGCGACTCAGACACGGCCAGGTCAGGCCAGTCTGCCAGAAGCCTCAACTTACCCGAATCAAGTAGGTATACTCTTGTCGCAATTCGAGCGATATAAAACGGATTATGAGAAACCGTAACGCAAGTCTTGCCTTGCTCATTCGACAGTGCGCTTACTGTATCCGCCAAATTGGCCAAATTACCGATATCTAAACCTGCATCGGGTTCATCAAACAGCATTAGCTCAGGAGATGAGATCAGTGCTCTAGCTATTGCTACTCGGCGCTTTTGTCCACCACTGAGATCACAAACCCGTGCCGTATGGAGTGCTTCATCAATATTCAATTGCGACAAAAGGTCCGTTGTCTTTGTACTGTCGAGCAATCTAGGTGAATTCTGGCCGGTGTATCTGGTAACAAGCTCCAGATTCTCTATCACATTAAGATGCTCAAGCAAAGCACCTTCTTGTAACACCATTGCTGAGCGAACGGTCTTAGAGAGCGAATCGTGGTCTTCAGCAATCAAATCCAATAATGTGGATTTACCGCTACCACTGCTTCCAACAATAACAACGTTTTCACCAGCGCCAACTTCAAAGCTGCAATCGCGCAAGACAACGCGCCCATTAAACTCAACATTGGCGTCCTCTATGGATAGAACTTTTTCACTAGCCAATGAGACAAGACTCACGTTATCAAGTTTCTAAAGAGAGCTAACGTATTGCTGGATCATCTGAGCCCGCTTCAGCAAATCCCGCCGCTCGAATCCTACAAGAATCGCATTGATGACAAACTTGCCCATCCGTACGGGGGTTATAACAAGAAATGGTCTGCGAATAATCGACGCCTAACTCAAGGCCACGCTGAATTATTTCTGATTTGGTTAAATCAATGATAGGAGCCTCGATTTTGATATTCTCTCCTTCGACTCCTGACTTCGTGGCCAGGTTGGCCATGGATTGAAATGCAGCGATGTATTCTGGGCGACAATCGGGGTAACCAGAATAATCCACTGCATTAGCACCAATAAAAATGGCTTGCGCATCGAGCACTTCGGCCCAACCCAGAGCAACGGACAAGAAAACCGTATTTCTGGCAGGCACATAGGTAATCGGGATCTCCTCGGTCGCTTCGGTGGGGACCTGTATTTCTTGATCCGTCAGCGCTGAGCCACCAAACCCACCAATATCTATTTTGACAACTCGATGCTCGATAGCCCCGTTAGACTGTGCTACTTTCTGCGCACGGTCCAACTCTATCCGATGCCTCTGGCCATAGTTCATACTAAGTGCGTAACATTCATAGCCTTGATCTTTTGCCATCGCTAAGACCGTGGCCGAATCCAAACCACCGGAAACCAATACAACGGCTCGCTTATTGTTTTGAGTTGACATATTAACGCCCCGCTTCGTCTGCCCAGAGCAGCTTATGAAGTTGTATTTGCATGCGCACAGGAATTTGGTCCTCCACGATCCAATCTGCCAAACTTGTCGGATTGAGTTCGTCAGCAGACGGTGAAAAGAAAACTTCGCACTTCTCACTTAAATTTTGATCTAACACCATGGTCTTTGACCAAATGTAGTCCTCTCGATCACAAATAACGAATTTTAAACAATCGCTCTTTTTAATATGCTCAAGGTTGTTATATCTATTATTTGGTTCTTCGTTCGACGCAGGCGTCTTAACGTCTAAGACGATATAGACCCTAGAATCAACCTCCTCTATTGGCATTGCACCACCGGTTTCTATTGACACCTCATACCCAAGATCACACAGCTCGGAAAGTAATTGATGACACTCAGGCTGTGCTAGCGGCTCTCCCCCAGTGACGGTTACGTGACGCGCTTTATATTGTTTCACTTGTTGAACAATATCCTCTATTTCATGTTTTTTACCACCATGGAATGCGTACGCCGTGTCACAGTAAGAACAACGCATAGGGCAACCCGTCAGCCTGACAAACACCGTCGGCAATCCAACCGTGTTTGACTCACCTTGCAATGAAAAGAAAATTTCTGTGATTCGAATAGACATAAAAACACCAAATTGGCTCTAATTCACTGGCGTTGCCAGCGCTGTCGGGCACACATGTCCCCTACCAGCCGTTAAACGCGAAGTGTAACGACTTACCTACTCCAACAACAACCACTAGGACTAAGAATTGGCCGCGAAAATTAGCAAACCGTGGACTATATTAAGCGTAATTAATGAGCTACTGTCCGATCTTCAAATTAGACAACCTATTTTTAGCTGCAATGGCTGCGTTTGAGGATGGGTGGCGACTAACTATCTCTTGAAACAGAATTCGCGCCTCTATTAGATTGCCCATTTCTTGTTCGATATAGGCGGATTTGAGCATCGCATCTGGAACCCTAGCGCTTTGAGGGAAATCATTGATGATCGATTTTAGATGCGGACGCGCCTCAGCTGGCTTACGGTTAATAAACATGGCTTCGGCAATCCAGTAATGTGCATCGTCCGCTAAGCTGCCCGCTGGATGTTGCACTATCTGTTCTTTAAACACATTAACCGCTTCATCGTACTTTGACTCTTTCAACAAGCCAAATCCACGGTCATAAAAATCGTCTTCGCTAAATTGTGCAGGAGATGCGACTACCGGGTTGGCATTCACGCCCTCCGCATCCACAGAAGCGCTTAATCCAGAATTTGATGGAGTCACTGTTTTGTCCACAGATTCCACAGGTACCGCCAGTATGGGCCGCCCGGTCTGAAGGTTTGGGCTCGCGTTTTCGTATTGCTCGCCATGCGCTTGAATATCGGTCTGCGCAGCGGACCCATGACTTGTTACTTCGCTTGGCTGACCATTGTCAACACCATAAGAACGTTCAATCTGTTGACCCTGAGTATTATAGGGTTGATCTTGACTTAACACGGGCGCATTCACGGCGCCTGATGCCGTTGAAATACTGCGTTCAACAATTTCAGGACCATTGTCACTGTAATCAGTGCTTTCTATTGGCGCGGCTGTAATTTCACGTTCTACCACTTGCGGTGCTGATGTGTCGCCTAATCCGTTACTTGCGTCGTTATATTCCGACGCTTGAACCTCTGAGGAGGATAGGTCTGTTGGGCGTTCAAGCTGAGAATAATCGTTCGCTGGCGCACTCTCATTTTGATAACTCGGTTGCCCAACCACACTGGAATTTTCATTGCTCGAATTTCCCCTGGCTGAATAGTAGTCACTTTCCACGCCATTGTTTGGTCTGCCCTGAACCTGAGAGCCAGTGCCTACCGAATAGGAATTAGGATCTTGGGAAGCTTGCCTGATTGGCTCTGTCTGACTAACTGAATCAATTCCACCAGTCGGCGGCAACGGATTCAAGGAACTCTGGTTGTCATATTGCTGTAAGCGTACGCCATTTTCAGGTTGAGACAAACCCTGATTTTGCTTTGCTACGGAACGCTTGAGCTTTTGCATTTCAAACTGTTGACGCTCCACCAAATCACGCAGCTCGGCTATCTCAGTTCGCAACGTTTGCAATTCGATCATAACCGAGGTTTGGCCGTTTCGATCTTGCGCAAAGGCGGAATTAAAAATCGGGGCAGCACTGAGTGCAACCCCGATAACGAATACAGAAAGTTTAACTGTCTTCATAAGTCTCAATATTAGTAAACGCTGCTGCTTTTAGAAAAGTAAAATCAGCTTTGCTTTGCAAGCCAATTAGCATCCAAGGATCTTGTCTGCTAACTGGCCGCGGGTACTCAAATTAGTATTTTACTTCTACTCGACGATTTCGCTGCCAAGCTGATTCTGTGTGAGCAGTATCAACAGGGCGCTCTTCGCCGTAAGAAATAGTTTGGTTATTGCTTCCAGCGTTCGCTGAATTTAGGAAGTCAGAAACAACGTTTGCTCGGCGTTCGCCTAAAGCCAGATTGTAGTCACGAGTTCCACGCTCATCAGCATGCCCTTCTAGGCTTACGCGAGTTCCCGCATTTTGACCCAAGTAACGCGCATGTGCGCCTAAGATAACTTGAGAACGGCGGTCTATCGCGGTGCTGTTGTATTCAAAGTAAACCACTTTTTCATCGCGTGGATCGCCAGTAATGCCAAGCGCACGAAGTTGATCCATAGAAAGACCAGACCCAAACGCATTGTTCGCATTAGGGTCAACTTCAGCTACCGGAGTTGTTGTTGGTTCGGGATCAGTAACTTGCTCATTATTTTTACTAGCGCAAGCAGTAAGTATAAGGCTCATCAATATGGTTAGCATGAGGCCGATTTTACGATTCATAGTGTCACTCCAGGAATGATTTGTTTTATTTTGCCGTGTCATTTTATCTTCTTAAAGGTGACCACGCCGGCTCGCGTACGTCACCCTGTACGAATTCTACCCTTGTCCGAACACGGCCATCGATTGAAGCAACAATCATTGTTGGCTCAAAGCCCTGTTCGGTCATATACAATACCATGTCTCCATTGGGAGAAAAACTAGGAGACTCATCAAATTTTGCGTTAGTAAGCCACATTAGCTCTCTACTTTCCGGATCCATTAGTACAATGTTGCCACCATCGTGAACCAACACGATGTTTTTGCCTTCTGGGTCGTAGCTGGCATTCGCATTTTCGTCTCCCTCAAAGGTCATACGAGTCAACGATTGATCAAGTAAACTATAGCGAAAAATTTGCGGTTTTCTCGAACGACTTGAAGTAAACAAAAAGCTTTCCCCACGAGGACCCCAGTTTGGCTCGGTATCAATTGCGTAGTGTGTGCTAATGCGTTCGTGTTGACGAGTCACGGTGTCGTAAATAAAAATATCTGGGCTACCGTGCTGCGAACTGGAATACGCTATCTTTTGCCCATCGGGTGACCATGCAGGCGCACTATTAACCCCTTTAAAATTAGCGATATCTTCCACGCGACCGTCTGTCAGGTTGATCACCTTGACCACCGGGCCTTTTGCTGTGAGGTTAACAAACGCTATTTTGCTGCTGTCAGGTGACCAGTCTGGAGACAATATTGAATTCCAAGAGGCATAAACTTCCGTTGGGTTATAGCCATCCCAATCCGCCACCATTAACTTAAAACGGAACCGTTGATTCTCTAACTGTTGACGTTCAACGTAGGCAATTCTTGACTGAAAAGCTGCTCCACGACCGGTAAACGCTTTATACACTTCATCGGCCACAACGTGTGCAGCCGCTCGAATATCTTGCTTACGTAGGTTAGGGATACGTTTTGTCTGACCGACAGGCTTGTCTTGAGCAACATCGTGCATTCTAAATTGCACTTCATAGCGATCCCCGCCCAAGGACCAAATTTCACCGTAAACCAATACCTCGGCGTTAATCAAACGCCAATCTTTAGCACGAACTTCTTCGGCACGCGTAGGAAGTGTGAGGTACTTCTCGTTAGGGATGGGGTCAAATTTGCCTGTTGCGTATAGATCGTTGGCGACGACTTGATCCAATTGGTATTCAAACTGAGTGTCATCCAAAACCTTGAAAGGCACAATGGCAATCGGGGTAGCTCTAATTTGACTCGCTTGTGCAGACCCACGCAAACGCTGCGCATCCACCTGTAGGGAAAACACAAGAAAAAATAAGGAGACAAATAGCGTCGTTAATTTATTCATAAACATGCTCTTAATTTACCTTCTAGCAAATGGGTGATACAAATCAAACTCAAAGCCTTCATCGACAAAACGTTTTTTCGCACTTTTGTCTTCGTCATCAGTGGGTATTGGCAATGGGCTAGCTAATAAGACGGCTCGTTCACCCGACAGGTCAAAACTAGAATCGCCACTCGATTCTATCGTTCTTACGGAAACCACATCACCAGATGGAGATACTTTAATAAGTACAACACTCTTTAAATTGCGAGACAATGACGGATCAACCCGCCATGCTTGCCCTATTTTAGTGCCAATTCTGGCCATAGCGCCTTCGATTGCTGTGGTCGTTCTTTGAGCTGCCGCTCGCTGAACTGCCGCTGCTCGCCGCTGAGCCTCTTCGGCTTCGATACGCTTTTGCAGTTCTTCTCGTTCACGATCACGCTGGGCTTGTTCAAATAGCTCTTGTTCTTTCTTTATACGCGCTAACTCGGCTTCACGTTTCTTCTTTTCTTCCGCTAGCTTCTTTAACTCTTTACGCTTTTTTTCAGCTTCGCGCTTTTCCTTTTCTTTGCGCTTTTTCTCATCTTCTAAGCGTTTTTTCTCTTTCTCAGCGTCTTCTTTTTTCTTTTTATCCAGCGCGATCGCTCTCTTGCGCTGTTCTTCCAACGCCGCCAATCTTTGCTTTTCTAGTTCTGCAAGACGTTTCTGCTCTTGTTCAGACTTTTTCTTTAGATCCTCAAGACGCTTCTGCTCGTCGTCACGCTTTTTCTTCTTAGCTTCATCTTTCTTCTTAATTTCTTCACGGGTTTTCTCAAGCTGATCTTCATCCACAGCACGAGCTTTAACAATGTCAATTTTATCGGCGGCAAACGCTTCTACCCGTTCAGCATTGTCTTTTTTAGTGAAATTAAACACCATGGCGCCAATGATCAGCGCGTGCACGATCGCCGCACCAATGTAAGCCATCATTTTGCTTGTGACCGCAGCCTTTCTTCTTCTCTTACTCATTTAAAAATATGTATGGCCTTCAATAATGGGCTCATTATTTTGCGGTGTCCGCAAGTGGCTCGGTAACAAGGCTGACGGTTTCAATTCCAGCCTCCTTTAACAAGACCATGGCTTGCATAATAAACTCATAACGCGCATTTTTATCACCACGAACCAAAAAATCAGTGGCTGGTTTTTCTTGATACAACACCGTTGCGTAACGCAATATACCCGACGCATCGTATTCTCGGTCATCAATAAATAGTTTTCCTTGTGCATCCACAGTTAACACAAAGGGTTCGGGAGCATCTGGATTAGCGTCAATGGGTGCAGACTCTGTGGTTTGAGGCAAGTCAATCTTCACTCCTTCAGTCAAGAGCGGGGCTGTAACCATAAAGATAATAAGTAACACCAACATGACATCAATGTAGGGAACCACATTAATTTCAGCGATGGCCTTACGTTTACGATTGCGGTAACTCATGGCTTGCTCTATGCCTCGCCTATCGTGAGCTGACGATTGATGATACTGACGAACTCTTCCATAAAGATCTCGTACTGCGCAACCAGCTTTTCAACCTGTGTATTAAAACGGTTATACGCTATCACAGCGGGTATTGCTGCAAACAACCCCATGGCAGTTGCTACCAATGCTTCAGCAATACCTGGTGCCACGCTCGCGACGGTCGCCTGCTGAGTTGATAAACCTAAGGCTCTAAATGAATTCATAATGCCCCAAACCGTACCAAAAAGACCCACGTATGGGCTTGTGGAACCAACCGTAGCAAGTGTGGGAATTTGGGATTCTAGGTGATCGATTTCTCGGCTCAATTCAACCCGCATTGCCCGCTGTACAGCATCCAGCAAGTCATTATTGTTTGCATAACCTCTTTCAGAAAGACGTTGATACTCCCGATAGCCCGCCACAAATATTTCGGACATACCTGAAGATTTCTTAGTTTCGGCACCCCACTGGTTATAGAGTTTTTGCATACTCCCACCAGCCCAAAATTGCTTTTCAAACTGTTTGGTTAGCTTGTTTTCTTTTCGCAAGACTTGGTATTTAGTAAAAATAATAGACCAAGAAGCCAATGATGCCAGCAGCAATAGAAGCATCACGCCCTGAACCACAAGACTGGCGTCCATTACTAAAGAAATTATCGACATACTATCCGCCGCGTGAGCAGGCGCAGTACCAGAAGTCGTCGCAGCGACCGCTTCGTCGGTTAATGCCTGTGCAGCAGGCGACGAACTCGCTTGCGCTAGAGTGATAAGATTTAACGTCATGTAACTAGATTTACCCTTTTTTGCTCTTGTTCAGAGCCTTTTCTTGTAGCGCGACCCCATTTACGCGCCTGTTTTAGGTCATACCGAGACTTATGTACCAGTATGTAGTGACGGCCAACCACATTTAGCCCGCCTGCATAGCCTGCCTAAGCATACTGGGCATAGCGCGTAGTTTATACGATGTAGAGTCCAAAGCCGCAAGTTTTATGGTTGCACGGCACAACAGCTGCCTCTCAGTATAAACGGCTTGCTCCAACACCAACTTTACCTTACCGACTTGCAATACCTCAGCGGTCACTCGAAGCTCATCAAAGAGTCTTGCTGGTCTTTCAAAAATCAACGCCGCCTCACGCACAACGAAAACAAGCCCTTGATTTTCCTCAAGTTCAGCAACGTTATAACCCAAACTCATTAGCCAATCACATCGACAGCGTTCCATGAAATTCAAATAGTTTGAATGATAAACGATGCCACCGGCGTCGGTATCTTCGTAATAAACCCTAATATTTTTTTCAAACACTCCGACAACCTTAGTCGTTAAACAGCTTTTTTTGGCCGCTCGTTTCAGGATTAGATGGTGCATTAAGCCCAAAATAGGACCAAGTTCGCTTAGTTACTACTCGACCTCTTGGTGTTCTCATCATGAAGCCTTGTTGAATGAGATAAGGCTCTATCACGTCTTCAATGGTACCCCTTTCTTCTCCAATCGCTGCCGCTAAGCTATCGATGCCAACCGGACCGCCATCGAACTTTTCCATGATCGATTTCAATAACTGACGATCCATCCAATCTAAGCCGTGGGGGTCGACTTCCATCATGTCCAATGCGCCTGTGGCCATGTCTTCAGTTAACTGCCCAGACCCTTTCACTTCCGCATAGTCTCTAACTCTGCGCAGCAATCGATTGGCTATGCGTGGTGTGCCTCGAGAACGATTGGCAATGGTTTGCACACCAGCGTCCTCGGTCGGAACGCCCAAAATATTAGAGGAACGCTGCACAATTGAAGCTAAGTCTGAGGTATTGTAGTACTCCAAACGTTGGACTATGCCAAATCGGTCTCGAAGAGGCGATGTCAACAGACCAGCTCTAGTAGTTGCGCCAATTAGCGTAAACGGTGGCAATGATAACTTTACTGTACGTGCCGCTGGCCCTTCGCCAATCATAATATCGAGCTCAAAATCTTCCATAGCTGGATAGAGTATTTCTTCGACTACCGGGCTCAGCCGGTGTATCTCATCAATAAACAGAACATCGTGGGGCTCAAGATTGGTCAATACGGCAGCCAAATCACCAGCACGCTCAAGTACAGGTCCTGAAGTTTGACGAATTTTGGTATTCATCTCACGCGCGATAATGTTTGATAGCGTGGTTTTACCGAGACCTGGTGGCCCAAACAGTAACACGTGATCCAATGCCTCATTCCTGGATCTAGCCGCTTGTATAAAAATAGATAACTGCTCTTTGAGTTTTGGTTGACCCACAAAGTCTTGCAAGTATTCCGGTCGCAACGCCCTATCAACAACGTCATCGTCATTGCCTTGAAGGTCCGGATTGATTGGATTCTCATCGATCATAATAATTCGAGCTACAGCACATTGCCTGACAAGACTCGGAGTGATTGCCGAATAAGCTCTTCGCTACTCATTGAACTATCCAAGGATTTAATCACTCGGCTTGCCTCTGTATTTTTATACCCGAGAGCAACCAGCGCATCAACGGCATCTCTTGTATTATTACTGCTGGATTCACCCGCCGTTACTTCTAACGCCACATGAGCGAATTCTTTTTCTAAGCGGTCTTTCATTTCAACCACCAAACGCTGTGCCGTTTTCTTGCCAATACCTGGCACTCGGCATAATTGCGTTACATCTTCATTCGCCATGCATTGCAATAGCTCTTGCGCAGACAGCGTTGATAAGACAGCAAGAGCGACCTTCGGTCCAACACCATTGACTTTAATAAGGCTTCGGAACAATTCACGCTGTTGCTTACTGGTAAACCCAAATAACAACTGTGCATCCTCACGCACCACCATGTGAACAAAAACCGTGGCTTGCTCCCCGACAACAGGCAAATCATAAAACGTCGACATCGGAGCTTCTAACTCATAACCCACGCCGTTGACATTCAGCACCAAACTCGGCGGCAGTTTTTCGAGCAATTCCCCTTTTAGCCATGCAATCATGTTTATGCCCCTTTTAATACTTTATTAATTTGTTGATGGTGCGCGTGGCATACCGCGGCCGCTAAAGCATCTGACGCATCGACTTCAGGAACCACTCTCAAACCAAGTAGCACCCTCATCATATGCTGTACTTGAGCTTTATCAGCACGCCCTTTACCCACTACGGTTTTTTTAATCTCAGTAGCGCTGTATTCAACCACGGGTATCTTATTAGTCACGGCGGACAACATGGCGGCTCCGCGGGCATGGCCTAGGACAAGCGCTGATTGAGGGTTTTTAGCAACAAAAACCCGTTCAATCGATACTATGTCAGGTTTGGTTTGAGCAATAATGTTCTGCAAACGTACGTACAGGTCCTCTAGCCTTAACGGCAATTCACCTTTAGGCAGCTTCAACGATTCTGAGTAGATATGTTTTAACTCATTTCCTTGAGATCGAATCACACCAACGCCTGTTATTTGTGACCCTGGATCAATACCAAGAATAATAGTGGGGGGTTGGAGGCTCAATAGGATAGTCGATTTAAAGGTTGATTAGTTCTAACGGAGCGAGTTGCTTCATTGAAAGAGCCTGCCAGCTTTATGGTTTAACAGCCAAATCGCAGTTCCGTACGCTGCGCACATGGCAACGTAACAGAATAAAAATTAGGATTGCGCTTCAAACGCTGACTCCGGAAAGTCGGCATTAGAAAACACCTCAACAACATCATCTAAATCTTCTAGCGCGTCAATCAGCTTCATTACTTTTTCTGCATCATCTTGGCTTAGTGCAATCTCATTCTCGGCTCGTTTTGTTACTTCCGAGTTTGCGACGGCCATGCCGGCCTGCTCAAACGCTCCCATTAAGGCAACATACTCTGCCGGAGGACACGTTACTTCGACTGTTCCGTCTTCATGCGTCACAATATCGTCAGCGCCGGCTTCTAAGGCAACTTCCATGACTTGCTCTTCGTCCGCGCCTTCGGCCATTTCTATGACGCCCAATGAAGTAAACATATACGCCACTGAACCTGACGTTCCTAAACTGCCATTATATTTACTAAAGGCATGCCTAACTTCTGCGACGATACGATTTTTATTATCGGAACTGCACTCCACTAACACGGCAATACCACAAGGGGCATACCCCTCATAGGTCATGTCTTCGTAGTTAACCCCTTCTAAATCACCGGTGCCGCGTTTGATAGCTCGCTCAACGGTGTCTCGAGTCATGTTTACGCCGAGTGCTTTATCTACCGCAATTCTAAGCGCGGCGTTTGAGTCAAGGTCACCTCCGCCTTCTCTCGCAGCAACGGTAATTTCACGAATATGTTTGGTAAATAACTTGCCGCGTTTCGCATCTTGAGCTGCTTTACGGTGCTTAATATTTGCCCACTTACTGTGTCCTGCCATGGTGTACTTATTATCAATTAGTGCTAAAACCTGTATTCTAACACTGTTTACAAGAGTCGCGTCAGACAGGCAACACTAAAAAGTCAAAGTTTGTTTTAAGGCTTGTTTGTAGCGCTGCCTTTTGTCACCGCCTTTCCATCGGCCGTTTTTCCTTTACGATCATTTTGATCCACCTTAACTAGACGTACCTTCTTAATCCACGTCCCCGGTTCGGCTTCTCCTTTAGGAAAATAGCCATTTATTACACGGAGCTCTGGCTCACTGGCCACGTTCTCGTCCTTTTTATCCGCCGCTATCGACCCAAAGGTTTCACCAGGCTTTAGTTGCTCAAAATAGATTCTCTTTAACTCAGTCAAGTTTTTATCGTTCGGGTGCAAGCGCCTAAAACTAGCGATCATGCCTAAAAATATGGCGTCCACTTCTTTGGACAACTTATTGTCGCGACTAATGCCTTGAAAATGAAACGTATTACGAGCCACCTTAATTAGCGCAACACGTTGATTCGGCCGCATCGCCACAACACCAAGATCTTTTGTAGACTTAGGGTTTATTTTCCTCACATCAGATAAATCATCTGGGTATCTTGCTTTAATCGCAACGTCACTGGTGTCCGTCTTATTGGCTGTTTTCTCGATTTCTATCTTGAATTGCAGTGTTTGATCAGGGTCCTTAATGATGATTTTAGAGCCCTTAATGGTTCTATTCCATTCCTCCGGGTGGAGGAACGTAATGCCCAGAGTTTCATTGTTATATCGTACGTAGCCTGGAGGCGCCGTGGGTTTTAAGTTCGGCCCAAAAACCACGTTTCCAAGTGCGTCACGAAAACGACCTCGCCCCAAATCAGCCTCTCCAGGAGGGAGCTCCCCAACCTCTCGAATCACAGCTCTTAGCCGCATATCGGTTCGAGGGTGGGAGGAAAATATACCGTGATAGCGAGGACCGGTCTCCTTACCTGCCAGTAAACCTACGTAGTCAAATAGCGTGCCAAGGCCCTGCACTAAGCCTTCGGGCTCATATTTAGAACCGTACAGGTAAGTCGCACCAAAACGATCGGCTTCAAGTTCTAGCTTTCGACTGTATTTTTGAAGATTTGCGGCATTCTGCGTTGCTATCGCATTACCAACCGCGTTTGAACCAGCGAGAATACTCATAGTGGTTGCAAAAATACTGTCTCGAACGCCCTTTCCTTGCTTGCGTGAAACATGACGCCCGATGTTATGACCAATTTCATGACCCAATACTCCGGCGAGTTGCGCCTCAGATTGGTACAAGGTGATGAGCCCTCGATTAATGTAAATATAGTCTTGCCCCATTGTGAATGCGTTGGGGTTTTCATCGTCAAGAACCAAAAATCGATAGTCTCGACCTTTGTGGGGGCTAGCGGCAAGAACACGCTCTCCTACTTCTTGAACGTAGTCATTTAATACTTTGTTGGTTGAAATCGGCGTGGCAGCGATTACCGATAAATGGCGCTTTAATGCCGTGCCGGACAAATTCGGCCATTTCTTTGCCTGAGCCTCCAAAAACTGCTTTTCAGCTTGCTTTCGACTTTTTTGAGACTGTGCCAACGTGGCACCGCTCATGATGAACATTACGAATATAGCCACGCACAGTGCACTAACACCTGGATATCGACCTTCAAATAATCTTAAAGAACTCATGGAAACCTCCAGTCTAATAGACCCTCATTAGCCCACTAGTCATTACTTAAGAGTTTTTAACTCTGTATTTTTGCCATCTTTAAAAAACCTAACCAATTGTTTACCCATGCCTTTACAGGCATCACCTTCCACCTGCGCCAGCAGTGGAATGGGCACCACAAATGCCGGCAAGTAAGAGGTTCCGACGGCCTCCGTACTAACTCGGCCGACTTCTTCGAGTGTGTTGATATCCCAAATAGTGGTTTCGTAGTCACTGGTGTCTTCCCATGTCCCAAAGCCAAAACACCCACCGCCGCCAGGACCAATTGAACAGGTAAGGCTTCCCGACTGAGCCGTTCGCTCTGTAGACCCCTCAACCCACACAAAATACCGTATTTTCATTGCCTCTAACTTCTCGGCCACGAGAGGCTCATTGAGCACCTTACGTAATTTTTCCGGCCGGAGTGGCGCGGTTCGGGCTTCAAACCAGGGATAGAACGCGTTCACAAACTCGGGTTCAGAAATCACCCTAACCTCCCTTGCACCGCGCTGCAGCTTACCACCGATGCACGCCACTAAACTTGCTTCGGTTTGAATTTCAGGCGTTTGATGACGCCCAAGAACAACCATAGCATCACCCTGACGCAGTTCAACGGTGTCCTGTAGTCGTACCTGATCAATATTAATGGTGGTACACGCTGAGGCAAACACACTGACTGCTAGAGCCAACGTGAATTTCGAGTAGGTATAGTTACTGCTGATCATCGACGTCCTCACTATTTTTTTCTTTGGCACCTTGCGCTTCAAGTTCTACCGCCTCAACGTCTGCTATTGAATCCAAAGCCACTTGCTCAAGTTGCGGTGATGAATTATCCGCTACGCTGATATCGGAGATCCGTTGAGGGTCCTCCTTGTTAGCAATTAATTTTTTGATGCTTCTTTGACCTGAGAACCGAGTAGAAAGTTGTGCGCCAACATCTCGCAGAGCGATATTCGTAGCTGAGTTAAATGCGCGACTGGCGCTGGTTAGCATGGCGGTTGGTGTCTTGCCATACCCTTTAATGGTCCAGTCAGCGAGACTGGATTCATCGGGCTTTAGGATTTTGAGCCGATACTTAATCCAAACTTCGTATTGCTTAAGCTTCGTTTCATGTGGAGCTGTGTATTGAAAGTCCAATATTTCTGGCTCGATGATCAAGTCTTTACTAACGTCATCCAGTGGCACCAGAGTGGTTAATTGCCCAAAAATGGAGTCGAAGAGGTCCGCTTGAGCGGTAGCAAAATCAATGCTTTTTAATACGCGTTTTTTCTCACTTTCAATGTACACATGGTTTTTAAATTTTTCGGTGTAGGATAAATGCGCCTTTAACGGAACTTTCTCCACTAAGGGTGTGGGAATGTCGGCAATCACCGTTACCTTGCTCGCACAAGCCGTCATTAACAACAGCATCAACAGGCCTGAAAAAAGTTTGGTGCATCGAGCTACCGGGCATTCAACTGGACTAATGATTATTTTATTCATGATCGACTCGTTTCACCGTAAATTATTAAGACCTATAAACGTACCGTTATTTTGCTGTGCTAACTCCCGCATCAAAGAAGCATACCTCATCGCGTTACTGCGTATTCCTGGGCTAGCGCTCATGTGCACAGGAAAACCTATCCCATGAATACGCACCAACCTATTCCCTCTTCTATCTCCACTATTGAGTTCATTTACAATATGCAAAACTCGACGAATAGAGCGCCCAGAATAGTCATCACCAAGCACATAAAGGCTGATTTTCTTTTTCTTATCATAGTGCTGACGAATCGCCGTGGTGATGCCTTCAACTGGACTCGAATTACTGAATGCATTCCAACTGCGTAACTTACTGATGATCAAGCGTCTTCTTGACGGTGAATCCGCCATAAACTGCCCTCGATAGGTCGGGAACATGTATTGGCCCTGATCGTTCATCACCTGAATGCCCTTAACAGTCGGGTGGATGCGTAATGTGTTCACCACTTCATTCAGCATTTTCCCCCACGCCCTTGTAAACATACTACCCGAAGTATCAATGATAAAGATAATGTATTCCGAATCCACGGGCACACCGCCAATATAATCATTACTTTTCTTGCGCCCCTTGAGCAAACGCTGCATTTCTCTGGTCAGGCTCTGCAAGGCTATTTGCAAGTCTTTAGCTTCAGTCACATCTTCAGCGCCGAAGTCTTCGATAGTCGCTTTGCGTGAATTGAGTAAGTCGAGTTCTCCTCGTAAGATAGCAACGCGCGTTTTATCTTTACCTAATTGTTCTTGCTTGGCATTAAGCTCAGTTTCCAAATACTTAACCTGACCACGAATTTCAAACAGCCGCTCTTGCATGGCTCGCACGCGCCCTTTATCTTCTATTGGAGACTCCTCTAGAACTGTCGGCACGGTGGGTCTGACAATGACTAACAGTAGTACAATCGCCCCAAAACCACAGCAAATTATATCCAAGAAACTTAAGCCAGCATCCGCCGAACTGCGCCTTGCTTTTCTTCTACTCATGGCCAATCACTCGCTGGTGTCACAAACGAGCCACGTGTACGGATCGCTAGCCCCCAGAATGCACCGGCCGCGTAGCTGTCCCCCTCTAATGGGAGTAACATAGTGTTCACCGGAATCCCGGGCGCTAATTTTTCCACCGCATTACGGAATACACGGTAACGATCTGCGCCAGAAATTGATCCCGATTCAGGCGCACCGTCGCCTTGTGTAGGCAGCCCATCAGTCAGTATAAATATATTATCGGGCACAGGCGTCATGGCCATTGCAACTTCAAATACTTTCTCCAAATTAGTTCCGTTTTCGGGCACAACTTGGTTAATCCCCTTTACGGCCTGTGCGACTGACACTCTATCCGCCACCTCATACCAGGTGTTTATCTCATCTCCGTGAGTAGGCTTCACCGCGTCGTTAAAACTTAACATTTGAAAGTCGCTAGAAAGAGGCAAGTTGGCCACAATCCATTGGGCTATGGCTAGAGCCCTACCCCACTTAGGGGCTTGCCGTTTTAACTCATCACTCATATTGCGACGACGCAATATATTTACAATGGTTTCGTCGAGCATGCTCGCAGAACTATCAATTAATATCAGTACGTTGTCACCGCCGAGCCGTAAACCCGTCAGATACTGACGTTCGCCATCTCCTGTAAACTCAAACGCCTTATTACCCGCGGGCACTGTTACTTCCAGCGCTTGCTTTTGACTTTCCAGTTTTGCAATCTTGGCTTTCAATCCAGGAATATCAAAACTGGAATCTGGGGTAATCTCTTCCAGCTCACTTTTGAGCTTTTCCAATTCTTCAGAAATCTTCCTGGCCAGCCCTTGCGCCGTCACAGTCTCATCACTAATGTCACTGATCGTGTTACGGATTCTAACGAGGTCCTTCTCACCCACGAGAATTTCTTCTTCCAATAAGTCTATCTCCGCCAACACTTGTGGTTCTTGATTTGGTATGGGTGAATCCACGACATGCTTCAACAATAAAAATATCAACACTGCCGCACCGAGACCACAAGACATGATGTCCAAAAAGGCCAGGCTAAACGTGGAAGTTTGTCGTATTTTTTTGCGTGCCATGGTTGATTTAACCCATCATCAAACGACTCGTAGCGCCGTTATTACACCGTCAGCCATGGGAGAAATCAGACGATCATTTGCTCGTAGTTCGGACAGACTTGAACGCGTCGGGTCGTTAACGATTTCTAATTGTCCGTTTTTCAACATTTTATCAAGGTCACTCACCTCACCGTCGGTGGCAAGTGCCAACACGGCGTCATCTAACGTAACCGACGCCTCGAGAATTGGCACGGCAAGCCCCTTTTGCATAATATGCGTTGCGGCCAAAGAGTTGTTACTTGACACTGACGGCGTTGGCTTTAGCGCCTCGGTAGCGTCAGAACCGCCATTGCGATCGCCGCTTGTACGCTTTCTCAATGACGGCAATTTAACTTGATAGACGCTGGCCGAACCATCGGCACTGTCTAGTCGCGTTAAATTTAATGATGGCGCACCGGTCGCCCAAACCAGTGCTCGGTTTGCTAGTCCTTGCAGACCACTCAAATCAAATGCAGCATTGGTGTCCACGATGACGTTGCCCACCTTACTTTTGAGCAGTGCTGTAAAGTCACTAAATGCCTCTTCTACTTCGTCCCGATCAATGCTGGTACTGTAAAGCTTCCCTTGATGCTCTACTCCAACGTTAACCTTATCCCCATTAGCCAAGGTGGCGATAATCGAGGGTAGTTGATCGAATAATTGTTGCTCAGTCGTCGCGTCGTGCAGCGGATCAAAGCGATCACTGGAAATGAATGAAGCTTGCAAATTACGTAGCAGCGATTCTTGCAAAGCGTGAATGCCTAAGTCGGTCTTTACTTCCACCTCACTGAGCTCAACATGAGTAGGACTTACGGTGATCGTAGACACCACGGTTTGATGTAACTGTAAATCAACGTGCGTCGCCTTTCCCACTGGAAAGCGTTCTTGCTGAGCAGCAAGCACGGGTTTACTGACCAGCCCGGCGGAATTCAGGCCAACCGCCTTAGCCACACCAAGAAGTAACTGCAAATGACTGTCTTTATAATTTCCCGGCACCACCAACGCTAATGTATCAATCTCTAATTTGGTTTGTAATTGCCCCAAATGCTTCCAAATCAGATCAGCGGCATGACGCATACCAGCACCATTGCCTGCGATTGCGGTTTGTGCACACTGTTGCCAATAACGGTTATTAATTTCTTGAGGCGCGATACGACAATGTCTTACTGGGTGTTGAGTATCGTCTAAATCAAATATAACTTGATCACCTTTTAGCCAAGCATAGCCCTGACTACGCTGCTGCAGAACTACCTTGTCTTCTGATACTTGTTGTACCAAAAGGTTATTATCATTGATGTGCAATATGTGTGACATAAACAAATTCGATCTCTTGATGTTGTCTTACTATCGGCCCAAATGTTACTTAACTTTGCAGGTGGCGAATTAAATTGAAATCACAATAATCTTGTGCATCAGCAACCATTCGCTCTTGCATCAATGTTATTTGATGCATTAAAAACATAATCACGATACTGATAAGCAAGGCGATAAAGGTTGAGTTAAAAGCAACACCTAAACTGGCGGTTACAGCAGCTATATTTCCCTGTACCGCTTCGTGCGCATTACCCAACGCCGTACCAATTCCTCTAACCGTACCAATAAACCCGATTGAAGGTATCGCCCAAGTAATATACCGAACCATGGACAACTCAGAATCAAGCCGATCCGCTTCTGTATCACAACTGTCTCTGACAACATTAGAGACATCTGCGACAGACCCGGTTGAACCGTAACGCTGTAACGCTCCGCGCAACGCCCTTGGCAAGAGAAAACCTCGCTCGGGTTCCGGCAACGCTTCCAGCGGCCTTGCTAGCTTTCTTGAGTCTTCTGGTAACACCCGTGTGCCATCTTCAATGCTAATCAGAGGCTGCGAAAAAAGGCGCCTTTGAGCGCTTACATTTTGCGCCTTTAAGCCCATAATCGCCATTACCCACAACATTAGAATAAAACACGTTTCTTGTTCGTAGTCTTTCAAAACCACCCAAGCTGACCGTTCAATAGTTACTGTTTCACCCGATGCTTCCTGCTCAGCGATAGCTCTTGCTTCTGCAACTAAAACCGCCTCCGCATTAGGCCTGACCAAACCAACGTAAATTGTGTGAACGACCACAAAGGACAACACCAAAGCAATGATCTGGTAAAAGAATTCAGACTTCTGAAATTTCATTGAGTTTTTCTCATTAATTATTTTAGCTTAGTATCTATATATCAACCGGGAATGGTACTGGAGAGTCCTCGGATATTTCCTCCGTAGGGTTAAAGACCTCTTTCGGCGGCTTGTTCTTACTCACTGGGGCATCCGTCCGCTTTTTCTTATCTTCTGACTCAAGCTTAGGATCACTTGACGGCGTTGACTCACGCGCCTCCTTTTGAGCCTGATCGGTCTCTTGCGCGGTTAAATTGAACACAGGGTTAGCAAACCAAGCCACGAATAAAAACGTAAAGATTCTATTTAATTTCATAGGCTATTTACCAGCCACTCGATTCTTACTGTTTTTATTTAGCCCAGCATACCTAGCAATTCTAAAGCCAATATCGTGAGCTCCTTTAGCGCCATAGTCGCGATAAGCCAACCTCAATTGAGGCAAGTGCCCTCTTGCCCAGCTTGCTCCTCTGACAACGTGAAACTCACCGTTATCCGGACCTAGAGGGTCTTTAGCTAAGCCAGAAGCGACTATCTCACTGTTTCCCTTTGCGGAGTACCAGTCATTGACCCATTCGGCTGCATTACCACCAATATCGTAAAGGCCTCGGTGATTTGCCGGAAATCTACCCACCGGGGAAGGCCCAGTGTAACCATCGCGATATCCGTCTAGCGTAAACGTGAGAACAGATTTTGCTTTCTCGTCGGCCAAATTCTCAACCTTGGTATTCGGAGGAACGGTTTTTTCTACCCCCCACGGATACGTTATAACGCCGTCGTTTTTATTGCGAGCCAACCACGACCATTCAACTTCAGTCAGTAAGCGATAACCATTAGCGTTAGGAATGTTTCCTGCAACGAACCCTGAGACAGTCTCATAAAATGGATCTAAACCTTCTCTCTTACTAAGCCAATTGCAGTATTGCGCTGCCTGTTGCCAACTGATATTCAGCGCGGGCACTTTATTCGCGTCAAGACTTTTTCCTTTGTAATTTCCGGCGTTGTGAGTGGCCTTAAACTGACGGAACTGTTTGTTAGTGGTTTCGTGTAGAGCAACGTAAAATGGCTTGGTAAGCTCAGCCTGATAAACGGCCTCATTTGCTCGACGACCATCTTCTCTGCGAGACGACCCAAGACGAACTTTACCAAGGTTTCTAAAGAGCTTCATTTCATGACCAGCTCGATTAGTATAGGTTTCAGGAATTTGTGCCCAGTAATGTTCTTCATTCGTCAACAACCTAAAGCTAACCAACTGTTTACTCGAACGTGTTGGTACAATTTCATTCGTCTGAGTCACGTAACCCGGCTTACGGACGCTTATCCTATGAGGCAAGCTATTCAACGCTAGATTTTGACTGCCTGTACCACGCCGCACACCATCAACAAAAACAACTGCGTCGGACGGCGCAACACTAATTTCAACCTTTATCAAATCGGCACTGAGTTTGAAATCGGCCTCTTTCACTTGATCTGGATTTAACGTGTATGACTCTTGGGCTAGCTGGTATCCGGCTTTATAGACCTTGAGCTTATGCTCTTTGCTAGGCTTAACGGCAATTGAGATTGGCGTAACTCCTTTAAACTCGTCATTTAAAATAACGGCGGCGCCACTGGGCGTTGAAGCCAACTTAATACGGCCATCGGCAGGAATTAACTCAATCTCTGGCGCTGTTATCACTTCTTGCGCGACCACACTTAACTCTTGCTCGTACGGTTTGTACCCCGATGATTCCAAAACCAAACTTCTTGTTCCTTCTTCTACACGAACCGTAGCTGGCGTAGTCGCTTTAATCACACCGTCTATCTTTATGTCTGCGCCAGAAGGAACGGTACTAAACTGGTATTCAGCCCAGGCGGGTTCAAGAGCTATGTCCATGGCTTGAGTTTCACCCTTACCACGAACAATCAAACTCTTGGTAAAAGGGCGATACAATTCTGCGTCAATCGTGAGTTCGTGCAAGCCGGCACTAACATCACTTAAAACTCCTGAAACCTTACCGGCCTCTATGCCGTCAATCATCGCCAAGGCGGTGACAGATTCGGGCAATGAAATATCCAACTTTCCAGGCAATCTCGTTAAGACAATTTCAAATTGTTGGTGTCGATCTCCCAATACATTAAGGTTTTGACTCAACGGTTTATAGCCTTCGGCACTCAGAGACACCTTGTGCTCGCCGGGCATGACCAACACTCTGTTACCCAGCGGCAACTTAATTCGACTGTGAATAGTCACTTTAGCCGGCTGTAACAGCAACTCTTCAGGATTGTTCAAATTAACGGTCACGGCAGTCACCTGAATGGACTTTGCGATGCTTATAAAGGAAATAAACCCCACGCAAATAAGTGCAACCCCCAATAGAAGGAAATGCGCTATGGTCGGCCTAAAGCGCGATACCTTTTCTTCACTCCCAGGCGCCTGAAAATCGGAAGGTTCGATCACATCGTGATCGGTGTTTTGCTGATCAATGATATTGCTACTGTCCGACATACGACTACCCTGCATCAGAGATGGGTTGATTACACGCAACGGTAAAACTCTTAACGCTAGATTCAGCGGGGGCTAACTCCAACTCTGTACGTGTATCGTGGTACCCCAATCTCGTGCCGATAAGCGTATACCGCCCGGGCTTTAGAGCCAGTTTTTTGGTATCAAACCTACCAAGATTAATCCTCTTCGCCCCCGCCTTCTTCAAACTCACCTGCGTTAACGAATCAGAATTGAATGACACTTTAATGGTGCTCTCAGCCTGCGTAAGTATTTTCTCCAAGGTGTTAATTTGTTTGGAAAGTAATGGACCTTTACTAGCGATTCCTCTAGCGTCAATTAATATGTCTTGTGCTCTTTGTTTCGCTGTTGCTCGACTCAGAGCCAACGGGTCGGCGAGAACAGTCTTCAAAGACTGATCTAACTCAAGCCTAGCCTGAGAACGAATTCGCCCTATCTTTGCGCTTACCTGGTTAGCATCTCTTTGCAACACGGTTTGGTAATTTGATAATGCGTTAGCCCATTGTTCACTTGACTCAAACCGTTTAGCGCCCTTTAGTAGAGACCCTAGAGAAGTACGTTTGTCCGACGCTAAGGACTGCCTAAGAGCATTCTTAGCCGTCTTGTCATTTGGTACCAACGCCAACGCACTGTTAAACGCTTGTCGAGCATTGGCGTAGCGATTAGAGAACAAGGCGTTGAATCCATTACTCATGGCAATTCGATAACGTTTGTCTGTTTCAAGTTCACTGGCTTTAGCCAGGCCCAGAATGGCAGGCTGGGCTCCACCATCAAGCGCTAACGCTTGCTGGTACTTCATTTTGGCTTGCTCGATATCGTTTAAATCATCACTGTTAACAAAGTCTTGTTCATCAAGTGCTGCGGCAGCGACAAGCGCCAACACCTCATCCAGAGTCTTCACTCGCTCTAGCCCCTGAAGCGCCGGAATATAGTTTTGGTCCAGCATCAACGCAGACCGAAATTGCTTTAAAGCCAAGTCAGATTTACCATCATTAATCGCCTTGATCCCCAGCGATACTCGTCGACTCAATTCATTTGGGATTAAGTCGTAGATTGATTCAAATGCACCCAGCGCCGATGAGTATTGGCGAATCGCTTGGGCGTAGTTTTTTTGTTTATATAACTCATCGCCTTCCTCTGCGGACTCAACGGCAGCTAAATATCGCTCATTACCCCAACTTTCGACGTTTTTTTCTTCCAACAATTTCTTTGTGTCTAATAACGACGCCAAAATATCTTGGGAATCGGCCCTGGCTTGCTCACGGCGTGACTCATCGAACGGAGCTGATGACTGTTCTTCATCCTGAGTCACGGATACTTTGGTCACCGTCCCCGCCGCACTGATTCGCGTGTTCGCCGCGCCGTCATTAGGCGCTGGTGTCAACAAGATAAACAATAGAGTTGCAACGCCAAGTAGTGCAAACACAAACACCATAAGATTAAACTGAGAGTGCCACCAAGAGGCACTACTGTGAACCTCAATGATTCCCCGACTACTGCCTGTTTTCGATGTTGTTTGGTAATTTGAGCGTTGTTGCTCACCCGGAGCATGAAAGTCTGCTGCTTCGATTGCCTGACCACTGGGCTGATTAAATTCCTCTACACTCATTACATCTCTTCAGTGATTGGCGATATCGACTCTGGATCATTGGCTTGGGCACCGCTGCCATCATTAAGCTCAGAATCCCCTTCATTTATCTCAAACATGCGTGAAAGAATTCGACGCCATTCTGTATATTGATCTTCTACGGTCCCGGTCAAGGTTACGCTTCTATCTTGAAGGTCAACCACACTGGGCTCCAACTCTAGCTCCAAAGACCGTCCCAATTCACGTAAGGTTTCACTGTGTTGCAATGCTTGGTCTGATTTCAAAAAGCTATTCGCAAACAGACGAGCCCCATAAGCAGATCCCGTTAGCCCTCCGATTCGTGTTGTTCGAGAACTGTTGCTATTCGCGACCACTAAGCCACTGGCAATCGCAACAACGCCAGCTATTTTCTCTCTTCTGGCCTGCTCTTTTAATTGGCGTGCGTAGAGAACTTCTTTATAGCTTAATTTGCGCCACTCTTGGTATGGAACCGACATCGTGTTATTGAATGCTCGATAGTAGTCCTGGATAACGTCCAAAAACAGATCATTACGAGCCCGAATACGATCAACACGCTTCATCACAGGGTCATCTTTCGCTGGAATTCTTACCAGAGAAAGTTTACCCAGTTCATCCTCCACAATGTATTGATCGAACGCTTCAGGCACAAAGTCTCGGGCAAACAGGACTTTTGCTGTGCTTCGAATATTCCTTAATTGCACAGGACTCAATGTTGCCCTAAAGTCAAACAAGTCATTCGCAATCCGATTGAATAGCGATTGAAAAGGATCGCCGGGCAGGTTCACTTCAGGGTTATAAGCATATTGACTGGCAATTTGCTCATACTCCTTTTCAAACCAGAGGTTTCCACCAGCATCATTTACCTGAATCAGCAGAGCAACACGTTCACCATTTGAATCATTTAAGCGGCCAGATATCACCACATCCATGATGGCATTTTCAGATGGGATAGCCCGCACCAGCCCCCAGGCATTGCTTTTATCTAGCGTTTTCTTAAGCTGGCTTGAATACCAAACAGCTTCGCTTTTCCGTACGTTTGCGTAAGCGGCTTGCTCATCATCAAGTTCATCCACGCCATGGTCGAACAACACGATTCCTACGTCTAAAAACAGCTCCTCTTCAATCTGAGCTTCTTCATCATCGGACAACTTATTCACCGCCACATTCACCGTCTCATGATACTCAAAAGTGGTACACCCACTTAAGACGGCTAACAAAAGAACGAACCATAAATAGTTTTTCAATGATCGTTTTTTAGCCTCTACATGAAGCCGGATGCTTTCATTATTCTGGTTATATTTAATCACTGCATTCGCACCATTCGTGTAATTCGACAAACGCTCTTTGAGAGGAAATCGCCTCCAGCCTAAACGCACTACAGACCCTTATAATTATAATACTCTTCCCACAATTTCTTCTTCAATTCAGGGTCGGTTTCAGCTTCAGCAGCCTCTCGAATTTGTCTCGCAACGATGTCATCGTTTTTGCGCAAATCTTCAATATCTGGTCGACCATCATCTTTAATTTCTTCCGCGTCTGAATCGGGGTCAGTGCCCTCACGTTCTTCCCCACCCTCTGAAGACGCACCGCCACCGCCACTGCTGGAGGAGCTCTTACCACTTTTACTGCTTGAACCCGAGCTGCTTGATGGAGCAGGCTTATTTTTACCTTTGGCGTTACCATCGTCTTCTTCATCATAGTCTTCGAATGCAACAACGCCACCCAACCCATCTTCGCCGGTGTTCTCATTAGCACGTTCTTCGGCGAAGGTTTTTTCACGCTCGATCTCTTCATCAAAGTCTCCTAGCGTTTCTTCGAGCTCTTTCTCTAATTCTTCTAGTTCTTTCTCACTTAAGCCGCCTTGTTGCTCAAACTCCGGTTGCTCAAACCCGTCCCCAGCATCTCCGTCACCCGGTTCCTCAAATGAAACGTCTCCTTCTCCATCGGATTCCGTTTCAGAACCTTCGTCTTCCCAGCCCTCAGGCGTTTCTTCCGAAGCATCGCCTTCGCCACCTTCTGATTCACCTTCTGATTCACCTTCTGATTCACCTTCTGATTCACCTTCTGATTCACCTTCTGATTCACCTTCTGATTCACCTTCTGATTCACCTTCTGATTCACCTTCTGATTCACCTTCTGATTCGGAATCAGATTCACTCTCACCACTCTCACCACTCTCACCACTCTCACCACTCTCACCACTCTCACCAGGCTTGGGCATTGAGGCATCTGGCATACTTGGCGCACTGGGCGTACTTGGTGTGGACGGAACACTTGGGACCGAGGGCGGTGACGGCAATGGTGAAGGCAGGCCAGAAGACCCACCACTAGGAAGAGGCATCGGCAGCGACGGGCCACTTGGAGTTGACGGTGATGGCTGCCCCGGTCCGGGCAAAAGTGACTGGGCACAGGATGTCAAACAAATAACAACACAGGCTATCAAACCCAGTTTAAGTGCAGACGCTTTAATTTTTTTGTACAGCGGAAATTGATTTCTATCGGTTGGAATCATTACTAACTCTAAGGTAATTCTGGGCCACGCGCTATTTCCTTGGGCCGCAAATGTAGACGGACATCGTACTTAAAATTTGGTGTTTTAACCATCGCGCCATTATCAATGGTGGGTCGAAAAATCAGTTTGCGTGACGTTCTCTTTGCACGAAAAACATAACGAGGATAAGGCGTTTCATCCGCTTTCGTGAGTATTTTTTTGACCCTTCCAAATTCATCAAGATTCATGGTTAAAGGCACGTAAACCGACTCTATATTCTTATCTAGCTGTGTACGACTGCCAGCATAGTTGAAATCAGGCAACTTTGATGGTTTGTCAAAACTCGACACCAACTCATGAGAGTCGTCTAGGTCAGCGGCTCGCACCCAAGCCATACTGTAATAGTTTGCGGCATCTTTAGAGCGACCAAACAATAACTGTAAATCCCCAAGGTCGCGCAGAGCACGCACTTGATGTTCAATGTCACCCTCTTTAGTTGCTCGATCTAAATATTTCTTCAAATTGCGTTGTGCACTTGAGACGAAGTTAGACCTAGAGAGAACAGTCGGCGACTTATCAAGATCCGCCATTGTCTTATACCTCGATTGATCAAAGAACGTTCGATTCAACTCAACACTGATCTGGAACTTAAAATAGTGCAATAATGCCAATTCTCCGTACGGGAGCATCATTTCTCTAAGCGGCTGATCACCATATCGTTTCATTGCATAAGTTAAGTAATGAATGCTCTTGTTGATGCGACTCAACGCGGCTTCCGTAATCTTAGGCCATGCTAAATAATGATCTATAAGCAAATTTGACAATCTTAAAACCAAATCATAACTATAGTCATCTTGATTATCAGGGTGCTTTTTCTCCAGCCAAATAATTTGTCGGAGATAACGCTCCATTTCATCCATCTGGCCTTTCGCGTCATAAAGATCAAACATCGCTCTTAAGACAGGCCTCTGTTCAATTGCATAGACGCCGTTATTTACTTTAACGAGATGCAACGCTCTCGCGTACATATCACGAGCCTCATCTATGCGTCCGGCTTGAGCGAGCAGCTTTCCATACGCCAAGTAAGCTTCACCTAGGTTCTCACTGAAGGCATCTTCCTCTTCTTCAATTTTTTGCACCAATGCGAACTGGCGTTTGAGACTTTCCCTCAGCGCTGGTGACAAATCAACGACTGGCAATACGTTGATTTCATCGACTTCTTTCGCAAGTTCTTGATCAACGGATATTTCATCAATCTCTTGGTCATCAATTAGTTGAGCTGAGCTTGAAGTTTCAACCATTAACTCACTTTCAATAGCTCTTAAATCAGCTTCTTCGAGATTTTCATCGAGACCCTCATCGAGACTCTCATCTATTTCTGGGTTTATACCTTCATCCGCCGCTAGGGGCAGCGTAGCAACCACTTCAGCAGCGCCTTCAATCGCTTGCGACGTCGCGTTTGTGGTCGAGCCATCTTCTGCGAACTCTTGATCACTAAATGACGTCATTTCTTCAGCACTGCCTGTGTTTTCCTGAGTCACAATTCCAGCTGTGACGTCGGCTTCCGAACCCCCTGTATCAGGGTCTATCACAACTGGTTTAGAAGCCATCTTTTTATCCGAGAGCTTCCAGGTCGAACTCGGCTTTTTGACTTCTGAGGACGTTGCTGAATGAGATAGGGATGCATAAAATGACAGACTAATTAGGATGAACAAATTGATACACGCGGCGGAACGCAGCGATTCTGAACGGCAACGGATATCACGAATATACCGCCGAGTTTTATCTGTCATGGATTTCATAGGCAAGATCATTTGTGTCACTTCCAACTTACCTTATTATTGACCGTGTCATGGAAAGTTTTAGCATTACCAAATGTTAACAAATATCGCGCATATTATTGATAGAAACCCATAAGTTGAGCTGATTTTGAGATTACGGAGACAAAATTAGCTCAATTTCTTAACGAAGATTAAGATGGAGACGCCACTGACTATCTACTGCGAACGACCAGATCCATTAAACCTCAGTGAGGATATCGCAATCGGCCGGATGTGATGAAAAACCCGAAATCAGGGGCAGAATAACGCATCCGTGTGGTGAAATTATCGAGTCAATTTCAGATCTAAAAGCTATTTTATTAATCTAGGTTCTATTTCCAAGTTAACGTTATAGCGTTCTAAAATATCCTTTTGAATAGACCTAGCAAACAGCTCAATCTCTTTCCCTGATTTTCGATTTGGGTTTATGAGAACCAAAGCCTGGTGCTGATGCACCGCAATTCCATTCAATTCTCGCCCCTTCCAACCTGCGTTTTCTATCAACCAGGCCGCCGCAAGTTTATACCCAGCAGCTTGCTCGAATGCCACCATGCTCGGATATGTTTTTATCAAAACCCGATACTGCTCTGCGTTAACAATTGGATTTTTAAAAAAGCTACCGGCATTAGGAATCTGTTCCGGGAGAGGGAGTTTTTCTGAGCGGATACTTACAATAGCGTCAAATACGTCGCGCAAGCTTGAATCAGAACCTAAGCGTTTCGTCAGAGCGGGATAATTCAGACACACCGCACCTTCTCGTTGCAGTTTAAACGTCACAGACAACACCACCTTATTACCTGACCAATCGCGTTTAAAGCGGCTTTCGCGATATGAAAACTCGCAATCTGCGTTATCAATAACGAGCACCTCATGCGTGACCGTATCAAGCAATTCTACACAACTGATAACGTCCTTTACCTCTACCCCATAAGCGCCAATATTTTGAATCGGGGCGGCACCCACACTCCCTGGAATCAACGCTAGGTTTTCGATTCCATACCACTGCTTTTCTACGCAGCTGGTAACAAACTGATGCCAATTTTCCCCAGCGGCGACCTTCACCGACACCGTTGCAAAAGAATCTGCGCGCAGAACCTCAATCCCTTTAATCTGATTGATGATCACGACACCATCGTAATCATCAACAAAAACAGTATTACTGCCTTCACCCAAGACCAAAAAAGGCCGCCCAGATTTCTGAGCTTTAGCGATAGCCGAGCTCATTTGTTGGCGAGAACATACCTTAATCAGCTTCCTGGCCTTTGCGGGCACGGCAAGAGAGTTATGTTGAGAAAGATCAACCCACCTATCACGATTTTGAACAGTATCTATCATGCCTATTAGCGTTGATCGAACTCAGCCAAAACGAAGATGCCTGCTCTTCTATGGCTACTTTTCTACTCGCCAGCCGCCTCTGCTTTTAATGCCTGGGCAGCAGGACTCAACCTAATATGCAAATCTCTTAATTGCGTTTTATCTACTCCGCTTGGGGCATCAGTAAGCAAACAAGACGCTTTCTGGGTTTTCGGGAACGCAATAACGTCTCTGATTGAATCAACCTTAGACATCATTGCTGTTATTCTATCCACACCAAATGCGATACCACCGTGTGGCGGAGCACCAAAACGCAATGCATCCAGTAAGAAACCAAACTTTTCTTCAGCTTCATCATCTCCAATCCCAAGCGCTTCGAATGCGAGCTTTTGCACATCAGTTTGATGAATACGAATAGAACCGCCACCAATCTCTGTGCCATTTAGTACCATGTCATAGGCACGAGACAGCACCTTGCCGGGGTCAGTTTTCAACTCATCCATCTGATCCACTTTAGGTGCTGTGAATGGATGATGCAATGACGTCCACCTGCCACTGTCCTCATCACGTTCAAACATTGGGAAATCGACAACCCACATAGGTGCCCATTCAGTCTGAACCATATCCAAATCATGCCCTACCTTAACGCGCAGTGCTGCCAAGGCATCATTAACGATTTTCGCTTTATCCGCGCCAAAAAAGATCAAATCGCCATTTTCGGCCCCTGTGCGCTCAATCACGCCCGCCAAGGCGTCGTCAGAAAGATTCTTAACGATCGGAGACTGCAAGCCTTCACGCCCAGTACTTATGTCATTTACTTTAATGTAAGCCAAGCCTCGAGCACCGTAATTGCCTACAAAATCAGCATACCCGTCGATCTCCTTGCGACTGAGCTTTTGAGACCCGCCAGGAATGCGCAACGCGGCAACACGACCATCTTCAGAATTAGCCGGTGCTGCGAACACTTTAAAACCAGAGTCGACCATTAAATCTGTTACGGAAACTAATTTTAGAGGGATGCGCAGGTCAGGGCGGTCAATACCATATTGTTCAACGGCATCGGCGTACGTCATTTGCGGAAACTCAGCGTCTAATTCAATACCCATCGTTGACTTGAACAGACCTCGAATCATACCTTCCATCATGGCCATGATTTGATCTTCATTCATGAACGAGGTTTCGATATCGAGCTGAGTGAATTCTGGCTGCCTATCGGCACGCAAGTCTTCATCACGAAAGCAGCGAGCTATTTGATAGTAGCGCTCAAAACCAGCGACCATCAGCAATTGCTTAAAAAGCTGAGGCGACTGAGGAAGCGCAAAAAAGTCACCTTGATGCACACGACTAGGAACTAAATAATCTCGTGCACCTTCTGGTGTCGATTTAGTTAAAATTGGTGTTTCGATATCCACGAAACTTTCGGCCTCAAGAAAATCTCGGAAGTATTTGGTGACACTGCTACGCAACCGAAAAATTCTTTGCATCGGTTCGCGCCTAAGGTCTAAATATCGATAACGTAAACGAACAGCTTCGCTCACGTCGTCCTCGTCGAGCTGAAAAGGAATCGGGTCTGCTCTGTTTAACACAACCATCTCAGTTGCATATACTTCAACCATGCCGGTAGGCATGTCTGGATTTGTGGTGCCTTCAGGTCTTGGACGGACTCTGGCCGTAATTTGCAATACGTGTTCGTTTCGTACAGTCTCAGCTAATTTAAAAGCCTCCACTGCATCTGGGTCGACAACCACTTGCAACAGACCAGAGGCATCGCGTAGGTCAATAAAGATAACACCACCGTGATCACGGCGGCGATGAGCCCAACCTGAAACTGTAACGGTTTGATCGATCAGGCTTTCATTTACTTGGCCACAGTTGTGGCTGCGCATTGCATTCATTTTTTAACTCTTTTAGCGTTTTGCTTTTCTTTTGCTCTAATTTCAGCCGCTACTTTCTCGGCCTCAATTGGATCATCCAAAGGATTAACGACACCTGCGGACAGAATCATTTTCAAACCAACTTCAACCGGAATATCTAGGCGCTTAATATCGCTTGATGGCACCATTAAATAATAACCCGACGTAGGGTTTGGTGTGGTTGGCACATATATGTTTATCAATTCTAAATTGATAACTTGCTTGAATTTTTTAGGCGTTTCACCAGTCACAAATGCCAACATCCACATACCTCGACGCGGATACTCTACCAGCACCACTTCTCTGAACGATTGGCTGGCATCTGAAAACAAGCTCTGTGTTATTTGTTTAACCGCGCCATACACCGTTCTGACTAAAGGAATCCTCGACAGCAAAGCTTCCCAGCCAGCAACCAGCTTTCGCCCTAGAAAATTGGCCACAATCAGCCCAGTTACCATCAACAAGATCAATGCCAAGATGAGGCCCAAACCGGGAATTTTGAACCCTATTAGCGTTTCCGGACGATAAGCTTCCGGAATCAGAAGTAGACTGCGATCAATCAGATTTATTGAAAACGACAGAACAACGAAGGTGCACACTAAAGGCACCCAAACTAACAGGCCTGCTACTAAATACTTGCGTAGACGATTCATTTTATTCGGCTTCGCCCAAAGGGCTTAATTACTGGCGGCCGTGCTGTTTCCACCAGAGTCCGACTTTGTGGAACTTTCCGTAGTTGCCTTAGGCTTCTTTCCGGAATTCTTAAAATCGGTCTCGTACCAACCAGTGCCCTTTAGCTTGAAAGCCGCGGCAGTTACTTGTTTACGTAACGCCGGATTTTTACACTCAGGGCAATCGGTTAACTTTGGATCGCTCATCTTTTGTAGAGCTTCCATTTGGTGGCCACAATCGGCACATTGATATTGGTAAATCGGCATAGTTAAAACCGGTTTATAAGAGTCAGACAATCATCGCAAAACGAAAAAGTTATCTCATGAGTTAAGACGCATAAACCAAAAAAAGGGTTTACGCAGTGCAAAAATACGGCGAATCAGGCCAAAAACCCTATTATTAAGATTAAAAGGCGCGAAATTATACCTTTATCGACCCGCTATCGTCATGTTTTCAACAACAATTGATCCGCATTCTGTGTTTCCACGACAATCATAATCATTCCCAATTGCCACAATATTGCGATACATGTCTAATAAATTGCCTGCAATGGTAATTTCTTCAACAGGATATTGAAGTTGGCCATTTTCTATCCAAAAACCAGCGGCCCCTCTTGAGTAATCACCGGTCACCATATTGATTCCAGAACCAATCAGTTCAGTAACCAACAAACCCGTCCCCATTTGAGTCAATAGATCGTCAAAACTTTGCCCAGTGTTTGAAACCGTTACGTTGCGTACGCCTCCGGCATTGGCCGTACTTTTCAAGCCAAGCTTACGAGCAGTGTAAGACCCCAGTACGTAGCTTTGCAAAACTCCGTCATCCACCAATGCACGATATTCAGGGGTTGCAACGCCTTCACCGTCATACATAGCGCTATTAGCGCCGCCTATCTTATGAGGGTTCTCCGCAATGGTTACAAAATCCGGCAGCACTCGTTCATTTATCTTATCCAGCATGAAACTGGCTTGTTTATATATTGCGCCACCCTTAATTGCCCCTAAAAGGTGGCTGACTAAACTCTTCGCCATCATGGGCTCCAAAATAACCGTGGCTTGAGTGCTGTCTATTTGCCGTGAGCCAAGACGCTGTAAGGTGCGCTTTGCCGCTTTTAGGCCTATGGATTCTGGGCTTTCAAGATTTGCTGGATTACGGTCGCTATCATACCAATAGTCTCGCTGCATTCCAGCATCATCGGCGCCAATCACAGAACAGGAAACCGAATGCTGACTGCCAGTACTTTCACGTAGAAAACCATGCGAATTAGCGTAGACAGCACTGCCTGTGTAGGAACTGACCGATGCTCCCTCGGAATTTGTAATACGATCATCAACACCCAATGCGGCAGCTTCGCATTGCAACGCAATATCGACCATGCCGCTCATATCAAGATTCCAATCGTGATGAAGCTCAAGGTCTTTTTCTTCCGTGGCCATCATGTCTTTGTCAGCCAAACCAAGACAATCATCGGAGCCCGTGTATCTAGCAATCGATATTGCGGCATCCACAGACGATTTGATACCAGCTTCACTCATGTCAGCGCTGCTTGCAGAGCCCGTTTTATGGTCTTTATATACACTGACAACTAGCTGCGCATCATTGTGCTTTTCAACCGTTTCCAATTCTTGTTGACGTGCTGTGATTGATACGCCGATGCCTTGGTGTAACGCCACTTCCGACTGGTGCATGCCCTGATCTTTTGCGTAGTCTAAGGCAATTTCGGCCGCACGCTTTAAATTTATCTGGCTCATAAACTGACTCCTCCTACGGTTAGTGCATCCATCTTTAGAGTGGGCTGCCCCACACCTACTGGCACACTTTGCCCATCTTTACCGCACACTCCCACACCAGAATCCAACGCCATGTCGTTCCCCACCATACTGATGGTCTGCATCGCCTCAGGTCCATTGCCAATCAAGGTCGCGCCTTTAACAGGGCGCGTCACTTTACCGTCTTCGATTAAATAAGCTTCGCTTGATGAAAACACAAACTTACCAGACGTAATATCAACTTGTCCGCCACCAAAATTAACCGCATAAATGCCGTTCTTTACTGACTTTATAATTTCATCAGGCTCATAGTTACCATTGTGCATATACGTGTTAGTCATGCGCGGCATTGGTAAATGAGCAAACGATTCACGACGGCCATTCCCTGTCACACCCATCCCCATAAGACGAGCATTATGCTCGTCTTGCATATAGCCTTTCAAAATGCCATTTTCAATCAAAACTGTGTTCTGTGTTTCATTACCTTCATCATCGACAGACAAGGAGCCTCTGCGATCAGCAATCGTTCCGTCATCGACCACAGTGCATTGATCGGAGGCCACTTTCTCTCCAATCCGCCCAGAGAAGGCCGATGTTCCCTTGCGGTTAAAATCACCCTCAAGCCCATGGCCGACTGCCTCATGAAGCAAGATGCCAGGCCACCCTGCCCCTAAAACAACCTCCATCGTACCTGCGGGAGAATCAATAGCGTCCAGACTTACCAATGCCTGCCTGACCGCTTCATGCGCATAATGTTTAATAATGTCTTCGGAGAAGTAGTCTAGACCATGGCGGCCTCCACCACCCATTGAACCACGCTCTCGCTTACCCTCTTTTTCAACGATGACAGAGATATTCAAGCGCACCAACGGACGTACATCAGGTATTTGACGTCCATCGCTGGTGACAATTAACACCACTTCGTAGACCGATGATAAATTTGCCATTACTTCTTTTACACTACTATCGTGTGCACGGGCCAACTGGTCGGCCAAATGCAAAATAGCCACCTTTTCCTGAGCCGGCATTGCCGCGACAGGATCAATTGAACCGTACAATGAAGAAACGGCTTGTGTACGAAATGTCTGACTAGCATAAGCGTCCTGACCTTGACGACCTACTGCACTAACAACGTCCGCTGCGGTGGCTATGGCGGCGGAATTTAGGTCTTCACTGTAAGCAAAGGCGGTCTTTTCGCCACAAACCGATCGCAAGCCCACGCCTTGATCTATGTTAAAACTTCCTGTTTTAACCATACCCTCATCTAAAGACCAAGACTCGTGTTTAGAATATTGAAAGTACATATCAGCAAAGTCACACCCATTTACATTGGTTAGCTTATGCATGATGGCATTTAGGTTTTCAGTACTTAAACCAGTCGGCTCAAGCAAGGTTGCCTGGGCAACTGACAGATGTTGTTCGTTCATTAATTCCAACCAAAGGTCAACAATTCAAAAGAGGTCGACCAATTGCTCCTTGAACATTTGGTCGATATACGAGCCGTTCAGCATTCTATACCAAACGCTTATGTGTCATAACGGGAAAGGTTTTTCTTAGCCGCTCTGCATGATTTAAGTCTAAATCAGCATAAAGCAAGCCTGTTGCGGAAGGTTCTTTCGCTAGGACACTACCCCAAGGGTCGATTATCATTGAGTGGCCCCATGTTTGACGTCCATTTTCATGCACTCCAACCTGAGCCGCGGCAAGCACATAGGCCTGATTTTCGATTGCTCTTGCTCTAAGAAGACACTCCCAGTGAGCGCTACCGGTCTGATAAGTAAACGCCGCTGGCACCGTAATGATATCCACACCGGAATTGGAAAAATGCCGATACAGTTCAGGGAATCTCAAATCATAACAAATTGAAGGCCCTAATCGCACTGTGTTTGACCCTATTTTAAGGTTTCTGGGTGAAACCTGACTCTCGTTCAATGCTCCCGCACAATAAGAGTCCGACTCACGATACGTTTGCGTACTTGATTCGTCTTCCTTATCCACTACATCAACATCAAATAAGTGCAATTTGTCATACTCAAAGCGCACCCCTTCGGGCGTCACAATCAAGCATCTAGCGAAAGGCCTGCTGTTTTTTCCAGCAACAATCGGCAATGAACCAGCTACGATAACAATGTTTAGCCGTTTGGCTAACGCGACTAGGTATTGCTGAACCTTTCCAACACCATCATCTTCCGCTCTAAGAGAACGTTGATTCTCTGGCATTTGAGAAAAATTTTCCGGCAACACCAATAAATCAATGGGAACTGAACTTTCTAAATTTGAGGTTATAAACGCTAGATTTTGCTCAACGCTGGACGTTGAACTCATCTGCATGCAAGCCACTCTAATGGTTCGGTTAACGGTCATTGGGGTAGCTGACTTGATTGCTGCACTTCAGGCTCATCACCTTTTTTATCTTTTGACTTAATCGGCATTCCTTCAGAGTTTATCTCAACCATCTCAAAGTCTTCCCAGGTACCCTTGGCCTGATAACTCTTAAAACTAGATCGACGCATATCGTCTTTAAAAATCTGCGACGTCAAAAACACAACCGCGCCCGCCGTGGGGTTAGCCAAGGCACTCAGTAAGGTAAGATTCCCGCCCAATTCTGGAGAAATATGCACATCCATATCAATAAGCTCGTTATACAAGTCCAATTTACCTTCCATTCTGACAAAAACGGCCGGCGTTAAGATAAATGCGTCCTGAAGAATGGCTTCGCCATTTGAAATAATACCTCTGTATCGCATTCGATCAAACTGCAAACCGCTGGCAAACACATCTCTAAAATCAAACACAAGCCTTCGCGCAATCGCGTTGAAGTTCAACAAGCCAAGTAATTTACCACCACCGGGAGCTACTTGAACCAACTCACCGTCTTTCAAAAACAAATCATAGGTGCCATCAAGCCTAGAATAATCGAACTCGTGCGGAGCACCTCGCCAAGACACCGTGCCACCGACGGATCCTCGCCCTTTTCGAATATAACCATCGAAATCCATTTCCGTGAGTGCGCCTTCAGCTTCATCGATGGTAGTACTAAAATCAAATAAAGATACCGAGTCCGTTGCCGCGCTATTCACCCACTTACCCGCCGCCGAGGTGCGAATCCCATTATGAACCAAAGTAAACTTGTCAATTGTCCACTCAGTGCCGATGGGTCGTCCAATAAAATTCAAAGCCCCCATGCTTCGTCCATCCATTCTCAAATTGTCGATAGTGATATCAATGGCTGGATACTCTTTCGGCTGTAAGCTTGGATCAATTGGCTCAACCTTTGGTCGTTCACTACCGTAAGGCCCAATAACCAACTTTTGCAGGCTTAAGGAATAGCGACCTATTTCCGATCTCGGACTCAACTCCATCGTGCCAAGCACATTATCTCCGGATAACTCCCCATTCCAAGATAAGCCATCCTTGGTTACCATTGAAGCGCGAAATGCCCCAAACGGTCGCCCCATCGATTTAGCCGCATCTGTGCGCAATGTTACCGTTCTCATTGCGTCAAGAAAGTCTGTGTTTTGCGTTTTTAAAATGGGTTCATAACTCGCTAAATCTATGACCGAATCAAGCAAGGCATCCAAATCTAGAGTGGGGTGATCAATACGAAAGTTTACGCCCTGAGGCAATGGCAGATTTTCAATCTCCCCAAGTTGAATTAGTGCTCGATCAAACAGGCTTGTCGATTGATCAGGTGTCTGTTTTTTATTCGCTTGAAACTCAGCCTTCATGAGGCTAGCGTATTCAACAGTCATTCTTTGAGCAGGCTCATCGCCTTCGACGGTCTTGCCTCCCAAGTTCATTGATAGCGAAAAAGACGCAGGGTTTTCAGCGGGTTTTCTAAGCGGTTCGGGAGCGTCTACTTCGATGCCAATTAAATCAGAGCCACCATTAATTTGCAGGTTGCCCCCGTTAATATCTAGGGTGCCTTGCCAATCGGCTTGCCCTTTAAACAAAGTCAACAAATGTTCTCCCACCCAAGGTGTTAACTCCGATAGAAAAGCTTGACCTTTGCCCCTCAATTGCATTTTGGGAGGTTGCGTTTGAGCAGTCGTTATGAGTGTGGCCGCAACAGGGCCGCCCAAAAACGACGCGGTAATATCATCTGAAGAAACTGTGCGCTCAGTAAAATTAACAGAGCCATTTAGTAACGTTAAAGGCACACCTTCAGGCAGGATAAGCTGGCCATTTTTTACTTTAGACTTACCTCTAACCGCCAAATTCGATATGTCCGAAATGGGTAAATCCAACTCGACCTCAATGTCTACCCGCCCAGCGATGGGTTCTACCGGCAAAACATCTGGACGGTCTTTAACTGGTATCAGAGGGCCTTGAAATAAAAATTTCATGCCTTTGTCAAGAGTTGTGCTGGTTTTCCCGTGGAGCTTCAAAAGTATGTCGCGAGAAAATATTCTTTCTATTGTCAGAGTGGCATCAGTAACTTCATCGCCATTAAGCCATAACTCGCTAGGGTTGATGGTGAGAAAGTCGTTTTCCAGCCGAGCTACGCCCTTACCACGCTCAGCTGGTGGCCAATCGAATTTTGGTGCGTAATCAATTTTAGCCGAGTCAAAATCGGCAGAGACTACCAATTGTGCCCCACCATCCTTTATCGCTGTAGGCGTTAGCTCACCTCGATAGCTAGCCCGGCCTTCTTGGAGACGTCCTTGTTGGAAAGCAACCTCCAGCCAGCTTCTGAAGCTCTGTAATTTTTTAATCTTAGGCAGATAGGCAACCAATTTACTCGTGTCTTCCACCTCAAAACGAGCATTAGCAATTAGGCTTAAAGGCTCAGGCGTCGACGTACCTCCGGTATCTATCACGGCTCCATCTTGATAGCTCAAATTTTCAATCGATTCGACGGTAAACAACTGTCCCAAACTATCCACTTCTTGCTGCGCTCTATCAAACACCATCGAAGCGTTAATATCATAAATCGATAATGCTGGATCAATTAGCTTTCCACCCTCTAAGCTTATTTCAAATTCTCCAAGGTCATTTCGACGCCAAGAAAAGTCTCCTTGGGCACTTTCTATTGGAAAGCTACTCTCATAGAGTTTCGTCCACTCAAACTCTGAATTGACGGCTGTAAATTTGAAACTGCCACTCGTCTTGTTTACTGAAAGCTCACCGTTCAGATTGGTCAAGGCTGGCAACGAATCTAATGACTTAAAGTCCACATCAGTCGCTGAGGCTCTTAAAGACCAGTCTTGTATGTTTGTTAAAGCGCCATCAAAAGTAAACTCAACATCATGCAACAAACCAGACACATCCGCGTCAAGTATCCAACGCGCTTTGTCAGCCAAACCGCTTAACGCTAAAAACTCTCTGATTCGCTCTACGTTTAACCTGGCTAAGCGAAACTGACCATGTCCGTTCTTAACTTGAAAAGACAAGTCTCCTGGCTCGAGCATCCGACCCGTCACCCCGCTCAAAAGATCAATTTGGGCATCCCAATCTTTAGACGACAATAAGTCTCCTTGAGCTAACGCGTTAACGGTCACCGTTCCTTTTGGAGCTTTGATCGTAGCTTTTGCGTTTCGTGATTGCTGACTGCGCTCGTAGACAAACGAAATATCAGTGTATCTCTGCACTGTTCCATCCGACTTTCGCCATCGAATATCACCATTATGCCAAGCGGCGCTTTCTTGATTGAGCAACCAAGACAACAGGCGAATTCGATCAACCCCACGACGGCTAGATTTGCCTAGGGTAATGCCCGCGATTTGCAATTTATTATTGGGCAGCGTCACAACTTCCAAACTGGGCCTTTCGACCGCAAACTCGGTAAATCGAGGCCAAAATGTGAACAGTGACACCGGACTGACGACAACGGATGCGCTTTCAAAGGATAAGGCCGCTTCGGTGGGGTCATCACCCGCGACGTGAAGGTTTTGAATACGCAGGCTTGGCTCCCAGTCCAGCCATTTTGTTTCCAACTTTTCGATGGTAACTGGTCGCCCAAACAAACCCGTCAGATTCTCTTCAATGAGACCTTTATGACGTTCTGCAAACCCAAAATAGACGGCAAGCGCAACCCAGCATAGTATGTAAAATAGGGTTATGAAGCCGAGGATTTTTGCTAGGATTTTCAATTCTACGACAACCCTAAACTAGCACTATCTCGTAATCTTGTTGTAAAAAATGTGTGTCGACTTGCAGACTGATCGGCCTGTCAATAAATTCTTGCAGATCAGCCAAGCTACTGGCTTCTTCGTCGAGCAATAAATCAACCACATCCGGTGATGCAACGATCGTATAAGATTGTGCTTTAAACTGACGATCTTCTCTAATCACTTCTCTGAGAATTTCATAACAAACAGTTTGCACCGTTTTAACCATGCCACGACCAGAGCAAGTTGGACACGTCTCGCACATGGTATGCTCCAAACTCTCTCGAGTTCGCTTACGCGTAATTTCCACCAATCCCAGTGGCGATATATCGGTTATATTTATTTTAACTCGATCTCGTGCAATCGCTGTTTCCAAAGCGGCTAGTACTTGTTTTTTATGCTTACGGCTCTGCATATCAATAAAGTCGACAATAATAATGCCGCCTAAATTTCTCAGCCTCATTTGGTGTGCAATTTCGGTGGCCGCCTCTAAGTTAGTCTTAAATAACGTCTCCTCTAAATTACGCCTCCCAACGTAGCTACCTGTATTAACATCGATGGTGGTCATGGCTTCAGTTTGATCAATGATCATGTCTCCACCTGACTTAAGCATGACTTTACGCTTCATCGCGTTTTCAATTTCCTGCTCGACCGAGTAGAGCCCAAAAAGTGGTTGCTCACCAGGGTAGTATTGCAGTAAGTCTGCAGCTTCGGGCACAAATTCTTTCGCAAACCCGACCGCTTTATCGAAAGTTTCCCTAGAATCGACGCGAATCATTTCAAGGTTTTCATCAACCAGATCCCGCATAGTCCTTAGCGCCAATGGAACGTCCTCATGCACCATTGATGCCGGCTTTGCGGTCTTCATTTCGGTCGATACGTATTCCCATAGGCGTTGTTGAAAAAGAATGTCATGGGAAATATCTTCGGCGCTTGCAGACTCGGCGAGCGTACGAATTATGAAACCGCCTTTTAAGTTCTGTTGATCGATTATCTCCTGAACGATCCCTCGTAGCCTATCTCTTTCCTCAGCGCTTTCTATTTTCTGCGAAATTCCAATGTCTTCTCCACGAGGCAAATACACTAAATGCCGAGACGGCATACTTAATTCTGTTGTTAGTCGCGCTCCCTTCGACCCAATCGGGTCTTTCAATGCTTGTACAAATACCGAGACACCCTCGCGAACCAGATCTTGTATTGGTGGAATGTCTTTAATCGGTTCTCCGTTAAATGCTGGGTCGTTTCGGGCGATATCTGCAGCGTGCAGAAACCCGTTTTTTTCCAAGCCAATATCAACAAAGGCTGCCTGCATTCCGGGTAGCACGCGCACGACTTTGCCTTTATAAATATTCCCTACAATCCCTCTAGATAAGGTTCGCTCTAGGTGCAGTTCTTGCACTAGGCCGTTCTCAATTACAGCCACACGAGTTTCTCGAGGTGTAACGTTGATTAGAATTTCTTCTTTACTAGCCATGCAAAACCTATTCTTTACCCGTCATACAAAAGACCCGTGCAAACCCAAATTCGATATTACAACCAATTTAGGTTAATTTCGGTAAGGAGCTGATTCACTTCTCTCAAAGGAAGGCCCACCACATTACTATAACTACCACTAATTTGCTTAACCCAAGCTGAAGCAAACCCCTGAATTGCGTACGCTCCAGCCTTATCAGCCGGCTCTCCGGTGTCCCAGTAACGAATCATCTGGGTTTCCGTCACTCTGCCAAACTCTACGTCAGTCATACTCAGCTTTAGCTGAGGCTTAGCATCTCGTAATAAACACACGGCCGTCATGACTTGATGCTTATTGGCGCTTAAGGCCGACCAAATCCTCTTTGCGTGATCAAGGTCAGCGGGCTTTCCAAAAACACTACCGCCCTGCACGACAATGGTGTCAGCGGCCAATACGGCCTGATGATCACTCACATTCAGATCGGTAGCAGCTTGTTGAGCTTTCTGCCGCGCTAGACGAACAACGTAATCTTCTGGCGCTTCACTGTCATTGCGCGTTTCATCAATGTCAGCGCTGTGAACCGAGAATGCCACACCCATTGCCGCCAATAGTTCTCGCCGACGTGGTGACGCTGATGCGAGTATGAGGCTTGTACTAGATAATTCCATTCAGTCACCCCGGTGGTATGGGAGGTTTGCGTTAATACTCCAAGCACGATAGAGCTGCTCAGCCAACATAACCCTAACCACAGGATGAGCAAATGTCATCGCGGAAAGAGACCATTTTGTCGAGACTGTGGTCAAAAACTCGGGCGCTATGCCCTCTGGCCCACCAATCATAATGGCGACATCCTGGCTTTCATCGATCCAGGTTTGCAAGTGAACAGCGAGATCTTCAGTGCTGATGTGCTTTCCTTTGCGATCTAAAGCGATGGTAAACGCTCCTTTAGGTACGGCGTCTTGCAGTGCAATCGCTTCATCGCGCAGAATGCGAGACGTGTCTGCGTTTTTGCCTCTTTTTTTCGCTTGAATTTCGATCAAATCAAGCGCACAAAGATTGGGCATCCGCTGAGCGTACTCTTGATACCCAGTTTCTACCCACTTTGGCATCTTTGTGCCAACCGCCAATAACTTAATACGCATTGAGTGTAATTAAACCCTCTACTCGCTCTGTTCTTCGCGATGCTTCTCAACCAGTTTTCGCACATCTTCATCCCACAACTTTTCAAGGTCGTAGTAGGCGCGAACTTCAGGCCGCATGACGTGTAAAACCACGTCACCAAAATCGACTAGAACCCACTCACCGACATCGGCACCGTCTTCATTCAACGGCTTTACACCCTGAACTCTCAGCTTATCGGATGCCGATCTAGCAAGGGCCTTAACGTGAGTGTCGGAGGTGCCGCTTGCAACCACCATAAAATCAGCGAAATCCGAGATGTCGGCAATGTCGATTACTTTAATGTCTTGCCCCTTTACATCTTCGAGGGCATCAACCACTTGGTCTTTAAGTTGTTCTGAATTCATAATGTTGTCAAAGTGTGAGCTTTTGCTCAATTTATACTGCTCCGAGTCTGATTTATACGGGTTGGAGTTCGATTTATTCGGCTCTAAGTGCTTTTCTTTCAGACTGGGGCTTGTTTGGTAAAGGTTATTGGAGCGAATGTAGCTGACGACTTCTGGTGCCAAAAAATCTCGCACTATTGAGTCTTGCCAACCGTTCGGTTTCGCTAAAGCGGCACGCAACCGAGTTGACGACACATTAAATTGACTTTCGCTGCAAACCCAGATCTTGCCACTATTGTGGTGCTGCAATTGGGTTGGCGACTCTACCAGACGTTGCCTTAATTCTCTAGGCACTTCAAGAGGATATCCGGGCCGATGCATTACCAACCAGTTAACCGAGGTGATTAGCTCTTCATATCGATGCCATTTATGAAGTGTCTGCAAGCTATCGCCACCGATAACGACACAAAAGTGTGCGCTAGGGTAACGTTTCTTAAAGGTTTCAACCGTATCAATGGTGTATGACTTCGAAGTGCGTGTTATTTCAGTGTCATCGGCAAAATAATCGAGACGATTCCCTAAAGCCAGCTTTAACATTTCAAAGCGGTCTTTAATACTGGCACTTACTGCATCTTTATGGGGCGGACGAGCACTTAATACCCAATAAATTTGATCAAATGGTACAAGACTATGTAATAAATCAATGGATTTAGTATGCCCAAAATGAATCGGGTCAAACGTACCACCAAACAAACCAATTAGCATTGACCTGCTACCTCAACTTAGTATTGGGTCTACGCATTCGCTGTCATACACGGATATGACCGTCTCCATAAACTATGTATTTCTGCGATGTAAGCCCCTCTAGCCCCACCGGACCGCGCGCATGGAGCTTATCAGTGCTTATTCCTATTTCAGCCCCCAATCCATACTCAAAACCATCGGCAAATCTCGTGGACGCATTCACCATTACAGAACTCGAATCCACCCGCTGCAGAAACTTCCGACTCGTCGTGTAGTTTTCACTCACGATGCTCTCGGTGTGCCCTGAGCTGTATTTTTCGATATGCGCTACGGCCATGTCAAAACTGTCAACGACTCGTATGGATAAAATGGGCGCTAAGTACTCGGTGCTCCAATCATCTTCAGTCGCAGCCCCTATGCCTGCGATAGATTGACTTTGAGTACAACCACGTAGCTCAACCCCTAACTCTAGATATTTTTCGCACAACGAGGGCAATACCTCACTGGCTCTCGATTGGTGAACCAAGAGCGTTTCCATAGCATTACAAACACCATACCGATGGGTCTTTGCGTTTATTGCAATCGCTTCTGCCTTAGCCAGATCCGCATCTTTATCAATATACACATGGCATATTCCATCTAAATGCTTTATCACGGGCACCGTCGCATCACGGCTTATTCGCTCGATCAAGCCTTTTCCGCCTCGTGGGACGATAACGTCTACGTACTCCGGCATACTTATTAATGAGCCTACCGCCGCTCTATCAGTGGTCTCAACGACTTGGACCACATCGACCGGCAAACCTGCGTCGGCCAACCCCGCTGCAATACATTTAGCAACCGCTTGGTTGGAATGAATCGCCTCAGAGCCTCCTCTTAGAATGGTGGAGTTTCCCGATTTCAAACACAATATTGCCGCATCGACTGTTACGTTCGGTCTTGACTCATAAACTATTCCGATCACGCCTAACGGGACACGCATTTTTCCGACCTGAATACCGCTTGGTAAATAGGATAAATCAGACACCTCCCCTATCGGGTCAGCCAATGACGCCACTTGCCGACAGCCTTCAGCCATTGCAAGTACCCCGGCTTCAGTTAGCGCCAAACGTTCCAACAGCGCATCATCCAAGCCTCTCTCCTTACCAGCCACTAGGTCTTTCGCATTTGCATCACACAACGCAGGCACGCTGGCCTCTAACTGCTTGGCTATAGCGAGTAGAGCGGCATCTTTCTCACCACGCGTGGCGACCGCTATCAGACGAGATGCGTTTCGCGCTCTCTGACCAACAGACTCCATGTAATCGTTCACTTCTTGCGACTTCAATTTTTTACCTTCTTAACGTTTTGCATTTAAGTATTGTTAGGAGACTTGAGCGCTACAAACATCGACTTTGCACAAGACTGCGCAAACTTGCTCGAGTTGATACCAAATATCTCCGACATCACTGTATCGTTGTCCTTTGACTGTTTGATCAAGATGCGCTGCCTTCATCAATGCCGCCACGCACTCCTGAGCATTCAATCGATTTAAGGCGGCATTGACCAAAGATTCTCGTTTACTCCAAATTCGATGCTCTTTAAATAACTGAGACCGATGATGCCCCATTTGCTCAGAAGCAGAGATTGCGGCCAATGTGCGAATTTCTTTTACCAAAGCCCAAACTAATATCACTGGCTCTATGCCTTCGCTCTTTAGCCTGCTTTTAATTCGTAAAACTCTATTATAATCCCCCAAGAGGACCGCATCCGTCAGAGCGTAGACATCAAATCTCGCCTGATCAGCCAAGCTCCGTTCAAGTAGCTCCATGGTCACGGCCCCATCACTTGCTAAGACCTGCAGCTTGTCTATTTCCTGTGCTGCGGCTAAGACATTACCTTCAGTAAGCTCGGCCAACGATTCGGCCACACCACTTTCTAACCTCAAAGCTCTGGATTGGAAACGCTGTTTCACCCATCGTGGAAATTGAGGCTTGCTAATCTCATAGCCATCAGCAACCCAGGCAATTGAATCGAGCGTTTTGAACCACTTGGCGGATCGCTGACGCTTATCTAACAACGGCATCAAAATGATTAAAATATCGTCTTGAGGTAGATTATTGCAATATTCAACAATCGCCTTAGTGCCAGGCGCTCCCAAGCTCTTGGGTACTCGAAGCTCTAAAATTCGCTTTTCAGCAAACAGCGACATCGCCTGTCCAACACCGGTTAATGCTGACCAGTCAAACCCAGTTTCGACTTGATATTTGATACGCTCAGAAAAACCAAATCCTTTGGTTATCTTTCTAACTTCATCAAGAGCCTCCTCGACCAACAGAGGCTCACTGCCATTTATCAATATTATTTTAGGTAGAGTATCAGGATCACAGGACTTTAAACGCCTGCTCAGATCTTCAATCGCTACCTTCATAAATCACTACTATTGATCAGACGCTTTCTGTTCCAGCGGCTGCTTATTAACCGTATTTGGATCAAAATCAGTTATCGACGCGAGTTGTCGAATAATCTTTAATACCATCTCTTGTTCCATATCTTCAACCAGAATGGCTTCTTCAGATTCAGATTGAATCACGTTCTCAGCATTAAAGTTATACCTTCTGGATTCGAGCAATCTTTTTGATGGCCTGATTGGCTTTTCAGCGCTATCCAACAAAGTATAGTTAACGGTAAATCGAATGTTATAGCTATTAACCTTACCAAACTCATCCAACGTTCCAACGGTACGGCTAGTAGATGCCTTATCCACATTTAACACGACGTCAGCCGCTTCAGGCGCTTGGGTAAACGTTGCCCCTAAATACTCCAAACGCTCTTGCAGAAGGTCTTTAAATGCGCCTTCAGGTGCACTTAAGTACATATTCTTTATTCCATCAGATAGAGGAATATTGCCGCGCAAATGAAATCCACATGCACTCAAGCTTAAAGCCACTGCGACTAAAGAGATGAGCCGAAGCACCTTTAGCTGATAAGAAGGTTTTAGTGACATGTTCATACCTGTATTTTTATAAATTATTTTCCGAATTCTAGCGTAAACCTACCTGACTTGGTGTTAATTCGCCACAATATTGACCAGTTTATTTGGCACAACGATGATTTTTCTGATTGTAAGGCCTTCCAAAAAGCGTTGAACATTTTCATCAGACTGCGCCATCACCTCAATTTCCTCTTTTGCGGTTGAAGCGGGAACGTCTAACTTAGCTCTGAGCTTTCCGTTCACTTGAATCACGTAGGTTATTTCGTCCTTTACCAAGGCCGCCTGATCTACCGCTAACCAACCACTGTCAACCAAGTCCATATCAGTCCCATACTCATTCCAGAGGTGTTCGCATAAATGCGGCGTAACAGGAGCGAGAATTTTCAATAATACATAGCACGCTTCCGACAACACCGCGTCACTGTGCTCACCCATGGCCGCAAAGTCAGCTTTCTCGATAGCGTTAGTCAATTCCATGGCGGCGGCGACAACCGTATTAAATTGTTGCCGCTCATAATCGAACATTGCTCGTTGTAAGATAGTATGCACGGTAAGACGGTGCGCTTTAGCCACGGAGTTCGCCCCATCCACGCCAACCATTGAATGCAATCGATTCGCCCCTAGTGCCGCTGAGTGCTTATCGAATAAGTTCCATACCCGTCTTAAAAACCGCGAACCTCCGGCAATGGCGTCATCATTCCATTCTAGAGATTGCTCGGGCGGGGCAGCAAACATGGTGAAAAGACGAACTGTATCAGCACCGTATTTGTCAATCATGCTTTGAGGGTCGACGCCGTTATTTTTTGATTTGGACATCTTCTCAACCTTAATCAATACAGGTTGATCATCTGCAACTAATTTGGCACTCACAACAGAACCTCGGTCATCGTATTCGACCGACACTTCTTCAGGCGTAAAATACTCTTCTTTACCCTCTCCCTCCTTTCGGTAGTAGGTATTAGCAACGACCATGCCCTGTGTGAGCAGTCGAACAAATGGTTCGTCGGAGTCGATCAGCCCCACATCACGCATCAATTTGTGGAAGAAACGCGCATATAGCAAATGCATAACGGCGTGTTCAATGCCACCAATATACTGATCCGCTGGCAGCCAATAGTCGGCACGTTCATCAAGCATCGCTGTATCTAGATCGGGACAACAATAGCGAGCGTAATACCATGAACTTTCAAAAAACGTATCGAACGTATCCGTTTCTCTCTTAGCGGGAGCGCCTGTTTGAGTGTTCACGGTATCAATAAACGACGACATTTTTTTGATTGGCGACCCAACGCCATCCATTACCACATCCGTAGGCAAGGTAACCGGAAATTCAGTCGCCGGCGAGGGTTCTCCATCTGCATCATACGTGAAGGGTATTGGACACCCCCAATACCGTTGGCGAGAAACACCCCAGTCTCTTAGCCTGTAATTAACCTTTTGCGTCCCTTTAGCATTATCAGATAACCACTGCGTTATTGATTCTTTTGCCTGGGTTGAAGACTGTCCATCAAACTCGCCAGAGTTTTGCAATTCTCCATCGCCTGTATAGGCCCCCGCACTGATATCCAGGTCACCGTCTTGCGGATACACGACCGGCTTTATCTCTATTCCATACTTTGTAGCAAACTCGAAATCTCTCTCATCGTGTGCTGGAACGGCCATCACTGCACCAGTGCCATAACTCATCAATACAAAGTTAGCGCACCAAACAGGCACTTGCTTACCAGAGATCGGGTGGGATGCTGTTATTCCTAGATCTACCCCAAGCTTCTCCATGGTTTCCAAGTCAGCTTCCGCCGTAGAGGTCTGAGCGCATTGCTTACGAAAGTCTGCGACTACCTGATTATCACTGGCTGCCTTAATAGCTAAAGGATGCTCGGCTGCAACCGCCAAATACGTGACACCAAAAATTGTATCTGGCCTGGTAGTAAATACGTTTAACGGGGCTTCTCCTTCAACCAAAAATTCTACTTCAGCACCCACCGATTTCCCGATCCAATTACGCTGCATTGTTTTCACGGCGTCAGGCCAACCATCTAAATCGTCTAAACTGACCAATAACTCTTCAGCATAGTCGGTGATTTTGATAAACCATTGGGGAATCTTCTTCTTTTCGACCAAAGCACCTGATCGCCAGCCGCGACCATCAACCACTTGCTCGTTAGCGAGTACAGTCTGATCAACCGGATCCCAGTTTACTTCAGCTTCCTTTTTGTAAACCAAACCACGCTCAAACAGTTTGGTAAAAAACCATTGCTCCCATTTGTAATAATCAGGTTTACACGTTGCTAGCTCTCGACTCCAATCGTAACTAAAACCAAGCCTCTTAAGCTGATCACGCATGCTCGCTATATTAGAATCGGTCCAAGGTGCAGGAGCCGTTTTATTCTTAATAGCGGCGTTTTCAGCGGGCAGACCAAAAGCATCCCAGCCCATTGGGTGCAGAACATTCTTACCTAACTGCCGCTGATATCGACTGATTACATCACCGATTGTGTAATTTCTGACGTGCCCCATGTGCAGTTTTCCAGAAGGATAAGGAAACATTTCCAAGCAATAGAACTTTTCCTTATCGCTGTCTTCACTCACCGCGAAGACTTGATTTTCTTCCCAACCTGCTTGGATTTGAGTTTCAATATTCTGAGGGTCGTATTCTTTTTGCATTTTCATTAAACCGAGAGCATTCTGGCTTTGTTCATGCCTAACTCGTTAGGCAATTAATTTAATTAGTTCGTCGTAGGAAGTCCAACGACGCTCATTTGTGCTGAGCACACAATGACTGTGTTTTGTTCATATGGCTTTAGGTTGATTTTAAGACACCGGCCCGTTGATAAATGCTCCTGAGCATCGAATGCAAACCATTGCTTCGCGTTGGACTCAAATGATCGGTGAACCCAATATCTTTAATAAAATCTGGTTTAGCATTAAGAATGTCCTCTGGCGCCTGATTTGAATACACCCTTAAGACAATGGCCACCAACCCAGACACGATCGCTGCATCACTCGTTCCATCAATCACCATTTTTCCGTCTACCAAGCGCATGTTTAACCAAACTTGTGACTGACAGCCTTGAATTTTATTCTCCGCTGTTTTCCATTCCGACGGAAATTCGGGCAATTGCCGCCCCATGTCAATCACATGCTCGTAACGAGACATCCAATCGTCAAACATCTCGAACTCGTCAACTAAATCCGACTGTAACTCTACAATGCTGGTCATCAGTATTAACCTACTTTCTCTTTTTATTTCTCAATACGCCATGTTGTGCCATCGGGACCGTCTTCCAACACAACATTCATGCCAGTCAGCTCTGCCCGAATTTCATCAGCTCTAGCCCAATTTTTATCCGCTTTTGCGTCGCTTCTTTGGACGATCAACGATTCAATAACCGTAGCCTGATCGTCAGTACTACCGCCCGCAAACCATTCTTCTGGGTCTTGCTGTAAAAGGCCCAACCATTGACCTGCCTGCAATAGACCAGCTTTGCATTTAACTCGTTGCTCATCAGAAGTAGCTGTGTTGGCTTTCTTAGCAAGCGCAAATAGCTCAGCAAAAGCCATGGGAGTGTTCAAATCATCTGACATCGCATCATCGAACGCCTGCGGGATCTGTATCCCAATGTCTTCGGGGAGACTGATCCCTGCTAACTTCCTCAGGGCGCCGTAGAGTCGATCTAAACTGCTCTTTGCTTGTTGAACCACGTCGTCGTTCCAGTCCAGTGGCGCACGGTAATGAGCAGACAACAAAATAAATCGCATAACTTCACCTGGGATCTCATTCGCCAAGTCTTTTAACAACAATACATTTCCAATGGACTTAGACATTTTTTCTTGATTCATATTGATCAAGCCATTATGCAACCAATAGTTCACAAACTTAGCGCCGTGAGAGCAGGTAGACTGCGCACGCTCATTTTCGTGGTGGGGGAACACTAGATCATTGCCACCACCATGAATGTCTATAGTATCGCCCAAGTGCTTTGCCGCCATGGCGGTACATTCGATATGCCAACCCGGCCTGCCACGCCCCCAAGGACTGTCCCAGCCTGGTTGATCATCCTCAGAGGGTTTCCACAATACAAAATCACCAGGGCTCTTTTTATACGCAGCCACATCAACTCTGGCACCAGCCAAAAGCTCATCAGGGTCTCGCTTAGAGAGTTGTCCGTATTCAGGGTAAGAAGAAACACTGAAAAGCACATGCCCTTGGGCTTCGTAAGCATGCCCTCTATCAATCAATGATTGAATTTCTTGATGAATCTCAGCAACATGATCGGTAACTTTAGGTTCCACATCCGTTGGTAGAACCCCCAGAACCGCCAAATCATCGTGATACGCTTTAGTAAACTTTTCACTAATGACTGAAATGTCAACGCCCTGTTGTTCTGCTGCCGCATTGATCTTATCGTCAATATCCGTAATGTTACGGGCGTAAGTTACTTTGGGGTATTTCGCGCGCAATACTCGTGCCAACACATCAAATACAACCGGAGGCCTGAAGTTACCAATATGGCAATAGTTGTACACCGTGGGACCACACACGTACATGGTTACGTGTTCTGGGTCTATAGGGACAAATTCAGATTTGGTCTTAGTTTCAGTGTTATACAGCTTCACAGGGATTAACCACGCGTTTGATCACATTAAACGCGCGATTGTAACAAGCTTTTTAAGGGTTTACGCCTGCTTGGTGGCGAATTATTTCGCTAAAATTGCCACCAACGCAAGGTTAACATCATCATGGCATCATCGCCGTGGTCACTTACGTGATTTGGGTTCATTCGATATCGTAAAAAGCCCCCTAACTCGACATTCTCGGAGAGCATCGTTCGATAGTAACCTTCGATACTACGTTCGGTCGCATTGGTATCAGCCAAATTTACCCTTTCAGTATCAAAACGTACGTCTCCATTTGAAAATCTCCCCACAGGAATGGAATAGTCTAATGCACCTTCACGAACTTTCAGTGGCTGCGAAACCGCAAACCCAATTTGATCGCGAGAACGAAATACATTACTGCCAACTGCGCCTACGCTATACCAATCTGAGCGAAGTGTTGAGAAGTCACTGAGTAAACTGTCTTCATTCGCATCAACACGGGTACGCCCCATTCCGTAATTTGCAATCAAATTAAATGATCGGCTAAGCTTTAGTGTTCCCGTCAGGTTCATCGCGTAGGTTGTCGCGGTCTCAACACCAAAAATTCCTCCTGCGGCACTGCCCAATACTCCCCCTTTTTCCTCTAACTGGCCGATTTGCAACCGGAGGTTGGCGTTGTCCTCAAACTGATAGGAGCCTTCGAATATCGAAGACATGGATTCCTGCTCATACCGAGTTCCCCCAGCGCCCGAGACTAAACCCAATTTGAGTGTTGAATTTTTGAGCTTAGTTGGAGCATAACTGACGCTCAGTGTTTCGGCCTGAGAGTTGAAACCAGAAACCACGGAACCGAAAGATTGACCACTAATAAATGAAGTACGACCGAAGTAGCTGTCTGACTTAAGCTGGCTCACTCCAGAGAATTCGAGCCCTGGGCTTACTCGATAGCCAGCATTAAAACTGATCGTAGACGTCAGCTGACTCTGCAATGCCATGGATACATTAGCCTGCTCATCTAAAAACGCTTTATCTCCTGGCGATGAGAAGTATTTGATCATATCTTCTCGAGGGTCAGATTCAGTAACCGCTGAGAAAGCCACCTGGGTATTTAAAGCAGGTAACCTTACACCTTCATACACCGCTTTCTGACTAAGTGAGTGAAAAAATTCATTCAAGTGTAATACCTGATCATTCACCTCGACATGGTCATTTAGGTCCAACTCAAATGAACGACCGTACGAATCGAGCACCAACGTTTTCTCTAACTTATCCGATGGCTTTCGAAGCAACAATAAAGCTCCGGCTAATGCCCCACCGATCAACAAGGCTCCAGCGCCACCGCCACCACCGCCTCCGCCAGAAGAGGGAGCGGTCGGAGTTGTCGGCGTCGTCGGAGTTGGAACCGTAACTGGACCAATCACATTATTGAGAACCTGTTGTGCATTGAGTATAACGCCTCGCCCATACTCAGCATCGGTGCCAACGGCGCCTCTATCTTCAGCGGACTGAAGAATCACATCAACCACTTCAGCCGCTGTTAAGTTTGGGTTCTGCAATAAAACGGCACCAGCGATACCAGAGATTCTGGCTGTAGCCCAAGACGAACCGCCCTCGTTAGAATCAGATGAAGGCAGTCCAATGGCTGCCACATAGCTATTCTGTGCAGCACCAGCACGGTTTGATGAGGCCAAAAGCGTACCATTTCCATCAGTAGCACCAACCACGATCACGCCATCCAAACTAAAGTGGGAGCTGGCTAGTGTATTCGGTTGGCTGGCTCCATCGTTGCCCGCCATGATTGCGACTACTTTATTCCCGTTAACAAGATCGGGAATTAACGGAGCTGCCGTATCGACCACGCCAGGGGTTCCCCACGTGATTCCCACGACTCTCACGTCACTGCGCCCCAAAACATCATTCAGTGCTGCGTCTCGAGCGCTTCTAACGGCGTCTTCATTGCTCCGATCTAAGCTGCCATCAGTGACAACAAAGGGTACGATTCCTCCAGAAAATGACTCAGTAATTACTCTAGCGGATACGGTTCCATGACCCTCACCTTCGCGGTCAGACACATCGGAAGTATCCGATGAATTAGTCACGTAATTAAACCCTCCAACAACGTTAAATCCTCGACTAGGATCCACACCGCTATCCAAAATAGCGACCTGTTGAGCAAAAGATTGTCCAACTGCTCCTGCCATCAACGTGGCAGAGCACCCTATAACCGAAGTTATTCGCTTGACGATATTTTTTGTTTTAGGGTCAAATGTTTGATAAGTCATAGGATTTTGTGTTCGGCTAGTCTCTAATTAGGCTTCTACTGGAAGGGTGTAAAACTGTTTATAAGCACCAAGATTATAGCTAAATACGCTATCGAACAAGGGCTGAGGCACCATGTCTGGATTCTGGCACGACAATTAATGACACGGTGCCAGATAAAAGCCTCTAAGTTGACCAACTATCCCTGTCATTAGAAACGAGGCTATCTACCTTCCTAAGGCGCCTGAAAAATAATTTCTCTCTCGCTTAAACAACAATCTTAAGCAAATAATCGTCATGACCAAGAATATGAATGCCATCCACTCTGGCATACTGAACGTCATTAGTCGCCACTGAACCTCAGCGCATTCTCCGCTTCCTTGGAAAACGGTAGAAATGACCTGCGTAAGCGGAAACACGTCCAACATAAACGCCAAATCGGGCCCACATTCAGGCACTTTATCCTCAGGTAAGTGTTGTAGCCACACCTGTCTACCAGCGATGGCTAAGCCTAAAGCCGAAAACAAGGTCGCACCAAAAGCTATCACTTTAGAAAAGACCTTGCCCGGATTAAATAGAATTCCAAGAAAGCAGAATGCCGCTACCCCAGCTAACGCACCGCGTTGAAACATGCAAAGCGGGCATGGATCAAGACCAAGTTGCTTCTGAAAATAGAAATAGGCGACAGCAATGAGCGAAACGCTGCCGATAAAACCAAACCAATACCAGCCTTTAGCAATCAATTTGTTCTCCAGTTACTTTCATGTTCGTAGATTGCGAATTACCTTTAGGCCCCCGAATTTTATGAGTATACACGATGCTAATCCATGTGTGTTTTTTCTGCTCACATCGCCATTGAATTGACACTTTTAGCGTCTAATTGCTATGGCCACTCAACCACATAGTCTTCAATCTCTTCATCTTCAATATCGCGTTGAAAAATAACTTTAGCTTGTACGGACTTTCCTTGATCATGAATGCGGCTCTTTTCACCTGAAACCAAGTGATGCCAATCAGGCAAACTCTCGCCCAACAACAAAAGTCGATAAGCACATGAGGGTGGGGCAAATTCTGCGGCCTGTTCAACATTGCCTGCATCCATGGTTACACAACTAGGAACTCGATCACTTCGGTTGTCGTAGTCGGTGCACATGCACGTATTGTCATTAAGCAAATCGCAGGCAACATTGGTAAAAACTAATTGTTCTGTGGCTTCATCTTGTAATTGGGTTAGGCAACATTTAGCACAGCCATCGCATATCGACTCCCATTCATCACGAGTCATTTCAAACAATGTCTTTTGTTCCCAAAATTTAGTAGGTACTTTTGGCGGAATACTGTCTTTCATCGCTCGATGTGTAATCTACACTTCCATACTTGTTTCTTTGTTTCTGGCTTCATTGCTGCGTAGGCTGGGCTAGTAGACGGCAAATCAACCCAATTTATGGCTGGAAATTCTTCATAGACCGGCGCACAAAATCGGCTAAATAGTGTTCGCGCAGCCCTGCCGTTGAATCCTACAATACTTATACTTGGATTATCGGCAAAAAATTTCGAGAAATCATTAGCCTGAGCCGTGGCAGACACAATCTTACTGTCCAAACTGCCGGGCCTTTCACAGTCGTACAGCACATCCCAAACGCACACAGATTGGTCGACTAACGCCTTCACTCTGTCTGAATAACACAATTCTGAGTTAACCATATACAACTCCTGCATGATTGACCAAAATGCATTTTGCGGGTGGGCATAATACTGCTGCCTATCCAAGGAACGCTGACCAGGCATGCTCCCCAAAATTAGAGTCTTGGGTGTTCTGCCTAACAGGGGTGCGAACGCAGTCACTCTAACTCATTTTTTTGCAAGTTGGACCACCAGCTTAGAGATCTTGGTTTGCACCACAGACGAAAACTCATGAATCTCATCTTCGATAGCATAGTAATAGTCGTAAAACGATTCTTCGTCATTGACGACGGCCAACAGTTTCAATCGATAATAGTGGTACTCTGCTTGGTCTACGCCTTGCCCATTTGAGATATCCAACAGTTGCCTGGCGAACTCAAATTGGCCATCCGCCAGCAATTGCGTGAAACGAGACCCAAAATCAAGTTCTTCTTCAGGCACTGCATCTCCATTACCAACCTCGTCAGAAGCGCTTTCTTCAAAAACGATTTGAGATGGTGACTCGCTATCATCGAATAATGATGACTCTAAAAATGAATCTTCTGATCGCTCTGAAAAATCCATCTCATCTGGCACCTCATATTCCGCACTCATCGGCATTAGCGTGTCTTCTCCACCAACAGATGTGCTTGGTTTAAATACCACTCTATCCCGACTTCCAGTAAAATTTAGTGATTCCCATATTTGGTACAGACGAGCCCTGAGCAGAAAGCCCACTAACAAGGCCAGGATCACCAAAACAATGGACCAGATATAGCGAGAGTCGAAATCAATACTATCTTCAGTGTTTGCTTCTACTGTGCCATTAGTAACCGACGGTGAGATGGAACTCGCTCGCTCGCCCTCTGCATCAGGCGCTTGGATGCTCACGCCGGATAAATACGTTTGCAACTCAGCTATTTGCTCTTCCAATACTTCGATTTGACGGTCCTTTCTACCAAGCTGCTCGCCTAGCTCGGTAATCGTTTCCGATAAAGACGCTATTATCTCTTGCGATTGCATCGCGGTCACTGATTCGAGCTCCCCATCAGACCCAACTCTTGAGTCAACGCCGGTTAGTAGAAATCCACTGCTTTTTCGCTCTGGGTCATTATCGAACTGCAACTCTGTTTCAACATCGTCTAGCTCTTGAATAACCACAGTACCATCAACGTCAGAAGTGATTTCATTCTGCTTAGACGAGGCCACAACGGGTAACTCGTCTTGTATCCTCTTCGCTTCGGTCAACCTAGTTAGATACTCTTTAGCTTGCTTGTCAGACACGCTAGCGACTACATCAACGTCAGGTATTGTCAAAAAGCTTCCTGCCTGTAGGCTCTCTATCGAGTTCCTAGCAAACGCATTGGGATTTGCTTGATATAGAGCCCACATCATTTGATTGTTAGTCACGTTCATTGCCGGGCTAATGCGCCTCGCAACTCTCCAAAGTGACTGCCCATTTAAGACGGCGCCAAACTTTTTGGCTATCTTCCCTTTCTCAGCCCAATCGTAAGGGCCCATCACCTTACTTATAGGCTGTTCTTTACTCTGGATATCCATTAACTGGTTTTGCGACCGGTTCAAAAATGACCGGTCGTCGGCTGTCTCGGTGACCTTGGCCTGAAATAAAGTTGTACCGGAAGGCACCAGATCTAGCAGAACCGTAAATTGCTTTTGAAACTCATTACCTTCATCCACTAACGTTAATGAAAAATTGAAATATGGCTCCTCTACGGCCGCCGTAGATTCTATCAATATGGAAAGCTGAGAGCCTTGACGGCTGAGCTCCGCTGTTAGACCCTCCATGGATTGGCCATCTATTCGCTCAAGTTCTATTTTCAACTCATTTGGCGATTCAACGTTGTACAGGGGAATGCTGACCTTTAAACGCTGACCAATGTAGGATTGTGTCTGAACTCCTCCCAAGCCTAAAGCATGCACTCTAGCGTCGAAAGACCCAAACATAATCAAAATGCCAACCAAGGAAACCATTCTTGTGGCACTAAAAATTAGATGCTTTAACCCTGCTCGTGTTCTTCTCATGTAATCCACAAAGCGACCATTTGCGCAATAAAGGCGTCGTGACCAGCGACACCCTTTCTTATTATATTTAAGTGGACGTTAATCTAAAACCTGCCGCATGACAAGTTCGTTAAATATATAAAAGCTAGGTTTTACAATTATATACAGACCCTTTTGAATGATTCAGTTACACAGAGAGGTCAAATTAACGCCCAGCACAAATGGTTTTCTACAACGTGTTAGATGCCCTTGTTTCCAGGATTTCAACCGCGGGTAATTTCTTGCCTTCTAAAAATTCTAAAAAAGCACCGCCGCCAGTTGAAATATAAGATATTTTTTCTGCCACACCGTATTTATCAATTGCCGCGACGGTATCGCCGCCACCAGCGACTGAAAATGCGCTCGACTCTGCAACAGCATGAGCTAAAGCCTCGGTTCCACTTCCGAATTGATCAATCTCAAAAACACCAACCGGCCCATTCCACAAAATTGTCCCGGCACTCTTTAGGATTTCAGCAAACCTGTTTGCTGTTTCAGAACCAATATCAAAGATCATATCGTCATCCACCACGGCATCTACCCGCTTAGATGACGCCACTGCAGAATCAGAGAACTCCTTTCCACAAACCACATCGAGCGGAACGGGAATATCTCCACCAGCCTCTTGTACAACGTGTGTCAACCTTTTGGCTTCATCGAGCAAATCAGGCTCATATAATGATTTTCCAACGTTATGACCTGCTGCCGCAATAAAAGTATTTGCAATACCACCACCAACGATAAGTTGATCTACTTTTGCAGACAGCGCCTCAAGGACGGTAAGTTTTGTCGAAACTTTCGAGCCACCAACTATCGCAACCACCGGCTTAGCGGGCTGCTCAAGAGCACTTGCCAAAGCATCAAGTTCTTTGGCAAGCAAAGGACCCGCGCAGGCAATTGGAGCGTACTTTGCCACACCATAAGTAGAAGCCTGAGCTCGATGCGCAGTACCAAACGCATCCATGACAAACACGTCACACAACGACGCCATCTTCTTAGACAACGCGTCATCATTCTGCTTTTCACCAACATTGAAGCGAACATTTTCGCAAAGTACAACGTCTCCGTCACTTAACGTCACTCCGTCCAACCAATCTTTCTCAAGGCGCACATCCTGACCCAAAAGATCAGCTAAATGGTTAGCCACTGGCGCTAACGATGACTCTTGAGAAAAAACGCCTTCAGTTGGCCGACCTAGGTGAGACATAAGCATCACCTTGGCGCCTTTTTCAACGGCCATCTTAACGCTTGGCAACGACGCGCGAATGCGTGCGTCATTGCTAATGCCCCCATCTTTAAGTGGGACATTAAGATCCAAACGAATGAGTACTCGTTTACCAGTCAGATTTTGGTCCTGCATACGAAGCACAGTCATATTCACACCTATGCCAATTTATTGACGGTAGCAATAACGTTTTCTACGGTAAATCCATAGTGTTCAAACAACTGATCTGCTGGCGCCGATTCCCCGAAAGAGCTCATCCCAATCACCGCACCCTTCAATCCAACGTATTTATACCAGTAATCGCAAATACCAGCCTCCATCGCAACTCGCTTTGTCACGCCGCTGGGCAGTACCGACTCTTTGTACTCTGCTGTCTGACTATCAAAACGATCTGTAGAAGGCATGGACACTACTCGAACAGAAACACCCGTTTTCTCCAGTTCCTCGCTCGCTTCCATTGCCAACGAAACTTCTGACCCCGTTGCGATCAAAATAACGTCCGCCGTTCCATTAGTGTCTTTTAATACATAGCCGCCTTTCTCAATGTTGGCAAGCTGTGCTTTGTCACGCGGTTGATGAGCTAAATTTTGACGTGAAAAAACCAAACTGGAAGGTTGATCGCTTGACTCAATAGCAACTTTCCAAGCCACTAATGATTCAACAGCATCACAGGGGCGCCAAAGAGACATGTTGGGAATCAAGCGTAAACTAGAGACGTGTTCAATTGGTTGATGCGTAGGCCCGTCTTCGCCTAGGCCAATTGAATCATGCGTCAACACATAGACAACCGGTTGTTTCATTAAGGCGGACATACGCATACCATTGCGCATGTAGTCTGCAAAAACCAAGAATGTTCCGCCGTAAGTCTTGAAGCCACCGTAGAGCGACATTCCGTTACTAATTGCCGCCATAGCAAATTCACGCACACCAAAGTATAAGTAGTTTCCTGAAGCATCTTCAGCACTGATACCTTTTGATCCACTCCATATAGTGTAGTTTGACCCCGCCAAATCGGCTGAACCTCCAATAAGTTCAGGCAACAACGGCCCTAACTGATTAAGCGAATTTAAGCTGGCTTTTCGAGTCGCGACCGTGGCGGCAGCTGCATCTGCCTGTTCAATTAATTTATTTGTCTCTTCTTCCCAGTTAGAAGGCAGATCACCTTTAAGGCGCCGCAAAAACTCCGCAGCCTTCTCTGGATTAGCTTCAGAGTAAGAGTCAAAAGTCGACTGCCAAATTTGTTCAGCTTCTGCGCCCTTCCTCGTTGCATCCCAAGCACTCTTAATTTGCTCTGGGACAACAAATGGCTCTGAGTCCCAGCCTAATCCCTCTCTGACTAGCGCAATTTCATCTACACCTAGAGGGGCCCCATGACAATTCTCAGTACCTTCTTTGTTTGGCGACCCTTTACCAATGACCGTTTTGCAGCAAATAAGACTCGGCTTATCTGACACCGATTTTGCTTGTTCGATCGCTGATATCAGTGCGGCAGAGTCATGACCGTCAACGCAACTGACAACGTGCCAGCCGTAAGCTTCAAAGCGCTTGGCAGTATCGTCTGTAAACCAGCCTTCTACTTCACCATCTATGGATATGCCATTGTCATCCCAAAAAGCCGTCAACTTACCAAGCCCCAGAGTGCCAGCTAGCGAGCAAGCTTCGTGTGATATGCCTTCCATTAAGCACCCATCGCCCATAAACGCATAGGTACTATGATCAACAATGGTGTGATCAGGCGTATTAAATTGTGCTGCAAGCGTTTTTTCAGCAATGGCCATACCTACGGCATTAGCGATACCTTGGCCCAATGGTCCTGTCGTCGTTTCGACCCCAGGTGTGTAACCGTATTCAGGATGACCCGGCGTTTTTGAGTGTAACTGGCGGAAATTCTTGATGTCATCAGCACTTACATCGTAACCCGAAAGATGCAATAGACTATAAATGAGCATAGAACCATGCCCGTTTGAAAGCACAAATCGATCTCGGTTTGGCCAAAGAGGATTAGCAGGGTTATGACTTAGAAAATCATTCCAAAGTACTTCAGCTATGTCTGCCATACCCATTGGCGCTCCAGGATGCCCAGAGTTAGCTTGTTGAACAGCGTCTGCACTGAGTACACGAATGGCGTTAGCGAGTGATTGGCGATTTGTCGATGACATCGAAAAGGCTCCGATTTAATGGCTAATTTATGATGTCATGACCTGCAAGCTACAGTCGGTAGACACTCGGTTTTGTGAGTATTGTACTCACACCAAGCTAACCTCACAGGCCACAACCGGAATTTGCCGTAATATAGCAAATTTGCCTTTAATTTCACCAGACCTTGAGGTGATTCTAATGATAAATATCACCGCCAAGGGCCACTTTGCACTCAGAACAATAAATGCTAGGGCCGTTACGATCGTATTCGCCGAAAAGAGGAGATAGAAGTTAAGAGCTCATTAACGAGCCCTTAGCTTAAACTGTGGCGTAAGTGGTATCTAGAAATAGGTGAACGCAACCGCAATCGCGGTCAATTTAGGGACGATAAATTGTTGGCTTTCGATATCGATCACGCCATCAACGTAACGCTTATCCAAACCTTCTGGCATGTCAGCAAACTCTAAATTCGGCTCCACGGATATCTGCTGCACATTGCCCCGACACAATAGCGCGGAATAGGCTTTCCGTGCCGCACCAGGAATGGGGTTCAAAACCACGAGCAATTCATCACCAGCCGACTTTTCCGTGACCGTTTTCTCTTCATCCGGCGATGCAAATGTATGCAAACCCTCATAATCCATGACCGGCAAACGCTGGTTGCGCCAATTAACGTGACCTTGCATCCATTGAGCCGGTGCCTTGGTTAAATTTTCAATAACCGGCTTCGCGACCACCTCTGCCACACACTCTATCGGCAGCAACAGAGGATTGGGAGACGAAGGTAGAATATAACAATCTAGCTTTTGTGAACTCATAGTGAACTCATTGTTCTTTCTTATTAAACATTAGTTGCTTGCTCAACCTACTTACCAAGTTCAATTGGAGCATCCAGAGTCAGATGCTGGTTAAGTAGCTCTACCAAGTTATCGATAAGATATGGTTTTCCAAGGAATGCAGTACAGCCTAATGCCGTTGCCTTATCAACGTATTTTTCAGTTGCCCTGGATGAAATCATGATGACAGGTATATGTTTAAGCTCTTCTTGAGATTTAACCCATTCAAGCAACTCAAATCCATCCATTCTGGGCATTTCAATATCGAGCAAAATCATATCTGGTGCTTCTTGGCGTAGTTGCACTTGTGCATCCAAACCGTCTTTTGCCAACACAGAATTAATTCCAAGCCCGGTAATATCTCGTTCGGCTGACTTCCTAACCGTCAATGAATCGTCCACTACCATTACGGTTGGAATAGCGTGCGTAACGTTAACATTTTGATCAGGAATACTGACAAATGATTCGTAGTACGAAATACCCACCAGATCTAGCAAAAGCACCACTGAACCATCAGCGCGAATGGTTGCACCGGCATAAATCGGGATCCTACCCAAATGCTCACCCAAGTTCTTAACCACAATCTCCTGCGTATCAAGGAGCTCTTCCACGATAACCGCAATGTTCTGGACACCCGCGTTCACCAACACTACCGACACTTTGCCATTTAGTGTGGGGAGTTTTGAGTTATAGCCAAGATAATCAGCCAGATCAATTAGCGAGTATGGCAGACCAGAAATTTCTATACGCGGCTTCTCAGCTTTAAGATAGCCAATCAATTCCTCAACATCAACGTTCACAACGCGCTCGATAGTCCGAGCAGAAATAGCAAAGGTTTCTTCGCCAGACTGCACAAACATGGCACTCGAAACAGCCATGGAGATCGGCAACCTTATTATGAAATGAGATCCCGTCTTTTCATTTTCCAGATCGTAAGCGATGCTGCCTGACATTCGACGTAAGGTCGCCTGCACTACATCCATCCCTACTCCTCGACCTGAAATCTGAGTTAACTTAGATGCTGTACTAAACCCACTCTGAGAGATATACATCATCATATCCTCTGGGTTGAGCGGTTGACCCTCGGTCAATAGATTGTCCGCAATCGCCTTTTTGCGAATTTTTTCAACGTCTAGGCCTTTGCCGTCATCTCTGACAGAAATTATGATTTCTCTTGCAACTTGCCGACACTCAACTGAAACCTTACCAACTTTTGATTTGCCAGCTTTCTTTCTATCTTCAGGCGTTTCCACACCGTGGTCGACAGCATTTCTGAGCATGTGCTCAAGCGCGGGAACAACTCCATCGAGGATCGATTTATCCAAACGCACATCAGAGCCAATAATTTCCAATTCTACGTCTTTACTGAGCTCTCTGGATGTGCGCCTCACCACTTGACGAAGCTGAGGTCCGACACCGCCGAATGATACCAACCTGACCTGCATAATCTCATCTTGCAGTTCTCGGTTCAGTCGCTCTTGCTTTTGTAAGTTAGTCTCTGCTTTGTAAACGAATCCGCTTAATGTATTTTGAATACCACCAAGCTCATCTAAGTTCTCCGCCAAGCCACGAGACAGTTGTTGCAGCTTGGTATATCTGTCCATTTCCAAAGGATCAAATTCACCGCTATCGGACTTAAATGTCTCATTAGTTCTGGACGTAATCTTACTGTCGGCTTCAATTTCAAGTTCTCGCAGCTGACTGCCAAACCGCTGAACGTTATTATAGAGTTCATCAATTACCGATTTAATTGAGACCACATCTTCTCGCATTTGTGAGCGGTTCATGCTCGCGTCACCAACGAAGTTGGTCAAACTGTCTAGCGTATCCGTGTCAATCCTCAACGCAGCCGCTCGATCGCGTGCCGCTTTTTGTTGCCTATCAAGATCTTTTTGTTCTGTTTCGCTTAGTTCCGTACTACCTGGAACAAAGACTGCGGCATCAACCGTCGTTGCAGAATCAAGAACTTGCGTGGTTTGTTCAGCCGCCAAATCTGTTTGCGACTGATCATCAGCCTCTTGAGATTCGGCCAATTGAATTAAGAGTTCTGTAGGAGGCTCGATCTCTTGATTATTCGATGCCGCAACAATACCCGTTGCTATGACGTCAAACGCCTCTTCAAGAATAGGCTTAGATGCTTTGAATTCAGCCGCGTTGGTAATCGACAAGCCGGCAACATAGGCTTGAGTCATACTCAATGTTTTAGAAAGAACATCGTTATCAAGATCAGCTTCCTTAACTAAGTCAGCATAGGCAACAAGAGATTCTTGCATAGAACGTTTAGATTTATCCCAACCCTTTGCCGACTTCCAGTCATTGAGATTTGACTCTAGATTCTCACCAATCGATCTAACCGATTCCTCCACGTCGAATGTGCTGAGCGCCTCGGGCTCGTCTGACACGTCTACTGCCGGTGCAACGACTTCGGGAGTATTTACCTGTAGAGCTGTCTCTTCTTCTTGATCAACAACGTCAACACCTAATGCATTCAGCAGTGAAATCGGTGCAGTAAATGCTTTTCTATCTTGGAAATTACCGGTCGCCGCATCTAACGCATCAATAAACTGCTCAAGAGTTGTTCTTACATTTCGTAGGTCATCTTCATTGCGAATGAAGTTGGTTTCCAAAAATGTTTCTGTCTGATGCGTTAAATTGCCCAGTGAGTTTGCCTCAGCCATCAACGCGCTACCCTTAATGGTATGCAAATGGCGCATGACATTAGCCATGGCAGGCGCCATTTCACTTAGACTGCTAAGTCCAGCCACTTCTTCGTCAAGTTCATGCTGCAAACCGCGCATCTCCTCAACAAAAATTCCGCGTAATTCGACAGCCAGTTCGTCCTCTTCCTCCTCAAGCTCAGGTTCTGGCTCAGGTTCTGGCTCAGGTTCTGGCTCAGGTTCTGGCTCAGGTTCTGGCTCAGGTTCTGGCTCAGGTTCTGGCTCAGGTTCTGGCTCAGGTTCTTGCTCAGGCTCAGGCTCAGGCTCAGGCTCTTGCTCTTGCTCTTGCTCAGGTTCTGGCTCGCTGAAAACTAATTCAGAATCTAACTCCAGCACATCATCAGCCATTAAATTGGTGAGATCATCGGGAATTAAACTTTCTCGAACACCATCTTCTTCATCATCTGATTCAGCATTAAGCAACAATTCGTCAATCAATACGTCAGAATCTGAATCCACCTCTTCTTCAATATCAACTTGTTCTAAGGTGTTTTCTTCTTCGATAACAAGGCCTGATGCACTGCCTTCATCGAAGACAACGTCGACCTCGTCAGTGGAGACGACGTCTTGCGTGATCGCTTCAGCACTAATATCTTCTGAATCGTCTTCACCCTCTTGAATCACCAAATCGTCAAGATCCAGCGATTCATCGTCGGCAGAATGTCCAGATGAACGCTCTTCATTAAATGACTTTAAAGAGAGCTCTAGATCAACCAATTCGTCATCTTCATCATTAATGACATTTTCTTGGTTATCGTCACTAAGAACTAAATCATCAATGGGTTCAATCTCTTCAAATACCGCGGCTACTCGATCAGCAGCCTTATCCTGCCCAGAATCAAGCGCCGAAACATCCAAATCATCAAGCTCAAACTCGATAACATCTTCGTCAATATCTTCGCCATCCGAGTCAATAATAATAAGATCAGAAGCATCATCTAACACAACATCTTCGCCACTCAATTCGAGCTCAATGTCGGATAGGTCTGTAAGGAGTTCACGCTCATCTAATTCTACAACGGAGTCGTCAACCTCCTGAATTTCAACCTCGACATCGGCTTCAATATGAGGCTCACGCATACGCTTGGACTCAAGATCACAACACTCTTGTATCGCTACTCTCGCTGCTTCCCATTCAAGCGCATCGAGCTGATAATACGGTGGCTCGTTACTTGCTTCAAATACGGCGCGTCGACTAATTTCCACCAGTGTAGAGATTTGAAGTCGATCCTGTTCAGTAAGGCTCGAGCCGCTTTCATGCTTTAAAAAGCACAAATTTTCAGCAGCATCATACGCTTTTGCAATTTCCGTCACACCCAACGTTCTAGCATTGCCTAGCAAGGTATGAATCGAGATTGAAATCACGTCATCTGGCTCAACTTTTACACTGGTCTTCTTAAGTTCAGCTTCAAGCTTATCGAGGTTACTGATTGCTTCTTCTGCAAACACCTCGCGCATTTCCGCGTTATTAATAATGGAAAAGGACTCATTATCTACTGATTCTTCATCATCAGGCTCATCGTCCTGCTGATCACGTTTGCTAATCGACTCTCCTATTTCATCCGCTGCGTCATCCAGCATTTCACTGTTGAATTCCAACACAGAATCTTCTTCCATCACGATTTCGCTTGCGAATTCAATGACACTGTTTTCAGAGTTCATTTCGATCATGTCTGAAAGTTCTTCATCAGACAGAGACGGTTCAGCGTCTTCGCTTATATTTTCTTCAGGCGAAACTTCAATTGCCTCTAACTCAACATCAGCTAACGAGAATGACGTAGACTCACCCTCAAGCTCGACTACCTCGATCTCAGGCTCAATAACTAAGTCAGGTTCAGTGTTTGCTTGCTCTGTAGGTGCTTTTACCTCATCAGCTTCGGTGTCTACATCAATTTGTAAAGAGGGCTCCTCTTTATAATCATCGTCAAGGAGTTGTATTGTCTCATCTGACAAAATTTCATCATCCGATTGAGCCTCTACTTCTATCAACTCCTCGCTATCTAGACCGGGTTCCTCGATTGGAATCGCTGCCTCTAATGTCGTGGCATCTGCCACTTCCTGCACACCTGTCTCGGCCGTCTCGCTTGCAGAGTCTTCAGTTGTAGCTTCACCGCTACTAGACCCAACCCCTTGCTGCAATTGATCTTCGGGCACATCTTCATCAAGGTTGACGGCTTCGGTCTTAGCTCCCCACGCAGCGGTATCGATTAGGTGTTGTTCCCGATACCCTTTACTTACTTGAAGCTCAAACTCATCAATCGCATCTCGCGCAAATCCCAAAATACCATTTGTTAAAGGCTTTTCAGTGTCTAGGACGTAGTTAAACAATGATTCAGCAAACCACGCCACTTCACCGGCGTTATTTAGGCCGACCATCCGAGAACTGCCTTTTAGAGTATGAAAACCTCTGCGGAGCTCACGAATCGCTTCACGTTCATTTGGATCGCGCGAACAAATTTTAAATTGGATATTCGCTTCCTCGAGCACTTCTTCACTTTCTTCAAGGAAAACTTCCAGAATCGCTTCATCTACTTCAGGCATTTCTGGCTCTGAAGCGGCGTGTTGTTTCGCTTTTTCTGTGGAACTTATGGCGTCATCAGACTCGACAATCTCTTCATCGAGCTCATCAAGGTCCATATCATCGTAAAAACGTTGATCATCTTCATCCGTAGACTCAATGGCTGAGCGCTCTAATGCTGCTTTTGCATCATGTTCTCGCTCCTCTTCAGACTCCTCTGTGCCATAAAGAGTAATAATTTGTTCAGTAATGCTGACCATATTGGTCTGCAAATTAGTGGTGATGTTATCTGTTAAAAAGGCAGGCTCTTGAGAAATTACGTCTATCAAACGATCTTGCTCTTTTACAAGATGTTCCACATCACTTAAGCCTGTCTTTTTCGCCAAGATATTGAGGTCTCTTAACGTAGACTTTAAATGCGTGAACAGTTCAAAGTCCGATTGGTTACCCAACCATGAAAACAAGGAACCTGATGCATTATCGAGTAGGTCTTCAACGTCATCTCTGGAAACTTTTTTGCCGATAGCAACTTCCAGATCTGTAATGCTGCGATCCAGCAAGGAGTCCATTCCGCCACGATTATTCTGCAAACCGCGAACGTATTCTTCCATTGTGCCAATGGAGATAGCGAGTGCTTCAACCATATTGGGCGAGGCATCTGTATCACCCGCTTCAATCGAAGCAAACTGCTCCTCGGCCATCTTTAATAATAAGCCGACCTTTTGTTCGCCTAGTACCTGTAACGCACCACGGATTTGACGCACCTTGCCGTCAATTCCAGAAAGCAATTCTCGATTAGATCTATCAGCAGAAAACTTCTCCAAGTTTTCTTCAATTTCCTTTAGGTTTTCTTCAACTTCATTTCCTACAACATCTAATAAGACTTGGCGCTCGCTGCCAGTTAGGTGAGAACCGTCCATCTCATCAGTAAGCGCTTCATGGTTGCTTAAAGCGCGTAAAGCTCGATGTTTTAACTGACCATTTTGTAGCCAATCTTGATCACAGTCTGCCGGATTCAAGAACGTACTTTCAATGAACATCAGAGCTGATGCCATGTGAAAAGCAGAGTCTTCGTCACGCTGAATTACGCCCGTACGCAGTCCTCTCAGTACTTCTTTTACTTCCGAAACGACCTCTTCAATGATCCCAGTTTCTTGATCTTCTATGTGTACATAGACCAAGTCGACTTGATCAATCACTTCCTGCAAACCATTAAGATCTGTTTCTTCAGCCTCAAAATAGCTGCTGATCAGCTGACGAATTAAGGCTAATGGCAACTCGTGACTTGATTTAATTTCAATAAGTTTCGCTTCCAGGGCATCAAAATCAACCGCCTCTGTTTGCAAATCCAACGCAGGAAAATATTCTTGAAGCTTAAACGCATCAACAATCTCATCCATACGTTCGGTTCTTTTCTCTCCTACCCCCGTATAAAAGAGCATGATCTTAACAAGCTCATCACCCGGATCTCTAACTAACGCCGATTCACCTTGTTGCTCCAACTCACGAAACCGGTCATCAAGTTGCCTAAAAATCCGACTGTGGACAGATTTATTATTCAGATCGTTATGTTTAACGTAATCTGTATATGCCGTAGCAACCCACCACAATCTAGCAACAGAACCAAAGGCACTCATCTCAAATAACTTATTGAAAACCATGCCAATTTTATCGATTGCACCACCATCCGTGCTACGAAGCCAGTTCAATAAAAATGATTGATAATGGGCTCTCAAAGCCGTTGCTCTGCGCTTATAATCTTGATCTTTTAAAGCAGTACTAGAGTCTACTTCAGGGAAGACCTCAATCATTGGCGAGAACAAAGATGATATTTCAATATCATCCAATCCTCGAAGAGAACGTACCTGATTAATCAGTTCCACAACGTGGATCGGGTTTTCAGGCAAGCCTTGCTCGATGCGAGCAAACGTATTCTTCAACGCTTTGAAGGCACTATCAAGGAGAACCACAAAACTTGATTTACCAATAGTGCTATCTGCCGCTGAGACATCCTCAACAAGCAGTTCGCTTTCCATCATCAATGCCGAGACTGATTTCATCTCCAGCATTTGCAATGACCCTACGACTTGGTGCAGCTGTGTGCCCAAGCCATATAGGATTGATTTATCATCGTTACTTACATAACGTTGTAGTTCTATTTCCGCAGTGTCGAGAGTCGATTCGACTTCACGGCTGACCCATTTAAAGGTCTCTAAATCTATATTCGAATAGACGGCCATATCGGGTCTCGGTATTCGTTCAAATTTCTAAGCTGCTTGCTAAATAAACAGCCTGCAAGTAAACACATCGATCGTAACTTGATTAGTTCGCTGGTAGCTTAAATCGAGATACAGATGTTTCGAGCTCTTTCGCAAGCTCAAGTAGCTTGGCGATCGAGTTTGCTGAGTTTTGTGCTTTCCTCGATGTTTCCGTCGACGAATCACTCACTAGAGTTACCTGCTGAGATACCTTCGTTACTGTCTCAGCATGCTCATTTGATCCCTTCGAAATGCCTTCTACCAGTTCTGATAGTTTCTTAGATGCCGTTTCAATTTCAGCCAGTGCGGTACCCGCGGAGTCAGCAACTCGCGTTCCACTTACCACTTGTTGCGTCGCTTTTTCCATCGAAAGTACAGCATCGTTCGTATCATTTTGAATCGTTGATACTAACTCGGCGATTTTCTTTGTTGCTTCAGTTGATCGTTCAGCTAGACTTTGCACCTCATCCGATACGACCGCAAAACCACGACCGGCCTCACCCGCCATGGACGCCTGAATCGCCGCGTTCAATGACAAAATATTCGTTTGTTCAGCAATGTCATCAATCAGCGCTACGATGTCACCAATACGTTGTGAGGATTCACCCAGTCGCTTGATTCGTTTTGACGTTTCTTGAATTTGTTCGCGCATGTCTTCCATGCCCGAGATGGTGTCTCGTACCGCTTGCGCACCTCGTTCAGCCACCTGCATCGATTCCGCCGCCATGAATGACGATGAATTCGCCTGTTGGGACATTTCACGCATACTTTCAGATACTTCCTGCATTAAATGTGCTGCGCTTGAAATTTCTTGTGCCTGACTTGCGTTGGACTGAGAAACGTCTTGCGCGTTGGTCACGGCCAACTCAGACTCATTCGCCACCTCGATTGAGGCTCGGTTAATTTGAGATACGAGTTCACGCATCTCAATCACCGCAAAGTTAACGGAGTCAGCAATCGCCCCTGTAATCTGATCGGTTACCTCGGCCTCAACAGTCAAATCTCCATCTGCCAGCGCGCTCATCTCATCAAGCAACTTCAAAATCGATTCTTGTTGATCAGCAAGAGTTTCCTCTAGACCAGCATCACGAACGGACAATTGGCTGGCACGAGTTTGGGCGTAACGCCACAAGCTGAAAATTCCCAGTGCCGCTAATACTAGCGGTAAAATTTGCGCCAAATTACTAACGAAATTCAATGTTGGCCCTTGATTACCAGCCGCGCCCACCGAGGCAATTAGATTTCGATTGCTGTCAACCAACGTGGCGAGGCTCGCTCGAGAATCAGCCATAGGCCCGACTCGATCACCCAGTGTAGCTAAACGAGACTCAATATCGGAATACTGTTCACGTAGTGGTTCTGCGGCGGTGCCCACCACATCTGCAGAGTTACTCACTATTCGCCCAAGAGATTCTTGTAACCTGCCCATAAAACCATTCACTCTATCGAGTGTTTTTTGCATGTCTTCGCTGGTTCGATAGAACTTGGGCATTTCGCCAATCATTGTTCCTAAAATACCGTTTAGGTTAGACGCTTCAGACGTCAAATAAAGATATTTATCCTTGGCTTCACGCGATGTCTTTTTACGCCCCTCTATCGCAACAGAATTCACGAAACCAATAGAATCACCTAGGGTTCGAGTTAACTGTTCAGACGTTGCATTAATATCGCGCTTGGCGGCACCCACATCATCTTTGGAAAGTAAGAATTGCTCTTTAGCGGCTTTATAAGCAGCGAATCTTTCCAAAACATCATTATTCGCGGTGGTGTTTCCGAAAATCTTAGACGCCATAGTTTGTGCAAACGAAGAGTCCTGAACCAGGCCGTTAACAGCCACCTCTACGTCCTCCATGTTCTTTTCGATAGCATCAAAGGAACCATTTTGAGTCAACGCTTGAGCGGCAACGGAAGTTGCTAAGTTAGCCTTGTTTGCAGTGTTGATCGCTTTGTCCGTCCGCTCCTTCTGCGTCGTTACAGCCGGCGTTAGCACAAAAGTTGAAGCAAGTGCTGTTGCAAAAAACAGAACAGTAAACACAAGCCAAGCGCGCCCCGTTGACGGGGTTGCCGCGACTGCGGGCCCTTCTTCAGGTTCAATTTCTTCGGCTTCCTCAATCGCTTCGAGGTCAGCGGCTTCGTACAACGCTTCTAATTCTTCCATTGACTCATCAGATATAGATACGTCTTCTATATCTAGCAAATCATTGCCTGCTTGCTTTGGATCACCCATGCTTCCACCTTTTCTATCTGTTGACTGCTCTGTTTACGCTGGCAGTCTGTTTTACGTCTATACCATACGCATCATGGTTAACACCGCAATGCACATCATCATTAATATTCGATCTCATACTCCACAATTTGGTTCTGAAATCGCTACACCAAACTTTACTGAACCTCACGAAATTGCTCAGCTGCGAGCAACTTTTCAACGTCAAGTCGATACCAATTTTGTCCTTCAACGCTATAACCTTCCTCAACAAAGGGAGCCAAGCCATCGACCGCCTCTAGAGAAGACTCAAGGTCTTCAATCTTATTGGCGTCCTCAAAATATCGAAAACCAATCACTCTGTTTACTAACAAAGAACTTTGAGCGCCCGAATCACTGAGCAACAACAGGTGCCCTTTGTTTGCCTGGATGGCTCTGCCAAATCCAGCAAAAATCGAAAGGTCAGTGACAGAGTAAAGTACACCTTTCGAATTAATCAGCCCCCGCATCCAGTCTTTTGTCTGAGGTATAACCATCAAACTATCGCAGGTTGACACCTCTTTTACGTCACGGGCATCACAATAGAAGTTCACTCCGTTAACGATATAAGCGATATTCTTCACACCGGCAGACTGGGTTGAGTAGGTCAAACCCTGCGCAGCCAGCTCCACCGCTGCATCACGCATGCTGCTTAACAATTCAAATGGAGCATTTCCAGCCATACTTGCCTCCTATTCATTCCGATTCCTTACTGGCCGACACCCTAAATCAGTAGCGTTGCCCAGTAAAATTAAAGTTGTTAGCACATCTACTGCAACAACGCCCTGAGCTTACTCAACAAAAGCTTAGGGTTTGCTGGTTTCACAACATAATCAACGGCACCTTGGCGTTCCGCCCAAACTCGATCAGTCTCTTGAGACTTAGAACTGAGCATAAGGACAGGAATGGCAGCGGTCTCTGGCGCGCGCGAAATTGCGCGCGTTGCTTGAAAGCCGTTCATTTCAGGCATCACGACATCCATCAGAATACAATCAGGCTTGATGCGCTTAGCAGCATCGATGCCATCGCGGCCTGAGGGCGCGTATTCCACGGTATAACCGCCGTGATCTAAAATGTTCTTTACGTACAGAAAATCTGTTTTTGAGTCGTCTACGACAAGTATTGTTTTATTCGACATTGTTTATTATTCAAAACAGTTAAAATTGGTAAGGTTTGGTTTAGTAAAAACTCTGATGTGGTATTTGGTATTCTTTAAGTCACTATACATAGCGATTTATTGCTTCCAATAATTCGCTTTTGGTAAATGGCTTGTTAATGTGTTGCTCGGAACCCGCCACCCGGCCTCGGGCTCTATCAAACAAGCTGTCTTTACTGGACAACATTATCACCGGCGTATTCCTAAAATAGCTATTATTCTTAATGAGTTTACACGTTTGATAGCCATCCAACCTCGGCATCATGATATCAACGAATATAATGTCAGGCCTCGTGTCTGTTATGACTGACATAGCTTCAAAGCCATTAGTCGCTGTAAACACTTCAAAGCCTTCTTTCTTCAAGATTGTTTCAGCCGTCATGCGAATGGTGTTGCTATCATCGATCACCATTACTTTAGCACTTGGTTTAGCCCCCGCGGCCGATTGAGTATTTTCTGACATAAACTGCTACTTGCCTCCAAGTACATGCATTAGAGAAGAACCCATGAGCGCTGAAAGTAATGAGACTGATGTATTAGAATCATCATCATTGTTTTTGAGAGCTGACCCGTTCACCCAACATTACCATCACCCATCATGGGCTTGCTAACCGAGTACGATAACTACTTGCACCCTGCTATTTACATTTATACTCTGGCCTCGACCTAAAGTTTAAACGCTTACTAGCCCATTTGTTCACCAGTCAATAGGACCCCTTAAAACATCGGGCGAATTGACAGATTGTTCTCTTAAATCGTTGTTATTAATATTCTTTGATCTGTATAACATACATCATGTCAGTATTTTTGTTAAATAAAAAGGTGTGCAAATTCAATAATGCAGCTGTAGTCGCCCATATTTCACCTTTTTTTACCCGTTTTTGCGCATGTTTTGCTGCGCTCCTAAGATGAGCTGGAAGGTTTACATGCTTAAATGCGCCGATCAAAGCCTCTATACCGGAGTCACCACCGACATCGATAGACGACTAAAAGAACACAATGAATGCAATGTAAAGGGAGCTAAGTACACTCGCAATCGTCGCCCAGTCAAACTTGCGTATTTGGAAAACCATGACAATCGCTCTTCAGCATGCCAACGAGAATCAGCGTTGAAAAAACTTACGCGAAACCAAAAATTAGCACTAATAAACTCATGAGCAACCGCAAACTAAATCGCCGACAAGCCTGGCGAGCAGAACGCATTCAACAAGAACGAAATGAACGAGCACTTAAGAAAGAACGTAATCTAACAAGACAAGTTCAATCAGGTGATCTAAGTAGCGAACAGCAAGGACTTGTTATTTGTCGTTATAGCAAACATTTTGAAATTGAAGCTCTTGAAGGTGAAGATCAAGGAAGTATTCATATCTGCGTAAGCCGTACCAATCTGGGAAACATAGTCGCCGGCGACCACGTTATCTGGCGCGCAGGCGCAGACCAAACGGGCGTTATCGAGTCGAAACTCAACAGAAAGAGCTTACTTGAACGCCCTGACAATTTTGGGAGGTTAAAGGCGGTAGCAGCGAATATTGATCAAATGATAATCGTTATCTCACCAGAGCCAAGCCCACAACCAAATTTGATAGATCGCTATCTTGTTGCTGCAGAACTCATGCATATTCGCCCAGTACTGGTTCTTAATAAGGCCGACTTATTAGACGAATACAACGAAGAACTAATATCTGAGCTTCTGAATGTATACCACTCCCTTGGTTACCAAACTTCGCTGGTCATTAGCTCCAGACATCAAGAGCCACATCTGAACAATTTACCAAGCTTAATTAACGGGCGAACCAGCATCGTTGTTGGGCAATCCGGCGTAGGAAAATCCTCGCTGATAAACACATTACTCCCAGAAGCTAAGCTGGCTGTGGGCGATCTATCTTCGGCCACGGGTGAAGGCACGCACACGACAACTCAAGCCAAGCTATTTCATTTGCCAACAGGCGGCCAACTTATAGATTCCCCAGGTATCAGAGATTTCAGCCTATGGCATATCGATGTAGAACAGCTTCAGCTGGGCTTTATAGAAATTGCCCAACAACTCGGGCACTGTAAATTCAGAGACTGTAAACACGAACAGGAACCTGGCTGCGCAATACAAGCGGCTGTCGATGATGGCGCCATCGATGAAGTTCGATTTGATAGCTACGAACGCATTAAAGCCGCGATTCTTGAGCAGCAAGCAAGAGGGTTAACTAGCCCGTAAATCAAAATAACTCATAACGTTAAAGCCTGAACCTCAGCTCTAGGCTCTCGCCACCAAAAATTCATAGCCAACACTCGACAGCGTTAAGGAGTCTTGCTCTAAAGCAGTCTCCACCCATTGATAATAGATGCTTCGATTGACTCTAGCCCACAGATCGTATCGAACGTTAACGTAAGGAATCCACTGGTCTTTATATTGCCTCAATTCAACGCGGTGATTAGAACCGATAATCACTTGTTCATGGACATTCGTAGTCGCCACCCAAGCATCACCTACCGCCTCCATTTGATTCACTACGAAAGGCACGTCATCAACTTTTATTTTTAGCTTTTCAATGGGCGTGACTAAATAATGCACACCCTCTTCGCCCCACAAAATACTTGCAAACAGTGCCACCAATGACTCACGTTTAATCATGTCTCCTTCATGAAACCAAGCTCCTCGAGAATCAATATGGATATCGATTTCTCCTTCGGCCTCCGGTGCCCAAAGATGCACTGGGGGTTGCGAGTTTTGCTGAATTTGCTCAGCGATTTGATCTAATCTATTCATGATGCGAGTATACGGTGGAATTCCTATTGGTATCATATCCTAAACTCACCCTATCTCTGACTCATGTATAAATTAGATTCGCGACTCAGCGAAGACACACTAAAAATAGGCACATTCAACTTATGCGACGCCCTTCTAATGAACAATTCTTTATTGCCCTGGGTGATTTTAGTTCCTCGCAGAACCGGCATAAGAGAAATCTATGAACTCAACGAGGCAGATCAATTCTCATTGCTCAATGAGTCGATGCTGGTTTCAAAAACACTGATGACGGAGTTCAAAGGTGACAAACTAAACACCGCAGCGATCGGTAACATAGTCCCACAGCTACACTTACATCATGTTATTCGCTATCAATATGACAGCGCTTGGCCGAAGCCTGTTTGGGGAAACATCCCAGCTAAGCCTTACACCCAAACCACATCCAAGCAAGCACTAAAGAAATTCCGAACTCTGTTTACAAACGCGTCCGGCAACTTTGTTAGCAACTAACTAGCCGCCATTCAATTAGCGCATAATCAACTGGCAATGTATTAATTGCCGTCCAATTTCTGCTGCGATTTACTTCATTTTAAAGATCATTTGGACGAAGATTTGCGCATAATGGGGTGAATTAATGATCTACCTGCTTTGCGACAATCCATGAACACTATTGATCTCAATGCTTTGCGTCAGGAAATTTTAGCCTCGAAACACGCCGACGAGCACACTTTCGTTGAAGGGCTTTTAGCAACCCCTGCGCTCAATGAAGCGACTCGTTTACGAATAGAAAAACAATCCACCAGCTTAGTGGAAACTTGCCGCTCTGATACTAAAAGTCAGACGTTGCTAGACTCATTTCTTCAGGAATACGGCCTATCAAACCAAGAAGGTGTTGCCTTAATGTGTCTGGCAGAAGCCTTACTAAGAGTGCCTGATAGGCTCACTGCCGACAGATTAATTGCCGAAAAGCTTGGGTCTCGTGATTGGCTTCGTCATGCCGGTGAGTCCGACTCTTGGTTGGTTAATGCCTCAACTTGGGGGCTGGTACTAACCGGCAAGCTTGTCGAACTTGACTCACGCATCACGCAATCGCCAAGCAATTGGCTTAAGCGTCTAGTAACAAAACTCAGTGAACCAATCGTTCACATCGCCGTTCTTCAGGCGATGAAACTGATGGGCGGGCAATATGTCCTTGGTCGAAGCATCGATGAAGGAATTTCACAAGGCCGCAAACAAAACAAACATGATGAAGTGAGATTTTCATTCGACATGCTCGGCGAGGGCGCTCGCACACACGCTGACGCAGATCGTTACTACCACGCATACAGCGACGCATTTGATCGCGTCGGTGAATTGAACATAGCTGACAGCGTCATTAACGCGCATGGCGTTTCTGTAAAGCTATCCGCCTTACACCCACAATACCATTTCGCTCATGCCCAGACGGTTACTAATGAATTATTACCTAAAATCACCGCACTGTGTATTAAAGCCAAAAAATACAACATCGGTCTGAGCATAGACGCCGAGGAGTCCGAGAGGCTCGAGCTGTCTTTGGATATTTTTCAAGCACTTTGCGAAAACCCTGAATTGTCAAACTGGCGCGGCCTGGGCTTCGTTATGCAAGCCTACCAAAAGCGCGCTCCAGCTCTGGCAAAATGGCTAATCTCCCTAGCCCAAACTAATAATCGAACCATTATGGTTAGACTCGTAAAAGGAGCGTATTGGGATGCTGAAATAAAACACGCTCAAGAGCAGGGCTTCTCTGATTATCCGGTATTTACCCGTAAAGTTAACACCGACATTTGCTATATAGAATGCGCTAAAATTCTATTGTCGGGAGCCCAAAACGTGTACCCTCAATTTGCGACTCATAATGCACACACCGCTGTGGCGATTGCCAATCTAGCCAATCAACTGGGCGTATCCGAATTCGAGTTTCAACGCCTCCATGGAATGGGGGAACTGTTATACAAACACCTTCCGAATGTAGACGGCCTCGACGTTTCGCCACTTAGGATTTACGCACCGATTGGCAAGCACCGCGACTTACTTCCTTATCTGGTTAGAAGACTATTGGAGAATGGGGCTAATAGTTCTTTTGTGAACCGCTTCTTAGACTCAAGCTATAGCGCTTCAGAACTCGTGGCAGATTGCTATGACACCGGCGCGAAATACAAACATTACCGACACGATAAAATTCCAACTCCAGATCATATTTTTCTGTCACCCACTTCTTCTCGATTGAACTCTAAAGGCTTTGATTTGGACGACGCTCAAGTGGTCGCGAGAATAAACACTTCTATCGAGGACGTTTTAGCCAAAGAATTACTTGGTCATTCGATCATAGATGGCAAAGCAATTCTTAGCGAAGGAAGGGTTTCTGTAAACCCTAGCGATTTGAACAATCCTACGGGCACGTTTCATGAAGCCAGTGTCGCCGATGTTGAAAGTGCAATTGACATTGCACACCAGGGTTCGAAGAGCTGGGCTAATACTCCTGTGGCAAAGCGAACCGAAATTTTGAATAAGGCCGCCGACATTCTTGAGAAACACTCATTCGAATTGATTGGCCTCATCAGTCGAGAAGCGGGTCGAACCATTGCCGACTGCGTTTCTGAAATTCGGGAAGCGGTTGATTTTTGCCGCTATTACAGCGAGCAGGCAATCCAAAACCCAAATAGAACAGCACAAGGCATCTATTTTTGCATCAGCCCTTGGAATTTTCCAGTCGCCATATTTTCTGGTCAAATCGCTGCGGCATTAGCAACCGGCAATAGCGTTTTGGCGAAGCCCGCTGACCCAACACCAATCATAGCAACCAGAGTCACGCAATTATTTCACTTAGCAGGCATACCAACCGACGCACTTCAACTATTGATCGGCGACGGGCCAACAATCGGAGCGACTATTCTCCCCGACCCTCGTCTTGCAGGTGTGGCATTCACTGGCTCGACAACCGTTGCACAAACCATCGGCAAACAACTGGCGCTAAGGGATGGCCCTAGCATCCCATTTATCGCGGAAACTGGCGGTCAAAACTGCATGGTGGTTGATTCGACCGCTCTACCTGAACAGGTGGTGGATGATGTAATCGCATCCGCGTTCCACAGCGCTGGGCAACGCTGTTCAGCGCTGCGCGTATTGTATTTGCAAGATGTGATTGCCGATAGCGTGCTCGATATGCTTGAGGGCGCTCTGGCGCTGCTTCACGTGGGCTCGCCAAAACACCTATCAACCGACGTTGGCCCCATTATTGACCGCACAGCTCTAGCACGCCTGGATACTCACGCATCCTACATAGAACCTCTATCATCAAGATCGATGAAAGCACCCGAATCCAAAGATGCTCCTCAAGGGCACTATTTTATGCCCCGTGTGTATGAGATCGACTCCATCAAGAGTCTGGAGAAGGAAGTTTTTGGGCCGATTCTTCATGTAATTCGTTACAAGATGAGTAATCTCGATTCGGTTATTCAAGAAATCAACAGTACGGGTTACGGCCTCACCTTTGGCGTCCATAGTCGAATAAGTGCCTTCGCAGATCACTTGTTTAACACCACCAACGCCGGAAATACCTACATAAATCGGAACACCATAGGCGCGGTCGTCGGCGTTAACCCATTTGGCGGTCGCGGACTGTCTGGCACTGGTCCTAAAGCAGGCGGGCCAAGCTATCTAAACCGATTCACTCAAGCTAGCGAATCAGGAAGTTCGTTGAACGTCGATGAGCTTATCCAAGCCGCATCCGAGACCCCTACTTTATCTCTACAAGGCCCCACTGGAGAGTCTAACCAATTAATTAGCGTACCAATTGGGGACGTTCTCTTTGTATTAGACACCCAAACTCCGTTGAAAGAATTGACACATATCTGCAACTTAACGTTAGCGCTTGGCAATACAGTAACATTCACAATTCGAAATATCGCAAACAAAGCTCAACATGATGCATTGCTGACCAACATCCCCGATGAGTATCACCCACAGATCAGGTTTAACGAAGAAAATGTCTTGGCTCGCGTATCGAACAAAGCTCATCAAGCCATTGTTATCCATGCCTCACACCCACAACTGCTCGAGTTTCGTACCCGTGTAGCCAATCGAGTTGGCGCTATCACACAACTTATCGAGTTTGACGAAACAGTATTGCTGCGAGAGAACCTAACTTGGTACAGCAGCATGCTAAGTTCTGAGCGAACAAAAACTGACAATCTCGTTGCAAAAGGAGGAAACACTCAACTTTTTAACTTAGATGAAGAAAACAGTTAGCGTAGAAAGCCTGCTTGTCAGTGCTTAAGTAAACTCACTTCACGTCTAAACAGTTTGGTACGCCACAAAGTTTGCATTTTAAGCAGAACTTTTAGCTGGTTCGGGTAGCACTCTATGTCTACATGATGTGTCAGAAGGTGAATACGGTCTACTATCTGGGGTAGTGCGTTGTCGCATTGTGTCAAACTATGGTGTGTCACGAGGACAAATAGCCCTGCCATAAGATCGTCAAAATCTTGCTCATCTAAGTCTGTATGATTGCTTGCATTTCGCTCGGTTGAATACATAATTTATCTAATTAGTGTTGGATATTTTAGCGACCAAATAGCGAGAAAGTTCTGCAATTATCGAAGGCCTCTGATATTTACATTCATCCTCAAGGGCCAGCAGTGATAATTTTTTTGCCATGAATTGGCACTCTTTTTCTGATGTAAAACAGAGATCACAAGCCGAAATTTTCTGTTGAGAAATCATCAGCTTTACAAACTCAACGTGCTCTGGGATAACCCAGCAGCCCACCTGGGTTCGAAAAGTTAACTGCGGCATGCTTCACCATCCTTTAATGATAATGATAACCATTCTCATTTAATGGAAAGCATTTGTCAAGGCACCTTTGCTAAACAACGAAAACCTGCGCGTGGAACGCCCTGATTCAACTACCTAGCAAGACGTTTATCACAACTAATGACCTATATTGCTATCCAAGAAAGAAAGTAATTTGGTATAGACCTTCATGCGGTTTTCCAAACTGACCGCACCGTGAGCCACATTTCCGAGATATAACCATTCCGCCTCTTTTCCAACTTTACGCAACTCAGCTCGCATCTTCTTGGCATGATAACTTGGTACCCGTACGTCCTCGTCACCATGAATCAAGAGCACTTTCGCTTTAATTTTGTCAGCTAAATTGATTGGCGAATATTGACGTAGAGCCTCTATATCATTGCCCAACACCTTTTTAAGATAACCTAATCCACCAAAATTTCTTGGAATATCGCCCTTTTCACTCATGGCCTCTAAATCGTAAACACCAACGTACCCAATGGTGCATTTAAACAAGTCTGGCGCCTTAACAGCCGACATCAGAGCGGCGTAACCACCGTAGCTGGCTCCATATATGCAAATTCGATCTTCGGCCACCAAGCCTTCGTCGACAGCCCAGACCGTCGAATCAATGATGTCGTCAATCATAAGGCCTCCCCATTGCGTGTAACCAGCCTTTTCAAATTCTTCGTTATACCCTGAGCTACCTCTAAAATTGACTTGTAATACGGCATAGCCTCTATTGGCAAGCAATTGAGCTTCGCTATCAAAGAATGGGTAATCACGAGCTTGATGAGGTCCACCATGCGGCAAAACAACTAGAGGAGGTTTGGAATCATTTTCAGATAAGCGCGGCATTGTAATGTAACCATGCAACACCTGCCCATCTCGAGCTTTCAATCTAAATGATTTTTTGGGAAGCATTGCTCTTGGGTCGATCCACGAATAATTTGCCCATAGAAAGTCGGCCTTTTTGGTGTTGGTATCGTATGAATAGTACTCCCCAGGATTCGTGCTGCTGTATGCCCTCAACGTAAGCTTAGAACCGTCTACACTCTGACTTGAAAGCCAAACTTGCTTGCCAGAAAACGCGTTAACTAAACTCTTATGTACCTTCGTAGCCTCTGAATCCTTACTATCGACAGAGTAGTGATACTCAATCTCTGCGGGAAACGAAATACCAACCACAGGCTCATTGTTACTGTCTACCTCCCAACCATAGAGGTCTACCTTATTCTCAAACAGTTTTGATAATTCTTTGGAATCCAGATCAAATCGAAACAGTGTTTTCGGCTCACGGTCTGTATACGACCCTTCCATAAAGATCTTCTTTCCATCTCGACTAATTTCCGCGACAACCAATTTCTGTAATTTGTCGCCAAACGCCTCTGAAATATCTACCCATTCATCTTTTTTATTCTGTCGGTAGGATGCATGGCGCATACTCGTTTCATCACGCCATGTAATAAAGTTTATTTCACCTGCATCATTTGCATAGACACTCGCGTCGCGAAATGGGATCACTTCCTTATTGGTCTTCTTTCCAGTGAAGATATCCAATTTACTAACGATGGGCAATCTCTGCCTATCATCATAATAAACATGACCTACAAGCGACCAAGGGTATTCGATAATTAGTACCTTGCGCTTTTCTGCCGGAAGTGTGCTTATTACTCTATGAGTTGCTAGAGAAGATTTTTGATACTTGATTCGACGTCCAATCTCTTGATCATCCGCACGATATCCCGCTAAAAGTTTATTCTGGCTGCTGTCAATGTTGACGGCGAAAAGTTCACCCGTAAAACCGGCATAATCTCGAGATCTGCCTTTTTCAGAAAAAGTATAAATAATTCGCTTATCGCTAACCCACAGTATACTGGAAACCTCGTTATCCTCGCCTGGGGAAACACCACCGACGACGCTGCCATCATCTAAGCTCACAATCAACAGATAGACCTTTTCATCGTCTCTTATACGGGCCGCGTAATGCCTACCGTCCGGAGATATTTTAAGGTCTAAATAGTCGCTTTTTCGTACAAAATGTTCCAACGGCAGGTCAGCCGAACTTGACTCAGCCAAAGGCAGGATGAACAAAAGGGACACCAAAAAGATCGAGATATTTCTCACTGCTTGTGAACTCATTACTAATTTACCAATTACTTTTCACTAAAGATTAGGTGGGTTTCGAGAAGCGCTAGTAAGCCCATATCCGGCTTATATAATCTAAGAATTAATCTTTCCGAGAGAAACATAACTTCCACGCAGAGCACAAATCTATAGATAACGAATAGGCCAATGATATGACACAGAGCTTTAACAGCGTTTAACAACGCTGGATTTTGAAAACAGAGGATTATACAGGTTGATTAGAACAGTATTAAAGCGAGGCGTTTGAAATCTAAATCAAACACTGGGGAATTGACATTGAAGGTTTACAGTAAGTTTAAGCTAAAGCTGTCTACCACCGACATACTTTCGGAGTGCCTAAAACCACCTTTCAGTCTAGCTGTAGTGGATGCTGCCGGTTCGCACTACTTCTAAGCGGCGCCATGAGATGCAAAGAGCCGATGATTATTCGGCTCTTCTAATTTCTATCACTCCCTATATCGTTGCGGCTTGTAAGCCCAACACGATTTCTCTGACCTGAACTTCCTTTTCAAGCCGTTTTTGCATAATTTGCTTTACTTCGCACGTGCACGCTCCACAAACAGTGCTCACTTCGAGCCTCTCTTGCATACTCTCGAACGAACGAACGCCGTCATCGACGGCAGATCGAATCTCGTGATCGGTAACTGATTTACAAAGGCATACAAACATGATTTTTGACGGACTAACAATTTACCAAGGAACTGTAACATCAAAATCATATCATGTAAATGCGAATCAATATCATTAACTTTATTTTTACTATGCCTCTATGGGTACGTCCGCTTCAACTTTAACCTGCTCAATAACCATGTAAGTATGCGTTTGAGACACGCCAGGAAATCTAACTACCCGCTCAAGCACCGAACGGTACTTTTCCATGTCATCAAAACGCACCTTAATTAAATAATCATAGCCACCAGCAACCATGTGGCATTCAGCCACGTGTGGACTCAACATCACTTCTTGTTTGAACTTAAGAAACACTTCTTCGGTAGTCCGCTCTAGTGATACCTGAACGAAGGCCACTTTTCCGTACCCTAACCGAGAAGCATTGAGCTTAGCGGTATACCCATCAATGTAACCCGCTGCTTCCAACCGTTTAACCCGCTCAAGACAAGGGCTTGGACTAAGATGAACCTTATCCGCTAGCGCCACATTTGAAATACGACCATCTTCTTGTAAAGCGGCCAATATTGCGCGGTCAATTCTATCGAGTTTTCGATGCCGCTTAGTTTCAGATTTTCGCTCGATCATTACTACCTCAATTGGCGATGCATTCTATTAAAGTCTTCTTGCAGAGCAGCATTAGGCTCTGGAGTTACCAAACTGACCACAATTATAGCAATCAATGCCAGTATAAAACCCGGAACTATCTCAAATATTACCGAACTTAAAGATTCCCCACCGAGAGTGAAAGGCGCATAAATCCAAACCAATACTGTAATTGCCCCTGTTAAGATTCCGGCAAGTGCACCGAGACGAGTCATTCTACGCCAAAATAAACTCATCAGCACAACGGGCCCAAATGCGGCACCAAACCCGGCCCATGCATTGCTTACTAGCGACAGAATACTACTGCTACTGTCTTGAGCCAATACCACGGCTAATAACGCAACAGCAACTACAGCACCTCTGCCCATAAAGACCAGCTGCTTTTGGCTTGCTTGTTTATGAACAAATGTATGAATAATATCTTCAACCAGAGAACTTGAGGTCACCAGGAGCTGTGAAGAAATAGTACTCATGATCGCAGCCAAGATTGCTGCCAGTAAAAAGCCACTGATTATTGGGTGAAACAGCGTATTTGCAAAGAAGATGAATATCGTTTCAGGGTCATTGAAGTTTGCTCCTGTTTTAGCCACAAATGCTACGCCCACTAACCCAACCATACAGGCTCCAATAAGCGAGACTATCATCCAGCTCATTCCAATTCGGCGTGCGGTTTTGATATCTTCGACGGATCGAATAGCCATAAAACGGACGATAATATGAGGCTGCCCAAAATACCCTAGTCCCCAACTAGCTGCCGAAATAACACCCAAAACACCGACCCCTTGTATTGAAAGAAGATTGGGATTGATATCGGTCAAAATGGATTGAGTCGCAGACCAACCTCCTATGTCCGTAAGCGCAACCAGCGGCACAAGTATTAGCGCTACAAACATAATACAGCCCTGCACAAAGTCTGTTGTACTGACCGCGAGAAAGCCACCAAACGCACTATAGGCAACGACCACGCCCGCGGTAACAACGACACCTAGCCCATAACTTAGTCCGAACGAGGTTTCGAATAGTTTCCCACCCGCTACCACTCCCGACGTGGTGTAAATTGCAAAGAAAACGATAATAACAATCGCACAAATAAGTCTAATAACATGACTGTGGTCAGCAAATCGGTGCTCAAAAAATTCTGGTATCGTGACGGCATCATTCGCCACCTCAGTGTAAATACGCAGCCGTGGCGCAACCAACAAATAGTTCAAGTACGCTCCGACTGTGAGTCCAATCGCGATCCATATGCTCGATAGGCCAGTGGCGTACATAGCCCCCGGCAAGCCCATCAATAGCCAACCACTCATATCGGAGGCCCCTGCAGATAGTGCAGTGACGGAAGGGCTGAGACTTCTCCCTCCCAACATAAAGCCAGAAACATCGCCTTTAGTCTTGCTATAAGAATAAAAACCAATGCCGAGCATAACAAGAAAGTAAATGCCCAAAGAAATAAATGCGCCAGATGCCATAAGGAGAAATGAGTGCGTTTAACCGAATATTTAGTGTGCCAAAAAAAGTCGACCTTAGCACTTTATTTAGGGCTCTAGTCACTAGAAAAACCTAATATGCAAAGATAATCGATGTTAGTGCAGCCATGGCCACGCTAACATGCTACATCAAGCGAACCTTCGTCGAGAGTCTAACGCCAAGCCGCGCGCAACAGCGGTTGTTTTATCGCCCTCAACTATCTTCGAAGTAGGGTACTCAAAAGTCACTTTTCGTTGTAGATGGGCAAGCCCCATTGTGCCTCCAGTAACATAGACCGTGTCGATATCATTCTTAGAAAGACCGGCATCAGAAATAGCCAAGTTCGCTGTGGCTATGATATCTGCACACATTCCATTGATTTGATCTTCAAACTGAGAGCGAGTGATTTCAATTTCCAATCTATCGCGTAAGAATGGCAAGCAAATAACACTGGAATGATTATCTGAAATATTTTTCTTTATCGACTCCACCGCCCCCAATACCTTGTGGGCCTGCCGCGTACTGATTACCTCAATAAGCCGCCTCACCAACTCTGGTCTTACCATTTGTGGTGCAAGCTCCTTCAGACTATCCAGAACTTTCTTATCGTAAAGTAAATCTATTTTATGCCAAGCTGAGGCATTTAAATAGAATGACTTAGGAGACTCAAGGTCGTCTCGTCGCTTAAAGCGTTGACGGTACCCAAAATGCGGCATGACTGTATCCAACGCAATCACGCCATCAAAATCATTCCCCCCAATGTGAATTCCTCGATTGGAGATAACCTGTGAAGCCACCATTTCACTGTGATCTTGAGGAGAAAACTTTACTACCGAAAAGTCGGAGGTACCGGCTCCAATATCAACCACCAATACCGTTTCCTCGTTGGAAACCGTCACCCCATAATTGAGTGCCGCCGCAATCGGTTCCAGCTGAAACTCAACGTTCTTTACGCCAAGCTCTTGAACTATTTTTCGTAAAGAGGCCTCAGCTCTTGCATCTGCTTCACTATTGTCGTCCACAAACTGAACTGGACGACCAACGACTAAGGAAGAAATCTGATGCTGACTGATTTTTTGGGCCGCTTGCAATACACCGCCTATATACCGTTGAATGATGTCACTGACTTTATACGTATTGCGCTTAATTCTAATCTGATGATCTATCGTAGCTGTCCCCAGCGCGCTTTTAAAAGATCGTAGAAATCGCCCAGGCTCCCCCAAATAATAGTTTTCGTAAGCGGCCTCACCGATCGTGATAGCGCCGTCTTCAAAATCAAAGAACAGGGTACTCGGCATTGAATCCTCTCCGTTCTCAATACCCAAAACCGACGTACAATGCTCATCCGCCATGGCGAGTGATGTGTTGGCAGTGCCAAAATCTAAACCAAAATACTTCATTCTATTCTTTTTATATTTAACGTTGTCTCCGCAACCTCAAATTAAATTGCAGTGACATCGGCTTCAAATACCAATTCATCCAAAAGCGCCATACAGCACCAACACAACTCTCTTAATACGCCTATTTAGTCGGAAACTGAGCAATAACTTCCAAAAACTCATCACCATACTTGTTCAGCTTAACCTCTCCGACACCGTTAATAGTTAACATCTCAGCATTACTCTGAGGTCGGTATTGCATCATTTCCATGAGCGTCGCGTCATGAAAGATATGAAAAGGAGGCACTCCTTGATCATCAGCCAACTCCTTTCTACACGCTTTCAAAGCATCCCAAAAACTCGAATCAGACTCGCTAACATTCAACGGACGCTTTTTTACGCGCTCAGGTTTGGCCGACTCAATCCCTTCGCGTAAGAAAATTTTAACTTCTCCTTTCAACAAGCTGCGTGACTTTTCGGTCAACTGAAGCGCTCCATACTGCTCTTCGTTCACTAACAAATAGTTCTGTACTAGTAGCTGCCGTATGACAGACCTCCACTGGCGGTCACTAAATTGTGCTCCAATGCCGTAAGTACTCAGTTTGTGATGGCCAAATTGCTGAATTTTCTGGTTATCTTTACCGCGCAAGACATCAATAACATGACCTGAGCCAAACCGCTGCCCCGTGCGATAGATGTTGGACAATAACTTTTGCGACGCTTCGGTGGCATCCCATGTTTTAGGTGGGTTAAGACAAACATCACAATTGCCACACACATCTTCCTGCGACTCGCCAAAGTACCGCAATAATGCTCGCCGACGACATGTATTGGTTTCACACCATCCGAGCAAGCTGTCTATTTTGGATCTCTCAACTCGCTTGTGATTTTCATTGGCGTTAGAGTCTTGTACCATTTTCGCTATTCTAACGACATCCTGTAAACCATAGACCATCCACGCTTCGCTGGGTTGACCATCACGTCCGGCACGTCCCGTTTCTTGATAATAGGCTTCCATACTCTTAGGCAAATCTAAATGTGCCACAAATCTGACGTCTGGCTTGTCGATTCCCATTCCAAACGCCACTGTAGCCACCATAACAACGCCATCCTCTCTGAGAAAACGACGCTGATTTTCGGCTCTATCATCGGTACTCATCCCAGCATGATAGGCTAAGGCTTTTACGCCTCTTCCTTGTAGCCAGGCTGTCATTCCATCAACCCTATTGCGAGTCATACAATAAACCACCCCAGCCGCGTTCTTGTGGCCTTGCAGGAATTTAATCAATTGCGCTTTAGCGTCACCTTTTTCTTGAACGATATATCGAATATTCGGCCGATCGAAGCTACTCACAAATACCGCTGGATCCGACAGAGCCAAGCGATCAATTATTTCATGCCTCGTTCGGTCATCCGCAGTGGCCGTCAATGCCACTCTGGGCACTCCGGGAAATGCCTGCCGTAAAACATGCAAACCAAGGTAGTCCACCCTGAAATCATGCCCCCATTGAGAAACACAGTGCGCTTCATCGATTGCAATAAGGGACACATCCGTCGCCATTAATCGATTTAAAGTGCTGTCGAGCAGCAATCTTTCTGGCGCAACATACAAAATATCTAACGAACCGTCATGAATAGAACGCATGACCAAATTTTGTTCTTCACGACTTTGGGATGAATTGAGAAAAGAGGCACTCAAACCTAGCTGCTGAAGAGCGTTAACTTGATCTTGCATTAAAGCTATCAAAGGCGATACAACAATCGCAAGGCCCTCCCTCACCAATCCAGGAATTTGATAACACAAGGATTTACCGCCGCCGGTGGGCATCAACACCAACGCATCCTGTCCATCGAGGATGGTCTGAATCACCTCGCGCTGCTTTCCGCGAAAAGAAAGGTAGCCGAAGGTATGCTTTAATATATGCTCTGCACGGTTTATCATCGAGAGTTCGGTCTGATTGATGTATTGCACAATCCAAGCAATTGGTTAAACAGCATAAAAGCCTTCGTTAAGTATGGTTGTATTCAATAGTTGCATTAAAAACCTGTGCTAAGAACTTAGCACTGAGTTTTAACGTACGAGTGAAATAACATGAATCTGGACTTCCGCTCGATGGCGGGCAAGTATGCCCCTCGTTCGAACCTCAATCAAGCACCGACTAATTAAAACCTATGAGCCGCTGGCGCCCACGATTACCTAGATCAACTGCCATCATCACCCGAGAAGGCTATGACGCTCTTGAACGAGAATTGAAATCTCTTTGGGCAAAGCGGCGAATTGTTAACGACGCATTAGCCGCCGCGGCGGCAGAAGGCGACCGATCCGAAAATGCAGAATACATCTACCGTAAAAAGGAACAAGCGGGTATCGACCGGCGAATTCGGTATCTGCAAAAACGAATGCCCGACCTAAAAATAGCGTCGCAGGTAGGCGATAAATCGAAGGTGTTTTTCAGTGCGATAGTCGAATTGGAAAAAGAAGATGCGAGCCTAGTAACCTATCGGATCGTCGGGCCAGATGAAACCAATACAAAAAACGGTGACATAAGTATTGATTCGCCTCTCGCTAAGGTGCTTTTAAAAAAGCAAGTAGATGACGAAGTAAGCATAACAATTAACAATAAAGATAGCTTTTACACCATCATATCCATTCGCTACGCCTAGATTGCACCGTATTAGTGCGAAAAATGTGTCGTAAATGTGACATTTATTACATTTTCGTTACACATGATTGTTTTTACTGCAGTGCTTATTAAAGTTTGATATAAATACGTTGTCGAAGCGGTATGAACGAGCCGGTGAGACATGTTGTTTTTCATTTGAAAACCAAACTAAATATACCCCACCCCTACATTATTTAGTTTGCTTAAGCGCTTTGGCCCTATACCAAAGCGCTTTTTTTATGCCTGTCTTTTCAGGCCCCTACTCGTAAATAGAACAGGGTATGCTCAACGCCACACCCACGTTTGAGCCCCGTCTAAACCGCCTCTATCACCATCGCTATTCCTTGCCCGCCACCGATGCACAGTGTCGCCAACCCATACTTTCCGCCAACCCTTTGCAACTCATAGACCAATTTAGTCAAAATAATTGCGCCACTTCCACCGATTGGATGTCCAAGGGCAATGGCACCCCCGTTGGGGTTTGTTTTATCATCAGGAAAGCCGAGCTCTTTAGAGACCGACAAAGCTTGTGCTGCGAACGCCTCATTTGACTCAATGACATCAAGATCTTCAACGGATAATCCAGCTTTCTCTAAAGCAATCTTCGTTGCCCCAACAGGCCCGATACCCATGATTTCATTAGGCACTCCGCATCGGCCATAGGATACTATTTTGGCCATTGGCTTCAGATCCTGTTTACTTACTTCTTCCGCGGTGGCCAAAACCACCATGCTCGCTCCGTCATTAATTCCTGAAGCATTTCCGGCTGTAACCGTTCCATCATCCTTGAACACTGCGCGTAATCCGTTCAAAGCGTCTAAGGTAGTGCCTGCTCGAGGATGCTCATCTGTATCAAAAACAGTCACTCCTTTGCGTGTTTTGATTTCAAACGGCATAATTTGATCTTTAAAAAGTCCACTTTCTATTGCTTGTACGGCACGTTCTTGACTTTGAAGTGCAAATTGATCTTGCTGCTCCCTTGATATGTCGTACTTCTCAGAAAGATTTTCAGCGGTTACGCCCATGTGGCCCACGCCAAACGGATCGGTCAACCCACCAGTGAGTTCATCCTGAATCTTACCTTCGCCCATCGGCTGCCCCCATCGATTGGTAGTCAACAAATGTGCTGAAGAGCTCATACACTCAGTGCCCCCAGCAACGGCCACACTCACTTCGCCTAATTGCAATTGTTGAGCAGCAAAAGTAATTGCCTCTAGACCAGAGCCGCAAAGGCGATTAACCGTCAGTGATTGCACGTGAGTTGGAAGACCACCTTGCTTGGCGACACGACGTGCCATATAGGCGTCTTTAACATCCGTTCGCAAGACGTGACCAACAACATTTGAACCAATCGAATTAGGTTCAACGTTCGCTCTCTTTACAGCCTCAGCGGTAACAGCGGCGCCCAAATCGGCTGGAGAAACCCCTTTCAAACTGCCACCGAAACTCCCTATAGCCGTTCTAACGGCACTAATAATAAATACTTCGTTTGTCATGATCTAACCTCAAATATGGTCTTAAGTGATAGAGCGACTCTAACTGAGGAAACCCACTCTACAAATAGCTTAAAAGAATGACATAAAGAACCCCCTCAAACTCACTCTAATTTAGAATAAGGAAGTAAAATATCGAAGACAATGCCTTCTCATTCGGATTACTTTCGAATACAGATCGCTGAGCGTTTTCATCGAGAATACCTTTATGCGATGATTAATTTTATCAACCTAGTTATCTAGAAACCAGCTAGGCTTAGGGATGATCACTATTAGTTTGCGTTATCATCAACCAGGACTCAAATAAACACCATGCTACGCTCCGTCAGATTTTACCTCTTTACCTTAACGCTCTTGAGTGTAGGAGCGTACGGTCTATGGCAAATCATCGGAAACGGTGATCGCTATAATAAAGCAGGCATTCGAATTGAATCTAACGCCACCTCCGACCTAAAGCAAGACGATGTTATTACTGATAGCTCTTATTCCCAACTGATTTCAAAGCTCTCAGATAAACATGGACAGAACGCAGATGCGAGGACGCTCAGTGCTCATTTAGATAATATCCAATCTCTCCTTAACGAAGGCCGCTACAGACTCGCGACTGAGTATATAAATGAAAATTATTCGGGTATTTCTTCTGACGACTTGGTACAGATAAAACAACTCTATGCAACCAAAGAGCTCCTCCTTCACCAGCAAGGGGACATCAGTCAATTGCTCACTATTTATGAATCAAAGACGGCCGTCTTTGACGATTTGGAATCATGGAATCAATTGGCGCAGGTTTCAATTAAGCGCAGCAACTGGAGTTCTGCGTTCAGCGCCTTACTGAAAGCGAGTTTACTTGAAACAGACGGCAATAGTCTTGAAAAAATGCTTTCTGCCTTAATCAGAGTGACCGCAAACTTACGTGCACAGCATGAACAATATGGCGATAACTTAGCCAGTCATCGGCTGTATGAAACACTCTATAGGTCACACCCCAGTTTTAATAGATTTCAGCTAGAGTTAGCCTATTCCTATTTGCGCTTAAAGGATCAGGCCAATGCTCGAACTCTGTTAACACAATTACAATATGATATTGAACTGGGTTCTATCAGTAGAGACTTACTGGCAAAGCTCGGTTCCAGTGAAAGGTCGACGGAAATCGACAATGCCACTTCAAGCAAGCAATCGCTAGGCGTTATGATTCCGATTCAGAGACTAGGAACCAATATGCTGGTCAACTTAAAGGTAAATCAAAAGCCAATTACCTTGTTATTAGACACAGGCGCATCGATCACAGCGCTCGATACTAAAACAGTCAGTCGCCTAGGGCTTCAAGCAAACGGTCAATCGATTCAAATTAGCACTGCAAATGGAATTCGAGATGCCAATCTTTACACGATTAGGGATGTGCAATTAGGCTCTTTTGTCATTAAAAATTTAACCATTGCAGGAATTGACCTCGGAAACGACCGACATTTTTCTGGGTTACTAGGAACAGATTTACTCAATAGCGTAAGCAAAGAATATGCCTACTCAATAGACAATGCTCAGAACGCTCTAATATTCACGCCAACCAATGAACTGTAGGTTTTGCTATAATTCATCAGAGAACAACAACTCATCTTCTACTAGCCATAGCTCTTGAAAAGTCAAATCCGCCTCTTCTGAAACCGTAACCATCACCGGTACGGCAGGGTCTGTTACCAAACCAACATTGAGGTAGACTAAACCCAACAAGGCCAAACTGGTGATACAAGCAGAAGGAATAAAAAAGGATTTCAATGACCACTTTGTGCCTATTGGCCACTCTTTAGATTCTGGCTCTTGGGACATACCTTGGGTAACACGAATAATATTTTGTTCTAATTTGTGCGAGTCAATCGTTGCATTATCGAGCTCGCCGAACTCGGCATGCAGCTCTGTAACTAACGCATCATAATCTTCAGTTTTACTCATCACCGTAGACCTCCCGTTGATTTTGCATGACCACCTTCCTAAGCTTAACTTTAGCACGACTTAGAAGAGACTCAACAGCCTTAACACTGACTCCCAACACTTCAGCCACTTTCTTTTGCGGCAAGCCATTAAATACCGCCAAATTAATCGCGTCGGCTTGAGCTCTCGGTAGCTCCTTCATGGCTTGAACTAACAGAAACTGCCGCGCCGCTTGTTGTTCACTTTCATCAACATGATAAAGTGCATCGGGTGCTTCTGGCTCGTCTTTGACTTGCAAATCGACTTTTTGAAACTTTTTATTCGTCCTATAATGATCCCTGCATGCATTCATAACAACTTGATAGAGCCAGGTAGATAACGCCGAGCGTTGTGAATCCCAAGCCGTGGGCTTTTGCCAGAGCTTTATGAAAACTTGCTGAACGACGTCATCGGCGTCTGCCTCGCTCACCACCATTCTTCGTGCGACGCCCACACATATCGGAGTGTATCTGTGGACAAGCTCGGTGAACGCCTCATGATTACCGTTAGCCACCAACCTTATAAGATCAACGTCCTCTATGCCCTTATATGATCCATGAACACAAGAAGACGTTTCGTCTGAGGCAGCGATAGATTTCACTCAACGACTACCCTTCAGTTTCCTGGCGTTTAGCACGCATTTCCTTACGCCTTTCTTTATGTTCTTTCCTCATCCGTTTCATAGACTCCTTTGCTTCTTCTTGATTGATAAAACCGTTGTCATCAATATCAAGTTTATTGAAACGTTCTTGAGCATGTGCGAGATATTCATTCAAATCGACTTGACCATCTTTATTGGTATCAACCTTGACAAGCATTCGCTTCGCTTTGCTCTCGCTTCTCAGCTCTCGCATATCATCTCGGTATTGACGCTTAAGTTCTCGTTTTTCGCTGCGCAAATCAGTCGCCGCTTCGTCATCAGCGACGCTACTACCAACAATTGCCACAGAGCTTAATAGTAATGAGCTCATCATAATGTATTTCAATTTCATGTCTGTTCCTAGTTTCAAGTTACTTTGTGTTTTAGTAATACGAGCAACTCTCAAAAACCCTTCTATATTTACACCGATTATTTGCCTGTACCGTGATAAAAGACGAAAATAGAAGCTCTATAAGAACGAATAAATCGAAATAATGACATGCAGATAACACCGTTAGAGCTCAACCCTGAACTTGAGTTAACATCACTCGCGAATGAGCTTTCTGTGCACAAGAAAGTGCGAATTGAAAATGTACTGACTGATGATTCAGCCGAAGCGATATCTGAAACTCTAAAACAATATACTGCCTGGCAGCTTGCTTACACCGATAAAGAGAGCAAGCCCACAACGATGTCCAATGAGGAGCTGAACAAATTAAGTGATGCTGAGTACGATACTCTAAAACAAGATGTGTATTCCAGAGCGGCACAAGAATACCAATTTATGTATAAATTTTTCCCGATTATCAATGGGATAAATGCTGGCACCATCACTGACAAATCAATGCTTTTTCATATAGCTAGTTTTTTGAATGGTACGGAATTTATTAAATTTGCCCGCCAACTTACTAACCACAACAGCTTAGTGAAAGTTGACCCTCAAGCGAGCCTTTACGAAGGTGGGCATTTCTTAAACCTTCATGATGACATTAGTTATTCAAATGACATTAACGATCAAAGTATAAGACGTTATGCAATCGTGTTGGGATTTACAAAAAACTGGTCTGTAAATTGGGGAGGTAATACAAGTTTCTACACTGGTGCGAATTTCTCTAGCTCAGAGACTTGGTATCCCGGTTTTAACACGCTGACGGTATTTGAGGTTCCTGCGTTACACCGTGTGAATTTCATCGCTCCCTACGCCCCTAAGGGCCGCTATTCTATCACCGGATGGCTCAGAGATGATCCGACGATATCTCGACCTGATTTAGACGACGCCTAATGGACTCCCTTCGAAAAGCCGAGAAATTGTATTTGAACGGCGATGTAGCTGGCACTATCACCTTGCTTAGGAGTCACCTTGAAAGCACCCCTAATGATATCGAAACCTGGCACCGACTTTCGTTATTAGAAGAACAAGCAGGAAATGATCGTCATGCAGGGATAGCGCACCGGAAGTGCCTAAGTTTGGCGCCTAATTTGGCCATCGCTTATATTTATGCTGGGTTTTGGCTATCAAACAAAGGTCGTACTCCCGAAGCAGCCGCAGCATACTCAATCGCATTTGACATGCAACCTGAACGCTTTCTGCAATCAGAGCATACTCAGTCCAGCCACGAAACTTGGCGACGGATAGATCATGGTCGCGCGCTGCTCTATGATTTTTTACAGTCCCACCATCGACAAGTTTCATCAAAGTCGATGACGGCCTCAAATGGAGAATGGGTAAGACTTTCCTCTCTCAGACCGGATAGGCGCCTGCAAGGCGGTCCACCAAACAGTGATTTTTCCCCTGAATTGTTTCGCTTAAATGGCGTTCGCAAACAGCCCTACTACGACCCCGAAGAGTTCAGTTGGAAAGACGAACTATTGTCATCTTCAGACTCCATTCGAGAAGAGTTGAAGAATGTCCAGAGCTCTAACTTATTAACGGAACTCTCTCGTCCATATCTCGCGCAGAATTCAATCAGCAGCGGGCCTTTGAAAAGCCTGGCAGGTTCCAATAGTTGGTCAGCGATTGACTTATACCGTGATGGCATTCCTTGCGAGAAAGCAATATCGTTATTTGATTTAACAAATAACTCCATTAAAAAAATGCCAACTTATGGCTTAACAGAAACACCCTTCGAAGCTTTTTTCTCGCAACTAAAACCCAATCAACACATCGCACCACATTTTGGACAATCAAACCACAGCTTAACCGTTCATCTTACGGTAGACGCTCCCTCTGATGCCTATTTAGAAGTAAGTGGCGAAAAACGATATTGGCAAGACAATGAGCTTTTAATATTTGACGATAGTTTTTTGCACTCTGCCCACAACCCCAGCATGAGCGAACGGACAATTTTGCTATTTTCAGTATGGCACCCTGATTTGAATGCGCAGGATAAAGAAGCCATTCAAGCCTCTTTCATTGAAAGAGGCAAATGGTTAGACAAGCGTCAAGAGGTAATATTTGACGCTCTGCCAACACCCTAATTATCACTCAAACTCTGGAAAGTAATTTGCGTAGTTCTGCCACCGCCCTATTCGATTACTGGTAATCGGTCGTCTGGCTTGAAGTTCGCTAAACGTAAAAGCAAGTGCATCGCCATCTTTTGGCTTCAATACATCTTGACTCCATTCTAGCTCACAAAAACTCAATATTTTTTCACTTATATATTCCGGATTATTAACAAGGTCCTCATAATTAACATCCAAAATTTGCGGAGAATGGAATCCTGTCCAATGGGACATTAGCTTTTCTGCCATTTCAGTCGCGTGGATGGTATCCATCAACCAACTTGCGTATTGATGCCCGAGAGGAAATGGATTTTCGTATACTGAAAGAGCCGTATCCTTAGGATCACGATGCAACTGAACGATTCGGGCCTCAGGAAACAACTTTAAAATTAGCCCCACATTCTCATAGTTACTAGGTAACTTATCCGTAAACACTGGCTTACTTAGATCAACTATTTTATCCAGATAGGCCTGCCTCATCGCCTGCCATTGATCTACTTCAAGCCCCTCTGGCTTAGGCATCTGCCCAGCACTTTGATAAAACCAATAATCCGAGGCTATCGACATCATTGATTCTTGCTCCCCGAGGGCCTGGACATCTTTATGCCGACTCAGGATTTTCTCCACTAAGGTTGTCCCACTTCGTGGCATTCCAACAATAAATATGGGCCTCAAATTAATCGTCTTATCGGATTTCGCGCCCCGCTTTTCAGCCACGGTTAAATTGAAATTATTCTTGATTCGCTCAACTCTCTCTTCCGCCAATTCACTATCGTAGACCGAACGAGTTCGTTTCTGTTCTTCCATACGAATATTGTTCGCTTCTCTAAGGCTGTGAGCGGCAATTTCATAGTTACCAATTCGGTCTGCATATTTTGCTGAAGCAAAAAAGAGCAAAGATTGTTGGTGATACGGTAAGGCCAAAAAAGCACTTTCATCTTGCATTGCCTCCTCTAATTCCGCTAAACCGGCATCCAACTCGGAATCGTCTGCTAACTCAGCCCTCATGTACCACGCTTGGCCATTTAACGGCATTAAACCAATTACTTTCTGAATGCTCGTCTGCGCACCAGTGTAATCTGCATCAAGGCGCTGTAGCTTGGCTTTAATGATTAGCAAATCAGGCGATGTTTCACCTGCGTCCTCTGCTAATTTAATGGCCTGTTGTGAACGCTCTGTTTGCTGCGCCAACAGGAGAAGGTCCGCAAACTTAACGTAGTCCCATGAACTTGGATTAATTACTTTAAGTAATTTTTCAAATGCCTCAATTGCGATTCGATAATCTCGCATAGTGGCAGCTGCGGTCGCCAGTTCCGAAAGCACCGTTGCGTCTTCTGGAAGATCTTCAGACAGACGATACAACACACGAACAGCCTCTGACCATTGATTTTTCAATCCATAGGCACGTGCCATTATAATCTGATCTTGAGGCGTCAATGCCTCTAAGCGTTCTAAGACTTGTAGCGCGCCGTCGGCTTCATTGAGACTGACGAATATCTCAGCAATAGCACCACATAATACAAAGTCATTCCCGCAAAACTTGGTTGCTCGTTGCAACTCTTTTAAGCTCGCATTTCGCTGCCCAAGCTTTGCCAATGCGTACCCATTGTTCAGAGCGATATCGGCCGCGTTTGGCTCAAGCTGTCCAGCTAAACTTAAATATTTGTTAGCCGCTTCAAATTCGCCTTGCTGTATACGCAAAGACCCCAGTCCGAAAAGAGCGTCGACTTGCTCAGCTTTCTCCTCTAAGACTTGGTTAAATCGAGCGTCAGCGAGTTCAAAATCATTGTTTTGCAGCGCTACATTAGCTTGTTCAATCAAGCTGGAAATAGTGTCAGACAAGGTAGGCTCCTTGTTGGTAAATTAGTTATTGTTTTTCAGCCTCGAAATTCCAAGCAAGTAAATACCCTTGTGGCTCGAGTTCAATCGTATTGGTCTTTATTTTACCAAAGCCAGCTTCAGTAAATAGCAATTCTAGTGCAATTATTTCATCTTCTGTAATGGCGGCAGCGTCAAGTTGATGAAGCCTTTGTTTCTCAGCATTCATTCTTTTTTGCATGGACTCTGCTAACAAAATACCACGTGCCGGATCACTTTCTGCCAAGTTAATTATCTGATTTATTCCATCGAAAACCTGTCCCGAAATTGCCCGACTACGATGAGGGCAATGATCTACATTATTCTTTCCTGCACGCTCAAGTTCTTGATAATCAAGCTTTCCTTTACTCCACATAACTACGTTGCGTACAAGACCTTCCGTTGACAACAAGTGAGTCAGTTCACTCAATTTACGTCTTGAGGATGCAAGCAGTTCGCTGTGTGCGTGATGAACAATAAACTTAACACGCCCTCCTTCTCTCACTAAACCAAGACACCTCTCAAGGACTCGCTGCAATCCCGCGTACTCTATACCAAACTGGCTCGTAAGAGCATCAAAGCTTTGTGCGGGGATTTTACTATTAGGCAAACATGTAATATCTGTCTTTGGATAAAACGACACCCTTTTGAGCACAGGCGTCTGCGTAAACAATTTGTGAGGTTGAATGTCCGAATAATCAACTGCACTCACATTCAACTCATCGTTATAAGTAAGCAATGAATGTGGCACCGCGCCATTTCCCGTTGCCAAATCAAGCACCTTAGCTCCATCTGGTAATTGCAAAGCAAAAGCCTGCCATTGCCGTTCAAGCAGCCGTTGGTCATCTCCACCACCACTAGCCAAGCAACTGTGAAGATTCGCAGACTCCCAGTATGTACTCCATGCAGCACTAGTTTCAGTCATTATTAACTCGGTAATACATCGAACGGCGCTGTGAGTCGATATTGCGTTTCACTACCGGTGAACGGCACGGTTCCATGCCATGTAAAGGAGGGGAATAGTACAATCATTCCCGGTTCAGGTTGAATAACTTTATCTATCGTCTCTCGCTCACCTAGCGACAAGGGGCTCTCTCCGAACTTAATAGCGCCCGCCTGATCGTCTAAATTCCCTTCACCAGACTGTGGTAAATGAATGTAACTAGAAGAGCTAATCCAGCCTGCCGGGTGCACGTGATTTACATGAAAACCATCTGTTTTTAATTTAACAGACCATGATCCGGATATTGAAAACGCTGAAGACTTGCGACTCAAAAAAGGGTGACCTTCTTCCCTTTTTAGCAAGTCTACGTAAGATTGAACGATGTCTTGCACACCCCGTTTGAACTGCGAAATAATGGGGTCGTTGCGTTCAAATAACTTGGCCGCGGTTTGAGTACCATTACGCAATGTTTGTTCCAATGGTGCACTCGAAGTCTGATGTAACTTCAACAACACATCTCGTAATTCGTTAAGAAAAGAATCGGCCGAGCTGTATCCATTAGGAGTTTGTAATTTGAAGCTGCGTATGTACTCACCTCCTCGGTTCAACCACTCATACCGTTCGAAGTTTGTAAACTTCCAGACTAAGCTCTGAAGAGCCCAAGTAAGTTGACAATGTGAATCTGATTCTAATAAAGAATCCAAATAAAATTGCGCTCGTTCATAGCGTTCTAGAATAATCGAAAGTTTTATTTGTTCGGTGGCTATGGCGCGGTCAAATCTCTTATCTAACGATTTTTCGTAGAAGTTATACGCCGCGTCGAACTCGGTTGCTTCCGCCAATAATTGTCCTCGATACAAAACCAACTGAGGTAGCGGGCCAAAAACCGTTAATGCGTCATCAGTATAGCGAAGCGCGTCATCAAATAGACCTGCGTTTATCAATTGGCCGATTGATACTATTTGAATATCGAGGTCCTTCTGACCTAGAGAAAGGCTCGTGTTTATATTGCGTGTGAATGCTTCAAAGTTACCAGACTCCCACAGCATTTCATTAAGTGTAGAGACCAATTTTGCGGAGTTAGGTACATGCTTTACTGCCTCTTCAAGCACCTCAATTGCGCCATTTAAATTGCCGTCTTCTTTTAACAATAAGCTCAAACTCACGGCGCCCACATCCAGTGTCTTATCGATTTTTAGCGCATTGAGATAACAACTTTTTGCCTTATTTAAATCACTATGTCGATGATAGTTAACTCCGCGATTGTACCAAGCATTAACGTAGTCTGGGTTTGACTGCAAAACGTGATCATACACATTGTCCGCCTTTTGAAAATCACCGCTTTCTCTGATCGAATTCGCCAACGCCGTCAATGAAGATGCGTCAGCTGGCGCTATAGATTGCAACGCATTTATGGCGCTAGAGTAGTCCGCCATTTCATGATAACAAAGGCCCAAATTTTTCCTTGCTTCGTTAAAACCCGGTTGTTGTATCAATGCCCTTTTGTAATATTCAATCGCAACGGTAAAACGAGATGTTTCCTTATACAAGTTTGCTAAGTTGTTCAGTATTTGTGGGTTCTTGGAATCAATGCTCAAAGCGAGTTTAAATTTTTGCTCAGCGTTTTTGAAGTCTCCATCTTGCTTATACGCCAATGCCAATAGATGCACTATATCCGGCTGATTCGACCACTTTCTTAAGAGCTGAGTCAATCTCTTAATAATCACTCCAGGATCTGTTCCTTGCTTAAGGTGCTGATACGCGGAATTTAGTTCTGACTGAAGCTTGTGCAATTTATTTTGCATAGTATGAGTCGTTGTAAGCGATAAAACGAGGACACTATGAGTATAGTGTTGTCCACACTCAATACAAATATTAAAGAGTCTATTTCAGAATAAAAAACGGCGAGCTAAAAGCTCGCCGTTCTTATTTTGCGTCTAGTATTTTCTACTAGCGGAAACGATATGATCCGCTTAAGAAAACACGTGGACCAAGCAAGTCATACGTTGACGGGAACGTATTCGCTTGTTCTTGAACGTCACCAACTCGAGTTGGCTCTGTGTCAAGAATGTTGTTGATACCAAAGTTGACTGTGAAGTCATCAGAGAATCGGTATGACGCACTTAGATCTAAGTAAAACTCGTCATCGATTTCTGGTACAACAAGACTTGAAGCTGCAACACCATCATTTTCAATGCTGTCATCATCAGCCGAACTCAAGTAACGAAGCAACGAAGAGAAGCTCCAAGGACCTGAAGCCCAAGTTACACGAGAGTTGATCACGATTTCGTTGAATGGTGCACCACATGTGTTACCGAAGTTACCAGCACAGAAGTTAGTATCACCCAACTCAGCAACTGGAGTAACGTCGAAGTCTAACAAGTAAGTACCACGTAGGCCCCAAGATAGAGTTGATCCTTCGCCACCGATACCAAAATCAAAGTTTTGAGCATAGTTAACGTTGAAATCCACACCTGAAGTATCAGTTGCAGCAATGTTTTCGTTCAATACACGAACCAAACCAACGTTACCGTCAGCTCGACGTGAAACCGCTTGACAGAAAGGAGAGCTGGCGTCACGAACTTGGTTGTAACAAATGTCTAGTACGTTATCTACACCGCCACCCAATACGCTGATTGAGTCTTCGATTTCGATATTGTAATAGTCTAAGCTAAGGTCCCAGTTCTCATTCGGTTGATAGATCACACGAACTGTAAACGTATCAGAAGATTCTTCTTGGAGGTTTTCGTTACCACCAAATTGTCCTTCGATTTGTGAGTTTGCTTGTGTGAAGTTACCCACCAACGCTGCAGGTACACCGGTCGCCGCACAAAGTGCCGCATCAGTCGTGCCTGGAATAAAACCAGCTACTGAACATGGGTCAGTCGCTGTTGGGAAACCATTACCACCGCCATTAAACAGTTCTGCTACGTTAGGAGCACGTACCGCTTGTTGGTAACCGATGTTGATGTCTAACTTGTCGGTTGGCTTCAATTTCAATGCCGCAGCAAAAGAACCTACACCACCGATATTAGAGTAATCAGAGTAACGTCCAGCACCCCATAACTCAACTTTGTCGTGTACAGGTACAGATACCTCAGTAAACAACTCAGTTACGTCAAAAGAACCAACAGTTGGGTTACCAGCGTTGAAACCAAGTACATCACCACCAGACAAGAAGCTATCTGGACGGAACGATGACTCATCTTTACGATACTCAACACCAAGAACCAAACCTACTGGTTGCGACGCTGCGCCTACAGTTCCCAATGTTCCAGAAACTGAAGCCTGAGCAACGCTTTGAACGATGTCAGTAATGTTAGTTGCACCAATGTTGATGAAACCAATAGCGGCGTCAGAAATGTTGCCAGCACCAAAGATGTTCAATGGTTGACAGCCGTTAGATGCATTTTGACAAGCTGCACCAGAATCGTCTACCAATACCGCTTGACGGAAACGTGACTCAGAAACGTCATTATTAAGAACGTTAATTTGATCTAGTTGTGAACGACTATAATAAGCGTCATAAGACCAAGTTTCGTTCAAATCACCACGCAACCCAACCAAGATTCGGTTACCTGTACGTGTATCAAGTGATTGACGTGAACCGTTTTCAACCATACGACGACCGATGAACGGTAGGAACGCATTGTCGCTGCCATTCACTACGCCATCGCCATTTGTGTCAGAGCGAATGCCGTTTAGAGCTTGTTGTACGTCTGGTGCGAAAAACGGGCTATCAGGGTTAACTTCTAGTGTTCCAACGAAAGCAGGAGTTGGCGCCAACTCTTGGTCTACTTGGTTACGAACGTAAGTCAACTCAGAGTATGCTTGAACTTTTTCAGTCAAGTCATAGTGAGCCATACCAGTCACCAAGTAACGCTCTTGCGGCAATTGCAAGTAGTTATCAGGCGCGTAGTTGAAACGATCAGCGCCAGTGAAAGGTGCGCCAGAACCATCTGGTAAGAATCGGCCTAAGTTTTGACCGTTTGGCAGAGTTGGGCCACCGAATACACGAGTACCAGGGATACCTGATGAACCACCAGGAACCAACACGCCGCCGCTTTCAGTAAGAGCTACGTTTGAGAACTCACGATCGCCTTGGAATACAGAATCACGACGAGAGTAAGAAGTGTAGATAACAGCATTACCACGACCATTGTCGAAGTTGCCGCCCATGGTTAAGTCAACGTTGAATTTTTCGCCGTCGCCTTCTTCAGTAACATCATACAATGTTGTTACTTCAACGCCTTCGAAATCATCAACAAGCTGGAAGTTCACAACACCAGCAAGTGCGTCAGAACCGTATACAGCCGATGCACCACCAGTAAGCACGTCTACTTGCTTAATGAGTGTGCCTGGAATGCTGTTCAAATCAACTACGCCAGCTTGAGTAGCTGGGATGTAGCGACGGCCATTAACCAACACCAACGTACGTGATGAACCCAGACCACGCAAGTCAACTCGCGCAGTTCCGTCACCAGGGTTGTTTGAACTTGGGCCAAATGAAGGTAGTGTTTGTGGCAATTCAGCAAGCTTTTGCTCAATATTCAAGTTACCAGAAATGGTGAACTCTTCGCCAGAAACAACGGCTACTGGTGATACAGCAGTTAGATCCGGACGCTTAATACGCGACCCGGTAACGATTACTTCGTCTAGCTCTTGCTCGTCTGCTTGCGCGAAAGCAACACCAGAGAAGCCGCCAGAAAGTACAGTTGCTGAAGTAACAGCAAGTGCAATGGCACTCTTCTTGAATGTGTTATTGTAATTCATACACTCTTCCTCTAATTAATTTAGGGTTTATTGTGATAAGCGGTCGCAGCACCTCGGGCAAGGAGCAAGCCATCACCATTTAAACTCCACACAACATTATCCGTTTTACCTAAATAAGGTTGCGTTGAATCAAAAGAGATTTGATCTAACTCATAAACACGAAGCGCCCCCACATGACGGTTTTTCAACCATCAAATTGAAGGCAAAAGCTACTTAACTAGGCGTCATCAAGACGTGGAATAACCCGATCACTCCTAATTTGTGACGAGCTTATTACAGAACTGTAAATAAGACAACCTGTGTAATTTTGTTAAAAACTCAGGTTTCCACGCATTATGCGGTTTTGTTAAATTATTTAGAATTATGTGCTGTATGAGTAAATTGAGTGTGTTTTAAGACAATTATTTCAAGGCTAATACTCCTATATTAGTTTCGGTTTTACAAAATATTCGGCTGGTGAATAACATGAAGTCATCTAGGATACATAATATCAAAGAGAGTATTGTTTTGAGCCGAAGATACCTGGGTTTTCTTTAGTTTTGGCCTCTAATATCTAATTCTGTTTAAGTTCAAACTTTTGGTTAAAAAATGAACGATGGGACGGTTAGGTCCCATCGTTCTTTCGCACTGTAAATTACAGCGCTCAAAGGCTCACTTAGCGAAAGCGATATGAGCCACTTAGGAAAACGCGAGGTCCAAGCAAGTCATAGACAGATGGGAATGTATTAGCCTGCTCTTGCTGACCACCCAATGCCGTTGGCTCCGTATCGAGAACATTCTTGATTCCGAAATTAACTTTAAAGTCATCACTGAACCTATACGACGCACTCAGATCTAAGTAGAACTCATCGTCAATTTCAGGCACAACCAGGGTGTTTGGATCAATATTGTTGTTTTCTATACGATCATCATCAACAGAACTCAGGTAACGTAAAAGTGAAGAGACACTCCAAGGTCCAGAAGACCATGTAACACGCGAATTGAACACCAATTCACTCTGAGCTGTTCCACATGTATTGCCGAAATTTCCAGCGCATTCGTTCACCGTGTCTAATTCGGCTACAGGAGTCAAATCAGACTCTAGGAGATACGTAGAGCGAAATGACCAAGAAAGAGTAGAACCTTCTCCATTTATGCCCCAATCGTAGTTTTGAGCATAATTGACATTAAAATCTATTCCAGAAGTGCTTATATCTGAGATATTTTCGTTTAGTACACTCACAATATTTACATTACCGTCGCCAGTTCGCGTAATCGCCTGACAAAAGGCAGATGATGCGTCTTGAACTTGGTTGTAACAGATATCAAGTACGTTATTTACGCTACCACCAAGCACACTAATTGCATCTTCAATTTCTATCTTGTAATAGTCTAGAGTGATATCCCAGTTTTCGTTAGGCTGAAATACCATACCTACCGTAAACGTATCGGAGCTCTCTTCTATTAACTGTGAATTTCCACCGAATCTACCCTCAATCTGGGCGTTGGATTGCGTGAAGTTTCCAACCAGCGCAGCTGGCACTCCGGTCGCAGCACATAAAGCAGCATCAGTTGTACCTGGATTGAAGCCACCAACCGAACACGGGTCAGTCGCGCTTGGAAAACCATTGCTGGAACCAAGAAACAACTCGTTTACATTTGGCGCACGAACCGCCTGCTGGTAGCCAATGCGGAAATCCAGCTTATCGGTGGGCTTGAATTTAAGAGCTGTCGCGAAAGAGCCCACACCACCAATAGTAGAATAGTCTGAGTAACGACCCGCTCCCCACATCTCAAACTGATCAGTGATAGGTACCGATATCTCAGTAAAGAGCTCAGTCACATCAAATCCACCTTTCGTGGATTGCCCTGCATTAAAGCCAAGAACATCGCCACTTGAGAGAAACGCATCAGGTCGAAACTCAGACTCATCTTCTCGATACTCCGCACCAACCACCAATCCAACAGGTGCTGATGCAGATCCAACGGTTCCTAACGTACCAGACACCGACGCCTGCAATACTTGTTGTTGAATATTAGTTACGTTGGTGGCACCCACCTTAATGAAGTTAGCAGCGGCTTCTGAAATATTTCCCGCACCGAAAACATTAAGAGGCACGCACCCTCCCGAAGGATTCTGACAAGCGGTTCCATCATCTGTTACCAGAATAGCTTGGCGAAACCGTGATGCCGCAGCATCATTATTCAATACGTTTATACGATCCAGCTCTGATCGGCTATAGAAAGCGTCGTACGACCAGTTTTCGCTAAGATCGCCTTTTAAACCAACCAAGATGCGGTTACCAGTACGAGTATCCATATTTTGTCGAGGCCCATTCTCAACTAATCGACGTCTAACACGAGAAACTGTTACGTTGTCTTCGCCATTAACAACGCCATCGCCATTGGTATCCGTACGGATTGTATTAAGTGCCTGTTGAACCGCCGGTGAGAAAAACGCACTATCAGGATTCAACACTACATTTGTCGGACCAGCCGGTGTTGGCGCTAATTCAGCATCAACTTGATTACGTGCAAAGGCTACCTCTGAATACGCGCGCATTTTCTCATTGATATCGAAGTGCGCCATCCCACTAATCAAGAAACGCTCTTGGGGAAGTTGTAGAAAATTATCAGGTGCGTAGTTAAATCTATCCGCGTTCGTAAACCCGCGAGCATCCCCGCCATCTAAGAAGAAACCTAAAGTATCGCCATTAGGTAGAGTTGGACCGCCTTCAATCAGACCAGAAGGAACTGTGATCGAACCGCCTGGCACCAAGCCAGTGTTTGTTCCGTTTTCTCGTAAAGCGACGTTTGAAAAATCGCGATCACCTTGAAACACAGAATCCCTGCGTGAATAAGAGGTGTAGACAACAGCATTACCACGACCATTATCGAAATTGCCACCCATGGTCAAATCTAAATTAAATTTTTCACCGTCGCCTTCTTCTGTCACGTCATAAAGCGTCGATACCTCAACACCCTCAAAATCATCGACTAGCTGAAAGTTAACAACGCCCGCCAACGCATCCGAGCCATATACTGCGGAAGCACCACCAGTCGTGATATCAACCTGTTTGATCAACGTACCCGGAATGGTATTTAAGTCAACCACACCAGTCTGTGTAGACGGCATATAACGTCTGCCATTGACCAACACTAAGGTTCTGGCAGTTCCAAGGCCACGCAAATCCACGCGCGCTGTACCATCACCTGGATTATTTGAACTTGGCCCGAAAGACGGAAGCGTCTGTGGAAGCTCAGCTAGTTTTTGCTCAATATTTAGGTTACCTGAGATCGTAAACTCTTCTGCATCAACGACAGCCACTGGGCTAACCGCAGATAAGTCTGGGCGCTTAATACGTGAACCGGTAACAATCACTTCGTCTAACTCTTGAACTGCATCAGTTTGTGCATACGCTACACTACTGAATCCTGCTGACATAGCGGTGGCTGACACCACGGCTAGTGCAATAGCGCTTTTTCTCAACGCAAATTTTTCTTTTTTTATACTCATACCACTCTTCCTCTAAGTTTAATAATAGGGGTTGTTGTGATACAGAACGCGCTACAAATCCCGCCTACCGCTAAGATCTGAATAAATAGTAAATAAATGTAGTAGGCTTATCGCTTCTCAAGGCGATCAATTTCTAGCAATTCTGACACGGTGATAACCATCGTCGGAATCGTGACAATGGACATCTTGAGGCGACTATGCGTAGATGTAACGTAAGAGACAATAGCCAAGGTTTGAGGGACATCATCGATGGTGTGAAATATCCGCCTCGAGGTGTGAAATCATTGGTAGATTAAGACAATGCTTTGATACGGTAGACCCTAATGAGAAATCTTAAAGTAACCTTCTTTGTTGTACTGTTTTGGCTCGGCTTTGGGCTTGCCTATATGTGGAGCCTTTACTACGACTCCACGCGCTGGAATATCGGCCCGATTGTTTCTAATGGCTTGATCCTTACAACCTGCGTGGTGTATCTGTCATGGTCGGCCCTAACCATTATTCAGTACAAACTACTAAAACAACCTGTGGTCAAAGGCCAGGTATGGCGCTGCATCCTTATTTTGGTTGTGAGCCTTATAATTTGGCAGCCCTTAATCGCAATTTTAGACACCAGTCTAAGCAGTCTGGGCTACGGACAACCATTTCCTGCGCTAGCGGATTCGCTGAGCAAAGTAATAATGGTGAACGTGTTTTTAAACGTTTATCTTCAGATTTTCGTGTTTATCGCCTGTGGATGCTTCATCTATTACCAACACTTACAGTCGATGAAACTTATATCCTCTGAACTTGAAAGCAAAAATGCAAAGGCGCAACTGAACATAGCCAACGTAAAAATGCAGGCTCTGCAATCGCAACTGAGCCCACACTTTCTATTTAACTGCCTCAACGCAATAAGTAGCCTTGCACGAAACGACGAAAAGGCGAAATTAATCGACGCCACAGCCAGGCTGGGCGAATTATTACGATTCGCCATTCAAGCGAGCCAGCACTCAGTCATTACGCTTAGTGAAGAAATTGAGTTCACTGAATACTATGTTAATTTGCAACAATTGAGATTTGGTGATCAGTATGAATTTGAAATAGTCACAAAAAATATTTCAGATACGTCAGAATGCCCCCCGTTTGTATTGCAAGCACTCGTCGAAAACGCATTCACCCACGCCGTGGAAAGTGCGCAAGAAAGAGTTTCAATTGTTGCGGAAATATCATCCGATAATGGAGAGCTTTTTGTTTCGGTTAAAAACAGCGTTGACCAAAACCAAACCGTCGACGAAGGGCATAGCGGTATGGGCTTAGCGCTACGAAACCTTGAAGAACGATTACAAATTTTGTTTGAAAAAAATTACACCATCAATCACAACCTAAACGAAAAACACTATATCGCCAGCGTGCGACTCCCTACCACGGACACCCTTTCATATGCCAATTAAGAAGTACACGGCCGTCATCGTTGACGATGAAGCACTTGCGCGCGCGAATATCCGCGCAGCATTGTCTCAATTTCCCAATTGGGAAGTTGCCTCTGAGCTCGGCTCAGGGGAACAGCTAACTCAAGTAATCAGCAGCCTAAAGCCGGACGTTATCTTTCTCGACATCCGAATTCCCAAAGAGAACGGAATTGAAATTGCTGAACGCCTAAACAGAGAAAACGTTGAGTCCCTCATCATTTTCGTCACAGCGTATGACGATTATGCCGTAGAAGCGTTTGAATTGTTTGCTCTAGACTATCTGTTAAAGCCTTTTGATGACAATAGAATGAAGCAGACGCTCGAGCGTGCAGAAGAGCGACTCAATAATCCTCCCGCGGCTCTTCAGCTGAGCGAACTCAAACAACACATAAGTGGCGATAAGAGCACAATCGATAAGTTGATTATTCGATCAGTCGGCTCTCTGAGGATAGTGCCACTTGAAGATATTTTTTGGCTTGGATCGAGCGGCAACTACGTCGAAGTACACCACCGACATGGCATGCACTTACATCGAGTTAACCTCTCGTACTTAGAAAGCAAACTAGACCCTGATGTCTTTTGTAGAACTCACCGCTCAGCCATTGTCAGGCTATCTGAAGCAAGAGAATTCAAAGCCCTACCGGATGACAAATACTGTCTGATTCTGACTGATGGCACGACCGTCAAGGTAAGCAAGAGCCACAAAGATGAGCTACTTGATAAACTAGGAGCAGCCTAAGGGGGCCTTGAAGTGCAACTGGAATAATCATTAAGCGCAAGAGCCTCATCGTTGCACGTAAAACACGATGAGGCCTTCAACCAAACGAAGAACTAAACGGTAAATTTGCTTTTCGGTGGCAGATTACTTTCGAATACTTCGGTTTCCTACCCAATCTCCGTTTTAAGCAAAATCGAATAAAATTCTGAAAAGCTCCCAAAAAGGTGCAACAAAGTTGGACGGAAATCCATCGTATATGTGGTATTTTCGAGGAGTTTTGAAGCGGTTCCACTCTTAAAGCTCAATCTGGGACTGTATCAGCGATCTACCAATGCAGGTTTTAGAGCGACTCGTGAACAGAACCTTTATAAACCTTGGCTTTAAAATAAAATTCTAATAAATAGGTAAACCTATGAATCAAACCAATACCAACCCATTGAATACCGCATTCTTTGGGCACCCCAAAGGGCTGCAAACTCTTTTCTTTACCGAAATGTGGGAACGCATGAGCTACTACGGTATGCGCGTGTTACTTGTTCTTTATATGACCGCCTCAATGCAAGAAGGTGGCTTACAAATTACCGTAGCCGCAGCCGGCGCAATTTACGGGCTTTACACCGGTTCAGTCTATTTCATGGGCCTGCCAGGCGGTTGGATAGCTGACAGGTTAATTGGTGGGCAGAAAGCCATCTGGTATGGCGGCATCATCATTATGATAGGCCATATTATCCTGGCCATTCCAGTCGAAGGTACCTTTTTTATTGGTCTGATCTTTGTGGTCCTTGGTACTGGACTATTGAAACCAAACATCAGCGCTGTTGTTGGCCAACTTTATTCCTTAGAGGATAAACGGCGCGATGCTGGATACGCCATATACTACATGGGTATTAACCTAGGCTCGTTCATCGGCTACATCGTATGCGGATACCTATCGACAGCATATGGCTGGCATTGGGCGTTTGGTGCAGCGGCTATTGGTATGGGTATCGGACTCATCCAATATCGGAAAACCATCAATAATTTAGAAGGAGTAAGTGCGGAACCGGTGGTTAGACTTTCTAGCTCAGCGGACCGCAACAGTCGCCTCGCTATTGGCGCATTCCTCGTCGTCCTGGCGCTTGTTACTTGGCTGATGATTTCGGGCAAACTTGTTTTTAACCCAGTCACGCTAGCCGAAAGTGTGGCTGTTATTTTTACCTCGGTGTTCTTCTTGTACTTTGGCGCTATCTTTTTTCTGGGCAAGCTTAACGCCATTGAAAAGCGCGGCATGCTCGCACTGTTGCTAGTGTGTGTTGCATCAGCGTGTTTTTGGTCAGGCTTCGAACAAGCCGGCTCAAGCCTCAACTTGTTTGCACAAGACTATACAGACCGCATGATTGGCGATTTCGAAATACCAACGGGTTGGTTTGGTTCGGCAAACGCCCTGTTCATTGTACTTCTAACTCCGTTCTTCGCTGCGCTCTGGATTAATCTGGGTAAACGAATGGTAACCCCTGCGTATGGCATAAAATGTGCCGTGGGACTGATCATTATGGCCAGCGGATTTATCGTAATGTACTTTGCGGCTCAAATTGCGGCAAGCGGGCTCAAAGCAGCTCCATTCTGGTTAATCATGGTTTACTTTCTTCATACCGTTGGTGAGCTTTGCCTAAGCCCAATGGCACTGAGCGCGGTGAGCAAACTGTCTCCACGCAGGTTTATCGGCCAAATGATGGGAGTGTTCGTTTTAACGTATTCAATCGGTAACATTATCGCCGGATTGTTGGCTGGCAGCTTTGACCCTAGCAACGTTGCTGAAATGCCAAACCTTTATCTTCAAATCGCCACCTTCAGCATAGGCATAGGCGCTGTCATTATTCTTTTCGCCATGTTCACTAAGAAATGGGAAAAAGAGATTGAAGAACTTGAAGCTTAGACTTTTGATGAGAATATAAAACGGATAACGTAATGAATTTAAAGAAATATTCGCTTGTCCTCGCAGCTGGGTTGGCTTTAGCCAGCTCAGTTGGGACCGTAAGCGCTGCTAAAAAAGAAACCGCGAAAGAGTTTGTTGAGCGAATTCAGCAAGAAACCATAGAAATCAGCAAAGAAATAGAGGCTGCCTATTGGGTTCGTTCAACCTACATAACCAGCGATACGGCTGTACTAGCGGCAAAGGCTGGAGAGCGTGCGTTGGCTTTCGAAGCGTCGGTCGTGGAGCAAGCGAAAAAATACAAAGACGCCAAAACTGATCCAGAGACTGCTCGTGCTATTGAGTTGATGTTAAGAGGGTCTTCTGCGCCCGCTCCTACCGACCCCAAGCTTCAAGCTGAACTCGCTCAGGTGTTGACCGATATGGAAGGTCATTACGGTTCAGGAAAATATTGCAATGAAAAAGGCGAATGTCGCGAGTTACAAGAACTTGAATCCGTCCTTGCAAACTCAAGAAACTACGACGAGTTACTTGACGTTTGGCAAGGTTGGCGTACAGTGTCCCCTGTTTATCGAAAAACCTATCAACGATTTGTTGAGTTGGGCAACCAAGGTGCTAAAGACTCAGGATTCATAGATCTGGCTGATGCTTGGAAGTCTAACTATGACATGACTTCTGAAGAGTTTACTACGGAAGCCAGTCGCCTATGGGGGCAGGTAAAACCGTTCTATAACGAACTTCAATGCCATGTTAGAGCCAAGCTAAGCGAAGAATACGGTGAAGATAAGGTTCCTCTAGACCAGCCTATTCCAGCACACTTACTGGGCAATATGTGGTCACAGACTTGGGATAATATCTACCCAATCATGGAACCACACAAGGGTGTGGCTTCGCTGGATGTCACCGCTGCTTTAAAAGCACAAGGTTATGACGAAAAAAGAATGACCGAAACGGCGGAAGCGTTCTTCACGTCACTAGGTCTACCATCTCTACCAGAGAGCTTTTATAAAAACTCATTAATCAAAAAACCAGCCGACCGCAACGTGGTATGCCACGCCAGCGCATGGGACCTGGACAACGGTAATGACCCTCGCATCAAACAGTGCGTGGAAATAAACGAAGAACAACTCGGCACCTTGCATCATGAGTTAGGGCACATTTATTACTACCTGATGTACAAGGACCAAAGCCCAGTGTTCAAGGGTGGTGCGCATGACGGCTTTCATGAAGCCATTGGTGACACGATACAGCTTTCTATGACGCCTGGTTACTTAAAGAAAAAAGGACTTGTCAGCGAAGTTGTTGAAAGCCCTGAAGCCACTTTGAATAAGCAAATGAAATTAGCTCTGGAGAAAATCGCCTTCCTTCCTTTTGGGAAAATGATCGATGAATGGCGCTGGAAAGTGTTTTCAGGAGAAATTGCACCAGAAGATTACAATAAAGGCTGGTGGGATTTACGCACGGAGTACCAAGGCATTAGAGCTCCTATTGAGCGCACCGAAGAGCATTTCGATGCGGGCGCAAAATATCACATTCCAGGCAACACGCCTTACACTCGCTACTTCTTGTCTTTCATTATGCAGTTTCAGTTCCATAAAGCATTGTGCGGCAAGGCTGGCTTTGAAGGACCGTTGCACGAGTGCTCAATTTATGACAATAAAGACGCAGGTAAAGCGTTAGGTGATATGTTGGCGCTAGGTCAAAGCAAACCTTGGCCCGATGCCATGGAAGCCTTGACCGGTCAACGGCAAATGGACGCCAGCGCCATTATCGATTATTTTGCTCCGCTAAACAGCTGGCTAAAAGAGCAAAACAAAGATCGGCAATGCGGTTGGTAGCAATTCAGTTAAAAGGCAAGCTCAGTTGGGCTTGCCTTTTTGTTTCTCGAATACGATGAACTTCGTTCTCGTACTTAGGTTAATTCTTTAGAGTAACGACACAGGCCGTCACTCGCACAACTTAATCAAAGCATCATGACCATTATCTCAGCAGCGCTGCTTTTATTCTTAGTAATGGACCCGTTGGGTAATATTCCATTATTTTTGACTGCACTCAAAAATGTCGCCCCAGAAAGGCGGACCAAGGTAATTCTACGCGAGTTGCTAATAGCACTATTAGTCATGGTTATCTTTCTGTTTTCAGGCCAAGCGTTTCTTTCTGCATTGCACATTTCGGAACCGGCATTAACGGCAACCGGGGGCGTAATTCTATTTTTAATCGCATTAAAAATGATCTTTCCACCCGACAGTCATGGACCACATAAAAACGAAGAAGAGCCCTTTATCGTTCCACTAGCAATCCCCTATATTGCTGGCCCGTCAGCACTGGCTACGCTGTTGCTTATCATGAATGGCGAACCAGAACGGTGGGCCGATTGGCTGATCGCGTTGTTTGCAGCATGGATAGTCAGCGGTGTTATTTTATTACTGGCCGGCCCGTTAGCCAAGGTATTGCGAAACAGAGGGTTGATCGCCATTGAACGGCTAATGGGTATGATCCTAATTGCCATTTCCATACAAATGCTACTTAATGGTATTCAAGAATTTGCTCTGGAACTGCACACTGCGCTACTACAAAACTCCAATTAATACTCAAAAAGGCCCTGCTAACATAAATTAGCAGGGCCTTTTCCAATTTCACTATAGACCACTAAGCTTTAGCGTCGTTTTTCGAATCACCAGTCTCAAGCTTATCTTCTGCGTCTTGGCCTAAATCAGACTCAGGCTCTTTTTTAACGCTAGAGCCCTCATTAGACGTTGTGGGGCCTCTTTCTTCAGACGCCTGTTCCGACCTATTTGTTTCATCAACGGTTTCAGGTTCTTGGGGCTCTTGCTTGTCTTGAGAAGGCGTCTCTGCTTGTGATTCAATTTGTTTTGGCGCCGCAATGTCTCCTTCGCCCAGGGTCGCAGCCGCACTGTCTGGACGGCATAAGCTGGTGGCACCGACGGAAAGATGCGCATAAAGATCCTGATATTGATCAGTCATGTTCTTGAACTTTTTGGATGTCTCTTCAAAGTGAGCTTCCACGTCGTTTTTATAGTCATCAAAATCTTGTTTAATGCTGGCAGGAGAAGCCGAGCCACTCTTTAGCTTGTTAAAAACTAACATCGCCAAGACCCCAACCAAAAGCCCGACGCCAAAAGCAACAAAAATGTGTAATAGATCCAATTCCATGAGTTTCTCTAAAAGTAATAGATATAAGGCATATTGTAACGTAGAAGTATCGTCGGCAATCGTAAACAAGTGATTAATGTTTAGTCACAGACGGTGGTATTTTGCACAGAAGACTTGCCCTTTATCAGAGCAAGCTGTTAGTTTTAAAGAATGGTCAGTATTGGGGTAAGTAAAAATATTGTTTTCCAGCGTTAAACAGCAAGATAAAGTCTGCTTGCAAAGCCTATAAGTAGTGCTCAGGCCGCTGAAAAATCACCCCTACGAAAAAAATCGAGCTCTGGATTTAGGCAGAAGCTCTAATACAGAAAATTAAGCAGGTTATAAATTATGGTATTTGCACGTCCGGTTACGAGGAAAATTCGCCTTAGCACGCTATCGCTTACTGTCGGTGCTTCGTTGCTGTGTACAATGGCAGCCTTACCTATTGCCCAAGCTGACGTTAAAGAAGTCCCTGAATCCGAGCTCACCATGACCAAGGATTTGAGTTTTGATATTCATAAAACCCTCTTTACCTTGCGCTATCGTCATTACTCACCTAAAAGCTTAGACGATGATTATTCATCGCGGATTTTTGACGGGTATTTGAAGGTACTCGATCCCAATAAGATTTATTTTACAAAAGAAGATATAGACGGGTTCGAGAAATACCGAAATAAGATAGATGACTTTTTAATCCGCCGTGATGCCGAAGTGGCATTCGAAATCTTTAAGGTCTTTCGTAAACGTCTGGACGACCGGACCAAAGCAGTCAGAACGTTAATAGAAAGCGACTTCGACTTTACGATCAACGAAAAACTAAACATTGATCGAGACTCGTTTGAGTGGAAAACACCGAAACAAATAGACGATGAATGGCGAAAGCGTATCAAAAACGATACCTTACAGCAGACCATGGCTAAAACGCCTATTACAGAAATTCGCGAGAATCTACTCAGGCGGTATGATCGACAACGTGATGTGATATTTCAACTTAAGGGCGAAGAAGTGTTTGAATGGTTCATGAATTCCTACACGACGGAACATGGGCCACACACTACGTATATGTCTCACGTAACGGCTGAAAACTTCAATATCAGTATTACGTTATCTCTACAGGGCATCGGAGCCGCGCTAAATACGGACGAAGACTACACTGTGGTAAACCGTATTATTAAAGGCGGCCCAGCCGAAAAAAGTGGTTCGATAAAGGCTGAAGATAAAATTGTTGCCGTGGGCCAAGAAAATGAAGAGATGATTAATGTCATCGGTTGGCGACTTAACGATGTCGTTCAAATGATACGTGGCGACAAAGGCACTAAGGTTCGGCTAGACGTACTAACAGGTGATTCTGCGCCGGGATCTCCGCCTGAGCGAATAGAACTGGTAAGAGACATCATTCAATTGGAAGACCAAGCAGCTAAACTTTCTTATCTGGATGTACCAGAAGGCCAAGGAAGCTCAAAATACGGAGTTATTAGCATTCCAAGCTTCTATTCCAATGTAAGACAGGCTCGCCGAGGAAATGGAAAACTCGTTGCCACGACTCGAGACGTCAAGAAGTTAATAAAAGAAGCCCAGGACAACGGCGTAGAAGGCTTAGCTCTGGACTTAAGGGGCAACGGAGGAGGCTTGCTGCATGAGGCCATATCTCTAACAGGCTTATTTATTGACCAAGGGCCAGTCGTGCAAATAGTAGGCTCTCGCCCAAATCAACGCGCCGTTGAAAAAGACCTCGATAGCAGCATCGCCTATGATGGCCCATTAGTCGTACTAATTGACCGTTACAGTGCTTCAGCATCTGAGATTTTCGCTGGTGCAATGCAAGACTATGGCCGCGCACTGATCGTTGGCGAACGTTCGTTTGGCAAAGGGACCGTGCAAAGCCCAGAGCAACTTCGAGAAGGCGGTCGTAAAAGCACCATCAAGTATACTAACGCACAGTTTTTCAGAATAAGTGGCAGCAGTACTCAGCATAAAGGCGTCATCCCAGACCTTAAGTTAAACTCTGGCCGAGAAGACGACGAGTTTGGCGAAAGATCTTACGATAATGCGTTGCCCTGGACCGAAACACAAGCCGCTAATTACCGAGCCGGCTCACTGCCCATCGGGCTTGTATCATCGCTGTCCAGTAAACACCAAAACCGCTCTAATGTTTCTCCGGCGTTTGAATATTTAAGAAAGAGTTCAGATAGAATATTCCAAAACAAAGAGATAAAGTCTATCTCGCTCAACTTAGAAGTACGTCAGGCTGAGAGAGATAATCGTGAGCAAGCCGCGCTTTCAGATTTAAACACTTACCGAAAGTCGTTAGGTCTGGAGCCAGTAACTAGTGACACTCGTAAAGACAACCCGCTGCCAGACGAAGACGAACATTGGAATAAGGTCTTTCATCAAGAAGCGGCCGAAATTTTACATGACTACAATAAACACCAATCAGCGCTGGTAACAAAACTTACTAACAGCTAAAACAAACAATAAAAATATGATTAGCCGCAAAACGTTCAAAAAGCGTCAGCAGCTAAGCTCCTTGGCCGGTTTCATCGTTCTGATGGCCGGCCAAATTGCTTTTGCTGAGAATAACGCAATAAACTCACCTAACTTCGCCACCCAGCTTTCAAATGAAAATGTTGCAGCCCTTCAGCGTAAAGGTCCAGATGCTATAGGGGGAATTGGTGATTGGTTTATCACCAATGGCACTCTATGCGCCGTCATTTCAGACGTTGACCATGAGGGAGAGTTTTCAGTCAAAGGTGGTTCATTGATTGATCTTGGCTACTGTGGACAGGCAGACGATCACTTTACTTTTACCCATGATCTACTTAATGGAAGCCGAAGGCGTTCCTTAGACACAGAGAAAATATCCATCGCCCACATCAATGGCCAGCAGAGTATTGTGGTAGAGGCAAAATCCGATGGAGCAACCTTGAAAACCCGTTACTACTTTGAAGATGGCAAAGAAACCCAACTACAAATCCAAAAACGATACGACTACGCGCCTGGCGAATCGGTAAATTTTATATCCCCTCTAAATTTCAATTACCACTCTCTTGAACCATTCGTTTTTAGTTCCAGAAACACACTGGATAGCAATGGTTTTCAGAACCAAGACTTTGTAAAACGAGGCGTCAGCGCTATCGGTGATTCTGCTCGGTACGCTGACACCCTGATCACCATCAGCCCTCGCTCTGCCAACGTAGGGATTTCCTATGGCTGGAAAATGCTAACAGCGCAAAGAGTTGAAGATGCAAGCCGTGAAGATGTTCCATTTTTTATGCTAGCCGACACTGATGGAACAGCAATGATGGTGCTAACCGACACATTTTACATTGGCGATGGCACTAAAGTTGGCTGGTTTCAGCTCCCTCAAATACCCCTCTTAGAGTTAGACCAAGGGTCAGCGCTTGAAACTCACGAAGTCGTTTATGTCGGTAAACGTGGCGACGTCGCTTCAGTGACCGATCAAATGTTGAACACCTCGGCAACTGTAAGAGGAAAGATAAACTCACCCGACACGGCGATACACGTTATCCAATCAAACGGGGCTCCTTTAACACACGTCATACCAGAATCAGACGGCACGTTTAAGTTTAATGCTCCGCCTGGAAAATATTCTCTAAATGCTTTTGGCTATGGAGCTAGATCACTGAAGCACGATTTTGATGTCTCTACAGGGTCAGTCACTGAACTTGGTCAGCTCTCCCTTTCGAGTGCGGCAAAACTAAGTTTGCCTCAAGGCGAGGCTATGCGACTTGTTTTTGTCGGGCTAAATAATACGCCAAACCCCGATTTCGCCGGCTCACTCACCCAGTCATCAGTCGCATTCGACGATGAGATAAAAACGGCGCCCCCCATTTCCGCTGTCTTTTTGGCCGGTGTGGATGGAGACAAAAAGGCCGTGGACATCGCCGCAGGGACCTATCGTGTCTACGCCACTAAAGGTCCGGAGTTTTCATTAGAGCAGCAAGAAATCACACTCAGGCAAGGCGAAGCACAAACGCTCAATATCGACATTCCTCAAAGAGTACTGAGCACACCAGGCTATATCGCCAGTGATCTACACGTTCATTCGGGCCTGAGCTTCGACAACACGTTTGCGGAATCTGAACGAGTGAGAACGTTTACCGCCGAACACGGCGAAGTCATGGTCTCTAGCGAGCATGACTTACCAACCGACTACACCCCCTACATTGAAGATATGGGAGTTAAAGGAAAAATAGTTTCAATTTCAGGCGCTGAAGTCACCAGCACGTTACCAACAAGCCTGAATCCGTACACCGGAGGTCACATTAACTTTTTCCCTTATGAAGCCAAGCACCACCACTTCCGCAACGGTATGGTAAATCACGAAAATAAACGTCTTAGGGAAACGATGCACGCTATCCGTGAGGATCAGCCCGCTTCAGTTGTTCAGTTAAACCACCCTCGTTATGACTTACGGCTCAGTAGCAAAGACTTGCCTAGCGATTGGGAGGATATCGTGGACAACGGTAACTACCTAGATCACATGGGTTCAGCTGGACACCCTTACAACCCTTATCATGAACTATCAGCGGAGCACAATAATGTGTTGATAGAGCCACACCCACATACGGGCGTGAGGGACATTGATTTCGACCTGATTGAAGTGGTGAATCCCGGTGGAGGCAATCACTATGATCGACTTACAGCTGTGCGCAGAGATTGGTTGTCTTTTTTAAAGCAAGGCGAGTTGATCGTCGGCACCGCCAATAGTGATTCTCACAACGCGTTAGAACAGGTAGCAATTCCAAGAACAATGGTGGCTATGAGTGATGATCGCGTGTCTCACTTTAATCAAGAAGAATTCATCAACAACTTAAAAGCAGGCAAGGCCTACGGCACCACAGGCCCGATGCTTAATGTGTCTCTATTGGATGCCAAAATGGGAGATACGTTTTCTGGACGACGCGCACCACTGAAGGTATCTATAAGCAAGGCGCCCTGGATTAAACTAGACAGGCTGGAAATTCAGATAAATGGTAAAACCATCGACACTCATGCGCTCAACGACGAGTTAACTCAAGAGGTATTAATACCCCTTGAGTTCGATAGAGACTCTTTCGTTATGATCGAGGTGTTTGGACCACCCACGCCAGATTACGCCGCAGTCTACCCTGAAATCAGTCCCTACGCGTTTAGCAACCCGATCTTTGTTGATTTTGACCAAGACGGCAAGTGGCAAGCACCAGGGCTATAAAACCTCGCCATGGTCTGCGTATCGTTAGGTACGCAGCACGCCGCTAGCCCTGGGTAATTAGCCAGGGCTAGCAGCGGAACCGGCTAGCAGACCGCCATCAATATTTAGCTCCGCGCCGTTCATGTAAGCAGCTTCATCAGAGGCCAGCAACACCGCCACTGCAGCTACTTCTGCGCATTCACCGAACCGTTTCATCGGCGTATCTGATACCAACGCCCGCATGTTTTTCACTCGATCTTCTCCCTCTCCTAACATTGGCTCCCACATTGGCGTAAAAATTGCCGCCGGATGGATAGAGTTACAACGAATATTCAACCCTTGCTGCGCGCAATAAAGAGCAACTGTTTTTGTATGGTTCCTGACAGCGGATTTTGAAGAGGCATACGCCGCGGCTAACGGAATACCGACCATGCCTGATCGAGACGAGATGTTAACTATTGCGCCACTTGCCTTCGAACGCATGGTCCGGATTGCGTAACGACAACCTAAAAAGACGCCATCTAAGTTTGTTTCATGAACTGCTCGCCAATCGTCTAAAGTTGCGTTCTCCGGATCGTGAGCTCGAGTGCCATGCTCAAACCCCGTAATACCTGCATTATTGACCAACACGTCAATTTCTGGGTACTGTTTTTGGCAGTCGCTCCAAGCGGCTTCATGCCTCACATCAAGCGGCAACCATTCGCAACCCACCTCTCGAGCTAGCTTCTCAACACGTTGCGCATCGATATCCGTTGCAATGACCCGAGCACCTTGACGATGAAATTCAGCCACGATCTCTGCTCCAATACCCCTGGCAGCACCTGTTATCAAACATACTTTATCGCTCAAGCGCTTTGATTTTTCTCCTCTGACCATTCTATAAATTCTCCTGAGGTCTATCCGGTTAAGCTTCTAACAAATTAGTCCTTAGACCTATTAAGTCCTGAGGCGTTAGTTTTAAGATCGTTAACGCGTATTGCTCAAAATTTGAGTAAGTCTTATTCACATAGTCTAACAACGTGGTGATATAGCCAACATCAGCTTCAAACACGGGCTTCACCAACTCACGCGGGTACTGAGCCAATTTCTTTTGAAAGTCATCGTAATCATCGGCCCCAGTTGCGCCTCCGGCTACCCAGGTGTCAAACAATGTTGATACCTGACTTTGAGTTACCAAATAATCCTCAATGATGTCCTCGTCAGAGACACCCAGTAACCCTAAAATTATTGCCGCCGCAACACCAGTTCGATCTTTACCCGCCGCGCAATGAAACAACAAAGGAGACCGATGATCAATTAAGCGCAGCAACATTTCTCGATAAATGCCTCGATGAGAATACAGCTTTTTGGGGTAGTTCACTCGCATCGCTTCTCGTACCTGCTTAGAATCTCCAGACTCTAAGCTCTGTCGCCACGCTCGCTTAACCGTATGTTCTGCTCCATTTGACTCTTCATCTTTTTCAGATTGCCAAGAAATGAACTCAGCCACCGGAAAAGCCGAACGTACCGTTGGGTAGCGTTGCGTTTCATCATCAAAGCGGAGATCAACAACGGTTTTAATACCCAATGACATCATTGCTGACACACCGTCATCACTAATACGGTCAAGCTGTGCTGATCGATACATCTTCCCCCAAACGACAGGGCGTCGATCTAGGCCATAATAACCGCCAAGATCACGCAAGTTAATGATGCCTTCGATATTTAATAAACGTTTTTTCATTGGAATTGATTAAACCTATCCGTGCGGTCTGGCACAATAGCATATGCGAGTTACCGCCGCCTCATACGGTCCATTAGTTAACCTCATGATAATTACCAACAACAATGAGTGTTGGCCTCTAATATTTAAAGTGATGAACAATATTATTCAACGTACTCTGCGCTTACTTGTGGCGACAGCGCTGTTCGCTTGTTTCGCCGCACAAGCACAATTTTGGAAGAAACAAGCACAAACACTACTTCCGGATCACGAAGCCTTTATCGAAACCGCCTATGTCGAAGGGAACGAGATTAAGGTCGCTTGGCAAATAGCTGATGATTATTATATGTATCGCGACCAGTTCAACGCGATCCCAATCAGCCCTGGCCTTGAGTTTGGTGACGTCTCGTTCCCTCCTGGGGTGGTAGAAAATGACCCTGAATTTGGTGACGTCGTAGTCTATTTCAATCGCGTTGAGTATTCCTTACCCATAAAAAAATTAGCGGCTAACGTTAAAACGGGGGATGCTGAAATAGAATTTGAATTAAAGGCGCAAGGCTGTAACAAACCCGTTGGCGTTTGCTATGCCCCTCAAACACGACCTGTGAAACTGGTGGTTGACCCTAGCCTGTTTTCCTCATCAGAGCCGTCTGTAGATCCAGATAACGCGAAGCCCATACCTTCAATCACTGAAAAAGCCAAAGCCAAATCGTTTTGGAGTTATGTTTTTGCTGCCCTCGGTGCCGGGGTATTGCTTAGTTTCACGCCCTGCGTATTGCCAATGATACCCATTTTAGCGGGCATCATTGCTGGCCAAAATAAACCAAGCAAACTCCAATCCGGTTGGTTAGCGACCTGCTATGTATTAGGAACCATTGTTACTTACGCCATTGCTGGGTGGGTCGCTGGGGCTTCTGGAACACAACTACAAGCGCATTTTCAAAACCCGTGGGTAATCGGAATTATCTGCTTGTTCCTTGTTGTTCTGGCCACGTCTCTTTTTGGAGCATTTAAAATACAGTTACCAAGTTCGATTCAAACCAAGCTAAACACAACGTCGGTAAACAGTAAATCTGCCAGTATTTCTAGCTTCGGCTTAGGGTTGATTTCTGCCCTTGTCGTCGGTGCTTGCGTCTCGCCAATCCTTATCATTACCTTAGGTGCGGCCATACAGCAAGGCGACCCAGTATTAGGTAGTGCGATCATGAGTGCGATGGCTTTGGGCATGGGAAGCTTACTCATACTATTCGGTTTTGGCGCGGGTTGGTTGCTCCCTAGAACCGGAGCTTGGATGAACAACATTCAAGTTCTTTTTGGCTTCATGGTACTGGGAGTGGCGATTTTCATCGCCAGCGCGATCAACCAAGTGCCTACACTGTATTTATGGGCAGTATTGTTGCTTTGGAGTGGAAGCTACCTACTCAAATTCGCGTCCCAGCTGACTATTGATTTGCTCTCCTCATTAATTAAGGCTGGCGGATTAGGCGCTCTACTCTGGGGTGCAATGGCGTTGATTGGCGCAACTTCTGGCGGCAACGACATATTAAACCCATTAACGACGCTTAACATGAGCAACGGCCAGCTAAATATCAAAAATGATAAATTGCCGTTTAAAATTGTCACCAACGCCCAACAAGCGAAGGAAGAATTAGCCGCAGCCAGCTCATTAAATAAGCCTGTTCTCGTCGACTTTTATGCCGATTGGTGCTTGGACTGTAAAAGGATGGATAGAACCACCTACCTTAAACCGAGCGTTGCCGACGCTTTACAAGGGTGGTCTCTCATCAAGATTGATGTGACGAAAACGAATAAAGACAGTGAAGATGTTAAGCGCTATTTTGAGGTTTTTGGGCCACCTGCAACGCTTTTCTATAAAGGTAACGGCCAAGAGGAACAAAACCTGCGACAATACGGCTACCTAAATGAAACTGACTTTTTAAGTCTGGTAAATCAGGCATCCGACTAATTCAACTATTTATGTCAAATCCAAATAAAGTTCTACTCGTTGCAGTCGCCTTAGTCGCATTCCTAATTGGTGCTGCTCTGAATGCGGCCCGTGTTTCAGAAGTATCCTCAGCCAGTGAGTTACTCGACGCAAAACTGCTTACAGCCGACAACCAAAGCCAGACGGCCCGCCAACATCTAAAGAAGTACACTCTGATCAACTTTTGGGCTAGTTGGTGTGGCCCTTGTCGCCGCGAGATGCCCTTGTTTCAGGCTGTGTACAAGCAACGTCAGGCGGATGGGTTTCAAATAATCGGCGTCGCCGTCGACGACCCCAGCAAAACAACCGAAATGCTCGACTCGATGGGCATCACTTACCCAATACTTTACGCCGAACAAACTGGAATGAAGCTTATGGAGTTGTCGGGGAATGAGTTAGGGGCAATGCCATACTCTTTGTTAGTGGACAATAATGGCGTTGTTATTGATCAAAAACTAGGAGAAATACACGAACCTCAATTAATCGCCTGGTCGCAAGGGCGCGTCTATGAGGGCGAAAAATGACTTGGTCTCAAGTAACATTCGTCGTTAATTCATCCGAGGTAGATAAGCTTTCAAGTTTATTGGAAGCATTCTTAGCGTCAGCCGTAACCACTGAAAACGCAGGCGAAGACGAGTTCTATGAAGTCGCCTTCCCTGGAACCCCTGATTGGGAAAAAGTCAGTGTCACCGCATTGTTTGATGAACGCGTGGATTTAGACCCCATCATCGACTTCGTTAAAAACCAATATAAGGAAATGGAGATCCCGACCGAAGTTAAAAAACTGGTTGACCAGGACTGGGAACGAGTCTGGCTTAGTTCTTTCAAACCTATAGAGGTGGGATCAAACTTATGGGTTTGCCCAACTTGGTGCGAGCCCACGGCTCCCGACGCTCGCAATATTGTTTTAGACCCAGGCTTGGCTTTTGGCACTGGCACACACGCAACAACCCACCTGTGTTTACGTTGGCTAGCTGACCAAAAACTCAAAGATCAAAAAGTCTTAGATTACGGAAGCGGGTCGGGTATTTTAGCCATTGCCAGCTTACTTAGCGGCGCAATCCACGCGGATGCCGTCGATATAGACCCATTAGCCGTCAGCGCGTGCAATGAAAATGCAGGTCGCAATGGCGTTTCAAGTCAAATGCACGCCTACTTGCCGGCAGAGCTTCCCAGTGAAATTGACAAAAGCTATGACTTGGTAATCGCCAATATACTAGCGGAAGTCATCATCGAACTAAGAGATACTTTGATTAACCATATGAACGATGACGGCACGCTTTTGTTAACTGGCATCCTTGAAACGCAAGTTGAAAAGATCGAAACCCATTTTGGGGACACATTTAATTTCGAACACCATCAAAAGGATCAATGGGTACTCATCGTCGCTACAAAACGCTAACATAGTGCCACTATGGTAAAAATAGACTTAACATTCAGGTCTCTTACTAACAGTCATCACAAAACAACGACTAAATAAATGGCTTTTCACACTACTCAATGCCCTCATTGTTTTACTGATTACACGATCAGCGATGAGCAATATCGCACATCAGAAGGAATGGTGCGCTGTGGAACCTGTCGCGAACAGTTCAAAGCTCGCCTCATTGATAGCACGTTAGAAACGCCCAAGTTTGACCCTAGAGACACGTTTATAGAACCACTATCAGAGCCTCTCAAAGCGCGTGATGGCGGTGATATTGAGTTGAGTAAAGAGCCTGAGCCCTCGTACGTAAGCTACGAAAAACCCCTCGACGACACCGAGCAACCGTTCGAACTATTAAGCACTCATGAATTCGAATACACAGGTCCAAAGGAGTCTGTTCCAGAGGATGTGCTAGAAGAGTACGGCAATAGCCAGGAGCTATCGACATCAGAAATTCTGAACAACCTCAAAGCCAAGCAATCTAAGGATTCTACTTATGAGCCCGCCACGGACACGGCGAGTAACTCGATTGTTTCCAGCAATGTAAATGAGTCCATTACTCATGGACAGCTGGACTTAGAGCTGCCATTAGACAGTAAAAAAGCTGAGGCAACCCACGAACGAAGAGAGCCCGAATTAGAACAGAAAGACAACCGCTTGATTGATGAGGTTGACAAGCTGGTAGATGAAAAAATCATCCCGCCTACCGGCGCTAGACAGGCCCAGGTAACGACAACACAAGCAAACGAGCCTATAAAGAGAAGCATCAAACATACCCAGAAGAAGAAAAACCAGGATGATTTTTTTCTTCAACCTAGAAAGAAAGCAAACACCCAAAAACGCGGTGTCGGTTGGTGGCTAACCACTCTTTTTGGCATTGTTATAACTCTGATATTACTGATCAGCCTGATCTATCAGCTCTGGCTAAAGCAGTTAATTGACATGCCGACAGACCAAACTTGGTTCAACTCCGTACAAAAATCATTAAGCCCTATCAGCAACACACTCGACCGACTGGCTTCCGATAACGGAGTTACTCTTCCTCAGCGAAGAAACTTACGAAAGCTCGAGTTGGTTTCCGCAAAGACTCAACCTCACCCAACTCGCTCAACGACGATTTTATTGAAAGTAAGCCTGATTAATCATGCGGATATTTCACAGAGTCTCCCATGGTTAGAAATGTCACTAACTGACGCTGATGGACGACTCGTCGCTCGTCGTAATTTGTCACCCAAAAGCTATATTTACAATAATAAGACAAACTCCATAATTGGCTCTAATGAGTTAAAAAAGATCACGATAGAGTTGCTCTCATTTCCAAAATCAGCAACGGGTTACGAGATTAAGTTACTAGACAATTAGCATTCTTACTAAACATAACTGAAGTTCTGCGTTAAATTGATTAAAAAATACGCAATTTCTCAATCAGATATCTTTACGCTTTTTCGTCGCATAGGTATTATCCACGCCCCGCAATAGCAAACCTCTTTGGTAGATTCTCAGCGTAAGGCAATGCAAATTGGTCCATACATCTTAAGCAATCCCGTCATTGCGGCTCCAATGGCTGGCGTCACGGACAAGCCCTATCGGCAAGTTTGTCGAGAACACGGTGCAGGGTTGGTCGTCTCGGAAATGATCACAAGCCAAGCGCAACTCAGAGACACAACTAAGACAAAATACCGTTCCGACTTAACAGGAGAACCCAAACCTGTGATGGTTCAAATCGTTGGCACAGACCCTGAACAAATGGCGGAAGCCGCTATTTTTAATGTCTCTAATGGTGCCCAAATCATCGATATAAACATGGGATGTCCAGCCAAAAAGGTCTGCAAGAAAGCCGCCGGCTCAGCTCTGCTAGCAAACGAACCCCTAGTGTCTGAAATTTTAAGTACGGTTGTTCAGGCCGTTAATGTACCTGTGACCGTCAAGATTCGGACTGGAACCACACCGGATAGTAGAAACGCTGAAACCATTGCTTTAATTGCTCAAGATTGCGGTATCAGTGCGCTCTCAATTCATGGTCGTACTCGGGAATGTAAATTCCTCGGTCCGGTAGAATACGACTCGATCGCTTCCGTCAAACGGTCCATAGAGATACCTGTGATTGCAAACGGAGACATAGACTCTCCGGAAAAGGCAAAGCAAGTACTTGACCATACTGGAGCAGATGCCGTCATGATTGGTCGCGCAGCACAAGGACAACCTTGGCTGTTTAAGCAAGTTGCTGACTACCTGTTCTCTGGACACTACGACCCCATCCCCTGTTTAGAAGAACGCTACAACACCATCCTAGCTCATATTAAGTCCATTCATGATTTTTACGGAGAAGGCCTAGGTGTTCGGCTCGCTCGCAAACATATAAAATGGTATCTGTCTCACTGGGACACACCCATTTCTCAAGCACAGAGGCTGTCTATCAGTACGACAGATTCGATTGCTCAACAAGCCACCCTACTCGACGATTTTTTGAGTTCTACGTTTACCAAAGCCGCTTAACAAATAATAATGACTAAAAATGACCCTTTATCAGTGTGCATCACTCACGCTATGGAAAAGTATTTCGATGACCTTAATGGTCAAGAGCCGACGAACTTACATAACTTTTTCATAAATGAAGTGGAAAAACCCTTTTTGGAAGTAGTGATGCAACGGGTTAATGGCAACCAGACCAGAGCCGCGGATATTTTGGGTATCAATCGAAACACCCTTCGGAAAAAATTAAAAACTTACGATCTATGCTAGCGAATCAACATTCGCCGTTCTAATTAAGTGGATCACACTATTATCTCATAACGTTTTTTACGTTTACTACTTGGAAACTTTCCTGGAAATTACGATGACTGATTTTTCTTCGGACTCTCGCATTAAGCCCGCTCGCGCACTGATTAGTGTTTCAGATAAAACGGGAGTACTTGAATTTGCTCAAGCACTGCACGAACAAGGCGTTGAAATACTTTCAACCGGCGGTACCGCTAAGCTGCTATCAGAAAACAAGATAGATGTAACCGAAGTCTCTTCTTACACAGGGTTTCCAGAAATGATGGATGGCCGAGTAAAAACCTTACACCCCAAAGTTCACGGTGGAATTCTAGGCCGCCGTGGCACGGATGACCAAGTTATGGAAGAGCATGGCATTTCCCAAATTGATATGGTAGTAGTCAATCTATACCCATTTCAGCAAACGGTTGCCGACCCAAATTGTGATCTCCCAACGGCAATCGAGAACATCGACATTGGCGGCCCGACAATGGTGCGCTCGGCCGCTAAAAACCATAAGGACGTAGCGATCGTTGTCAATTCTAATGATTATTCATTCTTAATAGATGAGATAAAGCTAGGTGGCCTGACCTATGCAACGCGTTACTCGCTTGCCACAAAAGCATTCGAGCATACTGCTCAGTATGACGGTGCCATAGCAAACCATCTGGGTCGCATTCAAAATGATGGTTCAAAAGCTGACTTCGCCGCCACGTTTAACGTCCAGTTTAAACACCAACAAACCATGCGCTACGGTGAAAATCCACATCAGAAAGCAGCATTTTATGTAGAAGAAAATGCACCCGTTGGCATCTCCAGTGCTAAACAACTGCAGGGCAAAGAGCTTTCTTACAATAATATCGCTGACACAGACGCGGCACTGGAGTGTGTAAAACAATTTTCCGGGGCACCAGCCTGCGTAATTGTAAAACACGCGAACCCTTGTGGTGTGGCGGTCGCTCCAACGCTGCTGGAAGCGTATCAAAAAGCATTTTCTACTGACCCAGAATCTGCATTCGGTGGAATTATCGCGTTTAATCAAGAGCTTGATGCACAAACTGCCTCAGAGATCGTTGAAAAACAGTTCGTTGAAGTAATCATTGCCCCATCAATCTCAGACGGCGCTAAAGCAGCCGTTGCGAACAAAAAGAACGTGCGACTACTCGAATCAGGGCAGTGGAATGACACCTCCTTTAACGCGATTGAATACAAACGTGTGAATGGCGGGTTGCTGGTACAAGAAAACGACCTTGCACTTACCGACAAGCTCGACATTGTGACGGAAATAAAACCAACTGATCAACAAATGCATGATCTTCAATTCGCCTGGAAAGTCGCCAAGTTTGTTAAGTCTAACGCTATCATTTACGCCAATCAAAATAGGACTATTGGCGTCGGTGCGGGTCAAATGAGTCGAGTCAACTCCGCCCGCATTGCTGCAATCAAAGCTGAGCACGCTGAACTTGAAGTCAAGGGTTCGGTCATGGCATCGGATGCTTTTTTCCCATTCCGAGACGGCATAGACAACGCCGCCGCCGCTGGCATCAGTGCGGTCATCCAGCCTGGAGGATCAATGCGCGATCAAGAAGTAATCGATGCAGCCAATGAAGCCGGCATGGCAATGGTATTTACCGGCATGCGGCATTTCAGACATTAATTTTCAACAAACGGATTAAAAGAACAATAATGAAAACAATAAAAATCATCTGTGTTTTAGCATTACTTGCGAGCACCTCAGCGTGTGTGACTGGAACTCGTGAGATTAACCTAGAAACCCCTAATTCAACTTCATCCGTTTCGAAGGATGGATTAATTTACATTGCCAGTATTGAAGATAAAAGAGAGTTTGAACAAAAGCCTCGCAAACCCGAAATACCTTCCGTCAAAGGCAAGCTAGAAAGCAAAACAGCCACTGAACTAAGTACGTATATTGGTCGCCAAAGAAACGGTTATGGTGGTGCAATGGGCTCAGTCTCACTAAATGAGGGGTCTACTGTTCAAAGCGAAGTGAAAAAACTAATTAGTAGTGAGTTGGTGGCACGAGGCTATACGATTTCCGACACACCTGAGAACGCTAAGAGCCTAGATATCGATATTGAAAAATTTTGGGCATGGATGGTACCAGGCTTCATCTCCATTGGCTTTGAATCAGAACTATTACTGAAACTTGAATCACAAGGTAGCAGCAGCTCGGTACATGGCAAAGGCAACAATGAAGGCCAAGTGGCAAGCAATGCGAATTGGGCACTAACTTATAAACGAGCTTACGCAGACCTCTTAAGCAAGCTTGCTGTAGCTTTAGACGAAATTGGACTCTAAATAGCCGTGTTTCTTTGAAAGCTCAGCATTAAAAGGCTGAGCTTTTTCATGCATGTTTGAAAATATCAAATCGGTTTAGATTGGCTTAAAGCACATCCGTAAATAGCTTCAAACTAAGTAAAAACAGTAGACAAGCTGCTAGTCGATCAAAGTGCGTCTTAGTCCGTTTGTAAAAGTTGCGGCTCTTATTGTTTGATAAACTCACCGCGACCACGGCATACCAACCAAAATCTATTACAAGTGCTATCAGAGTGACGTACAGAGCCGTGTGAATAGGGGGTTCTAATGGCATCACTGCACTAAATATACTGGCAATTATAAAAATCGTCTTTGGGTTGCTTGTTTGAACGACCAAGCCCTTTAGAAGTGACGACAGTAAACCACCCTGACGTTCACCAGAAACCACTCCCTCCTGCAAGGGCTCGGTAGCTCCTCTAAAGATTCGATACGCCAACCAAAGCAGATAACACCCTCCTCCAACTCGAAACACCACATAAACAGTTGGGGTTTGCTCAAGCAACGTGGTAACACCTAATGCCGCTAATAGCGCAAATAAAGCAGCACCAAGTCCGGTCCCAACGGCCGTTGCAATACCGTGTCCTCGAGACTTTGATAGCGAATTTTGAGCAACCACTAAGAAACTTGGCCCGGGACTCATCGCGCCCCCTAATAATGCAGCCGCTATTGCAACTAAAAACGAGTATTCATTCATCGTTATAGTATAAAGTTAACTCTATGGCCATTCACCCAAAATGATTATGTTTCGAATTCTATTTATTATTCCATTGTTGTTAAATGTTAATTGCTTCGCGCAAACAGTATTGATCGCGGACCATTTAGTTGATGTTGAAACTGGAAAAATGATGGCAGAACCTCGTATCGTCATAGCTGACGACCGTGTTTCTTCAATTACATTCGGTGGGCCCATACCGAACGGAACGTTAATCGACTTGAGCGGTCATACCTTATTACCGGGTCTCATAGACATGCATGCACACCTTACTGCGAGTCATTTGGAACATGGCTATAAACGACTGGCAAGCTCTCAAACTCGTGCCGCTCTGCGAGGTGTTAAACACGCAAAAGCCACTCTGCAGGCAGGCGTCACAACCGTGAGAAATTTGGGCGCACCCGGATTCACTGATGTTGCCTTACGGGATGCGATAGCCGACGAGGATGTAATCGGTCCACGAATGTACGTTTCCGGCCCCTCATTGGGAATTACTGGCGGACATTGTGATAACAATTTACTTGCTTACGAGTTTCAAGCTGAGAGTGAAGGAGTAGCGGACGGTCCTTGGGAAGCAGCCAAGGCTGTCAGGCGAAACATTAAATATGGTGCCGATGTGATCAAAATCTGTGCCACCGGTGGGGTTTTGTCCAAGGGAACCAAAGTTGGCGTGCAACAATATTCGCTTGAAGAAATGAAGAAAATTGTTGAAGAGGCACATCGTAGAGGAAAAATCGTTGCCGCACACGCACACGGTACCGAAGGTGTTTACAATGCTATTTTAGCCGGCGTGGACTCCGTCGAGCATGCGAGCTTTATTGATGATAAAGGTATTGCTTTGGCAAAGAAAAACGGAACGCATTTGTCTATGGATATTTACGTCACAGAATACATCTTAGGCGAAGGAGAAAAGGCCGGCATCCTTGAAGAAAGCTTGGAGAAAGAACGTAAGACTGGCGGAACACAGCGCGAGAATTTTAGAAAGGCGGTGAATGCCGGTGTAAAAATGGTGATGGGTACTGATGCTGGAGTCTACCCGCATGGAGACAACTTGAAACAACTCTCCAGAATGGTCGAGTTCGGCATGAGTCCGATTGAAGCGATTCAAGCTGCATCGATAAACGCCTCTAAGCTCCTCAAACAAGAAGACCATATTGGTGTATTAAAGGCTGGCGCCTACGCCGACGTGATTGCCGTTAAAGGAAATCCGCTTTCTGATATCTCCATTCTCGAGAGTGTTCAATTCGTGATGAAAGGTGGCAAGACTATCAAACTTCCAGCTGATTTCGAGTAACGTCATGGTGTTGTGGCTAGCTTAAAGTCTTGATCAATATTTGATACCTGCAGCATCGAACACGAGTTTTGCATCTTGCAATTGAGACTCATACTTTTTCCATCTTGCTACCGACGTTTTATAAATAGGTTCTCTGACTTGCATAGCACTCGCTGTAGCCACAGCCGCTTTGTTTTCATAGAACCTAAGGCATTGTTCTTCCCACTCTAAACCACAATGTTCTAACATTTTTTTTGATTCCGATTCTGGCCTATCAAGCAAGTCTTCATAATTCACTGTGTGGATTCGATCCCCGTACAATCCAGCCCAAAATGCCATTAAATCATCAAACAATCGATAATAGTTAGCGGTGTCTTTTAAGCTGTATTGATAATTGTAATATGAAAAGGAAACCGCAAAAAGTTGCCTAAAATTACTAAGGCAAGTATCCATGGCATTACGCCGTACCAGGATAATTTTTGCAGCCGGCAACGATTCACAAATCAAACCCAATTGCAGAAAGTTTAACGGTGTCTTGTCAACAAACTTAGGCTGTTGACGGTCTCGATTAATCAGAGAGCTCAAATATGCCTGCCCAACTTGAATCAAATTAAGCTGATTCATTTTGGTATTAACGTCCTCATCCAAAACGCTTGCCGTTTTTGATTTCGTGAGTTGTTTAGTAACAAGAGCAAAGTTTTGTAGTTCTCCAAGCGATTGTACCGATGAATGTGTACTCAAAATTCGGTCTACCAGAGTGGTACCAGACCTAGGCATTCCCAATACAAAAATAGCTTCTTCACCTAAACTCATGGCTTGGGGCGAGCCTTGAACTAATGGGTAAGATTTTTTAATTGAATTAAATAGGCTTTGGTCATCCTCCCAGGAATAGGATATCCGCTCGCCAAAGCGGCGTTTACCTCGATTCAACAATTTAAACGAATCAACAAAGCGGCCCTCATCCTCTCTAATTCGAGCCAGCGTATGACAAAGGTATAACTCATCCTCCGCATTGAGTTCACGGCCTTCTAACAGTGCTTCCAATGCCTGCGTTTGCGGTGCGCGTTCATGGCGATTTTTGTACAATTCAGAAAGAGCCCAGTAGGCCCGGGCGAACTTCGGATTAAGGGCGATAGCCTCCAAATAGTAAGTTTCAGCTTCCGACTCGTTACCAATGAAGTGTGCCGCTGACGCCAAGTTAAAATTAAACTGTGAATTATCGGGGCAAATTTCCACTGCCCTCTTAAGCGCATTATAAGCACTTTCGTAGTCTGCCAGCTTAGTCAGTACAACTCCGACGGTATCCAACGTTAACGCATCCTGCGAACACAACGCTAATACACGCCGCGCTGCTTCGCCCGCTCTGGCTGGCTCGTTCACCATTAAGCATAGCTTCGCAAACTGACCGAGGTACTCAGGATTGGTTGGCTCTAATTTAAGTGCTTTAAGGAGGTTCGCCAGCGAGACTTGAAGCTTACCCATGGCAAGAAAGCTCATCGCTCTTAAAAACCAAGCATCTGCGACTTGGCTATCAACATCCAAAATTTGCGCGCTTAGGGCTTCGCATTTCGTGAAATCACGTTCATTTATCGCGGCAACTGCCAGCCGATGTAGCGCTTTTACGTTCTGATCCATATAAAAAAAGGGGTATTAAAAATACCCCTCTTAATATACGTCAACCTTTCGACAAGGCGACGAGATTTTTGGTGCTCCTAAAAATCATAGGTGAATTTAACACCAACGGTTCTCGGCGCACCAACAAACTGTCCGTACGTTCTGAGAGTAAAACCATTTATCAAATTACCTGGCCCCGAGGTTTCGTTTTGCAGAAAGCGGCGGGTAGTTCGAGTTCCAGTCACGTAGTACTCGTCCCAAACATTGTCGATATACGCTTGAACGCTCCAATTATCTCTTCGGTACGTTGCGGCCATATGATGTACATCGTATGACGGGATTGCTTCACCACCTCGGTCGCCAGGAGTTCCATCTGCAGCACGTAATGTATCTTCATCACCGCCTACAATATTAAAAACGTCGCTAAAGAAAACCAGACCATAGTTGAAATCCAACTCTCCGCCCCAGGCCTCAGTGGCGTACGTTAAGTTAAGTGAACCTTGATGCTCTGCGTGCCCTGGCAATCGAGAACCAGCCAATGCATCCAGCGGCCCAACTAACCCAGGTGCGAATTCGGTTAACTCAGCGTTTGTATAAGCGTAAGTTAACGCTGCTTCTAAGCGATCACTTACTAACCATCGTCCTTGAAACTCAAAACCTTTACTTTCCGCAGCTGAACCGTTTCCAGTAATGGGCAAGCTGCCTAAAGCAGTTGTTGTACTCACCTGTAGATCCTGCCAATCAATATAGTAAAAAGAAACGTTGGCTGTTAAGCGGTTATCAAACAACCTTCCCTTATAACCCAACTCGTAATTCTCAATAGTATCGGGATCAATTAAAACCTCGTTAGCTTGTGCGCAAAGCTGCTGAGATGTACTGTTTAATTGCTCTGGCGTGCATTCTGGCACCGAGTTTACACCGCCATTGCGATAACCTTCAGAGTAAGTGAAGTACAGTAAGTTATCTTCATCAAGGTCATACGACAGATTAAATTTAATCAAATCTCCATCATCTTCACCTCGATTAGTTCCTAAATCGATAAAACTGTTTATCTCCGTTGGTGACTCACCATTAAATACGGTCTCCAAAAGGGGAAGACCAAACCCACCGGTAGTATCAACTTCAAAGTCATATCGACGATAGCCGATTGTGGCGGCTAAATTGTCAGTGAAATTCCAAGTAAGCTCGCCGAAAAGAGCCTGCTCTGTCACATTTGCATCTGTTAGTTGAATATATTCAAGGTCATCTGGACGCACTTGCACGCCGCCAAAGTTATCAACCGCAAACTGCGAAAATCCTGGCGTAAATTCTTCACTGACGGCATCGGTACTGAAATCGTTATAGAAATACCCTGCCGTCCAAGACAATGCACCATCTCCATTAGACGTTAAACGAATTTCAATGGTGTCTGATTCCTCATGCGCTGTTTCACGAGTGAATGAAGAAAAACTAGGAAAAAATTCATAACCGTACTGAAAGTTAAGCAATAAATCAGTTTGATCACGTTGGCCTATTTCATCATATTCGCTATGACCTGCCGATATAGTCGCATCCGCAAACCCTAAGTCTGCTTCAACCTCGATGCTAAATAGCTCATCGGTAAAGTCATTTGGCTCTTCATATCGCAAACCAGCTTCGTAGGGGCCGGTACCAAACGACAATTGATTGGCTATTTGACGACCTTCGGCTTCGGTATCCTGATACAAATACCAGGCATTAACGTTAACGGTGTCACTGACGGCCCAATTCAAATTCAATCGAGCGGATAATGACTGTTCTCCATTAGCGTCTTCAACTCGTCGAAGGTTGGCGTCACGATTAGCCGCAGTGGGCTCTGGGTTAGATACGCCACCTTGACGCACGACGAAGTTATAATCTATAAAACCAGGGTCGTCCAAATAATCTACGTTGGCGCGCAATGCCAACCTGTCATCGATTAAAGGTATATTCAGAGTCAGGCCCGTCTCATACCCGACACTCTCACTCTCACTGTTTTGGCTGAAGCCACCTCGTGCTGAAAATTCAAACTCGTTAAAGTTTGCTTTCTTAGGAATGTAACGAATAGCGCCGCCCATCGTACCTTGACCGTACAAGGTACCTTGTGGGCCAATCAATACCTCGACTCGCTCTAAATCGACGGGTTTAAAATCAACTTGAAGTGGGATGTCACCAAAATACGTTGCTACGGTATCAGAGCCAAAACCAGGCCCCAAACCGGTGGTATTAAGTCCGCGTACAAACAGGTCCGGATTCTCATCACGCGGTCCGCGATCGATAACAGTAAGGCCCGGCACATAGCGAGCTATCTCGTTAATACCGGCCAATCGCAATGCTTCGATTTGTTCGGTATTAACCGCCGCTATATTGATGGGAACGTCTTGTAGGTTTTCAGACCGACGCGACCCAGTTACGACAATTTCGTCCAAGCCTTCTACGGTATTTTGTTGGGAAAGCGCAACGCTGGGAGTTAACAAAGGAAAGGTGACTATTGCCATCGCGACAGCCAACTTGCTTGGACGAATCGCTCTTGGACAAACCGCTATCAACGGATTTTTCTGAGTATATTTCATTTAAGGCTCTCACTATATTTTATGTTGTTATAGTGCCCTTATGCCATTACGACATTTTTTTGTAAAGGATGCCTTTCTTACAAAATATGATGAAAACTCAAGCAAGAAAGCTCATTATTTTCACTGCAAAACAGACTCAAACCACCAGGACGTTTTTTGATCACATAAAACCGCTATTTCACACCTTCTTAGGTATGCCAGCCGCTAGCGCAACGGCATCTAACAATTTCGTTACATGTTCCAAATTTATGGTCAAATACAGCAATTTGTACTGCTCACTATCTCTTTCTAATGATGCATTAATGACATTTATTTCCTTAGTAGAAAGCTCAGAAACATCATCCCACTCAACAGCTTGATGTAAATTTGAATCGCTGACCAACCACTCTCCTTTTTTGGCACTTGGAGAAAAAACGCAAGCGCTCGGAAGGCCACAAGCTTGAGCAATATGACGCGGGCCTCCTTCGTTACCTAAAAAAAGATCACAATGAGACATTGCCGCGGCAAGCTTAGGTAAACTGTCAGTATTGATGGAAGGATGGATATCTGGATGTTGCCCCATGGCTTCGTAAAACTTCTCAACCTCAGACTTTTCTTCCACGCTCCCCCAAAACAATACTATTTGAGCCTTATAGGCGTCGATCGCATACTGAGCCCAGCCTTGCATTTTTTCTGAGCTCCACCGCTTATCAGTCTCTTTTGCCGTTACAGACATCAAAAATACAGGCCTATTAAAATCAATACCTGACGCCTCCATACCAGCCCGCAACTCATTCTTAAGAGCCATTGGGGTATTAATAACAAAGCGCTCGTCACGCTTTACATCAAACCCCATCGCCACTAATGGCTCGAGCAAACGTAAACGTTCGGCAACTTTATTTCCGCCGGAAGCCTTAGGATCAACTTTATTGGTATAAAAAAATCCTCGTCCTCGTTTTACGCGGCCAATGCAGATTGCACGTTTACGAGCAAAGAGAGAGATGAACTCACTTTTATTTGTAGACTGAGCATCTACCACCAAATCATAGCCCTGGGCAGTAACATTTCGAATTTTACGCCAGTACTTAAAAGGGTTCTTACGTTCACTGGATGTGATAGGAATAATGTTATCAATATAAGGGTGCATTTCAAAAAGACTGGCACTGACTTCATGAACAAGAAAGTCAACTTGAGCTTTAGGGAATGTCTTTTTCAAGGAATTGCACAATACAGACGACAATACTACGTCGCCAATCGCCATAAAACGCACCACCAAAATCTTTGCAGTCTCAGCGGTTGGTGAGTTTAGCGGTGAAGTTTCGTGATTATACGCGTTCATTATTACTCTCTAAATAGAAAACCCGCAGTCTACGCGCCAAAGTTACAGAAGTATTACACAACGCACTAATGCGTAGGCGAGCCTGTAAATATACGCCTTTTTATTTGAAAATGCTCGAATTAGTAGATTCACATTACCGCTCTTCTTTTTCGACCAAGATTCATTCTCCATCGAATTGAAAAGTAAGCAAACCATCACTCACTGCTCTCAAAAAGATATCCACATTTACGATATCAAGGCTCGGTTTGCAAACCTTCATCACCCCATTCCATTGATCTCGCTAAAATCAGCAAATAGATCACCTTAGTGATTGCAAGATGAGGTAGGTACTGTTTCAACATGCTAGAATAGACGTGCTTGAAGTTAAGGCACCCAAGGGGAGGCTGTTTACAGTCTGAGAATTGTCCAACGACGAAAACCCTAAGAACCTGATCCGGCTAACACCGGCGTAGGGATGGGAGTTATTTGACCACCTCGTTCGCCTACCGGGTCTCAACATGCTGTTAAAGAGAAGAGACCAACATGAAGTTAGTAAACTGTAATTCTACAATTAGATTACGGCCTGTTACCGCGTTACTTGCTATCGCGTGTAGTTTTACGCCCCTATCCCACGCTCAACAATCCTCCTTAGAGGAAATTATAGTCACCGCTGAATTCATCGAAGAAAGCGTTCTAGATCTACCGAATAGCGTGAGTGTCATAGACAGCTCCACAATCGAGACGCGTGGAGCCCAACACCTTGAAGACCTTTTAAATCTAGCACCCAATGTTAACTTTGCGACGGGCGCATCTCGAGGTCGCTTTATACAAATCAGAGGAATTGGCGAGCGCAGTGAATTCCAAGATCCAATAATTAATTCGGTTGGCGTCGTCATTGATGGCATCGACTTCACCGGTATCGCCTCCGGCGCCAGCACCTTAGATGTCAAGCAGGTTGAAGTCTTACGCGGCCCTCAAGGTACCTTATTTGGAGCAAACGCTCTGGCTGGTTTAATCAATATCGTATCTAACAAACCCAGCACCGAACTAACGACCCACATTAGCGCGGGCATTGAGGATTTTGGTGGACAAGAGCTGAGTGCGGTTGTCTCTGGCCCGACCTCAGACACATCGGGCTACCGCATAGCGCTTAAGCGGTATCAAAGTGATGGCTTTACAGAAGATGTATTTCTCGAAAGAGACGACACCAACAACATTGATGAAACCACCGCCAGATTCAGATACACAGCAGACTTAGGCCAACGCTTGGCAGTCGATTTGACCGCTTTTTTAGCAGACGTTGATAACGGATACGATGCCTTTAGTCTCGATAATACACGACAGACGTATTCGGATGAGCCGGGTTTTGACAGGCAAAAAACAAACGCTGGTTCGGTTAAAGTTATCTATGAAATTTCCGATGCTTTGTCATTTGAAGGGCTATTAAGCGCCGCTGATTCTGATTTAGACTATGGCTACGATGAAGATTGGAGCCATCTGGGAATTTGTAACGGTACAGCCTGCGATACCTCCTTGTTTGGCTTTGATTGGTTCTATTCGAGCTTTGACCGTTACCAACGCGAGAATCAAAATGTAAGTTTTGACGCACGCATTAAATCAGACACCTGGGTAATCGGCGTGTACCACCGAAACCAAGAAATCGAGTTAGACCGTGTGTATACCTTTAATGAAGGCGACTTTAATAGCGTTCTAGACACAAAAAACTCAGCGATTTACGGACAAATACAACTCCCTCTTTCTGATCGACTTGCTTTGACCAGTGGACTTAGGCTTGAACACCGCGACACACAATATCGAGACAACAATGGTAATCAGGCGTCCCCAGATGAAAGTTTGTGGGGGGGACGCATCGCCTTAGAATACAACGCTGATAATGGCGCACTCTATTACGGTCTAATTTCAAGGGGCTATAAAGCAGGCGGCTTCAATTTAAGCGGCGATCTGGATAATCGAGATCGAGAATTTGATACTGAAACCATGATCAACTATGAGGTGGGGATTAAAAACACTTACCTAGATGGCTCAGTGCAATTACAAGTGGCCATGTTCTACCAAGACCGTGAGGACATTCAGAGTCGTCAGTCAATTGTTCGTTCTATCGAGTCCGGAATCGTAGGTGGCTCATGCCCGTGCAGCTTTACCGACTTCGTTGGCAATGCTTCCAGTGGGTCGAACAAGGGGGTTGAGTTGGAGACAACGTGGCTAGTTAACGACAAACTGGAGTTGATCGCCTCTGTTGGCTTACTCGATACTGAATTTGATGACTTTCTGACATTCGATCATGTTAACGCCGACCGAGACACTGGCACCCCTTTCAATCTTAAGGGTCGCTCTCAAGCCCACGCCCCAGACTACCAATGGGTTATTGGTGGAGCGTTCGCAATTACAGACCATCTCATCATCAGTGGGTCGATTGAAGCAAAAGACGGCTTTTTCTTCTCAGAACGCCACGAGGAACGCTCTGATGCTTACGAGCTATTAAACTTGGAGCTAACCTACCAACAAGAAAACTGGCGGGTAGCATTATTTGGCAAGAATCTGTCGGATGAGCTAGTCCAAACTCGTGGTTTTGGCAGCTTTGGGAATGACCCAAGGAAGTTCTACGAAACTGAACCATACAATCAGTTTGGCGCACCTCGAGTCGTTGGTGTGCGTGCGGTAGTGGATTTCTAGCAACTCAGAGCTATCGCCATTTTTCGATTAACAGCTTCAACAGCAAGGTGAAAATCAACTGCCTATGTATTTATCAGTGGAAATTAGTATGTATCCGTTACAAGACGGATACAAACCTAAGATTAAAGAGTTCTTAGACGATATCAATGACCGGGCCGGTGATATCGAGATTCGATCTTCAAATATGAGCACAAGACTTTTTGGCACCTTTGATGCTGTCACAGCCTTGCTAAACCATGCCATGAGAGCCTCAATGCAAAAGTATGGCAAGATAGTATTTGTGTGTAAGTATTTACAAGGAGATGCACGAGAACTCAAAGGTTATGATTGAATGCTCGAGCAATTAGCTCAAGCGTGGGCAGCCACCAGCGACCTTGAAGTCGTGTCTGTCTCATTCGGGCTGGCGTATGTGATTTTAGCTGCTCGCGAAAACAGTTGGTGTTGGCCCTGTGCACTCATTGGTACTGGCACAGCGGTTGTTCTCTTTTACGAGGGGATGCTACCAATGGAATCTGCACTCAACGCGTACTATTTAATCATGGCTGTCTACGGCTGGTGGTGTTGGCAAAGAAAATTGCCAGATAACAGTTCCCACCTACCCATTCGTTCATGGAGCGCTAAGGAACACATCACCAGTATTGGCACTGTTGCTTTTCTGTGCCTTCTAAGCGGCTATAGTTTGAGCCAGCACACTGACGCCGCATTGCCCTATTTGGATTCATTCACAACGTGGTCAGCCGTGATCACAACATGGATGGTGACCCGAAAGGTTTTGGAAAATTGGTTGTATTGGATTGTTATCAACAGTGCGTCTATCTATTTATTTATCAGTCGCGAGTTCTATTTATACGCAATTCTATTCTTGCTCTACGTAATCATTGCTGTGTGGGGTTACTTCCAATGGCGAAGTAACTACAGATCACAAACCGCTTAAACTAAAATGCCATCGACTCACTCCCGCAAGCGCCTGAACTTCTTCTTAACGCAATGGGCCGACTGGGGTCTTCAATCTGAACCAAGACTGATAAGCGTATTTACTGCCGGCAAAAATCATTTGACAGCGTTACTGAGTCATAACAATGACAAACTGGTTCTAAAGATCTTTGATCACTCCTTCGAGCAAGCCGTCATCGCGCAAACTAGAGCCAGCAAGCTGGGCATCGCACCTAAAGTACTTTTTTCGCAGAAGCCAGTTGCGTTGATGGAGTACGTGAATACAGAACAGCCCAGTCTGGAATCGACAGCCCAAGCTTTAACTCTACTTCACAGTATCCCAATAACGGATCAGAAACCTTTTGACCTAAAGGGCTTTTACGCGTCGTATCTGGAAAACGCCCCAAGAAGCATCAAAGCATGGCATGAGCAACTAACCGGCTTGGTTGATGAATTTCTGACGCACCCTATCTCTGTCTGCTTTTGCCATAACGATCTGGTTAATGAAAACTGCTTGGGCTCGAATGACCAAGCCATCATCATAGATTGGGAATTTGCACAAGCTAATAATCCGTGGTTTGATCTGGCTGCAATTATCTTATACCGAGATTTAAGTTTAGACGAAGCTAAGGCTTTTTTGAGCGCTTACTCAAATGATTGGAGTGATCAAACGAGTGAGCGAATATTTTTATCTTCACAGCTCACACTGCTATGGGGAGATTTGTTGTGGCATCTTCATAAATATGGAAATGACTACGCTCAACAAAACACGGCTCGCTTTGACAAAGTAGACGAGTTAGCGACGCAACTCGGAGTGTCACTTCAGCCTGCGTAACCTCAGCAACCCTTCTTGTGAAGTTGAGGCAACCAATGCGCCTGATTGATCGTGTATGCGTCCGTGAGCCAGACCTCGACCATTGCCGGTTGATTGCACACGACACTCATAAAACAACCAATCATCAGCCCGAAATGGTCGATGAAACCAAATTGCGTGATCTATGGTCGCTAGCAATACCTTTTCATGCCGCTTCTGCAGATCTGGTTCATCCAACTTATGTGGAATGAGTGTGGCCTGAAGTAAGCCCATGTCAGAAATATAAGCTAACACAGAGTGGTGACAGGCAAGATCGTCGGGCAAAGGGTGCTTGGCTTTCATCCAATACTGAACACAGTCCTCACGAGTCACTTTCTCCGACGGTAAATAGTGAACATCAAAGTACTCATTTTGAAAATTATGATCCAACGGAACTGTTTGCTCCAATGCCTCATGTAGCGCATCGACAGGAGGTACCCATTTACGATAAAAATCCAAACCCTCTTCAGGCTTTTGGAACGAAGCCGATAAGTGAAATATCTGCCGGCCATGCTGTATGGCAACGACACGCCTAGATGAAAAACTGCCTCCATCAAGGCTTCGATCAACCTCATAAATGATGGGCGCATCGACATCACCGCGCAACAAAAAGTAAGCATGCGCAGAGTGTATAAAGCGGTCTTCGGGCAACGTATTATAAGCAGCCTTAATCGCTTGGCCTAACACCTGCCCACCGTATACTTGCCCAGTTTTAAAATCTCGACTTTGCCCTCGGTACAGGTTTAAGTCCAAGGTTTCACAGTTTAAAAAGTCCAGTAATGGACTGCTTGATTTAGACATTCTACTTCTTAACTTCTATTCTTAACTGGCTGCTTTAAAAGCACTACGCTCAAAAGCTCGCATCACCAGCGTTGTTATCTCTTCAGGTTCGGAAAAAATCGCCAACTGCCCAACATTATCTACTTCCGACAGTGTGACGTTGTCATAATTTTCAGCAAACCGCCTAACCGACTCTATCGATTGAATCTGGTCCTCCACTCCATGAATCAACGCTATAGGACACGTTAACTCATTAACAAACAACCGATGATCAGCGGTTACGGCTACCCCGTTGTACGCGTAAGCCGAGTAGCCTTGACTGGCTGTAAAACGATACGCTTGGTTTAATTTTGGCAACACCGTTGGCGTAAGCGCCACGGTAAGATCAACTGGAGAGTCTCGATAGGCCATTTGCGCAATTTTTTGTGTGTCACCTCGGTCAACGACAGCCACCGCACTTCGAACCAATAAAGGGAGAAGTTTTGGAAAACTCGCTGAAGCGACTGCCATTGCACGAGCTACCGGAGGCAATTGCTCTACGTCACGCTTACTCATGTAAGGAACAACACCCGATATAGCGAGGACTTGATCAACTATCCCCGTAAACCGTGCTGCAAATGCATACGCAAAAGCACTGCCTCCCAGTATACCAATACACCTGACTCTCGAAATGCTCAAATGAGACAAAACGGAATTCACGTCATCAGCATTAGACTCCAACAATCCACGCCACGAACTCGGAGGCGAAGAATGACCGTAACCAGCTCGACAAACACCTATGATCCGATAATCATTATTTAACAAGGAATCCAACAAACACTCAGGCAACTCGGGCGTATGCATAATCCCGTGAAAGATGACGAGAGCCTTGCCACTGGGATTCCCCACATCATAAAACTCAATAGAACGATTGTTTTTCACGCTTACTCTATTGATCGAATAGCGATTACTCAACCACCCTGAATGCTCTTGCTCACCACTTAAGAAAACCAATCCCGTCAATAGCCTAACCAGCTGTGCCTGAGATTCGCAGTGCATCTTTTTTAAGACAGACCTGATCTGAGTCCTGACAGTCTCTTCAGACCGATCCCGATATTGCGCAATGCGTTTAGCTGATAAACCTTGATACAATAAAGAGACAATTTCGCACTCATGAACGGTCAATGCATAATTACTGTTCAGAATACTTTCGGCACTATTACTCCAGCGTGTCGCGGCCACGTCAATAATAATTGAACTTGAACCCTTAAGTCGCTTTACAACAAATACACACGGTGTGCGATCAGAAAGTAACACCAAAACGGCTACCATTTTCTGACCATTGCACACTTTTTCAAAAGACTGAGTTATCGCCTTAATGCTGTCCTCATGAAGCACATTACTGAACAATTCGAGCAAAGTTGGTGCCGTTGGAGAGATTAAAAAATACTCACTGGCAGCATGGTTAGCGGTTAATAACCCGCCTGAAGAATCTAGTTCTATAGACGGAGCTAAACGGCTAGCCACATAATCACTTGTGGAGGTTTCCAAGTGACCATCGCGTCCTATCCGTTCCATGAGCTTAAATGCACGCTCGAAGTGATGGCCTAATAGCTCATTTAGACGTCCATTTATCTCTTCATGGCTTTCATTACCATCTGAGGAAGATCTAATAAACTCATCCCAAACCAAGGAAAAGCTATCAAATTGATCGGGGTTTAATGCCAACCCATAGATTGCATCTACTAATTCGTCGGAATCCACTTGAAGAAGATCACGATTCGAATTAACACTCTCTGCATTCACGTTCAAAAACGCCGATAGGTGAGCTTAAAAGTTTCTATCAAGCTAGTTGACGTCTATTCCTGCTTTCTTAGCGGATGCTTCAAACGCCTCACATTCTTGTGTCTTGTTAGCGCCACCCTCGGGAGACATTAGTTTTTCGCAAGACAGAGACACCATTGAATCCGCGCACGCATTGGCTTCATCCGTTAAGCCAGCATCGACAATCTCTTTTTCCTTACTTTTAAATGCCGTGGCACATTGAGTGTCTAGTTGACTCATCAATATTTCCATCATCTGCTCCGGAATTTGCTGACCCTCAATGCTTTCCAACGCGCATGTCTTTATCTTACTGCAGATAGCGTCGCCTTTAATTTTTTCGGCATGAGATTGTACTGCCAATACTGCACTAAAGCTCATCACTGTAACTACGCTTAATTTGTTTACAGCCTTAAACATGAATAATCTCCTGATATGAATTAAATGAGAGTGTTTTCAGGCAGTCATTTTATCAGTACGTACGCAGACAAACCATAATTTCACCAACGCTCAGTTGTATAACAACGTCAATTTTTAGGCTAGGCTGTCCAACAGCAGTAAATCCGATTATCGGTTTGGGTGGTAGACAACAAGCAAAGGCGCTTGCCTTAATTAGATAATTAACGGCCGCTGGTTATTCTTCAACCAATGACATCATCATTAAGCCTAGCAAAAATACGCCCTTTGATAATCCATGCAAATCCAAACGCCCACAAGGCGACAAGTTCCACCCAAAACGTTAAATTCAACGAATTCCACCATACAAGATCATCATCAAAAACTCGGCCTTTCAAACCAAGAACAGCGACACTAAAAAGAATGATAACACCACACCAAAAATAGACCGCATTTCTAGCCCGCTTCGTGGACACCATATTCGTTCCAGCACCATGTTTTTCTGGAATTACTCGCCGTAGAACAATAATGCAGAACAAACCCAAATAGATAAAGACAATGCCGGCACCAATCATATGGTACTCGCTGGCAGCGCCAAATAATTCAAAGTAGCGTTGTCCCTGCTCCACCGCAGTCACTTCATAAACTCCGTTATCTGCTTTATTGCTCACATTGACAAACACTCGCGATAAAAAGCTGGTTTGTGCTTCGCATCCTGCTCCTGCAGTTGGAAATAGTGCCACTCCGAATGCGCCTAATCCAGCAATAGTACTACCAATCGTCTCCATCCAATGATCTCCAGAATACGCCAGCAAGAAACCACCTATGAAAAACAGTAAGCCAACAAAAAAGCCCCCGAGAAATTGTGCGTGATAAAAGTGCGAAATACTATCGCGAAAGCAACTGCCACCAACAGTACCACCAATAATCATTATTAACGGTAAGCTAATGGCTACAAAACCAACGAGCGCGGCTAAACGATCAAGTACCTTTTGGTTTTCCGGAGCAAGATTTTTCGAATTAGGCTGCACAACCAACCCTCGTTCCATGAAGTTAGGTTTCTTAGACATACATAGTTCTCCTTTAAGTTATCTAATCCCTGACGACTAAGATAATTAACTAACTGACAAAAATCAATTAAATAAACAGCATACGAGCACTGTGTCCTGTTTTGGATTGGAATTGAGGTTTTATCAACTCCAATCCAAGTAACAACGACCCTCCTAACGTCATCTTTTCCTATGTATTTCTACTTTAGGAATTACTTAACCACCACTTTAGAAAGGTCTGGATTACAAATTCCAGTGAGGTACGGGCTGGGGGTTTCTCCATTTAAAGTTGACCCAATAAGCCCGAAAGTTACACTTCCTCCTGGCTTAATCTGCGAGTTCCAAGGCTTATTTTTAGCACTAAACTCTGAGGCATCACCGTTAATATTGGCGTTCCAAAATAGATTAATCTCGGCATCTTCATTGAATTGCATACCAACACTCCATCCAAAAATTGGCTCAGAACTGACATTAATCACTCTCACCTTAGCTAGGAAATGATTTGGCCAGGTGTGGTTAACTCGATACTCGCAACTTACGCCGTCAGCCTGCCCTACCAATTGACTCACGCGCTCTAACGCAGAATCCTTACCAGCGCCTCGATAGGCTTTATCAAACATCAAGGCAGTTTCATCTGGCACAACTCCTACGTATTCATAGCTAATTCCTTGATGGTCAGCATAGATTTCATTGGAAACATCGACAGTCCACCCGTTCGGTAACGTTTTAACTAGCACGTCCGAAAATATTCCATTAGTAGGCTCCCCAACCAACCTCACGTAAGGCAATTCTTTCATTGCCAATGTAAATATTTCGGCGGCACTCGCCGTAACCGAACTGGTCAATAAGTAAATCGGCTTTATGTAAGAAATGGGTGCGGGCTTAATTCTAATATTCACCTTATTCGCGTCTCGATCTTCGCTGCGAGCTTTTTTTCTGAACACCGTTCGCGGCCTATCATAAAAATATTTTGCTATCTCGAGACCGATTAGATCTAGTCCGCCTCCATTTAGACGCACATCTAGAATCACCGAATCCGTGTCTCTGAACTCGTTGACAATATGACTCATTTCTATTTCGAGTGAGGCCAAGAATTCCTCAACTGATGCCTCTCTGTCAGTTGAAAATCCCCCCATTGATAAAATTTGAATGTAACCAATATTGCCCTCCATAACACCCCAATTAATTTGACCATTCGCCGCTTCTTGCAGCGATTTTTGCGTCATATAGGACTTTACTATTTCTGCATCTTTACGGCTCAAATTGGCGAAAAACACATTAATTAACATGTACTCCTTAAATGCGCCAAAATCATCAAAATAGTCAGAGTACGATTCAAATAACGCCCGTAATTCATTTTCACTATAAGACTTAGAAAACTCACTTCGAAGCCGCTCACCAAACTCACGATAGCTAGCCGCATCGCGCACAATCGTGGTCGAAGGATCGTCTGAATCAATATACTCAATGCCAGCATGCCCATCACGATCGAGCTGCATGATCATTGAACTAAAAATTTCAAACAGAGCAAGTTGATCTTCTTTCGTCTCACCTAATTGTTCAACGCGCCACAGATTTTCATCATACGCACCCAGCCAATCAACGTTGCGCTCTTTAAAGTAGGCGTAGTTTTCGTTGAATATTGCCCAAAACACCTCAAAATTTGCTAAAGGGTCTCGTGTTTTCTTCGTAATTCCATACCTACAAGCATCAGGTAAGTCAGCAATTAGATTATAAGCGTACGAATGAATGGTTAGATCTGGCCTTGAATAAAATTGAGATCGCTCCCTGTTTACTTTGACCGTTGTAGGAAATAATGGAAAGTCAGGGAAATCATACTCATTGGTTAACAGGCAATGCTTAGAGCTGGTCTCATATTCCTTAATCGTCGAATCACCTACTACGAGCAGACTTCCATAGCCATCCTGCTGCCAAAACCCTTTGAGGTTTCGAAGATCTTCCTGAACTTGATTATTACGAAGGCTGTGTTTTTTGCCATTGATTGCGAATACATTTGCGACCGAGCAAAGCAAACAAACAGCAATCAATATAGTGAAGTTTTTCATGTTTGTATCACGTGATATGTAGCTAAAGAGAGTCTTTAACATAGCCAACGGAGACACTTTGTGTCTGTATCACTCTGTACTCAATTTAAGACTGATTAAGACCATCCTCGACTGAATTGGTCTTATCATGATGAGATGAAATTGGTCCCAGCTATCATCACTTATGCAGTCTAAAGTAGCTCAGGTTTGCTTGGATTTTTGATGATATTGACGCAATCATTGTTTAACGTCGAGTTCGTTGATGAACCGAGCCCACTTTCGAACCAGACAGGTTGTAAAGGGTCATATCGTGCGCATGTTAGATGATGGGCAGCAAGCAAAGACCAATCTGCTTACTGCCCATCATTATAATGTTGGTTCTCTTTAGACCCGCTGACCCTATTCGACTGGGCTTCAAATTCCGTTACCCCAAATTACCTTTTCAAGCAATTGCATGACGTTAATCACGCCCCTGCGTTGGTCCTTCCAACGCAAACCTAGGAACAAGAACCCCGATTGACCCGCGCTACCCGCTTACGCGTTTCGCTACCTTCAGCGAATGACTCCTAATGTGTGCCGAATTCAACTCTAGCCTCTAAACAGAGCTATGGAAACCTCTCTCCAATTCCAACGAGTGAGATTTTATTCCCGAAAGGGTCTGTTTAACATCACCCAAATGGGTGCTTTTATTCGCTAAAGTCTGTTTTACGTAAAAATCACCCTTTTAGGTGTCATAGCCTAAGATTGGCGCTAACCATCGTTCGGTCGTCATCATGTCCATGCCTTTTCGATCCGCGTAATCTATTACTTGATCTTGCTGAATGCGTGTAACGGAAAAATACCGTGACATGGGGTGTGAAAAGTACCATCCGCTAACCGCAGCGGTTGGCAACATTGCAAAGCTTTCCGTGATGGTCATCCCAGCATTTTCCTCGGGAGACAGGAGATCCCAAAGAGTCGCTTTTTCAGTATGATCAGGGCACGCTGGATAACCTGGCGCCGGGCGTATTCCTCGATACTTCTCTTTAATCAGCTCATCATTAGTCAGCGACTCATCAACCTCATACGCCCAGAATTCTTTTCTGACTCGTTCGTGCATGTGTTCAGCAAATGCTTCCGCTAAACGATCGGCCAGAACCTTGAGCATGATCGATTGATAGTCGTCATTATCGGCTTCAAATTCGGCGATCTTTGACTCAATTTTATGTCCCGTAGTGACAGCAAAACCACCAATGTAGTCGGCTATGCCAGTGTCTTTAGGCGCTATGTAATCAGACAAACAATAGTTTGGCTGTGTGTTCTTTTTCTTATCTTGCTGGCGTAAGTGATGGAGTGTATGTGACACTTCACTGCGCGTGTCATCACAATACACACTAATATCATCGCCATCGCTGTTAGCCGGAAAAAAACCAATGACGCCGCGCGCTTCTAACCAACTTTCTTCTACCAATTGGGTCAACATTGCCTGGCCGTCGGCGAACAATTTTTTGGCTTCCGCACCAACGACCTCGTCATCTAAAATTCGCGGATAGCGTCCAGCCAATTCCCATGCACTGAAAAATGGCGTCCAGTCGATTCGGGCAATAAGTTTATTCAGATCATAATCGTCGAAGGTTTTTAAACCAAGAAAGCTTGGTACCTCTGGTTGGTAATCAGTCCAATCTATGTCGACGCAGTTTGCTCTAGCCTCTTTAATTTCTAATGTTCGATGAACTTTGCCATGCTTAGCTCGCTCGACTCTGATGCGCTCATATTCATCTTTTAAACCATCAACGAAACTTTCTTTGTTATCCGACGACAGTAAGTTTTGAGCAACACCCACCGCTCTTGAAGCATCAGCGACATGAACAACTTGATCATTTAGAAGATTTGGTTCGATCTTAAGTGCGGTATGCACTTTAGAGGTGGTTGCACCACCGATCATCAATGGCATATCGATGTTTTGTCGCTCCATTTCCTTTGCCACGTAGACCATCTCATCTAATGATGGGGTTATCAGACCAGACAGGCCAATGATATTACATTGATTGGCAACCGCTTCTTTTAAGATGGTTTCAGCGGCCACCATGACGCCTAAATCAACCACCTCAAAGTTATTACACTGCAAAACAACACCCACGATATTCTTACCAATATCGTGCACGTCGCCTTTAACTGTGGCCATCAGAATTCGGCCATTGGTGTCGCCGACCTCTTTTTCTTCTTCGATGTAGGGCATAAGGTAAGCAACGGCTTTTTTCATTACGCGAGCCGATTTAACTACTTGAGGTAAGAACATCTTGCCGGACCCAAACAGATCACCAACGACATTCATGCCGTCCATCAGCGGCCCTTCAATTACGTGCAAAGGCTTCTCGGCCGCAAGGCGTGCTTCTTCTGTATCACTTTCGATAAACTCCGTGATCCCTTTAACCAAGGCGTGTGCCAGACGTTTTTTAACGTCCCAAGAGCGCCACTCTAAGTCTTGTTTGTTTTCAACAACTTTACCATCGCCACGATACTTCTCAGCGATTTCCAACAGGTCTTCTGTGGCGGTGTCGGTGGTATTAAGAACCACCGCCTCCACTTTTTCTCGGAGCTCTTTTGGCAGGTCTTCATAGATGGCAAGCTGACCGGCATTGACAATGCCCATATCCATACCAGCTTGAATAGCGTAATACAAAAAGACAGAGTGAATCGCTTCTCGTACTGGGTTATTGCCCCTAAATGAAAACGAAACGTTTGACACTCCGCCAGAAACCTTAGCGTGCGGAAGTGTCTGTTTTATCTCTCTGGTTGCTTCAATAAAGTCTACGGCGTAATTATTATGCTCTTCGATACCAGTCGCGATAGCGAAAATATTGGGATCGAAAATAATGTCCTCAGGCGGAAAGTCTAATTGCTGCGTCAATATATTGTAGGCGCGCGTGCAGATCTCCACTTTACGCTCTTTTGTATCAGCCTGCCCAACTTCATCAAACGCCATCACAATAACCGCGGCGCCATATCGCTGAACCAACTTAGCTTGCTCTAAGAACTTTTCTTCACCTTCTTTAAGTGAAATGGAATTTACGATCCCTTTGCCTTGAAGGCATTTCAACCCCGCTTCGATGACCTCCCATTTCGAAGAATCTATCATGACCGGCACACGCGAAATATCGGGTTCGGAGGCCATAAGATTCAAAAAAGTGACCATGACCTTTTCGGCATCTATCAGGCCTTCATCCATGTTCACATCGATGATTTGCGCGCCCGCTTCAACTTGTTGCCGCGCGACCTCTAACGCCGCTTCATAGTCTTCCTCTTTAATCAGCTTTTTAAACTTAGCAGAACCGGTAACGTTGGTTCTTTCACCCACGTTAACGAAGAGTGTTTCTTCGTTGATGTTAAACGGCTCTAGGCCTGAAAGGCGCATTGAAACTTCGGTTTTCATGCTAATTTCTCATTCTATTTAGTTCGGCATCGCCAGAACTTTGAAGTGTGTTAGATCGGAAAGTTGTAAAACTGCGATTTACGCCGGTCGCGGGTCCACAGTGGAAACACCATCAGCAATGGCTTTAATGTGCTCTGGCGAGGATCCGCAGCAGCCACCCACAATGTTTAAGAAACCACTTTCGGCCCATTCAACAATATGCTCCGCCATTTCGGGCGGCTCTAAATCGTACTCGCCAAGCTCATTAGGTAATCCTGCATTGGGGTGTGCGGATACACCAACCTCGGAAATTCTCGACATTTCGGCTATGTACTGACGAAGGTCATCTGGGCCTAAGGCGCAATTCAAACCAATGGTGATTGGTTTAGCATGACGTAGGCTGTTATAAAACGCCTCCGTCACCTGTCCAGTGAGTGTGCGACCTGACGCGTCAGTGATGGTCCCGGAAATCATAATTGGCAGTTCAACCGCATCTTCATCAAACACTGTTTTCACGGCAAACACCGCCGCTTTTGCGTTTAACGTATCGAATACCGTTTCAATTAAAATGATATCGGCTCCACCTTCGATCAAGCCTCGGGTGGCCAATGAATAGTCTTCCACCAACTCATCAAAACTGATTGCTCTAGCGCCCGGATCGTTTACATCTACTGACACCGATGCGGTTTTTTGATTTGGACCCAATACACCCGCTACAAAACGCGGCTTCTCCGGCGTTGAGTATTCTTGCGCGCACTGCTTAGCTAATTTTGCTGCAGCAACATTCAGTTCGTGGGCATGGTCTTGCAAGCCATAGCGCATCAGATCACTTGTGGTGGCATTGAAATTATTAGTTTCAATAATGTCGGCCCCTGCTTCTAGGTACTGCTTATGAATGCCAGCTATGATTTCGGGTTGTGTGATCACTAGAAGGTCATTCATGCCCTTCAATGGCGAACCCCATTCAGCGAAGCGATCACCACGGTAATGCTCTTCTTCGAGTTTATGACGTTGAATCATCGTTCCCATAGCACCATCAAGAACCAGGATACGTTCCGCCATGAGCGATATCAATTGTTCGCGAGTGTTCACGATTACTGCCTCACTATTCCAATGCGTTTACAAATTTCGCTCACTGGTTCTATTTTATTAAGAGCGTAGAAATGAATTCCAGGTACTCCATTGTCCAACAAATCGAGGCAAAGGTGCGTTACGACGTCCAGTCCAAATGCTTTTAGTGATTTCTCATCGTATTGATACTGTTCTAGGCGAGCGCGAATCCAACGTGGCAAATCCGCCCCACATGCGTCCGAAAACCGTACCAAAGTTGCGTAATTCGTTATTGGCATCACGCCAGGCACAATCGGTGCGCTTATTCCCATATGCTGAGCTTCATCCACAAACGCAAAGTAGCTATCGGCATTATAGAAATACTGTGTGATGGCCGAGCTGGCTCCCGCATCAAACTTTCGTTTTAAGTATTGGAGGTCGGTTAATGGGCTCGCTGATTCAGGGTGAAAATCTGGGTATGCAGCTACTTCAAGGTGGAGGTCATCGCCAAATTCTTCTCGAACAAATCGAACAAGGTCTTCTGCGTACTTAAAGAAACCACGTTCAACCATTCCTCCAGGAAGATCTCCGCGGAGAATCACGATTCGCTCTACACCTAGCTTTAAGTAAGAGCTAACGGTCTCTCGTATATGGTCTCTTGAAGCACCTACACAGGTAAGATGTGGCGCTGCGCTCGAACCCGATTCCAAAATAGATTTAACCGCATCGTACGTTCCTTCTTGTGTGCTACCACCCGCACCGTAGGTGACAGAGAAGAAAGTGGGGTCAAACTTTACGAGTTCAGAATGCACTTCCATCAAATTTTCGAACCCTTTGGGAGTACGAGCTGGGAAGAACTCAAAGCTGAGCTCGGGGTTATTACTACTCATGGTTAGACTCCTAATTTTATTAGGTTATAACCGCAGAGAGCTCTATGGCTTCGGAGTAACGCCGAAACCTCATCAGAGCTGTCCACAACTTTTTAAGGTTAATCTGTGACTTAAGCGAGAGTACTTCAAACACAGACATAACTTCAGTTCAGGCAAGAAGTAGGTAGGATGAAAGCAACGAGCAAGTGTCTCACTCGTTACTCTCCACTACTCGATTGGCTAATTGCAGCCGGCACCCAGCTTAATAGCGATAGTGCTCTTGCTTATACGGACCATCAACGGTCACATTGATGTAATCAGCTTGCTCTTGAGTCAATTGTGTTAACTTAACGCCAATCTTTTCTAGGTGTAAACGCGCTACTTTTTCATCAAGGTGCTTGGGTAGAATGTAAACTTCATTTTGATAGTTTTCACCCTTACTCCATAACTCAATCTGAGCCAATGTTTGATTGGTAAATGAGTTAGACATTACGAAACTTGGATGGCCAGTGGCACAACCCAGATTTACCAAACGGCCACGAGCTAGCAATATAATTCGTTTGCCATCAGGGAAGATAACGTGATCAACTTGATCTTTAATGTTTTCCCACTCGCAATCTTTTTCAAGTCCAGCCACGTCTATTTCATTATCAAAATGGCCAATATTACACACGATAGCTTGATCTTTCATGGCCTCCATGTGTTCGCGACGAATGATATTAAAGTTACCGGTAGTCGTAACAAAAATATCTGCGGTTGCAACCGCGTCCTCTAAAGTGACTACTTCATACCCCTCCATCGCAGCTTGTAGTGCGCAAATTGGGTCGATCTCAGTCACCTTTACAATAGCTCCCAATCCACGAAGTGACGCAGCAGACCCTTTACCTACGTCGCCATAGCCACAGACTACGGCTGTTTTACCAGCGATCATAACGTCTGTCGCTCGCTTAATGGAGTCCACTAATGATTCACGACACCCATACAAATTGTCGAACTTAGATTTGGTTACAGAGTCATTGACGTTGATGGCTGGGAATGGCAATACGCCTTCTTCGACCATTTTGTATAAACGAGCAACACCGGTGGTTGTTTCTTCGGTGACGCCTTGAATACCAGCAAGTCTGCGCGAATACCATGTATTGTCTTGCGCTAAAGTCTTTTTAATTGCATTAAAGAGACAGATTTCCTCTTCGCTTCCAGGAGTATCAAGCACCGAAATGTCTTTCTCTGCTTTCGAACCCAAAATCAGAAGCATGGTGGCATCACCACCATCGTCCAAAATCATGTTTGGCCCTGTATCACCTTCCCAACTCATGATTTGATGGGTGTACTCCCAATACTCATCCAAGTTTTCACCTTTGAACGCGAATACAGGAATGTTTTGAGCTGCGATCGCCGCCGCGGCGTGATCTTGAGTTGAATAAATATTGCATGATGCCCAACGAACATCGGCACCTAGAGCCACTAACGTCTCAATTAAAACCGCGGTTTGAATTGTCATGTGTAATGAGCCAGCAATTTTCGCACCTTTAAGGGGTTGCTCAGCGCGATACTCTTCACGGATGGAAACAAGACCTGGCATCTCTGTTTCGGCAATCGCAATTTCCTTACGACCGAAATCCGCTAAATTGATATCTTTGACTAAATAGTCAGTAAATTCTGGGATAGATGGATTAACACTCATCTTTCATCTCCGCTTAGTAAAAAGTTAATGAAAAATGAGCGTCGTTGCAATTTTCGATTACTCTAAAAGAGCATTCGTAACCACTTGAGCCTGACAGGTAGGACACCTATTGCAACGCTCCTCAAGTGAAATGTAGCGCGAGTATAGTCACCAACGCCAACAATTTCCAGTTCTGGATCTCAATTTTACCTCAATTATCGATTCTACTATCGTCTGTGTAACACAACAGTATCAACTCCATCTACGCACAATGTCTTGGAACCCTCAAGAACCCACAACGAAAACCGCTTGTAAAACAGTCAGCTTTTCACACACCGAGTAGCCCCCGCAGAGCATAGGATGAAGCCAGGTTTGTCACTTAATTGGCAGCTTTTAGTAAAATCTACTATTATCGTATGGGTATGCACAACATCTACGTTGAGCATCAGCGAGGTTAGTTTTATGGTCCATAGAATTTTATTTCGGTCGTTGTTGGTAGCCGCAGTCATGGGTTTAACTGCGTGTGCCACATCAAAAACGACTTCTCCTTCGCCGGTCTCGGATAATATTGACTGGAAACACAATGTATTGGCTTACAAAGAATCATTACCGCCAAAACATCCAGACAGAATTGAACACTTATTGGCACTACCAGCCCATATATCCGAAGATATCGTTCACCGGTTCGGCCACCTACCAGATAACAAAGCTATTGAAGCTCTCGCGAGCTGGTTGATCGACACTTCAGGTAAGGGGCTTCGGTACGATATATCAGCCGACCTGTCCCCAGAAGACTCATTTAACCAGCGTACCGGGAATTGCCTGAGTTTCACAATATTGTTGGTCACCTTAGCTGATGTTCTGAATATCGAAGTAAAATACAACGAAGTGGATGTCCCGGAAGCCTGGGGAAGCGATGGTGTCAATGAGTCTGTGTTGTATGAACACGTAAACGCAGTACAAATTTCACCTCTTCGAAAGCGGATATTTGATCTCGCGATCGGTGATTATCGCTACGGTTACCCTCAACGGCTAATCGAAGAAAATGTAGCAATAGCTAAACTGTTCAGCAACCGATCGGTTTCTAACTTGAATCGCGGTGATATGGAATCGGCCTTTCATAATGGCAAATTAGCTGCGGCATACGCCCCCTCAAACAGTTCCATCTGGGGGAATTTAGGCGTCGTGTACAAGAGAATGGGGGACGACAAAAAGGCTGAGAAGGCCTTTCTTCATAGCATGCAATTAGACGGTTTTAATATTGTGTCTGCGAGTAACCTAGAGCGGCTCTACAGATCTCAAAACAGGCACAGTCGAGCTAATAAGTATTCTAAGTTAGCCCAACGAGCCCGTCGCAACAACCCTTATTATCACTTTAGAAAGGCAGAAAGTTTGTTTGCCAACAATCAAGTGGATTCAGCGAATAAATCATTATCGGTTGCACTACGATTACACGGTAACGACCCTCGTTTTTTTGAATTACAAAGCAAAATAGACCTACGCCAGAAAAACGTTCTGGCTGCATTGCAATCCCTGGGTCAGGCCTACAAAGTAGCGCAACGGCTCAAAGAGAAAAATCGATACGCGGCTAAGTTCTTAAAACTCGAACGAAAGGGTTCCTATATCCCAACAAGAAGCGAACAACGAAACGGGCAAGTCTTGGGCACGGGGCGCGGGTAATATGAGAAATACATCCTCATTCTTTTCAATTACCTGCCTGATATTGATAACGTCAGGTTGCAGTACGACGTCTGGCCCAATCACGTCATGGTCAGATCAAGACTGGTATGACGAGACCCTTGCATACAAGGAAACACTTCCGCCAAGTCATCCCGACCAGATAGAAAATATGTTTTCGGTGAGCGATGAAACAAGAAAGTTGATTCAACGCAAATTTACCTCAAAAGACAAACACAAACGCGCGCGTAGATTAGCGCAATGGCTCATAGAAAGCTCTGGGCATGATATGGAGTATAAAATCGAGGCTAACCTAACGCCTGATGAAGCGTTTAAGAAAAGGCAAGGAAATTGCTTAAGCTTTACCATATTACTCATCACATTAGCCAATGATTTGGGAATTGAACTAAAATACAATGATGTGGACCTACCCAGTATGTGGAGCCTCGATGAGCAGGCGGGTCTGGTCTTCTACCGGCACATAAATGCCATATATCGTACTGCCACTCACACTCAAATTTTTGACCTAGCTATTGAAGATTATGATGCAGGATTCCCTCAACGAACCATATCCCAACAAGCCGCTGGCGCACTGCTACATAGCAATTTAGGGGTCGATCAATTAAGAAAAGACAATCAAGAACTAGCGTACCATCATCTTAAATTAGCAGCGTCATTGGATCCGTCCAATCCAGACCTTTGGATAAACCTTGGGGCAGCCTACAAACGGTTTGAGCAGTTTGATTTGGCTGAACATTCATTCAAAATTGCCTTGGAACTCGACGACAAACAAAGTTTAGCAGCCAGCAACTTGGAGCGATTGTATCGCCAATTAAATCAAAACGCTTTAGCTGATCGTTTTGGAAAGATCGCGCACAGAGCTCGGCAAAAAAACCCCTATGTTCAATATAAGCTGGCTCAAGAACAGTTAGATAGAAAGAAGTTTAGACCAGCGAAACGCACTATAAAACGGGCTATCAAACTTCATTCCGAAGATCCTAAGTTTTTCGAATTAAGCAGTGTGATACATCAACACCTAGGGCAATACAAAGAAGCAATTCTAGACTTAGAAAAAGCGTTCAATATGAGCAAAGACGTTGATGAAAGAGGCCGATACTTTGATAAAGTTCGATTGGTCGCTAAACGCGCAGAAGAAGAAGCGATTAATAGAAAAAACAGACGTGCATTGTCAAATACTGACTTACAACTGTCGCCCTATCGTCAACTTAATAATTAGAGTTTAGAGATATTACTAAATTGCATCACTCCCTGTGAATCGAGTGTCGAAACCACTTCCCCTCGTTCTGTTAAATACCTCAGATGAGCCATGGTCTCGCCTGTAGCAAGTACTTTCTGTATCGGATCTAGCTTTTTACGAAACATCTCCTTACGAGCTCCGATTGCTGTTTTAGGCTCATCTAGCGAAACCCGCAACCTGTTCAATTGAGCGTGATGATCGTCGATCATTTGTTGCATGCGCTCGGGATTGTTTCTAAACGGCTCTTGATGAGAGGGCAATATCAACGTAGTTCTTGGGATTAGGTCACGCAATTTTTCACAAGACAGAAGCCAATCACCTAACGGATCAGGCACTCGACTGCCTGGAAACACACTCACGTTAGAAGAGATTCTCGGCAATGATTGATCTCCAGAAATGAACACATCAGATTTTTCACAATACAAACACGCGTGTTCAGGTGAGTGACCATTACCAATCACCACAGACCAAACATGGTCTCCAATATTGAGTAAATCAGATTCTTTAATGAACCTAACTTGTTCTGGTTGAACTCGAGCTTCCCTAGGCTTTTCTTCATTTTTAAAAAACTCAACGATCGAATCTCGAGTTTGAGTATCAAAACCCAGTGATTGAAAATACTCTCCGACTGTTTTTGAATTTTCATCGTCATTTCGAGTAATGATCTCATGATAGTGACTAAATTCGCCTTGAGTCATGTGAATTTCACATTCGCACTTTAGTGCTAACCAAGATGCCAAGCCTATATGATCTAAATGAAAATGCGTTACGATGATTTTATTCACCTTCTGGTTTAAGAGAAACTCATCGAAAACCCCATCCCAAATGTCTTTACATGATTGATGATCGACGCCTGAATCAACGATTACCCACTCATCATTGTCTTTTAATAACCACAGGTTTATGTGATCTAAAGACATTGGAATCGGCATACGTAGCCAAAAGACACCCTCCGCAACTTCAAACGGCTTTCCAGGCTCTGGTGCCCACTCTTTATTGAACGGGTATTCTAAGATTGGCTTCGGAGAGAATTCGGTATCTAAATAGGTCACAACGGGCGTCAATATAAGTACTTCTAATAGCCCCATTATACGCCTCGTCTATAGCTAATACTCTGACAGGGTGTTTATTAAAATAGGCATTAGATATCACCCCCTGACGCATGAGGTATAATAGATCTGATAAATGCCAATGATAATTACTCATCTAGTGCATTTAGTTCCTTATATAGTTATAAGCCCTTATTACTTTGAATTATAAACGGCAAGCGGTATAGTCGCGCCACAGTTGGTTAATGCCAATTATTGCTGAAGACAGAAAAGCAGAGATGCCATGTATACGTATGATTCGGTCGACAAGACCATAGTAAAGGAACGTGTCGCACAATTTCGCGATCAAGTTCAACGCCATCTTGATGGAGAATTAACCGCTGCAGACTTACAACCACTGCGGCTCCGCAATGGATTGTATATGCAGATACACGCTCATATGTTGAGAGTGTCCATCCCATACGGTCTAATCAATGCCGAGCAAATGCGCAAACTTGCTCACATAGCGCGCAAGTACGATAAAGGTTATGGGCATTTCACTACTCGTCAAAATATTCAGTACAATTGGCCTGAGTTGATCGACGTGCCAGATATTCTTGATGAACTGGCCGACGTCGAAATGCACGCTATCCAAACCAGTGGTAATTGCATTAGAAACATCTCGTCCGATCAATACGCAGGCGTGGCAACAGACGAGATAATAGACCCAAGACCCTATTGTGAAATAATACGGCAATGGTCCACATTACACCCTGAGTTCTATTGGCTACCTAGAAAATTTAAGATCGCCGTTACTGGCGCTACAGAAGATCGCGCGGCCGTCCAATTTCATGATATAGGCTTAGAAGTCGTACACAATGAATCCGCAGAGATAGGCTTTCGAGTCTACGTCGGTGGCGGACTCGGTCGGACGCCAGTTATAGGAAAAGTCATCAAGGAGTTCTTGCCTCGAGACGATATTCTCTCTTATTGCGAAGCAATTTTAAGAGTCTATAACCTACACGGTCGTCGAGACAATAAGTATAAGGCTCGCATCAAGATTTTGGTGAACGCCATGGGCATCGAATCCTTTCGCGACGAAGTCGAATCCGAGTGGGCTCATATCAAAGAAGGAGAACTAAAACTGCATGACGTTGATTTTGAAACAATGTCTGCGTTCTTCCCCTCTCCCGCTTATGAGGAGTTGAGTGACGGTGATGAGCGAGTAAATAAGTGGCGACAGTTGGACAGTCGTTTTAAAAACTGGTTCGACAACAATACCGTGCAACATAAGCAGCCTGGGTATAGGATCGTCAATATCTCATTGAAGGAACACGGTGTTGCTCCGGGTGATATTACCGATGAACAAATGGACGCTGTCGCCGATATTGCTGATAAATATTCGTTTGGAGAAATTCGCTCCACCCATGAGCAGAACTTAGTTTTGGCGGACGTACGTGAACAAGACTTACTTGACGTATGGAAGGCGCTGGATACACAACGCCTAGCAACAGCAAATATCGGGTCTGTGAATGACATGATTTGTTGTCCGGGGCTTGATTTTTGCTCCTTGGCTAATGCAAGTTCCATCTCGATAGCGAAGCAGATTAACGATAAGTTTACGGATTTCAATGAGCTGTATGACATCGGTGAAGTAAAACTGAAAATGTCTGGCTGCATGAACGCATGCGGGCATCACCATGTGGGTCATATCGGCATACTTGGTGTGGATAAAAAAGGCGTCGAATGGTATCAACTTACCGTTGGTGGAGATGCCAGTAATAAAGCCGAGCTAGGTACCCGTTTAGGGCCAGCAATAGCGAAAGAAAAAGTAGGAGATGCTGTCTCCGATATTCTGCATGTATACCGAGATCAACGAGAAGGCGAAGAGCGGCTTCTCGATACATTCAGACGGATTGGTGTAGAACCTTTTAAAGAACGTGTTTACGCGGAGATAAACTAATGGCCTCTGATAAATCCATTGCGAACCGTAGTAAGAAAGTTCGACCCAAAGCTACTCCATCTAGAATACAAGAGAACATCGCCTCTAAGCAGGCGATTGTTGACAGAGAAATTATTGAAAATGAGATTGTGCACATCGCTGAAACGCAAGATCTTGTTGCGGCTGACTTGCCCAATCATCAGGTCAGTGTTCCCTTAAATCTTTGGTTAGATGAAAAAAAGCAGATTAAAGATCGCGCAGGAAAGGTGGCCGTCCAGTTAGCCGTTGATGAAATGCCAGAGGATTTAGTAGACGACTTGGCTGAAATTGATATTGTGGTCCTGCCCTTTGTGAACCACGTAGACGGTCAAGCGTATTCTCATGCCTACAAACTTCGAACTCGTTTTGGCTTTAAAGGCGAAATAAGAGCCATTGGTGATGTTAAGTTTGATCAGCTTAGCTTTTTAACTCGAGTCGGCTGTAATGCCTTTGAGTTACCCGATACCGAAAATTTGGAAACCGCTCTCAGAGCCTTTAACGAGTTCAGTGATGTTTACCAACCGTCGGCTGACGGAGCCAACCTAATATTTTCTAGGCGGCGCGCCCTTCATTAAGGAAAAATACCGAATCGATACCATGAGCCACATCACATTTGTAAAAAAGATACTAGCCAACGGCGAACTGTGCAAAAAATGTCAAGAGGTCAACGACCGCCTAAACGTTGAAGGCTTGATTGAGCAAATCAATCACATAGCTATTGCCGATGAGAGAGACGCTGAATCTGAAGGAATGCGTTTAGCAAAACAATACGACGTTGAACGCGCACCCTTTTTCTTGGTCGAAGAAAACGAAGAAGTAACGGTGTTCGATATTTATTTTAAGTTCAAAAAGCACATGGCGAGTAAAGGCTTCGAAGCTAAGGCTAAGGAACTTTAATTATGGATTGGTACTTGCTTCTTAAAATAGCAATTGTGGTGTTTATCTTCGCGCTGCCTGCTTATTTAGTCTACTTTTTAATTAAGTCGAATAAAAATAATTAGTATTTCCAGTGTGGAGTATTAACAATACAAGCGCGTATTAACTGCACTAACTCCCTTCTTTATACACTGAGACCCCCGCGGGTGCCTGACAGACTGGCATGATCTCCATGCGATTTACATTAACATGCTCCGGTTGAGTGACTAACCAACCGATCGTCTGGGCAATGTCATTTGCAGTCAACGGTTGGCAATTTGTGTACATCGAACTCGCTTTGTCATCATCACCTTCATACCGAACATTCGAGAACTCCGTACCACCGATCAACCCAGGTTCCAAGTTAGTTACCTTAATAGCCGTACCCATCAAGTCCGCTAACAACCCTAAACTAAACTGTTCAACGAAAGCTTTGGTAGCTCCATAAACATTGCCGCCTTTGTAAGCGTATGTTCCAGCAATGGAGCCCAAATTAATGATATGCCCGCGATTTCGCGCAACCATCTTTGGCAGTAATTGTCTAGTTAAGTAAGCTAACGCTAGACAGTTTGTATTAATCATCGTTTCCCAATGATCCCAATTACTTTTATCAGCAGAGTCTAAGCCCAATGCCAATCCAGCATTGTTAAGTAACACATCCACGTCGCAGGTTAAGCCTTCAAGCAATGTTAAAATTGCACCCTTATCATTAACGTCGCATTCGTAAACAGCATGTTTACCACCTAATTCAGAGTTTAGCTTATCAAGCTTTTCCTTGCGACGCGCCACCAATATCAACGAGAAACCAAGCGCGTGTAAATGACGCGCGGTAGCCTCACCTATACCAACTGATGCTCCCGTGATTAACGCTGTTTTTTGTGTCATGTATAAAGGCCGCGATAGAATTGCAAACTGCAATTCTACCTGTAGTCTGATCTATTGACCATCACAAACAGATCAGCGCAATCCGCTCGTTTTTTGCCTTGATAGGAACACACATTTCAGAATCAGCAGCCACTATTTTTTGCAAAGAACCACGGCCCACGGCCGTCGCTCTAAAATCTCGATTACCAACCACATACAGTTCACCATCCAGATCTTTTCCAAAGCCTGTAATGTGTATGTCTATCGCAGGGTTGACGTTAAACTCTCTAAGCTGATCATCCTGATTGATAAAAAAAAGACGGCCATCGGCTCTAGCAAAACTTCGTCCCCAGTCTGCAAAAACATAGGTTCCTGACAAAGCTGGTATAGCTTGCCCATCATACTCATAACCAGCGATAACAGAGATTCCTTCCTCGTGATCGTATTCTACGATAGGATCCATCAGAAGAGGAATAGACACTCCGCTCGGTGGCGTTGTACTTACAAAAGTGCTGCCATCAATGACAGAGAAGAAAAAACTGCCTTCTTTATAATTCCAGCCAAAATTAGTGCCTGCAGCTGACAAGGGAATACGGTTTACCTCTTCAATCGCGTCTTGGCCCACATCACCGATAAATAGTTGGGGAGTGGTCGAATTACTATTTTCGATACTAAATCGATACGGGTTCCGTAAGCCGTATACAAAAATTTCATCTAACCCTGGTTGACCGACAAATGGGTTGCCAACAGGCACCGCATAGCGACCATTACTGGGCGAAGGCGTATCCACATCGATGCGCAAAATTGATCCCAATGGATTGAGGTTGTTCCGCCCATTTCCATCGCTGCCATGACCATCACCTTCATCGTTGGCCGACCCACCATCTCCAAGAGCTATGTAGAGGTACCCGTCGGGCCCAAACTCTAACATCCCGCCATTGTGGTTAAATTGCGGCTGATCCACTATCAGCAACTCTCTTTCGGCACTCGCAGCACTAGAGCTGTTTAAAGGATTAGTCACCACCCACTCTGATATCACGGTCATGTGGTCGGGAACTTCCATTCCAGTCCTTGTGCTGAAGTGGGCCGTGTTCGCCACGTAATCTGATGAAATGTAGGTAAATACTTTGCGGTTTGATGCATAGTTTGGATGAAATGCAAACCCTAGCATCCCTCTTTCGTCGTAGCCCTCAAAACTGCTGCCGGCAAACAACTGCCCGAAATTACTCACAAGGTTAGCGCTAAAATCCAGGAATAACTGCTTAGCTCCACTTTCTAAGTTAACTCGCCAAACTTGCCCACCTTGCTCCACTACGTACAGCGATCCTGGCTGATCTGGCGCAGCCAGTGCCAACACAGGCGCGGTAAATTCATCAGCCACCATTTCCAGCGACACTTCAACGCCATCTTTTAGGATATCTGAAGAAATGGGGTTAACAGTAGAGCAGGTTACATCATCACTTTGTACATCAAGCTTTAACCCACATGGCAATGTTGCTGGAGGAGAAATAGTTTCGTTCGGATTGCCATTAAAGCGAATAAGATTAACCTCTCCTGGTCGCCAACCTGGCTGGGTACCGGCCGTAATTTCTGCAATATAGGTCGACGACCCTCCATCGCTCAAACTCGAAATGTCCTGTAAAGATTGTTTTAGGGCAACTTCTGAATTTCCACTGCTCATTAGGTTGGTAAAATACGCGCTACGAATAGACCAACCGTATTGATTCCAGCCGTTACCACCACCCCCTCTTTCATGACAAAGCTGGCACACAGAATCATCTGAGTCTGATGATGGGTAGACTTCACCCCACCATTGTAGATAGTCATCCCGCGCTAACCCCTGAAGGGGCGCTAAGATCAGAGTTGTAGCTAAGATACTTATCTTGGCAATACTCGCTCTGGTGTTTTTCATTAACTAACTCATTAAATTTTGAAACATACCAGAGACTTCTTCTTCAGGTTGTTCGCCTGAAAATCCCGATGCAGTTCGAGGGAACACCGTATCCCCTGAGTTAGGTTGTACCCAATCACAAACACTGGCAAACATTGAATCCAGATCAGTTCTAGGTTCAATATCAGGCGTGCGCAAGGAGGAGTCGTCGTACTTATCGACTTCATCGTCTTGAAACATTTCTCCATAAACACCACCCGTAACGCCCTCACCAATTATGAACATAGTATTACCCTTACCATGATCAGTTCCTGCATCTCCATTGTCTCTTATCTGACGACCAAATTCTCCAGCCACAGTAATGACCATTTTTTGTCTATCGACGGAGTTTAGGCTTTCCCACAATGCAGAGAAACCAGAATGCAAAGCATTAGAATCACTTGGGCTGGCCCCGAACTGGCCACCAAAAATATCCTTAAAACCGCTTTCGATACCTCTGTTTACGTTCGGGTCATTTATGTCTAGGTTACCCGCGTTTTGTCTTTGGTCACCATGGCTATCCCATCCACCGTAATACATCGATACGGTGCGTACATTTAACAAATCATTGGCGGCTAACACGTCATATAAGTTTCGTATTTGAGCACCAAAGCTGTAGCCACTTCTCAAGACCCGTCTGGCATCGCCACTTGAATCTGGGTTAACCGCTTGTCCTCCAATTTCAACACCATTACGTAAAGCGTCAATCAGCAGAGGAAGCGGCAAGTCCGACAACCTATCTCGAATAAGCTCACCGAACTGGCGTACTTTCTGCTCATGATCTCTAAACTTCTCATACGCTAAAGAAATTTGTTCGTTTCTCAAGCCTGTGTAATATTGTTTTAAAGCACGGGCCATTCGCTCATTGGGCCTATACAGTTGATCTTGAGTTAAGTCAGCCTCATTTAGCCCCATTTCTCGAGAATTTTGCACCGCAACTAGATCTCGATTATCAATCCCATTGACATCGTAGTTTGGTGCACTCCCAACCGGGCCAAAAGTAAAAGGTAACGGTGAGTTTGTAATCGCTATCGAATTGCCACCCGCCGATCGCGCTAGTCGTCCACCCCAGCCAGAGCGATCAGAATCATTCAACCCTGAAAGCAGGTTGCCTTGGTGCATTTGTAAACTAGACAAATCATGCGCCCTATTGCGCCCACCTACGGCATTGGAAACGATAGCCACATTCCCAGCGCGAAACATGTCTATTAACCAACCAGCGTGTTTCCAAATACCGAACGTCACCCCGTTATTAATTCCTGCAATATCTACTAGGCTGCCATTCCAATTACTACCGCCTACTGTGATCTTATAATAATCATCACTCCAGCGTTGTTGCCATGTACTAGAATCTTCGGTTAAATCATGAGCCCGCCACCGATTACTCCAATATTTGTAACCAAAGCTATTTTGATTGCTATCAAATTCAGGAACAATGAAATGTCGTATATCAGGGCCACCACTCAAAAACAGATTTACTAATAAGTTATTTTGTACTGGCTCAAACCCCGCTAATGCTGGCTTAATAATCCCTGGGGTACCGCCCACACCATAAATTAGTGAACCGTAAAGAGCGGATTGTAAAAAGTGTCGTCTATTCATTTTATTGACCCTCCGCAAACACAAACGGGGTAGCAAAGATAAAGGCTAAAGCGGTATGGATACGTTCATTGGCGCGCCGTTTCTCGATCGGATCAGTGTCTGTTAGCCCAATGTCCACAGCCGCTAGTTCTGAAACTAAACCTCTCAAATAGGGGTATGGATCTTGATTACTATTTGTGAGCTCGTCTCCGGTAAACGTCAAGTTGAAAGCGTCTTGTTCAGTCTGAGAATACTCACCGCTACTTCGTCGACAATAATCATCCCAGGAATCGTAAGCCATTAAATCTGAAAGACTATTTTGAGAGACACCATCTTCAAGTCGATCATCTCTCAAACACAGTAGATAGTTTAGATCAAAGTACGGAAACCGGTTATTAACTTGCCAAGATGGCTCAGTGCCATCTTCCCTTGGTAAACGCTTTGCACCAAGAATAGACAACAATTGGCTTCGCTCAAGCGCTGTATAATTATCGAGATTTCCAACAACGTGTATCCATAACCACTTAGCGACGTAATCAGCCGAGTAGCCGCCTCTGTAGACTGGAATTACTTTGGTCCAATCTTTAATCCATGATTGACCTAGATCACAACCGTCACAACCGGCGGACAAATTACTCTCAAATTGCCAATGATATTGAGTTGCTGCTCGATTATAGTTCTTTTCAAACGAAACGGCCGAATCGGAGGCTTCCAAAGAATTCTGGTTACCGAATACATTGTGCAATGGTTCAAACACTTCACTGGCATTATCACCCGCCATTACATCGTCAGTATCCCGTCCAGCTCGTCCATCACTATTATCGCCACTCAAAAATGCTTCTATATTATCGATATTGAATTTATTTGCGATGTAGTATGCGCGCTCATAGCTGGTAAGAAACTTAGAGTGATCATCTCCATGAAACATTTCAGACACTGCATAGGCTCGAATGAATGTCAGAAAGTCTTTGTTGGTGCCGAGTCTGGCCCAAGCCGTTCTTAACTGCTCCCGTTTAGCTTCTGTTAGGCTGTCGTCAGCCAACGTATTGATAATATATACAGGCAGATTTTTCAGACTCTCAGGATGAGAAATGGAAATCGGCATTAAGTTGTCTATTTTTGCCGCCGCATCCACGCCGGTAATATTATGCCCTAAGATTCTTAATGGCCCGAATTCATCACGATGATGGTCGTCAGTCTCGAATGTAACCTTAGTATCGAAACCAAAATCCTGAATATAAGGCACTCGCATGTCTGTGAGCATCTTGCCTGTATTATCAATCGTTACGTCTTCATGAGTCGGGTCATCCCCACCGAAAATACCAAAAAACAATTGGTGGATTTCTCGTGCAAAGTCATGGTTACCCTCTAGGATGTACTTTCGTATTCGATCACCATCAACATCCACCCAACGTTCAACCCATTGATTTCGCCGATGACCATATTGCATAGCGACCGCGGCCGATTTCGCAGCAACCCCCATAACTTCGTGGTAAGGCACTCGTTGTTCATGAGCCTGCATAATCGCATCGTAATAAGCGACCATTTGCCGCCTGCTGACTCCGGCATTTCTGTTGGTCGCTAGGTGATAATTAGTCTCCCAAAAGCCGATTCGTTGGCGAAAGGGGTTGAGCCCTCTCATTGCGATCATACGACCAAACGTAGACGCAAATCGATACCCATCAATCCCAAGATATTGTCGTTGATCTGGTCTGATGGGTATATTGGAACTTTCCGACCCTATGTAGTCATAGAATTCAGTTAACGTTCCATGATTAGTAGCAGGCTCAGTGTATTTTTCATTTCTTAGTATTGGGGAAAGCTTCAAATTATGCTGGTTAAAATTTAGCATCTCGGCGATGGCCGAGTTAGGACGCATGTCAGCCCAAGTCTTTATTTGAGCATCGGTTGCGTGACCACCAAATGCGAAAATCTTCAACACTTTTCTCACGGCTCTTTGATCCCAAGAGCTTCGTGTCAAAACAGGTAAAGACAACCTGGTAGGGTTGCTGGACTCTAAACCCAACGCATTAAGCGTTACCACCAATCCGCCTTTAACGGAAATCTCAATTCGGTTTTCAGACTGCAACTGTGAAAGTGGTATGGAATAGCAATTTTCACCCAAGACAGGTTGATTTTGACCCCGTTGGATAACGCCATTTATTCGAAGCGTTAAATTACTTGTGGTGACAGCTTTATTCGCATCTAGCTGAAAACAATACTCAACATCCCTATTCGGGGAGCGAAACCCAGTAGTAAAGCTCTGACTTACTTCCCTGCTTGTGTCGTCAAATTCATTAATCTCCAAGTCTATATTGGTTTCTTCTAACAATAGTGTATTAACTACCGTTAGTACAGCGGCCACTCTTCTTTGTTCAGATTGGGCTTTTACATCAAGGCTTGATATAAGAAAGAATAATAGAAGGGAAGAAAGCAAAAGCTTACCAAAACTAAAACCATTTCTGGTTACGAGATTATTTATCTGGATATCGGAAGCAATTAAAGAAACGGCTTCGCCATCACAGCATTTATCTGTATTGAACATATAGAGTCTAATTCACTGTGGCGAACTGACATGCGCTAAGTGACAAGGAGGCTTGCACTTCATGCGACTTGCTGTAATAGATCCACATCTGGTTCGAGATCCATATCAGCACGGTGAGTCTGCCGTTATAAGTTGCGTTCGAACCCCTACCTAACCCACAAGTATGATATGCGGGAGCTCATAAGTTCGCAAACCATCTTTATATCTATTAAAAATAGTTAAAAAAAGCCTATTAATCTTAGGTTTAGCAACCTGTGACTAATTTTGTAAGGCTTTGCTGACAATTTCTGACACATCTTTAGCCAGGTCTTTTTGATTGAAAAGCCTTTCTAACTGAGCCTTCATCAAGCTTCGATGTGGTTCAGAAAAACTCTTCCAATTGTTAAACGTGCCTGTAAGTCTCGCTGCTACTTGAGGGTTAATTTTATTGAGCTCAATGATTTTACCAATCAAATACTCATAACCGGCCCCATCTTTTCTATGAAAACCTCGAGGATTAGAAGTAAATGCTCCGACAAGAGAACGCACTTTATTCGGATTATTCAGAGAGAATGAAGGATGAGACGACAATCGTCTGACCTCTTCAAGTACCGATAATCTTGGACTGGTGGCCTGCAAAGCAAACCATTTATCCATCACTAAAGCCTGATCACTCCACTGGTCGTAAAAGTGTTCGACCAATACGTTTCTGTCTGGGTAGTTCGATTGAATAAGGGCCGCAAACGCTGCCAATCGGTCCGTCATGTTATTAGCCATATGATATTGATGGCTAGCCAGCGCATGATAAGCCGCTTGATCGGTTGCCACCAAATAGGATAATGCCGTGTTTTTAAGCGCCCTTTCAGCCATCGCGTCTGCGGATAAAGAAAACTCGGCTCTTTGATTATTGGACGCGTAAATGACGTGAAACTGTGACTCCAAATCTCTCGACAACCTTGTTATACATGCCTCTCTCACCTCGACAACTTTAATAGGATCTACATTTTCCACTAAGCTCGTGATATAAGAAGCCGACGGCAGCGATAGCATTTCTGAGTATATGGCTTTGTCTTCTGGAGGAGATTCAATTAAAGACGTCAAGGCAACAAGTAATACACTGTATGCCTCATCACTGATACTTTCAGATTCTAATGCTTCAATAATTATCCTGAGGCTTAACTCCTGCATGGCTTCCCAACGAGAAAAGCCGTTATCGTCTATCTTTATCAATCTAGACAACTCTTCATCAGTCCTAGAAACCGTAAGCTTTATTGGAGCTGAAAAATCTCTCAATAATGACAAAATTGGCTTATCGCTCAAACCATCGTAAACAAACTTCTGACGGGCTTGCGTAAGTGAGAGGGTTTCTTCTTCGATTTTCGTTCCCTGTGAGGAAAATAATGCCATCTTAATTGGAATTTGAAATGGTTCTTTGGTTGGCTGGTTTGGCGTTGGTGGGCAGCTTTGTATCATGGTTATTATCAATCGCCCATCTTGATACTCTTGCTCTACATTTACTGTCGGTGTTCCTGATTGTGTGTACCAACGCCGAAATTGAGATAAATCCGTATTATTAGCTGCCTCCATACAGCCTACGAAATCCTCCGTAGTAACCGCCTGACCATCGAACTTAGAAAAATAGAGATCGGTACCATTTCTAAACCCTTTTGCTCCCAGTAAACTATGGAGCATTCTAATCACTTCAGCTCCTTTTTCATAAATGGTGACCGTGTAGAAATTATTAATTTCTTGATACGATTCAGGTCGAATTGGATGCGACATAGGGCCAGCATCTTCCTTAAACTGATAGGCTCTAAGCGTTTGAACATCGCGAATTCTCTTAACCGCCCTGGAACCCATATCCGCGCTGAATTCTTGATCTCGAAAAACGGTAAACCCTTCTTTTAAACTTAGTTGAAACCAGTCTCGACAAGTAACTCGGTTTCCCGACCAGTTATGAAAGTATTCATGACCAATGACGCTTTCTATACCTTCGAAGTCGGTATCTGTTGCAGTCTGTTGGTCTGCTAACACGTATTTCGAGTTGAACACATTCAACCCCTTATTCTCCATTGCCCCCATATTGAAGTCATCAACAGCAACGATGTTATAGATTGACAGGTCGTATTCTCTGCCATAGTTTTGTTCATCCCACACCATCGAATCTTTAAGCGCCTTCATTGCGTGGTCACATTTACCGATATTATGTTCTTGTGTGTAAATGTTTAACTCGACCTTTTGTCCACTGGCAGTCACAAAGTGATCGCTGATGTACTTAAGATTACCCGCAACAAGGGCAAAAAGGTAACAAGGTTTAGGATGAGGGTCATGCCAACAGGCCAGATGAGTACCATCACTATTATCATCACTTGATATTAGGTTTCCATTAGACAATAAGATGGGACACTCTGACTTTTCGGCTATTAGCGTAACAGTGTACACACTCAACACATCCGGTCTGTCTGGAAAATAGGTTATTCGTCGAAAGCCTTCCGCCTCACATTGCGTACAGAAATTACCACTGGATTTATAAAGACCAGACAACTCAGTATTTAAGCTGGGTTTAAGTTGAGTTGTGATTTCCAATTCAAATTCGTTCAAATCCGTAAAAATGACCAAACATTGAGCTTCTAACTCAAACTCGTTATCAGCCAATATTCGACCATTGAGCTTTAAACCTAATAAGTCCATTTTTTCGCCATCTAAAACAACCGAGCGTTGATGGATATCGTTTCTGATGACAGAGATCACGGAAACCACGGTCGCCAGTTCCCCGGATAACGTTATAGTAAGATCGACGGTAGGTACTAAAAAATCTGGCTTTCGGTAATCCTTAAGGTAAACAGTTGCAGGTTCCAGCGAGCGTGTGAGGTCTAATTCTGTCATGATTATTTGAATGTGTTCCAAACGGGCGTTAGTGTTTTAGGCAAAGGTTCGAATCGTCCCAGCTTTGCCCATGGTTGGTGCTCGGAATGAAAGTCCGAACCGGTAGAGCCAAATAAATTAAATTTCTCCGCCAAGTCAGTCAACATAGCTATTTGTTGTTTATCCGTTGACGCAGTGCATATTTCCATTCCCTTCACACCGGCCGCCACCATATCTTTAATGAGCCAACTAAGTTTGGTTCTTGTCAGTTTATACCTCGTAGGATGGGCTAACACGGCGACTCCGCCGCCGGCAGTGATTGCCGGACCAATCTGTGCCAGGTCTGGCCAACGCATAGGTACATAGCCCGTTTTCCCTTTAACTAAGTACCGTTTAAAAGCTTGCTTTTTATCTTTAGCCAAACCAAGTTCAATCAAGGCCTCAGCAAAATGAGGCCGAGTGGGAACTCCATTTTTAGGTATTTTAGATTGAACAGCCAGCCTAATATCGATGCCATTCTGTTCAAAATCCTCGTACATAGCCTCCGCTCTAAGGAGACGTCTCTGCTTATTCTCTTTTATCACCGCAAGCAGTGTCTTCTCTTTGGGGTCAATATTTAAACCCACAATGTGAATAAGTCGTTGCTCCCAAGTGCAAGACAGTTCAATACCATTAATCAATGTGATTGAACTATTTTCGGCCGCCTTATGAGCCTCAGCTAAACCATCAACTGTATCGTGGTCAGTTAACGCTAAATGAGTAATTGATTGCTGATCAGCCAACTGAATGACCTCAGCGGGACTTAAATCGCCATCCGAATAGAAAGAATGGCAGTGAAGGTCATGTTTCATTTGATGTCTAATCGGGAATTAGTCTTATTCGGTAGCGACGTATACATCATCATAATCTATCAGATCTAATGGAAACCGATATATTGGTTCGTATTCAGCCCCTGAATTTGTTAACACGCTTTCATACAAAACTACTTCATCAAAATAAATTGGACAATCTATTTTAGTCGGCACTGCTCCCGCAAACTCATTTCGACTGTGACGATATCGGGCTAACGTCACGTGTGGAATAAATTTACGTTTATCAATGAGTAACCCCGTCGCATTGACCGAAGACAATACCTGCCGATGAATATTAATAAGACTGTCGTTTTTTTCCAACAGAGCAGCCATTAGTTTAGGTTTTGTTTCAGGAAATGGGCTTAACATAGCAACATTTACCGTGAACTCGGATTCGATTAAGGTCTGATCAAGAGTCTCTGCCAATGTTTCTAGATTTGACTGTTCCTGCTCACCCAGAAAAGCTAGTGTGACATGATAGTTTTCTTGATCTACCCACCTCAGTGCTCCACTTTTATCTTGATACGACATCTTCGCAGCAAGATCTCCGAGTTGATTTGAGGCTTCCTGCGGTATGCTCAATGCAATGAATGTTCTTAGAGTCATGATAATTAATGCTTAATGATACTCACCTAGAATACCACTGCTATGGTAGAGTTAAGCGGTCTTTTAATGAATTATTCAAGCTAACGAGGCACTAAGCAGGTGAGATTATGACAATAAGCACGACAGAAAAAAATTCGCTTATTCAAGAACTTGCTCAGTTAAAACAAGACCACAGAGAACTGGACATAGCCATAGAAGATTTAGCAAAAACCTTACAGACTAATCAGTTGGAAGTAAGCCGATTAAAAAGAAGAAAGCTAAAGCTTAAAGATGCAATTGCCAAATTAGAAAGTAAGATGATTCCCGACTTACACGCCTAATGGATACCCTTCTTTTTAACAACTAACTTTTTGGATTATTAAAGCGCCCTCTCACCAGAAAGCTGATCACTTGATGGATAACAAGTCTATTTTTCATCATGAAGGTATGACTAACTGGCAAGATTACATGATCTTTCATTCCTTCAACTTTGGTGTTCTCTACTGATACTTTTCCGTCATTAGGGTTTGGTAACATCATCGATAGAATCGGATTAAAAGACCTATTCCCTGCAATTACTCCGAGATTAAAATCCACAGGACCTAAACTGTTTGGAACACTGTCATTTGTGGTGCCTAACTGCAATCCTGCTGGCCCATTGAAAAATTCAAATCCAGGCACGTTGGATATTTTATCCACCACTTCGCTTCCTTTATTTGGTGGCCCTAACATCACTACATTTTTTAGGTTTTCTATTGAGTGTTGCGATAAAAATTGTCTGACAAGTATCCCCCCCATCGAATGCGTCACGAAACTAATTTCGCTCTCTTTTGGACACTTTCTAAGAGCGTCATCAATGGCAGTTTTAGCTAATTTATCTATCGAATTCTTTCGAGATGGGTATGATTGGTTTACGGTATGAAAACCCTCGTTATTAAGTGCGGATTGCATACGGTTCATGGATCCGATGGTTCTCGCCAATCCATGCAATAAAATCACACACTCTTTGCTCATAGCGTTTGCCGATCACCCAAAAAAGAGCAACAGAAAAACAAAGTTCTTATTCAACTTGGCTTACAGATACTGTTTGACTATCTGATTTTCTATCAAACAGAATCAACCCTTTAAGCAAATTAAATGCCTCATTAAGCTGATAATCTCCGGCTAATAATTGCTTGGTTTCGTCTGTATTAGACTCACCTTCTACGTCACGTTCATTATCTAGGTGCCCAGGAAGATCGTTCTCCTTAATCCTTTTAAACGTTTGTGTGGTCTCTTTAAACTCTCTTTGCTGAACAATAACATCAGGGACAATACCTGCAGCTTGAATAGAACGACCACTTGGCGTGAAATAGCGCGCTGTTGTTAATTTTATTGCATCGGCATCATTGATATTAAGCACTGTTTGAACAGAACCCTTTCCAAATGTTTCCGTTCCCATCACGATTGCTCTTTTATGGTCCTGCAATGCACCGGCGACTATTTCAGAAGCGCTTGCCGAGCCACCATTCACCAAAACAACAATAGGCTTACCATCAATCAGATCAACCGCGGTCGCCTCATAATCTTTTTTGCTGCTGTCACTTCTACCTTTGGTACTCACCAAATTCCCTTGAGTAATAAAAGTGTCGGATATTGAAACTGCGCTGGTCAGTAAGCCGCCAGGATTATTTCTTAGGTCTAATACTAAGCCTGAAAAGCTTTTTCCTTGCCTTAGCATTTTTAATTGCTTTCGAAAATTTGCACTGGTGTTTAACTGAAATTGGGTTACCCGTAAATACCCAATTTCGTCACTTAATCGTTTACGCTTAACCGAACTCAATTTCACTATAGCCCGAGTTATCTCTAAATCGAACGGGTCCGGCTCCGACTCACGTAAAATAGTTAAGGTAATATTGGTGCCTTGCTCCCCCCTCATTTTCTCTGTGGCTTCATTTAAGGTCAACCCAGATATAACCTCTCCGTTAATTCGTATGATTAAATCACCCGATTTAATCCCAGCCTTGGCAGCTGGGGTATCATCAATTGGTGCTATAACCTTTACAAAACCACCTTCCATTACAACTTCTAAGCCCAAGCCCGTAAATTGTCCTTTTGTGTCTTCATCCAACTCTTGGTAACTATCGCCTTTTAAATAGACAGAGTGCGGATCCAATCCCGCCAACATTCCTTCAACAGCGTAATCTAACAATTGCTCGTCAGTCACAGGTTCGACGTAGCTGAGTTTTATTCGCGTAAAAATATCGGCAAATGTTTTTATTTGCTCAAGCGGTAACGGTGTTTGTTCTTCTGAGGTCTCATTTTTTTCTACTTGATCAACCCGTGTTTGAGAATCCGTTTTATCTATTTCTTCAACTTCTTGAGCGCTTAACAACGAAGAAAAAGCCAAAACCATGAGGCTACTGATTACATAAGAAAACTTAATTCTACTGCGCATATTTTTTCTAAACCTCATTTTACTTGCACCAAATACTAGGGTTAATGGGTGCTGTATTGTTTCGTATCTCAAAGTATAGACCGGGGCTTTTTAAGCCTCCTGTCATACCAGACTTAGAAATAATCTCGTTCGTGATTATGGTATCTCCAACTTTCTTATAGAGTACCTCATTGTGACCGTACAAACTAATGTGGTTGTCACCGTGATCCACAATAATAAGTAAGCCAAACCCCTTTAGAAAATCAGAGAACAACACTTGACCTCGAAATATAGATCGAACTGGCGTAGAAACCCCCGTCTCGTAAAATACCCCTTCAGACTTCATTCCAGAACTTACTAAACGTTCGCCAAATCGCGTTCTTGGAGCTTGATCAAGGGGGCAAGACAATCTGCCTTTTTGTTTAGAAAACCCGCCTTTTACTAACTTTCTGGGTTTCTTTTTAGGTGTTTCTTTTACTTTCGACTCTTCAAGTGCTTTTAGTTCTGCTGCTCTGCGTTTTCGTTGTATTTCTGCCAATTCCAGTTTTCTTTTCTGCAATGTCTTAAGCAAAGAGTTTAATCGGGACCTATCCTGTTTGAGTTTTTCTAGCTTACTCTCATTGCTAACCACCTTCGCATTGAGTTTTTTTACCGCTAATTTCCTCGACTCACTTTGTTTTTCTTGCGTTTGCATTAGAAAATTTTGTTCTTGCTCTAATGACTGTAGTTCTAATATTTGCTTCCTTCGCTCTTCTGCTACCTGATTCGAGGCCATCAATTGTTCTTCTAATTCATTGAAGCGTTGCTCTATTGCAAGAGCAAAATACGATCGATAATTGCTCAACCTCCCCACTGCATAGGGGTTTTCTTGATTGAGCATCGTTTTTAGCTGGTTCGTAATTCCATTTTTGTGGTTGCTTTGAATTAGATTAGCCAGAGAGAGCCTACTTTGTGTTTGTTTATTCGCAAGTTCCTCTTGCTGTATTTTCAAGGCAGCTAGCTCTGCCTTTGCTATTCGAATCTTGGCCTTAAATTCATTAATACTCTTGGCTAATTTATGTATCTTACGTTCGATATCCAATAAGCCAGATTCTTCTTTTAGAAGTCTAGTCTTGTTCGCATTAAGACTACGGCTAATATTTTGTATTTCTTTAGTAACATTATCCAACGATGTTTGATAACTGTCTTCCGTTTGCGCATAAGTAATGCTTTGCGCATTAAAGTAAAGGCAAAGTAATACAAAAAAAAATAGGCGACTTGAGCTGATCATTTTTTACTGATGGGCGTACCAATTGGAAACAGATTACTAATTACTAAATGTAACGCACAAAGGCCCTATTTTCTTGGGTTTTAGCATTCAAATCTTAGGACTGTACTGTATAATTCGCGCTTTGAATTATAGCTTGGGCCTTGGCGTCCGACACTTATATGTTTATTGATTTTATTAACCAGAATATTATCTGGTTTGTCGCTTGGGCGGTGCTATTTAACTTAGTCATCTTTTCATTTCTTAGAGGTGGTGTAAGTGGTGCTAACTTTGTGTCTGCGCTTGAACTACCGGCGCTTCAGCGTGGTGGTAAATCCATCGTAATTGATGTCAATAAGCCTGATCAATTTTCTGTTTCTCATATTCCAAAATCTATCAACGTACCGCTTGAAGATTTTGAAGATTCCAATAAGGATCTTCTGAAATCCAAGGACAAAACGGTTATTTTGACCTGCCACACAGGCGGTCGAAGCCAAAGTGCTGCCAAAAAGTTGGTTGCAATGGGGTTTTCAAACGTTAATATTCTACGCGGTGGACTAATTGCCTGGACAAAGGAAAACCTTCCTGTTGCTAGCATTCAACCGAACAAAAACTAAAGATACTTAATAAACTATTATGGCTGAAGAACAAGCTCACGCTTTCGATATACGTAAAATATACCTCAAAGACTCGTCTGTAGAGTCCCCTAATGCACCAGGAATATTTTTAGATGACCCTTCTAAACCTGAAGTTTCTATCGAAGCTTCGATCAAGACAGCTAAGCTTGATCAAGATGACTTTTTTGAAGTTGTTCTAGGGATGACGGTCACATCAAAAATGGGCGAAAAGACTGCATTTTTGGTGGAAGTACTACAAGCTGGTGTTTTCCACATTTCTGGCCTTACAGAAGAAGACATTCCATTGGCTCTCGAAATCGCTTGTCCAAATATTTTGTTGCCTTTTGCTCGTGAAGCTATTTCTGATCTTGTAGGTAAGGCAGGGTTCCCACAATTATTGCTCTCTCCTATTAATTTCGAAGCTTTGTTTCAACAAAAGCAAGCTCAACTAAAAGCGGCCTCTGAAGAAGCATCGCAACAGGAAGCACCTGCACAGTAAGAAAATTGTTATTAATATAGGTGAAAAGCGCGAACCATATTGTTCGCGCTTTTTTTACTTAGCGTATCAGGTTTCAAATTGTTAATTATATGTGAGCTCGTTGTGATTAATTGCATCGTATAATGGTCCTTATTTAGACAAGATGGAGGTTGTTGAAAATATGAAAATCACTCGCGTTATCTTATTATTATTTGTTTTTTCATTTATTCAGGCATGTAGCAGCACTAACAAAACGGTGTCGTATGAATGGAATCAAAGTAAGGACCCCTTAGAAGGATTAAACCGTTCTATTTATTCGTTTAACACTACTGCGGATAGACTGGTTTTAAGGCCAATAGCAAAGGGCTACGATGCTGTGCTTCCTAAACCAGCGAAAACTGGTGTTTCGAACTTTTTTTCAAACCTAGGAGAGCCAATAAGCGCTGTTAATAATTTACTGCAAGGTAAGGTTGACCGAGCTCTAGGAAACACCTATCGGTTTGTCGTTAACAGCACAATCGGTGTTCTTGGTTTATTCGATGTAGCAAAACATCAAGGTGTTAATAAGACACCCGAAGATCTAGGGCAAACCCTTGCTGTTTGGGGTGTAAAACCCGGCCCCTATTTGATGCTTCCATTTTTAGGGCCAACTAATCTCCGCGATGGGATTGGAAGAAGCGTCTCAAGCGCTGTTTATTATCCTATTAACGAAATCAGTGACAATGGTGGCACGCGGTTAGGACTAACGGCGTTGGACTTAGTCGACAGTCGCGCAAAGTTATTGGGGATAGATTCTGCTCTTGAGAAGCAACTTGATCCTTATATTTTCATTAAGACCACCGTTGAGAATGGTCGTACAGATTCAATCAATGACGGTAAAGTTATAGAAGAAGAATTTGATTTTTAGATTTTGCATTGATGTTAATCATGGAGCCTTATTGATTGTTTCAATAAGGCTCTTTTTTGTCGTCTTTACGACCGATAGGTGGGAGCCAATATGACTATCTACGCAGTCGGAGATATCCAAGGATGCTACGACCCATTAGCTAAACTCCTGGATCGGGTTAATTTTGATACAAACCAAGATACACTTCTATGTGTCGGTGATTTAGTAAACAGAGGCCCTAAGTCTTTAGAGACTCTAAGACTTTTGAAATCCCTTAAAAATCAATGTGTTACCGTTCTAGGAAATCATGACATTCATTTGCTATCAATGATTTACGGTCTCCGCTCACCCAAACATAACGACACCGTATCTAACGTTATTAATGCTCATGACTCAATAGAGTTGGCAACTTGGATTCGGAATCAACCTCTAGTAGTAGTAAATGACAAGATGGGCTTTGTCCTATGTCATGCTGGTATTTATCCATGGTGGACGCTTTCTCAAGCTCAAAAGCAGGCTGACGAAGTCCATAATGTGTTCAAGAATGAAACGAAGTGTATTAGGTTTTTATCAAAAATATATAGTAACTCTCCAAGTAAATGGAGCTCAGAACTTGGAAAGACCCAACGTAGGCGGTTCACAGTTAATGCCTTCACTAGAATGAGATTTTGTAGCCCTAAGGGGCATCTAAACCTAATCGAAAGTGGATACAGTGGAAAATTGCGTAAGAACAGAATTCCTTGGTTTCACATAAAAAATAGCTCCTTAGATGGGTATCGTGTTATTTTCGGGCACTGGTCTGCTCTCGGACTGGTAAATACTCCTCAGCTACTAGCACTAGACACGGGGTGTGTATGGGGTAGAGATATGACCTTGGCCCGCATCCCAAAGAAAAAAGAAAAATCAGTTACCTTATATACCCAGTCTGCGTAAACCAAGATATCTAAACTCGACTATGTCAAACGTCTCAGAAAGCACCGTCATCCCCAATATTAAAATAAGCGCTAAAAGTCACTTTGTGCCACAACAATCAGACATTACCTCTTCCAGATATGTCTACTCCTACACCATCAATATTGAAAATAATACTCAAACCCCGTATCAGCTCCTATCCAGACATTGGGTCATCCAAGATGCCAATATGAAGGTAGAAGAAGTTTACGGAGAAGGAGTCTTAGGAGAGCAACCCTTGATTGAACCTGGAGCCAGCTATTCATACACAAGTGGTGCGGTTTTAGCGACGGACATGGGCACCATGGAAGGGAAGTATTATTTTCTCGCTCCAGACAATACAGAAGAGAATCGAAATCAGGTTGAAGTAGCCATTCCTAAGTTTTTACTGACTATCCCAAGAACAGTTCACTAACGAATTAGTAAAACCAGAGTTCTAATAATAAAACTCTGATTTTCATGACTTCGAGTAAAAAATCGTTGCCATATTCGCTTCTTATTCTGGGTAACGACCCTAAAAACAGAAAAAGATTTGCGAGAGCGGACAAAATTTACACACAAACAGCAAAAAAAATGGATTAAGTTATTGTTTTTAAAGTGATTACTTAGACATCCAAGTTTGATACTGTGAAGGCGTTTTTTTCTATAAATTCACGTCTTGGCTCAACTTGATCCCCCATAAGTATGGTAAACGTATCATCAGAGGATACCTCATCTTCTATGACAACTTTTAATAGCCTACGAACATCAGGATCCATCGTTGTCTCCCAAAGTTGGTCAGGGTTCATCTCACCAAGGCCTTTATACCGTTGAACGTTAAGCCCTTTTTTCGCACTACTCATCAAAAACGTAAGTGCATCAGAAAACTCGTCACACTCAACTTCACGTTCACCTCTTCGAACCAACATATTGCTACCCAAACTTGTTTCAAGTTTTTCGGCAAGCGCTTTGATTGACGTATATTCTGGAGACGACCAAAAATCACCTCCAAACTCGCTCTCTGATGTCATTCCATGAAGAGTTCGCTCAATCTTCAAACTAGCAACTCCATTCTTAACCAGAGTGAGTTCATACTTAGGAGTTTCGTAACCCTCTTTATTTAAAGAGTTTTGTATTCCTTCAACCACTTCATTAGTTAATTTATCTTGATCTACAGAGCTGTCTATTAACGCCTTCAATACAACTGGATCATAGTCTTGAGATAATCTATCTATTGTTTTTTCTACCGATAAGTATTCTCTACATATTGTCTTCAGTTCATCTCCAGCTATTTCAACATTATTGCTGGCATTTATGATCACAGACTTTTGTAGAGCCAATTCTAGTAAATACGCTTCGAACTCTATATCGTCTTTAACGTACTTTTGAGACTTACCAGTCCCCACTTTATATAGCGGCGGCTGAGCAATATAGATATAGCCTCGTTCAATAAGTTCGGGCATTTGTCTATAGAAGAACGTCAAGAGCAGCGTTCGAATGTGCGAACCGTCTACGTCCGCATCGGTCATGATAATAATACGGTGATACCGCAACTTCTCTATATTAAAGTCGTCATCGCCGATGCCAGCACCCAACGCTGTAATCAAAATGGTTATTTCATCCGACGTGAGCATCTTGTCAAAGCGGGCTTTCTCTACATTTAATATTTTCCCTTTCAATGGCAAAATAGCTTGAAACGACCGATCTCTCGCTTGTTTAGCTGAACCACCCGCTGAATCACCCTCCACCAGATAAATTTCAGATAAGGCGGGGTCTTTATTTTGACAATCAGCGAGTTTTCCAGGTAAGCCACCCAAATCCAAAGCCCCCTTTCGGCGTGTCATTTCACGAGCTTTACGAGCGGCATCTCGCGCTCTAGCGGCATCCACTATTTTTTCGGCTATTTTTTTACCTTCAGCGGGGTTTTCTAACAAAAACTCCGCTAACTTCTCATTCATTACTGACTCAACGACGCCTTTTACTTCTGAAGAGACAAGTTTATCTTTTGTTTGAGATGAAAATTTAGGGTCTGGTACTTTCACGGACAAAACAGCCGTCAACCCTTCTCTAGAGTCGTCCCCACTTACGTTGACCTTTTCCTTTTTAGCTAACCCTGATTCATCAATATAGTGATTAAGGGTTCTGGTGAGTGCACCTTTAAAACCTGAGAGGTGAGTCCCCCCGTCACGTTGAGGAATATTGTTTGTATAACAAAACACATTCTCTTTGTATGAATCATTCCATTGTAAAGCTACCTCTACGGTGACGCCATCTTTGTCGCCTTGGACTTGAATAATGTCCTTATTTAGAGGTGTTTTCATTTTATTGAGGTGCTCTACAAAAGCGGCAATACCCCCCTCATACTGAAATACCTCTCGTTTTTTGGACCGTTCATCGGACAACTCAACGCGCACACCCGAATTTAAAAAAGACAATTCGCGCAATCGTTTGGCCAAAATATCATAACTATATTCAGTTATAGCGAAAATATCAGCACTGGGTTTAAAGGTTACCTTAGTACCCGTTTTGTCTGATGTACCAACTTCCTTTAAGTCTTCCTGCGGATCTCCTAAATGATATTCTTGGAAATACTTCTTTCCATCCCGATCAATCTCCAGCTTCAACCAATCAGAAAGCGCGTTTACAACAGACACACCTACTCCGTGTAATCCGCCGGAAACCTTATATGAATTTGAATCGAATTTACCACCAGCGTGCAATACCGTCATGATGATTTCTGCTGCCGATTTCCCCTCTTCCTCTAAAATCCCAACAGGTATACCACGCCCGTCATCCCAGACAGAGATAGAGTTATCTTGATTAATAACCACATTAACACCAGAGCAATGTCCAGCTAATGCCTCATCAATAGAATTATCGACAACTTCGAATACCATATGATGTAAACCGGTGCCATCATCGGTGTCGCCGATATACATCCCTGGACGCTTTCTAACCGCGTCTAAGCCTTTTAATACCTTAATACTACTGGAATCGTAACTCATTATTTTTATCGTCGTGAGAGCGTGTTTTTAACTCACTCATTGTAACAAACTATCTGGCGAATAGCTGAGTTACCGTTATTTAAATAACGGTTAATTCAATCTATTTTTGAAAAGTGTGGGCAACCTCATTTCCTTTGAGTATCTGGGTATTATCTTCTTTTTGATGTGTATGTTTCACGTGAAACATTTAGTGAGTGTTTTGCTCGTTATGTTCCACGTGGAACATGTGAGACCAACTTTGACCAGACAAAAAAAAGCCTCGGTACTAATCGAGGCTAATATGAATAGTTTGTCTTAAAGACGCATCGGCATTATTAAATAGAGCGTGTCTGCTGAGCCTTCAGCGTGAAAAGTGCAACTAGTGTTTGGGTCCAATAAACCTAAATCGATGTTTTCTGAATCGCAAGCTCTAAGTGCTTCCAATAAATAACTGACATTAAATCCAATTTCTATCGCTGCGTCGGCGTAAGCCACCTCCATCTCATCCTTTGCATGCTCTTGATCTGGGTTGTGTGAACGTACTTGCAGTAGGTTATTTTCTACTTTTAGCGACACACCTCTAAACTTTTCATTGCTCAGTATAGCCGCCCTACTCAAGATTTCGATAAGATTTTCACGGTCAATAATTATGTGTTTATCAAGATTTGCTGGAATAACTTTTTCATAATCAGGAAACCGACCATCGATCAACTTGGATATGAACATGAAATTACCAGACTTGATGGATACGTGACTGGCATTGAGTTTCATTTCGACAAGATCTTCACTCCCTGCATCAAGAAACTTACCTATTTCTAACACAGCTTTTCTAGGAACAATGCTTTGAACAAAATCGACATTTGTATTGTCTACTTGTACTTGCGTTTTGGCTAATCGATGTCCATCTGTTGCGACAGATAAGATATCGTTATTGTGTATTTCTAATAACAAACCATTCAAGAAATAACGTACGTCCTGTTGTGCCATGGAAAACGATGTTTTGGTCAGTAGTCTATTCAATTGTTTTTGTTGAATAGAAAAATCGTGCTTCCAATGGGTTTCTTCTAATCTGGGATAATCCTCTGCTGACAATGTTTGCAGAGTGAATCTACTTTTACCAGCCGAGACAACCATTTTGTTATCGCTTTCTGTCGATAAAGTTAACAATGCTTCGTTTTTTAGCGATTTACATATATCAAATAGTTTTTTAGCTGAAACCGTCGTTCTTCCATCTTGCCCACTGACGTTATCTACTTTTGTAGTTATTTCAGTTTCTAAGTCTGAGCCAACGAGCGTTAATGTTCCTTGATTTAACTCCATGTACACATTGCCAAGGATTGGGAGTGTTTGTCTTTTTTCAACGACGCCGATTACTTGCGAAAGCGGTTTTTCCAACGTTTCTTTTTGTATATTAATATTCATGTTGTTTACTTATAGGTTTTTATAGTTATTACTAGGGCTGTATATAACTAGTAAAAGCGAAATTAATTGTTATTTTTCAATAACCTACGTCATTTTATCCTTGTGGATAACATTATCATCAAGGCTTGCATAACCTGTGGATGAATTGTGGATAACTGTTATTAAATAATCATACCGTAATTATACAGAAGTTATCCACAGGGTATTAGGTGCTATACATATGAGATCATGGTTAGCTAAACAGAGAGAATTTTCGATAAGCTTTTATAGTCTTCATTGATTTTTGGTTCTGTTCTAGTGAGCTCATCTACCTTTTTACAAGCGTGTATTACGGTTGTGTGGTCTCTACCGCCGAAGGCGTCTCCTATATCCGGCAGACTAAGACTGGTTAGTTCTTTCGAAAGCGCCATGGCGATTTGCCTAGGTCTGGCGATTTGTCGGTTGCGTCGTTTAGATTTTAAATCTGATACGCGAATGCTATAAAACTCAGCAACGGTCTTCTGTATATTTTCTATAGATATCTTACGTTCTTGAAAAAGAGTAAGGTCTTGCAGTGTGTCCTTTGCAAGGTCAATATCGATTTCACGGTTGGTAAACCTAGAGCTTGCCACAAGCCTATGTAAGGCCCCTTCTAGCTCCCTGACGTTAGAGCGGATTTTTTTTGCTACTAGAAAAGCAACTTCGTCACTTAATTCTACTTGGTTCTTTTGAGCCTTATTTTTTAGGATGGCAACTCGAGTTTCCAGTTCAGGCGGGTCAATCCTAACGGTTAGGCCACTCTCGAACCGAGAGATGAGACGCTCTTGAAGGTTGTTGATCTCTTTAGGGAATTTATCACTGGTCAAAATTATTTGAGCACCAGTTTCGAGTAATGTGTTGAAGGTATGGAAGAATTCCTCTTGGGACTGATTCTTGCCAGCAAAAAATTGAATATCATCAATTAATAGGGCGTCGAGTGAACGGTAATACGATTTAAACTTATCCATCGAATTCTTCCCGATGGATTTAACCATATCCGACACAAACCGTTCAGAATGCACATACGCAACATTGGCGTTCTTTTTGTTTTGATGAATTAAATTGCCAGCAGCGTGCATTAAATGGGTTTTTCCCAATCCAACACCGCCATAGATAAAGAGCGGGTTATACGCGGTTCCAGGGTTTTCACTGACCTGCTTGGTGGCAGCTCTAGCTATTTGATTAGACTTACCTTCAACGTGATTCTCGAAACTAAAAGAGGCATTTAGTACGTTGGTGCCAAACTCAGAAGAGGTATCAATCGATTCACCTAGGTTTGGTTCGGATGATTTAGGAGCGCTTCTTTTAGGCTTGTCTTGTTGCTTGCTTTCGAGCATTCGAACGTCTATTTCAATGCTGTTGCCAGCAAAATGTTGTGCTGTAGACAAAACGATTTCAAAAAGGTTTTCTTTTATCCAATCAACCACAAATCGATTAGGAGCGTACAAAATAAGATAACTGTCATTATTGTCGGCAGTTAACGGACGAACCCAGGTGTGAAAGTCGCGTTCCTCTATTTCACTTTCGAGTTTATGAAGGCACTTATCCCAAAGGAGTGTATTTTCCATTATTACAAATAGTTTGGTAATGATTAGATGGTGAGCTTGGTCATAAGACAAAGCGAGTTTGGTGGTGCTAAACCATTTTTGCACAATAGTCTTTGGCGTTTAGCCAAATGGTACTGGCATCCCAGAATCGCAAACATTGCTGACGGCCGCATAATATAACGCTCTCAGCTCGATTTTAAAAATTTAGTTGGCAAAAAAGAGTTATAAAAAAACATCAAAGATTGCGCTTATTTTGTTGACTATAGTAGATAAAGTGAGTACCTTTGCACCCCGTTTGAAGTAGGTCGTTTAACAGCCTAATTAACTGTCAGACTATTCGTTTACTATTAACCCTCTTAAGGTAGTTATGGTTTATGAGTAGGTCGCGATTGAAAGAACGAAAACTAGTTTTAGTCACACTCAATTAAATTTGAGTTAAAAAAAGGTTCCTTAAAATGAAACGTACTTTCCAACCAAGTCAAATTAAGCGTAAACGCACTCATGGTTTTCGCGCTCGCATGGCTACAAAAAATGGCCGAGCCATTATCAATGCTCGTCGCGCTAAGGGTCGTGCATCATTAACTGTTTAATTTTCAGTTAGTGTACTGTAAGTCGACGTACTTAGTTGTGTGTCACTTACTAGAAATATTAAAAGCCGTTTGTGTAAAAGCAAACGGCTTTTAATATTTAGTGGGTAGTGACTTTGTAATCATTCCCTCTGAGTCTCTATCAAAGAAAAGTTTTGTTCCCAAATAGTTAGTCAGCTTAAGAGGCTGCTTCTAAAGAACCTATGTCATTCAAGTTACGTAAGCATCAACGTTTAAAGTCTCCTGAAGAATTTAAACTTGTCTATGGGAACAAACAATGGGGAAATACACGGCTGTTGACTTTCAATGTTCTATCCGTGACTCATGAAAGTCAGTTGGGCGTCACCGTTTCTAAAAAAGTATCTAAGCTGGCCGTTCGTAGAAACGAATTGAAAAGAATAGTTCGAGAGTTTTATCGTCATAAAAAAGCGGAGCTAGTTGCCGCTAAACTTGTGATTACCGTGAAGCCAGCCGCTCGTAATGCCTCTAATGGTGAGGTGAGAGCTGAATTAGAGGAGCTTTGGGTCAAGTTATTAAAATGGCAGCGTTGGAACTCACATCAACAGAATAGAGACGATGCTTAAAAAACTGTTCAATGCTGTTTTTTGGGTTTATAAGCTTGTGATTAGTCCATTATTGGGGACAAATTGTCGATTTGCGCCAACGTGCTCTGAATACACTAGAGATGCATTAGAACTTCATGGAGCATTCAAAGGGTCTTGTTTAGCAATTAAGAGAGTTTGTCGGTGTCACCCTTGGGGGGGGCACGGCTTTGACCCAGTGCCGGATGTTGTGCGACAGAATATTGATGATTTAGGTAATCCAAACCATTCGAAAAGAAATAAGACTAAAGATTAAAGTGAATCTTCGTTATTCGCCTTTTGTTACCCCTATAAATAGGTAGAATACGCCCCCATATCTAGGCAATTCTTGCTCGTACTATTATTTATTATGGAAAACCAACGTAACTTACTGCTAATTGGCCTCCTCACCATATCAATGGTGTTGTATTTGAAATGGTTAGAATTCTCCAAATCCACACCGGAAGTACCCGCTGTGGTTGAGCAGCAATCCACACCAGTGGTGCCTCAAATTGACGTTAGTAGTGAAACTCCGCAGACTCCCCAATTATCTCAAGACGTATATTCTGAGAAAGATGATTTAGCTACCGATGGGGCGTTAATTAGAGTCGAAACAGATTTGGTTATTGCCACAATCAATACCATTGGTGCAACGATAGAACGATTAGAGCTTAAGCAGGAACTAGCGTCTAGAGAAACTCCTGATCAAGGTTTTGTTCTATTAAAGAATGAAGTCGAAGAAAAGTTTATCGTCGAAGATGGTTTACTAATCGCAAGTAAAGAAAACTTAGCGCCGACGCATAGAACGCCATACCAATACGCTAAAAAAGAATACAACTTAGGTGACGCAGATCAGCTGAATGTGCCTCTTACCTACATTGGAACAGATGGCATTAGGTATACAAAGAACCTGATTTTCAAACGAGATAGTTACGTTATTGATATTAACTATACGATTGATAATACGACTTCTTCTCAATGGAGCGGCTTTTTCTATGGACAGTTCAGGCGCACTGAACCCGCTGGGAGCGGTGGTGGCTTTGGTCAATTGCCCAGTTACACAGGTGGTGCTTACTATACTGTAGAAGATAAATATAAAAAGTACGACTTCGGTGACATGCAGGATGAAAACCTAAAACTTGAACAGCCTGTTGAAAAGTCTTGGGTAGCAATGCTACAACACTATTTTGTTGGCGCATTTATCCCGTCAGATGCTAAAAAGGAATTGTATTCTTTAGCGGGTAATGAAGCACAACCCAATTATCGTATAGGGTATCGGAATTCAAATCCGCACATTGTGGCGCCAAATAGTCAAGGTACTGTAGGCACGCAATTGTACGTTGGGCCTAAAACTCAATACCGATTAAAAGCACTTCAAGAGCAAGGGTTTACCGGTTTGGCTCGTACGGTAGATTATGGCTTTTTGACTGTAATAGCAGACCCGCTTTTTTGGTTGTTAGAAAAAATTCATGACATAGTCGGAAACTGGGGTTGGGCAATCATATTGCTCACCGTATTAATTAAAGCCGCCTTTTTTAAGCTTTCTGATAAAAGTGGAAAGTCGATGGCGGCAATGAAGAAAATACAACCGCGTTTACAGACTTTAAAAGAGCGTTATAAGGATGATCGTCAGAAATTCCAAATGGAAATGATGGCTTTGTACAAAAAGGAAAAAATAAATCCGGCGGGAGGATGTTTGCCAATTTTAGTGCAGATGCCTGTATTCTTTGCATTGTATTGGGTTCTCTTGGAAAGCGTGGAACTAAGGCAAGCACCGTTCGCATTATGGTTGCAGGATTTGTCGGCACCAGATCCCTATTACATACTTCCTGTATTGATGGGTGTCACTCAATTCATCATGTTTAAGCTGAATCCTGCTCCGATGGAAGACATTCAGAAGAAAGTGTTTATGATCATGCCGATCGTTTTCATTTTTATCTTTGCAACTTTCCCACAAGGGTTAGTGCTCTACTGGGTTGTGAACAATATTTTGTCTATGGCTCAGCAATGGTATATCAATAGAAAATACGCAGTCTAAGAGAGCTTCGGTACATTGGTACTCGATCAAGATACTATTGTTGCAATCGCGACCCCTCCTGGAAAAGGAGGGGTTGGTGTTATTCGGCTATCAGGGTCTAGGGCCAAGGATATTGGCGAAAAAATATCGGGCTTAGTATTAAAACCCAGAATAGCGATGTACGCTCTTTTTAAAGACCACGAAGAAGAAACAATTGACACTGGATTGGTCCTATTCTTTTCAGGTCCAAAATCGTTTACTGGCGAAGATGTAGTTGAACTTCAAGGTCATGGCGGACCGGTTATCTTAGATATGATGGTTCGCCGCGCCATTGAACTTGGGGCTAGACCGGCCAGAGCGGGAGAGTTTTCGGAACGAGCATTTCTTAATGACAAAATAGACTTGGCTCAAGCGGAAGCCATTGCTGATTTAATTGACAGTAGTACGTCTGAGGCAGCGAAAGGAGCGGTGCGCTCATTACAGGGAGAGTTTTCAAATAAGATTAATGAGTTATTAAAAGAGCTTATCTATCTAAGAATGTATGTTGAAGCGGCCATCGATTTCCCTGACGAAGAAATTGATTTTTTAGCAGATGACAAAATTCGAAACAGTATTGAAGCTCTGTTAATCAGCCTTAAACGCACCATTGCTCAAGCGGGTCAGGGAGCGATATTGAGAAACGGGTTACGATTGGTAATAGCGGGAAGGCCCAACGCTGGTAAATCCAGCCTATTGAACGCTTTAGCCGGGCAAGAAACGGCAATTGTTACTGAGGTAGCCGGCACGACTCGCGATATCGTTAATGAAACAATTGATATAGATGGTTTGCCTGTTCATATTATTGATACAGCAGGATTAAGAAACAGTAGCGATAGAGTAGAAAAAATTGGGATCGAGAGAGCTAGAGTGGCTATAAAGGATGCTGACCATGTTCTCTTTTTAATAGATGCCAGTGAGTCACCACTGACGGACGTTTCAGAATTTCCTGAGTTAGAAGGACTGTCATTAACAAAGGTATTTAATAAAAAGGATTTGTTGGATGAGGACTTTCCACACAGTGATGGTATTGCTATCTCAGCGAAAAATGGCGACGGATTAAATCAATTAAAAGATTGCATTAAGGACATCGTTGGTTATTCTCAAAACTCCGAATCTATTTTTACCGCCAGGCGTCGTCACATAAGCTCCTTGTCTGATGCGATGGATTCAGTGGAACGAGGGCTGAGGCAGTTAAAAGAGTATAACGCTGGAGAGTTACTGGCTGATGAACTGCTACAAGCCCAAAACTCGCTAAATCAGATAACAGGGGAATTTAGTTCAGATGATTTATTAGGTGAGATATTTGGTGGCTTTTGTATTGGAAAGTAACGCCGTTTATTAGGGCTCTTGTTTGTTAGCATTAATAATTAACCATAAATCTAAAAACCGATTAATCGCGCCATAATATAGCCACCATGGAGGGTATCGGTGCAGTAAATAAAATGTATTCAAGAAGCGTGATATGGCTGGCACTTGTTGCGGCCGTCGTTGTGCATTTGATCGTTTTAGGTTTGGAGCTAAGGCCGGTCGCATCCGATAAGACGGATACAGTTTTAACCGAGCTCTATTTAGAAATTGAACCCCTCGCTGAAGTTAAGGAAGAGACATCTACAGATAATAGTAAAGATACTCAAAAAACGGATTTTCAGGAAATGGTGGAAGAAGAATCCGAGGAGCCAAAACCAGAGGAAGAAATCCCCCCTACTCCCATCGAGCAGTTTAAAGATGTTTTGTTGAGTAAAGATAAACAGACTTCTCAACCCATTGCTATTCCATCAATTTATAACGAGTCCTTCACTAAGCTTATTCGAAATGAGGCTAAGGAAGCTGTTTCAAGGAAGTCTGAGGAAGTTAGGTCATTTACGCAATCCTTTAGTGCACCCATAGAAGGGGTAAGAAAAAATATTGAAAGGGAAACCGGTCCATTGGGAGGGGGCAATTACAAAATACGGAAGAATGACGTTGAGTGCCAAACGCTAACCATGGTTCCTCAATCATTTGATGACTTTAATAATGGAACTATATCAACCTCTGGTATGTGTAGAGATCTTAAAAAGAAATTTAATCTAACGGATAAAGACGGAAAAATAAGAAACTCCAATAAATACGATTGATTCCCATTGCTTGTCTATTGTCTAGTAATGATTGCGTTTTATATAAGATATAACCACTATTTATGAAAGTTTTAACGTTACTAGACATTTGATCTGGTAACTAACGAAAAGTTTTGCTAAAAGAGAGCCTTGGTCAAATGTAGTACGTGACTAAACCAGTTATTCACAACGACGTACGGCAATGAACAGACGGCTCTTTACAAAACACAGACTACACATCGACATGAAAAACATGTTCAAGGAGAGGCGTGCATGAGAAGAAGAACTGTCGTTATTGTGCTGAGTGTGTTGGTCTGTATTTTAGGGTTAAGTTGGTGGTTGTTTAACAACCAGGCAGAACGCAATATTGGTGAATCGGTTAATGCAGAGCCAGGCGTTGAACCGGTGGTAACACTCGCTTCAACCGCAACCAACGAGCCAAAGTCAAAAAAGGAAGATGACGTAGAAGAATTCAATCCTTATGAATCAGAAGTATTCAAAGGGCAGCTTCAGCAGATCGCAGACTTATACGAAGAAACCAGTAAGTACCCTATCGGATCTCAACCAGTGTTTAATCCGGACGCCGTTAAAGAGCCAGAACCTTTTGAGTTTACCGAAGTTGATTTACCGTTTCCTGAAAGTGACGGCGATGAAAATCCTATTCGTTTAGCCGCAGCCACCGATACTTATCAGTACTTCCAAGGAGACCTTATACAAACGAGGGTTCAAATATCAGGAGCCCCAACCGATACTTTCATCGGGGTAACCGGCACTTTGTCAGGCGCTAACGGAGATATTCCGTTGCCTCTAAACTTTCAGGCAACAAACTCGTCATTGACTGAATTTACAGCGAATTTTGATACTAATCTGGCTCCCAATCATTTAATGACAACGGAAATGTTGGTTAAGTTGACAGCGAAAGTGGGCGACCGAGATTTATTCACGACGGTATCTTTCAGATATGACATACCCTCAGCGCAAATCATTGGTGTGATGCCCGCTCGAGTCGAAGGCGCAAACATGGTGATCCCACTTCAAGTTAACGTTGGGCAAAGTGGGTACTATTTTTTGCGTGGCGTCCTGGAAGACAAGTTGACGCGGCGTCCGCTGATCGAGTTGCAAAACGAAGGCCCGTTGTTAGCTGGGAATGGATTGCTAAATTTGAATGCACATATTTCTGCCTTAACTCTACAACAGTCTGAAGGACCTTATATATTGAGAAGTGTCAGACTTCATCGAGGCGCAGAACAAGGGGAAACGTTTGATTCGCCTGGTTCAACGTACAAGAAAGAGTATCAAATCCAAGGGTTTCCATTTTCATCCTATGATAATGAAGAGTTTGTAGATGAGCTATCACAAGAACGTTTGGCTTTTTTAAGGCAAATGGGCGCGATAGATGAAGAACAAGTTAATGAGCCACAGGTTGCGACAACTGAGCAATCGAGCCGTACTGAGGAGGATGATAACAACTAAATATAATTTTTGATTACCGTGACCTGCTTAAAACAGAGTCAAACGCGGTGTTCTGGTTTTTCAGGGGCATTGTTAATTAGACCGTAAAGTAGTACCGGAACAGTTGTATGCGTTCCAAACTAGCCGTACCTATTTAGTAATCAGGTTACTGCTACAGAGTTAAGAACGTGCTTAATGAGCAAAAAGACTCATCAGCACACTATAAGAAGTACAACCAAATGAGGATAATTCAATGAAGACTAAAGTCTTTTTACTAGTGGCATCACTCTTATTCAGTGTAACCGGTCACGCAAAACTTGCTGGAAAAAACGTGGTTTTAGTTCACGGTTTTCAAGCTGGTGACCTTTCAAATCCACCTAATATTTCCAAGCAACAACAGAATGCCAACAGTTATTGGAATTCCTATTGGGGATCGCGTGCAGAGGCTAAATTGTATTGGTCATCTGCAAGTCGAGTCACTGGTGGAATCAAAGATTCTATCCGTACCCAAATTAAACAACTTGAAGCAAATCGAACGTGTGCGTCAGGTTGCGTATTCGTCACACATTCTACGGGCGATTTAGTATTGCGTGATGCTTTAACCCGTTTAGGGCAATGGGGAGTCAACTCGAATAACTTCAGAGTGCTGGCGGTGCTGGACTTTGCTGGAGCCGGTGGCGGTACTGAAATTGCCGACGTTGCGTTCAATGTTGCGAATGGCAGTGGGATCATTAACTCAGTTCAAAAAGGAGCAGTGAATCTTTTTCTAGGGTTTACCCCAACCACATCCGCTATTGGAGTTTTGAATGATTTGCGACCTACGATAGCGCGATCGACGGCTACTTCTTCAAATGCAACGCCACGATTGAGGTTTGTGGGCGCTGGTGATCAATACTTACGAGTTACTAAAGGGTTTATTAAAGGTTATGATGACAGCGTTGTCCCATTTCACAGCGCTTGTGGTTCACGCTCCGCTGGAGATTATGAATCTTGTAATAGAGGCATAAGAACAAACGGACAATTGAAAAATTCTCGAGCACCGTCTTCACTGTATGCAAGCCATTACCCTATATTGATGGGCGATGATACCGATCATAGTGAAGCCATTAATAGCAGCCGAAGTGGAGATTTCGCTACGGTTGTAAATGATCGAACGTTTAATGGAATCAGAGCTGACTTTAATGATTACACCGAGCGCAAATGGTGGAGTTGGTGGACTAAAGTTAGGTTGGTTCGAAATGGAAGCAATAAGAGCATGTCTGCGAACGTGTACGACACACTAAATAACTAAAAAGTGCTTGATAGAAAGCCCGATTGAGCTTCGGGCTTTCTGCTCTTAACTAAGACTTCTAATGGCTAAAACTACCGAATATTTCTTTAAAGAAGGATGCTTTATCGAGGAGTGGCATAACAGCAGCGCTGATGACGAAATGTCTGTAGCGAGAGTTAGAGTTGAAGTAAATAAAACAACGAAACCGCATTTGCTGCGTAATACCAAAGAACGATATGTCTTATTGGATGGGACAGCCCAAGTCACGGTTGGGCCGAAAACGTGGATGGTAGAACAGGGTGATATAGTAGTAATACCGCCAAATGTAGTGCAAAAGATACAAAACGTAGGTTCGAGCGACCTTGTGTTCTTGGCGATTTGCACACCGAGGTTTGAAGAGCAGAACTATCAAGAAATCCTAGACTAAAAACAGGAATTCTAAAAATGAAAAGAGCTGTTATTTTACTAAGTATTCTTTGCTGTACGTTGGCTTGTGCTAACACTTTCGCGCAGTACACTAAAACGAAATATCCTATTGTGCTTGTGCACGGTATTTCAGGTTTTGATAGCGTTGGTGGCGTGGTAGATTATTTTCACACAGTGCCCTACAACCTACGACGGTCAGGCGCAAAGGTGTATGTTGCCTCTGTCTCGGCATTTAATTCATCGGAAGCCAGAGGGCAACAACTGGCTAACTATTTGATGACATTGCCTGAAAGTAAATTCAATTTAATCGGACACAGTCAAGGAGCACCGACGACCAGAGTAGCGGCGTCGTTAGTGCCTCATAAAGTAGCTTCAGTAACATCGGTAAACGGAGCCAATTTAGGGTCTAAAGTGGCCGACATAGCGTTGGGCGTATTACCCGAAGGTGTGATTCGAAGTGTCGCGGTGAGCGTCGCGAATGCGGCAGGCTCAGTTATTAACTTTCTTTCTAATAACCAAAACACACAAGACTCGCTTGCTTCTGCAATGACACTTAGTACGGCCGGGACCACAGCGCTTAACAACGCGCTTGGTAACAAGGGGTTGAGTGGCAACTGTAGTTCAATAAATGAGAACGTAAATATCGATGGTCACAATGTGAAAATGTTTTCTTGGAGCGGCACTTACCCACTAACAAATTTTTTCGACATCAGCGATGGGCCACTGGGGATTACAGCATTGGCGTTTGGTTTCGAACGAAACGATGGTTTAGTCAGTGAGTGTTCATCTAAGCTTGGCAACGTAATTTACAGTCGTTACCACATGAACCACATCGATGCGGTGAATCATTTGTTCGGTATTCGAGGCTGGACTAACCCTGTTAGCCTATACAGAAGTCATGCGAACCGCTTAAAAAATCGCGGGCTGTAGACACTAGTTTAATGAAAAAGGCATCAATAGTAGTAACCGTAGCGTTGTTTGGTGCAGCGCTATGGTTATTGTTTGGTTATAGCTATAACCAGAACACACTTACGTCTATAGAGATAGCAGATTCGAACCCTTCTTCAGATAGCGAAATCAATAGCCAACCACAGAAGTTGGCGTTGAATACTCAGAGTGAAAAAAGCACAATAGTAACTTCTAAAACGCCACTATCTCATGATCAAATGGAGTTCGCTCATTCATTAAGAGGTACGGATATTGACGGCGCGCTTAGTTCGGATCTACAGGGGAACTTGGTACTAAATCAGCAGGTCAGAGATTTCTTTGATTACTTTCTAAGTGCATCTGATGAGCTGGGTGCCGAGGCAGCTATCGGCGAATTGCAACGATACATAACTGATTATTTACCGACTAAAGCAGCGGGAGATGCCCGAAACTTATTGGCAAACTATTTGCGTTACAAACAGTTTGAGTCGCAAACTCAACAGCAACCACTATTAGGTGAAAACCTGCAGAACGACCAGCTTCTGGACTTGATACGCAACAATTTCCTTGAGTTAAAACTTAAGAGAGATGAGTTGTTCAGTGATGGAGAAAATAGCGCTCTATTTGGGTTGGAAGATGCCTATCAGGAATACACACTGTCTAGTTTGGAAATATTAGCGGATGACACCCTCAGTGAAGACCAACGCAACGTAAAAATGACAGAGTTGCAGGATTCTCTGCCAGCTGAATTGCAACAGAGCCAAACGCAATCTAATGTACAAGTAGAGCAACAAAAAGACATTGACCAGCTTGCCTTGGTGCATCAGGATGACTCGGCCTACCACCAAGCATTGGTTGACAAAGGCTTAAGTCAACCCAAGGCAAATGAATTGGTGGGGTATCGTCAAAATCAACGCCAATTCAATACAGCCTATCAACAATATCAAACAGCATCCGCGGGGTTAGACCCAACTTCAAAGGACTACCAAATCAAGTTGGATAACCTTAAAGCTCAGTATTTTATTGAGCCTTCAGATCGAACAAAAGCCGGCCTACGTGATCTGTTAATAGAGCAGGACAACTAAACTCATGTCTTTTTGATAGAGTATTTATAGAGCTTTGAGACTCTACGAGTTAGAATTCGCTCAATTAACCATCATGAACGTTTTACGCACCCTGCGTGTACAGCGTGCTGGTAAAATAGAGATTGAAGCATGTTCCATACAGAGTCATTTGATGTCATTGTGATTGGTGGCGGCCACGCAGGTACTGAAGCTGCATTAGCGTCTGCGCGAACTGGGGCTAACACATTATTACTGACACATAATATTGAAACCATCGGCCAAATGTCTTGTAATCCGGCTATTGGTGGTATTGGTAAAGGGCACATCGTTCGTGAGATCGACGCGCTTGGTGGGGCAATGGCTCTCGCCGCCGACCGTGGAGGTATTCAGTTCAGAACACTAAATGCTCGCAAAGGACCCGCGGTAAGAGCCACACGAGCTCAAGCTGACAGGGCCCTTTATAAAGCCGCTATTCGGGATATTGTTGAAGGTCAAGAAAACCTTGCTTTGTTTCAACAGTCCTGTGACGACCTAATTGTGGACAACGGGCGTGTTACCGGTGTTGTTACGCAAATGGGTTTGAGGTTTCATGCGAAAGCCGTGGTACTTACGACTGGCACGTTTTTGGGTGGTATTCTGCACATTGGTATGGAAAACTTTCAAGGCGGACGGGCCGGAGATCCACCATCAAACGCATTAGCTAAACGGCTGCGAGAAATGCCGTTTACGGTTGACAGGCTAAAAACAGGTACGCCAGCGAGACTCGACGCGAGAACACTTGATTTTTCAAAAATGGAGGCACAGCCAGGAGATAAACCTGAGCCAGTCTTTTCCTTTCTAGGCGACGTATCTCATCACCCAGAACAGGTGAATTGTTACATCACACACACCAACGTAAAAACGCACGATATTATCCGTGGTGGTCTAGATCGATCTCCCATCTATGGGGGGGTCATAGAAGGTGTTGGACCAAGATATTGCCCATCAATAGAAGATAAAATAGTGCGGTTCGCGGATAAAGACTCACACCAGATATTTGTTGAACCTGAAGGTTTAAGGACCTATGAAGTTTACCCCAATGGAATATCGACTTCGTTACCCTATGATGTGCAACTGAGTTTTATTCAGTCAATTGTCGGTTTTGAACAAGCACGAATTGTACGCCCAGGATACGCAATCGAGTATGATTTTTTTGATCCGCGAGGTCTGAAACCCACATTGGAAACTAAATACGTTGATGGGTTGTTTTTTGCTGGACAAATTAACGGCACAACTGGTTACGAGGAAGCTGGTGGACAAGGGCTTCTGGCTGGACTTAATGCTGCAAGATTAACTCGTGATCAAGAGGGCTGGTACCCTACTCGAGATCAAGCTTATATCGGTGTCTTGGTGGATGACCTTATTACCATGGGTACGAAAGAGCCATACCGAATGTTTACCTCAAGAGCTGAATACCGCCTATTGCTACGAGAAGACAATGCTGACCTCAGATTGACAGAGGTTGGGCGCGGCCTAGGGTTGGTTGATGATATTCGGTGGAAAAGGTTTTGTGAGAAAAGGGAGTCAATCGAGTTAGAACATCAGCGATTGAAGTCGACGTGGCTACAGCCCGGTACCGTACCAGAGGATGTGGCATTGAGTGTCGTAGGCAACGTTTTGAAGAAAGAAGCCAACTTGCTGGAGCTATTGCGTCGTCCCGAGGTAACGTACGACACATTATTGACTTTACCTGGAGCGGGCGAGCCGGTGCCAGACTCAAAAGTAGCAGAACAGCTAGAGATTCAGGCGAAATATCAAGGTTACATAGATCGGCAGCAGGCCGAGATTGAAAAGCAGAAAAAGCAAGAGAAGACGGCACTAGATATCAATATGAACTATTCGCTGGTTAAAGGTTTGTCGAATGAAGTGGCACAAAAACTAAACCAGCATAAGCCTGTCACCGTCGGACAGGCATCACGCATTTCAGGTGTTACTCCCGCCGCGGTTTCTTTGTTGTTGGTCTATTTGAAAAAACGCGGCAATGCAGCGTAAAGAACACAATAAAAGGAAGTCAGCTTTAGTAATTCGGTTTTTCATCAAAAGTGGTGAAATCATGGGCTTTACACTTTCAATGGGAAAATAGCGTTTTTTTTGCTTGGCCTTCTCTTATAATCAGCAGCTGAGTTTTATTGAAGGCGTAACTTTTCGCTTCGGAGAATGAAACCGTATGAATGCAAAACAAGATTTAGATACATCATTAGAGAGTAAAATCATGAAGGGCTTGGACGCTCTAAATGTATCCTATGGTGAGCAGGCCATCGCTAATTTGGTGGTGTTTATGAACTTGCTGTCAGAGTGGAATAAGACCCATAACCTTACGGCCGTGGATGATATTGATGAAATGCTAAGCGTCCATGTCTTTGATTGCGCCAGTATCATGCCTTATATCAAGGGTTCTAGTTTACTGGATGTGGGTAGTGGTGCCGGTTTGCCCGGTATGATTTTGGCCATTCTGTCTCCAGCCTTGGAAGTGACCAGTGTCGAAACTCGAGGCAAGAAGGCTCAATTTCAGATGTACGCTGCGAACAAATTAGGTTTAAAAAACTTTTGTGTAAAAAATATGCGCATCGAAGAGTTTGAGCCTAAGGAAAAGTTTGCAATGGTCACCTCTCGAGCTTTTTCTAGTTTGGAAAAATTCGTTGAGGGTTCAAAGAATGCCATTGCTTCAAATGGTCGCTGGTTGGCGATGAAAGGCTTAGTTCCTAAAGAAGAATTGAAAGTTCTTAAGAAGATGGGCTTAAAATTTGATACCTTTGCACTTAAAGTACCTGAATTAGATGCGCAACGAAATTTAATAGTGATCGACGCGCCTAAATAACGCCCTGCTTATGAAAGGGTGACTCTCACACTGGTAGGCAAACGAATGGCAAAAGTAATATCCATTACTAATCAAAAAGGTGGAGTAGGAAAAACCACAACAAGCATTAATTTGGCTGCTTCCTTAGTCAAGCGCGGACAGAAAATCTTGCTAATTGATATGGATCCTCAAGGTAATGCTACGGTGGGGTGTGGTGTCGATCCAGATGATATTGAGAGCACTATTTATGATGTGCTTCTCGGTGAAGCCTCCGCTGAACAAGCCATAGTAAAAAGTCAATGTGGTGTACACGTGATGTCAGCGAACGGCGATTTAGCTGGAGCTCAAGTTGAGTTGCTAAACGAAATCGGCAGAGAGCTGCGTTTGCAAAAAGCTCTTATCCCTCAACAGGACGCATTCGATTATATTTTCATAGATTGCCCCCCTGCCCTAAATGTCCTTACGATCAATGCTCTGGTTGCCTCAGATTCAGTGCTGATACCAATGCAATGTGAATATTTTGCGTTGGAGGGCTTGAGTGCGCTTATCTCAACGGTGCGAAAAATTCGAGAGACTCTTAACCCGAAATTATCAATCGAAGGGTTGTTGCGAACCATGTTTGATAAACGAAATACACTGTCAGGAGAAGTTAGCCGTCAATTACAGTCCCATTTTGGGGAAAAGGTTTACGATACCGTGGTGCCTCGTAACGTTCGACTGGCAGAAGCCCCCAGTTATGGTGAGCCTGCAATTGACTATGCCCCCGAATCTAAGGGCGCGAAAGCCTATCTTGGTTTGGCTGATGAAATGTTGGGTAAATCAATCCCTAAAGCCGTTAGTGCTTAACTGGAATGTGTGATTAATAATGAGTAGCAAAAAGAAGAAACGATTGGGTCGTGGGTTGGATGCATTGTTGGGTGGCAGTGCTACCTTGGAAGAAGGTGTTCCCAGCAGTAATGTGGATTCCCCCAACACGTTGCCAATCGAGAAATTGCAACGAGGAGAATATCAACCTCGAACCAACATGGATCAAGACTCTTTGGAGGAGCTTGCCGCTTCAATTAGGGCGCAAGGTATTATTCAGCCTATTCTTGTCCGTCCCATTGCGAACGATCAATATGAGATAATCGCTGGCGAGCGACGGTGGCGCGCAGCGCAAATTGCTCAATTAGAAGATGTGCCTGTTTTGGTTCGCAACATTCCAGATGAGGCCACTCTGGCTGTTGCGTTGATTGAGAACATACAGCGAGAAAACCTTAACCCGGTAGAAGAAGCGGTCGGCCTTAAGCGTTTGATGGATGAGTTTGAATTAACTCACGAAGAAATGGCCAAGAGTGTTGGTCGTTCTCGAGCAGCGGTCACTAACCTGCTTCGACTATTGAGTTTAAATTTTGGCGCGAAACAATTGCTCGAAAGTGGAAAAATAGAAATGGGGCATGCAAGGGCCTTGCTGGGCTTACCGCTAGAAATGCAAGACCAAGCTGCAAACGAGGTGTATGCACGTCAGCTTTCTGTTCGACAGACAGAGGCATTGGTTAGAGACTATATTAACCCTAAGAAGAAAGTTGTCAAAACCATAAAGAGCCCCGACATACGATCGTTAGAAGAGTCCCTATCTGAAACACTCGGCACCAAGGTCTCGGTCGACGATAATAAGGGCAAGGGGAAGTTGGTCATTGAATATAAAAACCTCGATGTCTTAGACGGAATTCTTGCGCATATTAAGTAGCGCTAAATCAAAACATAATTTGCGATGTTGTGATTTCTATTTAAAATCACGCAGTCATCTTCGGTCTCTGAATTGTTAACAGAATATTGTCTTAAGAAGGGCTGAAGGAATCTGCGGTTTTTGCTTGAAACAAAAGAGTTTTCAAGCATTGCGAAAGGTTCATCTAGCCTTTATACTCCGCACGCAGTTATTAAGGCATAGCAATGAACAAAACAAAGCGTAAGTTTGAGCACGAAACAAACCATGGCGCGATGTTCAGGTTAGCCGCATTGCAGGCTTTTGGCACCATGGTGTTTGCCTTAAGTATGTATTACTGCTTTGACTTACGCGAAGCGCTATCAGCATTCTTTGGAGGGTTGGTGGCCACCACGATGAGCCTGTTTATGGCGACCAGATTGTTTGGAGCCTATCGCATTTCTCTGTTAAGAGAAGTCGCAGCAGGTGAAGCGCTTATCCGCTTCTATATTAGTGTGGTTCTGAAAATGATATTCACTTTGGCAATGATGACTATATTCATCGTTGTAATCGAAGTGTCGATTTTGCCGTTTATAATTGCGTACCTTATAGCGGCAGTAATCGTTAATTTGTTGTTTCTGTATTTGGATGCTACCAAAGCAGCCAAGGTTGAGAGGCTGAAGTGGGCATCCAACAAGAAGCAGCAAGACAAAATTTAAATTTTTGTTTGAGATTTCAATATGGCATCTGAAAACGGTGAACTAACAGGCGCTGGTTATATTAACCATCACCTTACCAATCTGACTTACGGTCAATTCCCTGATGGCACATGGGGCTTCGCACACGGCGCTGAAGAAGCGGCGAGTATGGGCTTTATGGCAATCCATGTAGACAGCATGATGTGGTCTCTTGGGTTGGGCGTGGTTATGTTCTTAATCTTTCGAAGCATTGCCAAAGGGTTTAGTGCGGATAAACCATCTAAAGTGCAATGTTTTGTCGAATCTCTTTTTGAGATGGCACAAGATAGTAAAGACAGCACTTTTACCAAGCAGGCGAAGAACGAATGGATAGCCCCGATGGCGTTAACCATATTCGTTTGGGTTTTCTTTATGAATTTGATGGACTTATTGCCTGTCGATTGGTTGCCTGAAGCGCTCAAAATAGCTGGTTTTGAGTACATGAAGATCGTTCCATCCACTGATGTGAATGTTGCTCTGGGTACCGCACTAGCCGTCTTCATTATGATTATCTACTACAGCTTGAAGGTCAAAGGACCTGTCGAGTTTGGTAAAGAATTGTCTTTACAACCGTTCGGTAAATACCTAATTCCATTTAACCTTGTGTTGGAACTAGTAGGCTTGTTGGCTAAGCCGTTGTCTTTAGGCTTGCGACTGTTTGGCAATATGTACGCTGGTGAGTTGATCTTTATTCTTATCGCAATGATGTACAGCGCTGGATTGGGCCTTGGTATCTTGGGTGGTTTTGCACAGCTTGGCTGGGCAATTTTTCACATCCTAGTTATTACGCTGCAGGCATATATTTTTATGATGTTGACTATCGTGTATTTGAGCCAAGCTCATGAGCACCACTAATCAATATCGCACTTTTTTAAATTTTAATTTTTATCTTTAAAGTATAGGAGCTCCAAAATGGGAACTATCGTAGGTTTGACCGCAATTGCCGTAGGCATTATGTTGGGTTTAGCAGCTGTTGGCGCAGCAATCGGCATTGGCCTTATGGGTGGTCGTTTTCTAGAAGGCGTTGCACGTCAACCTGAAATGGCAAACTCTTTGCAAACTAAAATGTTCTTACTCGCTGGTCTTATTGACGCGATTCCAATTATCGCAGTAGCGATCGCATTATACTTCTTGTTCGCTTCTGGTCTTATCGACGCAAGCGTATTGGAAGCATTGAAAGCAGCCGCTTAATCTTTACCAACCTAACTGTAGAGGAACGAAAAGATGAATATTAATTCAACCCTGATTGGTCAAACTCTCTCGTTCTTTCTATTTGTATGGTTCTGCAAGAAGTTTGTTTGGCCGCCGATGGTTAACGCCATGGCTGAACGCCAAAAACAAATTGCAGATGGTTTAGCAGCAGCAGAAAAAGGCCAGCAAGCTCAAGAAGTCGCAGAAAAGGAAGCCGCCGAGTTAGTCAGTAATGCTAAGACTCAGGCTGCCGAAATTATCGCGAGTGCTGAGAAGCGTGGAAATGCTGTTGTTGAAGAAGCGAAAGAGTCAGCCACGTCTGAGAAGGAGCGCATTGTTGCTTCTGCTCAAGCTGAAGTTGAGCAAGGCGTACATACCGCTCGCGAAGAACTTCGTGGCCAAGTGTCGTCTATTGCTGTTGCTGCAGCGAGTAAAATTGCCGCTAAAGAAATTGATGAAACAGCACATGCTGCTTTGATCGAAGACTTAGTGTCGCAATTGAAGGCAAGCTAACATCAAGTATGTTTAGCGACGTTCGCAAACCAAACAGGTAAGAAGAATGGCAGATAATGCATCCATTGCTCGACCTTACGCCAAAGCGGTGTTCGATTTAGCGCAAGAAACAGATTCCTACGAAAGTTGGACTGTTGCGTTAGAGAACCTTTCCGCTATCAGCCAAGATGAAAGCTTCAGCGCGTTGGTCTCAGACCCGCGTGTTGATGGCTCTAAGGTGGTTGAGTTGTTGACAGATTTAAGCAAAGACTCGTTACCTGATGGTGGCGAAAATTTTGTCAATTTGCTTGTGCAAAATGACCGTCTTTTAGCTTTAGATGATATTCAACAGCAGTTCAGTGAGTTGGTGGCGAAAGCCAAAGCGTTAGCTAACGCTGAGGTTCTAACTGCTATCGCACTGACAGACGACCAAAAAACATCACTAACCAGTGCACTTGAAGCCCGATTGGGTATGAAAGTGGTCATTGAAGAAACCGTAGATGCAAGCATCGTAGGTGGCGCTATTGTTAAAGCTGGTGACTTAGTGATTGATGGTTCGGCACAAGGGCGAATAGAAAAGTTGACGACGACGCTAATGCGTTAGTCGTTGATAGAAACTTTATTAACGTTGAGGACTTGAAGTCATGACAACGCAATTGAATCCATCAGAAATCAGTAACCTGATTAAGGATCGGATTAAAAACTTTGAAGCATCAGCTGAATCTCGTACTGAAGGTACGGTTGTAAGCTTGACCGACGGCATTGCACGTATTCACGGTTTGAGTGAAGCAATGCAGGGCGAGATGTTGGAATTTCCTGGTGATATCTTTGGTTTAGCACTTAATCTTGAGCAAGACTCAGTAGGTGCCGTGATCATGGGTAACTACAAAAATATCTCTGAAGGCGATACAGTTAAGTGTACTGGTCGTATTTTAGAAGTGCCGGTCGGCCCTGCTCTTCTAGGTCGCGTTGTAGACACCTTAGGAAACCCTATCGACGGTAAGGGTGCTATTGAGACAACTGAGACCTCGCCAATCGAAAAGGTAGCGCCGGGCGTTATTGAGCGTCAGGGTGTTGATCAACCTCTAGAGACGGGTTTTAAATCCATTGACGCAATGGTGCCAATAGGTCGTGGTCAACGAGAGTTGATCATTGGAGATCGTCAAACGGGCAAAACCGCGGTTGCGATCGATGCGATCATTAATCAGAAAGGCAACGGCGTTAAATGTATCTATGTTGCAGTTGGGCAAAAAGCCTCTTCTGTTGCCGCGGTTGTTCGAAAGCTTGAAGAGCATGGTGCGCTTGAGTACACAACAGTGGTTGCGGCAAATGCCTCAGATTCTGCAGCACTTCAGTATCTTGCTCCATACGCTGGTTGTTCCATGGGAGAGTACTTCCGTGATAACGGCGAAGATGCTTTAATCGTATATGATGATCTTTCTAAGCAAGCTGTTGCTTATCGTGAAGTGTCATTACTACTACGTCGACCACCTGGTCGTGAAGCATATCCTGGCGATGTTTTCTATCTTCACTCACGTCTTCTTGAGCGTTCATCGCGAATTAATGAAGCAGAAGTTGAACGTTTGAGTGGTGTTAAAGGTAAAACCGGTTCTTTGACTGCGTTACCTATTATTGAAACTCAAGCTGGTGACGTATCCGCGTTCGTACCGACCAACGTTATTTCGATTACTGATGGTCAGATCTTCATGGAAACAGACTTGTTTAACTCTGGTATTCGTCCGCCAGTAGACCCTGGTCTTTCTGTATCTCGAGTTGGTGGAGCAGCACAAACAAACATCATTAAGAAACTTGGTGGTGGTATTCGTTTGGCTCTTGCTCAATATCGAGAATTGGCGGCATTCTCACAGTTTGCATCTGATCTTGACGAAGCAACTCAGGCTCAATTGGCTCGAGGCGAGCGCGTTACTGAGTTGATGAAGCAAGCGCAATACGCGCCTATGTCAACTGCACAAGTGGCGTTGTCATTATTTGCTGCTAATGAAGGCTATTTTGATGATGTTGAGAAAGAGCAAGTTGTTGCGTGTGAATCTGCTATGCAGGCACACATAAAAGCTAACTTTGCGTCTTTGATTGATGGCATTAACAAGACTCCTAAGCTAACCGACGAAGTTTCATCAGGCATGCACGAAGCTCTGAAAGACTTCAAAGCAAACGGAAGCTTCTAGTTATATTCATAGAGTCGAAGCTCTTTGGCCACCTTTAGTCAGGTTTGAAGGTGGTCAGAGTAAAGGCTCATGAATCTGTGTAAACATTTATTCGAGATAAATTATGGCAGTCGGTAAAGAAATCCGCGATCAGATTGGAAGCGTTAAAAGTACGCAGAAAATCACCAAAGCCATGGAAATGGTAGCAGCAAGCAAAATGCGTAAAGCGCAAGATCGCATGCTGGCTGCTAGACCTTATGCACAAAAGATTCGTTCAGTTGTAGCTCATATTGCTAAGGCGAACTTAGAGTATAAGCACCCTTTTACGGTTGAACGCGATGTAAAGCGAGTGGGCTACATTGTTGTAAGCTCTGATCGTGGACTTTGTGGTGGACTGAACATGAACGTGTTTCGTAAAACCATGAACGAGATGGCCGAGTGGGACTCTAACGGTGTAGAAATCGATGTGGCAACTATCGGCTCTAAAGCGTTGGCGTATTTTCGTCGAACTGGCGGAAACGTAGTATCGGAAGCATCGCACTATGGCGATAAACCTAGCTTAACTGATCTTTTGGGCGCTATTACTTCAATGCTTAAAGCGTATGAAGATGGAATCATAGATCGTTTGTATGTGGTGTCTAACGAGTTCGTTAATACCATGACTCAGTCTCCAGCCTCAAATCAGTTGTTGCCAATTGCGACTACTGAAGAAGCAACGAACGAGGTACCTGCTCTATTTGATTATATCTACGAGCCAGAAGCCAAGCCGATTTTGGACACCGTTCTGAAACGCTATATCGAATCTCAGATTTACGAAGCGGTGGTTGAGAATGTGGCTTGTGAGCAGTCAGCTCGAATGGTGGCAATGAAGGCTGCGAGCGATAATGCTGGTGATCTGATTGGTGAGCTTGAGTTGGTATATAACAAAGCACGACAAGCGGCGATTACTCAGGAGATTTCTGAGATCGTTAGTGGTGCGGCGGCGGTTTAGCGCTTTACAACGCTGAGGCCCGATAAAAGCACGGTGTGTGTTCAGGGCGATGTTTTCTCAGTTTGTGTCAGAGTTTAGAAAGAATTTAAAATTTAGTATTTAAGAGGAAACCAAAATGAGTTCCGGAAATATTGTAGAAATCATTGGCGCGGTGGTAGACGTAAAGTTTGCTGCAGATGCGGTGCCAAACGTATATGACGCACTGCTTGTTCCAAGTGCTGATTTGACCATGGAAGTGCAAGCGCAATTAGGCGACGGTATCGTTCGTACTATTGCGATGGGCGCGACTGAAGGGTTGAAGCGTGGCTTGGAAGTTGGTAATACGGGTGCTCCTATTTCGGTTCCTGTAGGCCAAGGTACACTGGGTCGAATCATGGATGTACTTGGACGCCCTGTAGATAACGCAGGTGAAGTAGAAGCCGTTCGTAATGATCCAATTCATCGTGAGCCACCAGCGTATGCTGACCAAGCTTCAGAAACGGCGATCCTTGAAACCGGCGTAAAGGTAATTGACTTGATCATGCCTATTGCTAAGGGCGGCAAAGTTGGTTTATTCGGTGGTGCTGGTGTTGGTAAAACAGTAACGTTGATGGAATTGATTAACAATATTGCGGTAGCGCAAGAAGGTTTGTCTGTATTCGCGGGAGTCGGTGAACGAACTCGTGAAGGAAACGATTTCTACTACGAAATGAAAGAAGCTGGCGTACTCGATAAGGTTGCGATGGTTTACGGCCAAATGAACGAGCCTCCAGGCAACAGACTTCGTGTTGCTCTTTCTGGCTTAACCATGGCTGAGTACTTCCGTGACGAAGGGCGTGACGTTTTGATGTTTATCGATAACATTTATCGATACACATTAGCAGGGGTTGAAGTTTCCGCCTTGTTGGGCCGAATGCCTTCTGCGGTAGGATATCAACCTACTCTTGCCAGTGAAATGGGTGCTCTACAAGAGCGAATCACTTCAACTAAGAATGGTTCTATTACCTCTTTCCAAGCTGTTTATGTACCTGCGGATGATTTAACGGATCCATCGCCTGCTACAACCTTTGCTCACTTGGATGCTACATTGGTTCTTTCGCGTCAAATTGCGGAATTGGGTATTTACCCTGCTGTTGACCCGCTTGATTCCTCTTCGCGTCAACTTGATCCGTTAGTTATTGGCGACGATCACTACGAAGTAGCACGTGGAGTACAGAATACACTTCAACGCTATAAAGAGTTGCGTGACATTATCGCTATTCTAGGTATGGATGAGCTTTCTGAAGAAGACAAACAAGCCGTAGCACGCGCTCGTAAGATTCAACGTTTCTTGTCACAACCTTTCTTTGTTGCACAAGTATTTACCGGTGCTGACGGTAAGTACGTTTCATTGAAAGATACGATTGCTGGCTTTAAAGCTATTTTGAGCGGTGAAATGGATGACTATCCAGAGCAAGCGTTCTATATGGTCGGTGGTATTGAAGAAGTAATCGCCAAAGGCAAATCCTAGTAAGTAGGTTTAGATTTAGACATGATTGTTAGGCGGATTTAACTGTCTGAGTTTACATTGGTAAGTTTAGATCTTGGTTGAATCGGCCTGACATTGATTTGGAACTAAAATACGTAGCTAGGCGAACCTAAAATGCCGAGCCTTGTTATCAAGGCGTAGGCCTAAATAGGAATATTGAAATGAGTACAATGCAAGTTGAAGTGGTCAGTGCTGAGCAGGAGATTTTTTCCGGCGAAGCTACCATGTTGATTGCCACCGCGATGTCGGGTGAGTTGGGTATTTACCCACAACATACTCCCCTATTGACTAGCCTTAAAGCCGGTGATGTTCGTGTTCAAACCGCTGACGGTGAAGAGCAGGTTATCTATGTTTCGGGTGGTATTTTAGAAATCACTCCCAAAAAAGTGACGGTTTTGTCTGATACAGCGATTCGAGCTGACGATATAGACGAAGCGGCCGCTTTGGAAGCACAAAGAAAAGCGGAACAAGCATTGAAAGATAGCAAAGCTGATATTGACTACGCGAGAGCAAAAGCTGAGCTGGCACAAGCTGCAGCGCAGTTACAAGCACTTAAGAAAATGGTTAAAAAAGGCCGATAGATCTTTGCTTGATGTAATCTAAGAGCTCGTCGGCTTCATGGTTGACGGGCTTTTTTTATGCCTAACTACTTTTGATTTAGCAAACATATGTACGAAACTCAAATCAAACGCTTATACTTATTCACCACAATGACAGAACAATAGAAATTTGAGGTCTATCTCATGGGAACTGGAACCGTACTTCTTCTTATATTCGTGGGAGTTATTTTTTACTCTGTTAGTCTTTATAATCGTTTAGTCGCTGCCCGCAATGCGTATAAGAATGCCTTCGCGCAAATTGACGTTCAATTGACTCGAAGACATGACTTAATCCCCAATTTGATAGAAATCGCTAAGGGGTATATGTCACATGAAAAAGAGACTTTGCAAGCGGTAATAGAAGCTCGAAATACAGCCATTAGCGATCTTAGCGCTGCCAAAACAGACCCTGGAAATCTTGCGGCCCTAGAAAAGTTAGGAGCAACTGAACGCGGGCTCAGTGGGGCTCTAGGACGGCTCTTTGCGCTTTCTGAGTCTTACCCTGACTTAAAGGCAAATGAAAATATGATGCAACTTTCCGAAGAGCTGACCACCACTGAAAATAAAATCTCTTTTGCGCGTCAAGCATTTAATGACGGTGTGATGCTATACAACAATCTGCGTGAACAGTTTCCGAGTAATTTAATATCAGATTGGTTTTCCTTTAAAGAAGCCACACTATTGGAGTTGGAAAGTGACAGTATGAAAACTGTTCCAAAAGTTGAATTCTAGTCAATAATGTGGAAAAGCTAACGTGAATTTCTTTCAGCACCAGCAGAACGCCCGTAAGCAGTCTCGGTTAATATTACTCGCCTTTCTCGGTGTCACTCTCATTATGATCACCGTCATTAATGCAGTTGTTCTCTTAATATTCAGTTTAGAGATAGGGCATACGAGCAATCAAGATCCGGGATCATTTTCACTAACTACGGTATTTTCATTTGAAAACTTAAAAGAGCACTATGAGTTAATCTTTATCACAAGCGCCATAACTCTTTCGATCATCGGTATTTCGAGTTTGGGTAAAGTAATCTCTCTGCGTGAGGGGGGCCAAAAAATAGCTAGGAATTTAGGCGGAACCTTAGTCACGGCGGATGTAAGAGACCCTCTTCGGCGCAGGTTGTATAACGTTGTTGAAGAAATCTCAATCGCGTCGGGCGTTCCTGTCCCAGATGTTTTTATACTCGAAAATGAATCTGGGATTAATGCTTTTGCCGCTGGTTACGGTGTTTCAGATGCAGCTGTCGCTGTCACACAGGGAACATTGGAAAAGTTAAATAGATCCGAACTCCAAGGTGTCATCGCGCACGAATTTAGTCATATCCTGAACGGAGATATGCGCATTAATATTAGACTCATGGGGCTAATGTTCGGAATTTTGGTTCTAGCGATTGTGGGAAGAAAATTCCTCCATGCAAACCGTTACCAACGCAGGTCGTCTAAGAATAATAGTGCGGGTGCCGTCATAGCAATCGGGATAACGCTATCTGTAGTTGGTTATGTTGGTCTCTTTTTCTCTCGTTGGCTAAAGTCGGCTATATCGCGCCAAAGAGAGTATTTGGCCGACGCTTCAGCGGTTCAATTTACCCGAGACCCTGATGGTATTGCTGGAGCGCTCAAAAAAATAGCTGCTTATCAGTCAAGCACCTATTTGCGTGCTGATACCGAAGAAATCAGTCATATGCTTTTCACCGGCAATTTTAGAGCTAACATGTTTGCCACTCACCCTCCTCTGTCTGACCGAATTAAACGATTGGAACGAACATTTGATGTTAATGAAATCGATCGCATTTCTGAAAAACTAAGAGAGCAAGAAAACCAAAACCATGTTCAGGCCGAACTAGCTGAGCTTGAGTTGAGTCAAAAATTGACTGCAAAACAGAAAGATCAAGCACTTAAAATTGAAGATGTGATTGCCTTTATTGGACAACCAGATGCAGGCCGTTTAACCGCAGCAAGGCTGATGACAGAGTCTATTACCGATGTTTTAAAACACGCTATGCATTCATCGGAATGGGCACCAGAGGTTTTGCTTTACAGTGTATTAAATGCAAACCCCACGCTTCGTGAAAAGCAGTTGGCGATAGTTTCCAATTCAATGGGACGATTAAGCAAAAAAAAGATAGTTCATCTTTTAGAAAGTAACGGTTTGGTTAAAATTGAACTACGTTTACCGCTACTTGAATCCGCGTACCCGTCTGTGAAGCGTAGGTCCCTAGAAGAGATTGAAAATTTGTTAGTTATTGTTGATCAATTGGTTAGCGTAGACCGAAATATTGATTCTTTCGAATACTTATTAACCAGATTACTTAGACAATATCTAGTCGAGTCAATGGAACACAGTAAACATTCTTGGAAAGGGAGAAAGTCTCTGAGTAATTGCGTAGAAGAACTGACACTCGTGATTAGTACACTGGCCTCTCATGGCCAGAACTCAACGAGTACTCAGGGTATTCAACTGGCTCAGAGAGCGTTTAAATCAGGCATGAGTGCAGTTGGCATTGAGCACAAGAACCTGAGTTTCATCGACAATTGGCAAACGGAATTAGATAAAGCGCTTAAAACGTTAAATAGGTTGAAGATGAGTGATAAGGAAAAAGTACTTATTGCTTTGGGTAAGACCGTGTTAGACGATAAGAAACTGATATCAGAAGAACAGGAGATGATGCGAGTGATATCTGCTCTCCTCCATGTTCCCATACCGTTACTGCAGACCGCGTCTTAGTGTTAACAATTCCACAAAATATCCTTTTCAATGACAGATTGTTCTGCTCTTAGTGAGCTAATAAGAAACGCAAAATGGCAAGATGATACGCCTTTGAGCCAGTATTTTTTGCCAAATGACCTCCGCGGCTGGTTGTGTACTAAGGGGTCATTGACGGCGGCGTTAAGACAAATCAGTAATAATAGTTTTGAAGTTGAAGTTGTTAGTCAAACTAAGAGAACGCCGTTTAATGGTGAAGCTAAGCTGCTTAATTTAAAGGTAACCTCGGTCGCCGCTGTTCGAGAAGTTAAGTTAAAGATCTACGACGAGCCGGTTATCTTCGCGCGCAGTGTTATACCGATGAAATTGGCGCTCCCTGGTCGTTTTGGGTTGAACAATTTAGGAAAAACACCATTGGGCCATTTGTTATTTAAAGATGGCAAAATGCGCGCATCGCGACGAGAATTCGCTACGCTGATTGTTGGGGCAGAAAAAGTGCATGCGAGAAGAACACCGTATGAGTATCGAGACAGCTCGATTTTGGTGAGCGAGTTTTTCTTACCCAGTTTAAAAAAGTATATTTAGTAGCCTCTCGTTTCACTAATCCTCAAGAAGTAATATAAGCAGAGGACCTACTAGTACTGTGTCAGAACGCGCACCCGTAGGTGTTGTTGGTACTGGCGTGATTGTGGTTGGATCTGATCTAAACGCAGCAACCAATGAACGGGTTATATTGAAACTCGCAAAGTTATCAGCAGAGTTGCTGGAGCCCTGTGCGATACCGCAAGGCTCTCCCAAACAGGACAGAGATGGATTACTGAAAACGTCATCTACGACACCACTATTCAAACGGGACATTATCGTTCCCCAGCCGTTACCGATATTGCCATGACCGCAAGAATACCCAGTAAAATTGAAGCTTGTACATGGAGAAGCACCGCTGGGGTTTACTGATGAACGCTCGTGTCCTGATCCCAAGTTGTGACCAAGTTCATGGGCAAACACGGAGTCACAACAATTGGGTGACAATCGCGTAGATGAAAAAGCAAGGTCTGGGTTAGATCCATTTACCCAAGCAACGCCGTTAGAACTAAACCCTTCGGCAAAAGACAATACCGCAACCATATCAGCACCGTGTTGATCGCGTAAGGCAGGAACACCACTAAAGGATCCCTGTCCATTAGTAACTTGGCTCAGTGTTGTACTGGTAGTAAGGCTGTTATTAAAAGCAATTTCTTCAATGTGGGCGACTGTGAATTCGATGTCTATTCCACTTCGTTGCAGAGACGAATTGGTAAAAGACACCAATTGATTGATTCGAGCAGTAGGAGAAGAAAACCCCGAGCCAAACTCAGCTGAATGAACAAAAAGCATCCTTATGATCGATCGGCCGCCTTCGGATTGTTCGGCTATTGCGTCGTTGAGCTTTCTTAAAGAGTGCTGAGGGATTTGATCAATGCCTGGTATCTTCGGAGACATCCCCTCAGGAATCATTGCGTCATGACTAAGATCAATGACCGGGAAGTCTGGGTGGTTTTGATTGGCAAACTGTAACCCGGTCGTAGGATTACCAGAGATCGTATAACGAGTGCCATTTCCAGATAATGAACCGTAAATGGCTTTTCCGTCTAAATTGAGTAGCAGAATCTGCTTATTTACTGACGTGGCTTCTATGTACTTCTGGTGGCCGTTAGAAAGTTCGGCTCGTGTTACTTCAAATTTCATTGAGCTGCTTATCAGCCCGTCTATAACAATTGAATCGCCTGGGGCTAGGGCGTGAACCGAGGGCACAAATTCAAAATTCGTAGTAGATTGAAGTCGCTGACCAAAAGTGGATGAAGATATTTCGAAAACCACAACAGCGGCGGCTAATGAACCGCTTTGGCATACAGCTAGCGTGACGAAGACAAAAAGCAGAAAACCTTTTTGAAATTCCCTAATATTCATAGATAAAACCTATTCCCCTAGATAACACCCCTGACCTATCAAAATACAACAGGAAGTCAACAATAACGAGAGGTGAGATCCGAAAAGAAGGTTTTTCTTGAAAAAGCTAGCGCGTTAGAAACAAAAAAATTGCTTACAAACGTTATGAGTCTTGTTTGGCAACAAGCATTATTCAGGATGGCGGGCAATTGGCGGCTTGATGGCGAGGCAATTTAGTTTCAATTTAGATATTACTACCGTTGAACATCATCAGGAGATAATATTATGAAGATGAAGATTAATGCGGCGATATTGAAGAGTAAGCGAAAAGAAAAGCTTTGGTCTCAAGAGGAACTTGCGCTAGCGAGTGGCCTTGGCCTAAGAACTGTGCAGAGGATCGAAAGTTCAGGGAAAGCGTCTTTGGAATCACTCAAATCGCTAGCATCAGCGTTGGAAGTCCCTGCAAACGAACTCATACTCGATACTCAGTTGAGGGATCACTATTACAACGTACAGCTCGGATACACTATTTTGGCGTTGCTCTTAGGCGCTTTGGCTGTGTGTGTTTGGCAATTTTCTAGGGAAGCCATGGCATTTCACGTCTTTATTACCGTAACTGTGATCTTGAGTGTGATCTCTACTTTCTTTGGCACCTTGTCCGTGAAAGTGACTGACGAATCTATAGTTTGGTATTTTGGGATCGGATTCTGGAAAAAGAAAATCGATTTAGCGGTTATAGATAACGTGCGCCAAGTCAAAAACAAAGGCTGGTGGGGTTGGGGTATACGTTATTACGGTGAAGGATGGCTATACAATGTTTCTGGATTAGGAGCGGTTGAGCTAACGCTTGTGGACGGCAAACGTCTAAGAATAGGAAGTGATGAACCAGAAAAATTATCGGATTTCTTAAAAGCAAAAATAAAACACTAGAAAAATTCCTAATCAGAGGGACGTAAACTGCCCCTCTGACTAAAGACTTAGACTGTCTGTGTAATCCAGCTATGACAGCAGTGGCGCGATCACTAAGCTTACTATGGCCATTACATTAATGAGAATGTTCATTGAAGGACCAGACGTATCTTTAAATGGGTCGCCAACCGTATCGCCAACTACCACGGCAGCGTGAGTGTCAGAACCTTTGCCCCCGTGATTTCCACGTTCGACATACTTTTTCGCGTTGTCCCACGCACCACCCGCATTGGCCATCGTGATTGCCAATAATACGCAGCCTAAAAGAGCGCCACCAAGCATGCCACCTAGGGCTTCAGCGCCAATACCGAAACCAACGACGGCTGGTGCTGAAACTGCCAAAATGCCGGGAAGTATCATGCGTTTTAACGCGGCAGTTGTAGCAATGTCTACACACCGTGCTGTATCGGGCTCAGCGGTGCCTTCAAGTAGGCCTGGTATCTCTTTAAACTGCCTACGCACCTCTTTAATCATATCGAATGCGGCATCACCTACCGCCGTCATCGTTAGGCTTGAAACCAAAAATGGAAAAATGCCGCCAATAAACATACCAACGAGCACTTCGGGGTTGTTTATTTGTAAGCTGAACCCTTCAATATTTGACGATACGGTCTCGATAAATGCGGAGATGATGGCCAATGCGGCTAATGCGGCCGCACCGATTGCAAACCCCTTGCCTATTGCGGCTGTGGTATTTCCGACTTCGTCAAGAGAATCAGTGATTTTTCGCGTTTCTTCTCCTAGCCCCGCCATCTCAGCAATGCCACCCGCGTTGTCGGCAACGGGTCCGTAGGCATCTATCGCCATGGTGATCCCGACCGTAGCAAGCATGCCAACTGCAGCAATTGCGACGCCATACAAACCGGCAAATGCGCTAGCAAAATAGATGATACCGCACAAAGTCAGTACCGGAATGACCACCGATTGCATGCCAATAGCTAAGCCTGAAATAATGACAGTCGCCGCGCCAGTTTCACCCGCAGATGCAATCGTGCGAATTGGCGCTCCAGCGGTGTAGTATTCGGTAACTAAGCCGATGATTATCCCACCAACAGAGCCAATAACTACCGAGTACCAAACGGTGTTGGCGATTCCAAACTGTTTGATCAGAAAGTAGGACGCCACGATAAACAAGACCGAAGAGCCCATTGTTCCTGCTCTCAAGGCTTTTTCAGCCGAGCTGCCACTCATGAGCGCGACCAACACTATTCCAAGTACAGAACAAATTAGACCAATGGATGAAAGTGCCAAAGGAAGCCCCATTAAGGCCTCTTGCTTTCCACCCAGACTGAGAAGAGCCGCTGCGCTTAAGGTTGACGCAATCGCGATCGTGGCAATCATGGAACCACAATAAGATTCAAAAATATCGGACCCCATGCCAGCCACATCGCCGACGTTATCACCAACGTTGTCGGCTATTACAGCTGGGTTTCGTGGATCGTCCTCGGGAATGCCTGCCTCAACTTTACCCACTAAATCCGCACCTACGTCCGCGCTTTTAGTAAAAATGCCTCCGCCTACACGCGAGAACAGAGCAACAACTGATGCGCCCATACCAAAGCCATGGATGGTGTGTGCGCTCTCTGCATTTGCACCGTACGTGTAATACAAAATTCCCAGCCCGAGTAACCCCATGGATGCCACAGTCAGGCCCATCACGGAACCGCCATTGAATGCCGTCATTAACGCGGCCGACGCGCCCTCATTGTGAGCGGCGGTTGTCGTGCGGGTGTTGGCCTTGGTCGCGGTAAACATTCCTATGTAACCGGCGAAAGCGGAACAAAATGCGCCTAGTAAAAAGGCGTACATGGTGTGTAATCCTAAGTCGGATACGGCGATCAATATGGCTAAAACAATGACAAATGCGAATAGGATCGTGTATTCACGTCGCATGAATGCCATGGCGCCGATGTGAATCTGGTTGCCGATACTGGCAACTTTTCCATCGGCCACAGATTGCTTTGCGATCTTAAAGTAAATGACAAAAGCAATGACTAAACCTACTATTCCAAATAAAGCGGGTGCTGCTTGTAGAGACATAGAGTGTCCTCCTGTGGGCCTCCCATTCGAGGTGTCAGGTATCGGACAAACTAACTCAGTAATCATACTGCGTTTAGGCGAAAGCGTTCACTTTAAGGGTGAGCTAACTCGCCAGATCTGATTATTCCATGCTACAAAAACTGTCTAAGTTGGTTCACCCTTCAATCCCCTTATATGGGAGTAACAAAATGTTATTGATTTTTTAGTTTGACGCAGCTGTTAAACGGCGTTAAATCAGTATAATACAGCCAATTTTTCAAGACCAATCTTTCGGAGCACACAAGATGTCTTTAAACGAAGTAGGCCCAGGCAATTCATTGCCAGATGATGTAAACGTAATTATCGAAATTCCTCGTTACGGCGATCCAATCAAGTACGAAGTAGATAAAGATTCTGGTGCGATGTTTGTAGACCGTTTTATGTCTACAGCCATGCATTACCCGTGTAACTACGGTTATGTGCCACAAACTCTATCTGATGATGGAGATCCAGTAGACGTTCTTGTACTGGCCCCGTTCCCATTGGTAACAGGGTCAGTTGTCCGTGTTAGACCTATTGGCGTACTACAGATGGAAGATGAAGCTGGAGAAGACGCAAAAATCTTGGCCGTTCCAGTAGAAAAGTTGACTAAGTTCTATAACAACGTATCAACTTTCCGTGACGTCCAGCAAGAAATGTTGGATAAAATTTCACACTTCTTCGAACACTATAAAGACCTAGAACAAGGAAAATGGGTTAAGGTTCGCGGTTGGGCTGGTAAAGATGAGGCTCGTCAAGAGATCATAGATTCGGCTGAAAGATACAATAACGCTGAAGGGTAGTTACCCCGTCTCACGCTATTTATTTTTTCTAAAAGCCTTGCAGGAGATAATCTTGCAAGGCTTTTTTTTGCCCTGTTATTTTTTGGTGTGAGCGCGGATGTGCTCTAATTTACGTACGATTGCAGCTGGTGCGTGAATTAAAGGGTTTGATGAACGTTTTTCTTCGTCTTTTTCCCAGACACTGACAAGCTCTTTAGCTTTCGCAAACGCTTGCTTCAAAGAAGCATTGGGGTTTTTTGTCAATGCCTCCTTAAACAGCGCGCGGCCAAAATACGTCATTTCGGATTCTTCCGAACACCCAAACGATCGACTATCAGCATCAGCGGCTGTAATAATCATTGTGTAGTCATCTTTTAGTTCAGAAATGAATCCACCGGAATAACACGCAGAGACAATAATAACTTTCCACTTTATGCGTGAGTTTTTGACTATCTCCGCTAACTGTTTTGCACCAAGATCTGATAACTTAATGCTGTCATGGTTAAGGTAAAACTCGTGATCCTTTGACCCGTGACTCGTGAAGTAGGCGACCAAGACGTCTTCGTCTGTATCCATTTTCGCCGCAATGCCATTTACGGCAGACTCTATCGAGCGCTTGGTCGCGAGCGGGTAGACCTCAGCGGTGTCATGGTGGTTTACCAATAACATTGAACGATCTTTACTTGAATACCGAGATTCGATTAACGGTGCCACGTACTCTAATTCTCGTTTAAAGACACTTTGACTACCGTCACCGGCGACGCCTAAAAAATAGATATTGGGACTACCCGGTGTACTAGGTTCAAGTTTATCAATCGATTTTTTCAGGTTCTCTTGGTGGTACTCTAATGCAATGCCAGCTTGATCATGTTGGCGATCACCGGTTTCAAAGTTGTGAATCAATGAATCTCCTTTCCACTTTCCAGATAACGTTTTGATTTCTCCCTCTGCGGGTGATGAGCGAGTAAGAGTGCCTTTACCAAAGCGTCGACCGTAAGAGAATTCACCTTTGAACACGTCTCCATTTGCGTACGTCATCACCCCCTCACCTTCTGGCTTATCGTATGACAGCGACCCTTCATACTGGCTTCCATCTTTATAGTCGATCTTACCGTCGCCAGACGCATAACCATTTTCAAAGTCGCCGTTTACCACCGTGCCTTCCGTATTGGTTTTACTTCCCTTGCCATGAGCTACCCAATCTTTTACTTGACCGGAGTACGTGCTTCCCTCGTAATCTTTGTAGCTACCGGAACCGGTAAACACGCCCTTTACAAAATCTCCCTCGTAAAAATAATCGTCATGGCTATAACGGCCTTTGCCGTGATACAAACCGTTGTCAAACTGTCCGGTATAGACCGCCCCATTTTTAAGTGAGTGTGTGCCGTGTCCATTGAATACGCCTTGCTTAAACTCTCCTTCGTAGGAGTTTTCTTTTGTGTCGACAAAATGACCAAAGCCATTGAGTTGCCCGTGCTTGTATTCGCCTGTGTACTTTTCGCCAGTCGCGTAAACAAGTTCTCCAGTGCCGTGAAATTGTCCTTCAACAAAGTCGCCAGTGTAGTGCGTTTTGTTTGGGTATATTAGGGTTCCTTTCCCGTGAAGCATTCCGGACTCTAGCTCGCCTTCATACCTAGAGCCATCAGGAAAAACGGCGTCTGGAGCGACGATGATAGGCTCAGAACAAGCCGATAAAGTACCCAAAAGAATCATGGTTAGTTTGCATCTAAAAGCGATCAATTGTTTGTTCCTCTGTGCAGTGCTTCCAGCACGCCTAAATATGAGAGTAGAAGCCCAACATTAGCATGGAATACCGTTTTATCTCAGCGCTAAAAGCATCAGCTGAGCTTAGTGTAATGCCGTGTAATTAAATTAGGCTCCGAGTAATGATAAATATAGACAATTGTAATAGAACCACTCTCGACTTAGTGCTTGCCATCCAGGCTTACGCTTTAGATGAGAACGCACACAAACAATGAGCCCTCTATATCAAGCAATGGAAAGGTCTCGGGTTAATCGTTACTCGGCCCTCTGTAAGCTGAAAATTGGCAAAGCACGTCTAAGTAAACCGTAAAGGAATGCTGAACACCCCACAATACAATTAGGAATTAGAAATGAGCAGAGCAAAATTTTTCGAAAAAAACCCTACCGCGTCAGCATGGGCTGCACTGGATGAAGCAACGAATGCGCAAAAGAAAATTACCCCCGGACCAATAAGCCTGAAAAAGGGGCAATATAAAGGAAAGAAAGCGCTGATTATCGGAGCTGGGGTGTCTGGATTAACAACCGCGTACGAACTATTGGCACAAGAATCTGGAATGGACGTCACCGTACTGGAAGCACAGAATCGTACGGGCGGCCGCTGTTTAAGTTTGAGAACTGGAGATACCTTTACTGAAGATATAGATAGCGACCTCTTCAATTCAAAACCCGGCGAAACACAAATGGTGCGATTTAAGCGCCCCGTCGGTGACAGCGAGCCGTACCTTAATGCTGGGCCGGGTAGGATCCCATCGGCGCACAAACGACTATTGTCGTACTTAAAAAAGTTTGGTGTTGATGTCGAAGTGTACGTAATGAACTCCGACGCAAACCTAGTGCAGATGAATGGTGGGCCGGGCACCAAACCCAATAAGCCACTGACATACCGTCGGCTTGATCACAATACGCGCGGCTGGTTGGCGCAAATGGTATTTGAAAATGCAGACGAACTGGTTAAGTCTCCTGATTTATGTATTGATAAACCTGAGCAAGAGCAAACAGCAGATCAGCTTCGTAGATTAATGGTTTCGTTTGGCGAACTAATTGGTAAAGGAGACGACGAAAATCCTAATCCAGATTATGGAAAATACGTGCCAACCGCCGGGGAAGACGGGTTTGAAAATGGTCGTAGCCGCGCAGGCTATACGGTGCTTCCTGGTGTTGATGCGGGAACGATTGCTAAGCCGATTGCATTCAAACGATTGCTCGAATCAGAGTATTGGGAAAAGACTCGTTTCTATCAACCATCAGACTTTCTATGGCAACCCACGTTGTTTCAGCCCGTCGGTGGCATGGACATGGTGCAACACTCGTTTGCTCAACAGGTAGCGGCACACGGTGGAACAATTCATCTAAACAGCCCAGTTAAATCGATTGATTGGGATGGCACTCAGTTCATCGTTAAAGTAGAACAAATAGGCACCAATGAACCAATCATCTATAAAGCGGATTATTGTTTTTGCAATCTGGCAATGCCGTTTCTCAGCGAGATATTGTCGCCCGAACTGCAGAACACACAAACACCGGAATCAGGACTGGCATTGGATTTCAAAGAGTCTCTTAATGCCGTTTACTCGGCGCAGTTCAAGGGCGATAAGGACTGTTATTCGAAGCGTTTTTTAGCTTGTACCACTAAAGTAGGTTGGCAGGCAGACAGGGATTTATGGCAAGGAAGCTCCTTTAAATCAAATGATGAGGACGGCGATGGGGTTGAAACCATAGGGTTGCCTAAGTCGGAAGTTGGTGTGGTGCCTATATTTGGTGGCATTTCATGGACCGATGATGACATCACGCAAATCTGGTACCCGTCAAATGCGTATCATGACGAGAAAGGCGTTTTAACGGGTGCTTACAATTTTGGCAAAATCGCCTATCAATGCGGTAAGGAACCCATTGCAAAACGCCTTGAAAATGCACGCGAAGGAGCAAAAAAGTTTGATGTGGACTTTGCGAAGGGGCTTGCTGACGGCGTAGCCATCGCTTGGCAAAACATGCCTTATATCAAAGGTGGCTGGGCACAGTGGCAGGAAGTAGAAAACGCGGTAGAGCACTTTAACGTACTCGACCAAGGTTCGGGCATCTATGATGCCAACGGTAAATTGTCGGACCCTGTGTTTTTTATTATCGGCGATCAGGTTTCATCGCTACCGGGTTGGCAAGAAGGCGCCATAGCGGCCTCACTAAACGCGCTAAGTCGAATGGCTAGGCCAGATCTAAGCATTCCGCATTTACAGTCATTACCAGATTCGCGGTTAATGGTAGAGGGCGTTTAAGAAACCAGCGCTGTTTGCAGTAGAAGAGTTCGTTTTTTTAACTTAGCGGACTTTTCTAAACGCATTAACACCACGACTAACCACCTAAGGAGTATTAATCATGTTAGACATGAAACAAGTCGATGAAATGGCCGAAAGCGGCCGTATTATTGAAGTTGCAAAAGAGGGAGATAAACAACTCGGGCCGTTGAACCTATTACCCGGTAAATGGGCAAATGTGCCTAATTTACCCGGGAGAGGTTGGAATATGATTGCCCTACCCTTTGCGACCGAACCGAAGACGCCCTTCAACTATCGGTTGCTGTTAAACCAATACAACGAAGAACTTGAATTTACCATCGTGGATAAAGCCGTCCCCAATCGCGGTATTCGGCAGTACGGACAATCGACTGAGGACGATCAGTTTTTAGCGACGTTGGAATACACTCAGTCAATAACCCAAATAGCCGCGGATGACTTTCCGGAAAGTGGCGAAGCAGGTGGCCCCAATTTGCCGATTCATAGGGAGCCCGGACTGTGGCTGCACATGGCCAATAATGTGACCGAAGGATTGGACATTGCTAGGTTGGGCACCATTCCTCACGGAGACTCTGTAATGGCATTAGGGCGAGCGTTCGAGAAAGCAGGAGCGCCAAATATTCCAGTTATCAGTGGGCTGCCTATTGGCGTGTCTGATGAACTGTCCAGCCCATACTTAGCGCCTTATGAACACTTTCATCGTAACTTGTTTGAAAACCTGTTTGACCCCACGGTCCCTAACCAACTTCTGGAAGAAGCAAACAAGGGCGTAGAGATCGTTCATACCACCGAACTTCACGTTGATACCGAGTTTGACACAGGCGGAATTGTAAACATCCCGTTTGTGACCAAGCAGGCGAACGCGTCGCAAATGCATTCTACTTTTTGGATTCAGCAACTAAAAGAAAAGCAAAAAGATGGAACACCTAAGTTACGATTACAGTACACGCAAACGGTGTTTCTAGACTTTTTCCCTCGCCCCGACGGCCAACCAGGGTTGATTCGGTGGCCTCACATCAGTATTAATACGCTGGAAAAAGTAGAAGACTGATTGCTTTGACCAAGAGCTTAAGGCAAAGCAAAGCCATAGAAACCCAATGCACCATCACTTACGTTGAGTTTCTATCGCTCTGATTAGCATCGCGGTACGTTCAAGAAAAAAGAGTTACACTCACTAAAACTGAACTAGAATGCAGTGAATACTATGATTCTCTGTTGGAGATCTGTCTAAGATGATGTTTTTCTTTAAAAGAGCTGAGCTTGAAGCCATGTCGAAAAAACTATCGCATGAATTTCAAAATGCAGAGCCTTTTCAACACGTGGTCATCGATGACTTTTTGCCGCTAGACGTTGCCAATAGGGTTGCATCTGAATTTTCAAGTGTGAACAAACAGAGCTGGAGATTAGCTGGGCCCGGAGACTCAAAACACACCGATGACCCGGACGTTGAAAAGATATCCATGTCGGACGAAGAGGGTTTTCCAGACTCAATTCGCCAATTGATGCACAGCATGCAATCCGGAATCTTTATCCGTTTTATTGAACGGCTAACAGGGTATCGTCACCTGAATGCCGACCCGCATAATTTTGGGTGTGGCTTGCATTCAACTGGCCGTGGAGGAAGGCTCATGCTTCACGTTGATGCATCCAGGCACCCCAACAAAGACTTTCATCAACTGATCAACTTAATATACTACTGCACGCCAGACTGGAAAGACCAATACGGTGGGCATTTAGAGCTGTGGGATAAAGACGCAAAACAGTGCGTAAAAAGCGTGGCCCCGACATTTAACCGAGCGGTTATATTTTACACAGGTCGATACAGTTACCATGGTCATCCGCAACCCGTGACTTGCCCCAGTGGCATGCGTCGAAACTCCATGGCGCTCTATTTCTATACCACCAAAAAAGAGCAGAGCGACATAAAGCACAGTAACTACGTCGAATGGAAAGCGGTCACCGAACACGATCAACGCAGTTTGTATCATTCAGCCAAAAACATTGTCAGAAAGGTATTGCCACGACGAGCAGTGAATAACTTGGCAACGTTTGTCAGGCAAATAAGAAAGCGCTTATGAACGCCCTCTTTACAGTCACGTTTGATGTGATTGAGCGTGTTAACAATCAGCTCGTTTATCGCTTATCATAACGCTTGGTATTGATAGATAAAGTTTCCCCAAAAAATGAAATTCCAAATCGAAGAAGATTGCAGTTGGCGTGATTGGTTTGTCAGCATCGAACACCAAGATGTCACGGTTCAGCAGGTGTTGGATTCTCTGAAAGCAATAAATAACACGTCTTACGAAACGCCAACCATTGTGAAAATCGTGGAAAACCCAGCCTATGACTTTCCAGGTATAGAGTTTTTTTCGGGCGCTGTGGACATAAAGCAACACGATTGTATTCACGCACTACTCGGGCGAGGTTTATTAGCTAAAGACGAAGCCTTTGTCATCGGCTTTACCATGGGTTCATCAAATCGTGTTGGCACCATCGAGCAGACTGTCTTTGGTTTGATAGCTAAATTTTTATACCCCAAAGCTTATCAGTTTGATGAAGAAGATTTGTTAGTCTTCCGCAAAGCCGTGCACCTGGGTTTCGTCTCAAATTGCCAATCTCTCGCTGAAGTAGACTACGAACGTATATTGGAAATGAGCTTAGCAGAAGCGCGTGATTTCGTAGGGATTGAAATGGATCTTTTACGAGCGTACTACCGATTAGAACAAGAAATGTATCCAAACACGCGCGTTTCGGGGCGCCTATTAGCCGATTGACATGATCTTAACGCCTTCGTCGCTTAGTTTAGCGCGTCGGCTGTTAGCCTGAGTTAGTACAATCATCCAATTGATTAGTTTTAAATTTTTGTTGCCTTGTTTCTATCAAACCAATCCTGTGCGCCTGGATTTATTTTTGACCAGAGAACTCCGTGATATGACGGCTTCCGAGCTTCCAGAACCGTCAAAACTATTGTGATGATAAATGAAATCACAAACGCTTCTGCTACCGTGACTATGCCGTAAAAAACCCCTACGCCATACGAAATAACAAAACAAATTGCCCAAATTATCTCGGGCATACGTGACATGCGGCTGATGTTACAGAAGTAAAAGAAGTGCCCTAATACGAACAGGATTACTAAACTAAATTCATTTGATATATCTCTGAGATACCAAGCTCCGGCAAGACCTAAGATTATGACAGCAAGGTCAAAGATCGAAAGCCTGAACCCTGGATTAAAATCCTCGTTTTTCATTGACCTTTAACATCCTGAATGTGGGTAGCGACACGCCAAAAATACCACACATACATAACAATATAAGGAACAGTGTCTATTGCAGTGCTAACTAACTCAGTGTCTTCAGGGTAGATAAAGAAGTAGCTTGTATAAATCAGGAAGAACGCCGGAATCATAAACACAGTAAGCCTAATAGCCATCACAAAACTAACGCTAACGTATCTTTTAAGAAAGTCCTTCCCCATTCCACCGCCGTTTTTAAAAAAGCAGTAAATGAGCCCCAATAAACAGATTAAAACGTTTGAGACACTCAGTATTAAGTCCCAATGATTACCCTCCTCAGGTGGTAGCCACAGAGCTAATTCCATCATGATCATAATGAAAACAGCGGGAATTAGTAGGTAACAGAATAAGTCTTTCTCCGTGACCTTTTCATCTATTAGATCCTTCTTCAGGTTATCGATCTTCCAAAAATACACTTTAAACCTCGTGGTCTATATCGCGCCTTCTAAGTAGGCGGTTACGTCCTATGCTTTGTCAAAGCGATCGTAAATCGTATTTTGTTTTACGATCTGCTAAATGTGTTGTTTTTACATTTTCTGTTGCTGATCTTGCATCACCTGCCTTACTGAAAAGCTACTACTAAAAGCGCGCGCGGTTCTAAATCTAAATAAGCCTAACAAAGACAGTGGTAAAAATGACCAACAGTTGACCCTAATATGTACGATTAATCTGGAGGATATCATTGAAAATGAGACCGTAGTCTCTTGTTAGGTTTTTGGTTGTACACATGAGGGGGCTTGAGGATTATCTGTAGTTGTGAAGTTTAACACCCAATCTGACCTTACAGGTGTTCTCCCTCTATTTTTGCTGGTTGTAACCCATCGGTACTTACGTAGTGCTTGTTTAGCGGAATAATCAAATATGTCACTAGGGACTGAATATAAAACTTCCACGTTTCTCGATTTCCCCGAACTTGAAATAACATGCCTCAAAAGAACACAACCAGTTATCCCCTTCCTTAACGCCTTTTGAGGATAGACCGGTGGCTCTCGATATGCAGCTTTCCAGTAGTCAGAGGCCCCTTTTCCATGCCCGCCTAAATCTAAAACAGGTGTCGGTGTACTAGTACAGAACGTAGGTATCACCGTTACTGAATCCTGCGATATGCGCTTCTTTCGAAAATGAACTACCATTCCCAGAATATGTTTCTATATATAAATGTATATCGCAGCCCATAATAAAACTAACGCCAAACAAAGGGGCGCGACGACAGGAGCGTCCCGACGTTAGGCGTGCTTTTGATTCTTGTTAATTTTCAATATTGGCGCTGCCTCTCTTCTCTTCGATTCTCTTTTCAATTTCTTCAGTGCTTTGATGTATTTTAGCGTTAATGATTCTATGTAGGTTAAATGACATAGCTGGAACAGGAACAATAAGTAGAAATAGCAATATATAGGCAAGGATGTTGGGCATACTCAATTCTGTATTAAAACCCGAGACAATCAATAGGACCAAAGAAACTAAGGAACACAAGATAGAATATGGACCAAGGAGCCCATTTAGGTCTTGGATTAAATCCCTACTAGACCAGTAAGTATAAGTAGTATTTACCTTAATATTAGCTTTCTTAGCATCATTGACAGTTTCGCCATAAAGTTTCAATTTTTGTTCTATATTTTTTTCTATAAAAGGTGCGTATGAAAAGATATAGAAAATAGCATTCATCGCGAATGTCACTTCGAAAACACTGCTCAAATTTGAGATATTGACCATAGTAAAATTAACGCCTTTCAAACGGGCGCGCGTTTTTTGCGCGTCCGAGAGAACGCAGTGAACGGTAGTTTTGGAGCTTGTTAGGAATTTTTATTTTCATCTTCTATAGATTTAAACAGCTTAGCATTGTGCTCATTTATTTCAGAGCGCAGACGATTCAAGTTGTTTATATAACCGCTCATCAAACCAACCCAAAGGCCAAGACCAACATAACCCATAATTGCTTGAATAGACGTTATGTGTCTTATACGAGGTATTGGCGCAAAGTCGCCATACCCCAAAGTCGTCCAAGTGGTGATACTGAAATATATGGATTCAAGAATAGATATATCTATATGCTCGCCGTTGGCGAGCAAACCATAGCGCCAATATATGACTGCAAATATTGCAACGGTCGCCACAATCAGCATTACAAAAAACGAAATAGCCTCTCCATACCAACCATCGTTGTTTCCAATCATTAAGCCAACAGTAGTTATAAACATCGGATAAGCGATTATCAATAATATGACCGAAATTTCAGCGGGCAGAATAAAACTTGTAATGAACGATGCTATTGCGAACATCATTCCAAAACCGCCATTCATTGCTTCAGAGTGACTCATAGGCTTGTCTTCCTAACGCCATGCTCTGCGGGAATTTGCGAGCCCCAGCGAGTAAATTTTCCGTAGCAGCACCTTGTTAGATGCGCTTCTATGACCATAGTTAATTTGATTCGATTTCATTTTTAGCTAACTTAGCCAGCCGCTCCCGGTCAACACCCATAACTTTAAGAGCTCTAGCTACCACACCATGTTCCATTTCAGCCGCAACACTTATCACGTGAGCCCCCAACAAAGGTCGATTTTTATCGCTTTGCTTAATAGCATACAGTGATTTCATTAGCTCTTGGCCTGATGGTTGTGAATTATGTAGCATTATATTTGGCTCAACTGGATCGGGGTGTATGTCAGTAGCTACGCCATTAATACCAATAGAACTGAGCGCATCAGTGTATTGCTGTTTTATCGCTCCTCTGAAATCGTTAGTGTCTGCACCTATTTTCTCGAATACTCGTTTAGCACTACCATCTTCTAAATTTAGCGCTGAAAGAACAAAGTGTTCAGCACCTGGCTTTTCCTCTCCACTAATATGGGCTTGCTCATCAGCTCCAGATATTAATTTGCTGATGGTTTTCATATCGCGGAAACGAAGCATTAACCTTTTAAACATTCTACTCTCCTTCGCTTTCTATTTTGACTTGGAAATACTAGCAGCATGACGCTTATGGGCAGCTTGTTTTGATACCCCTAATGCTTCGGCTACTTGAGACCAGCTCCATCCTTGCGCTATTGCTTCCTTCACCGCTTTACGTTCCAATTGCTCAGCCATTCGGTGCAGCGCAACAACAGCAGCAAGCGCCTCTTCAGGGTTTTCAGGAGATGGTAATGATTTTATATCTGACATGCGTCAACTATAATTGACGAAAAAACTTTCGTCAACCTATATTGACGGTGATTTTAGAAATATAGAGAAGAAAAGTGATGAGCATCTAACGCCCGGCTCACCAGCGCCCAAGCCGGAGAGGTTTTTGTGGTAAAGTGAGCGCAGCGAAACCCACAAAAAGCGCGTAGGTTTGGGCGTCTGCGTGGAGCCGCTTGTTAGTTGTTTTTTTCATTCGCGGATAGTTTTTTCAAAAGTTTTTTATATTCCGAAAATTCTTCAAAGCACTCTTTAGTGTCGACAAGCATTTGAAAGTGCTTTTTAAGCCTGTTCGCTTGAGAAGAGGACAAGGTAGCACTTTTAAGAGCTCTAGCAAGCTTCTCTCGTATAAACCCAGAATATGAGCCAATATAGTTTAGTTCAATGTAACGTATAGCTAGTTCAACGCAAGCGGTATCATTTTCCCTCACTCCATCACTAACTCTATATAAAGTTATTCGATATTGAAGCCAATTATAACGGTCTGGCAAAAACGCAGGCGCTCCAGGTTCTTTCGCATCTTCTCCATCAATACAAAATTCTCCACCCAATTTTCGATGGCGTTCAAGTATTTCGTCTTTAGACCATCCCTTGGGAACACCATGATATTCTTCTAAAGGTATTGAACGACTATCTTTATGCATAGTTTACAACTAACAGTATGATATACGGGACGCCGTCCCAGATATCATTATTATCAGGAATCCTTGTTTTGTTTTGTCCATTTGTTTTTCCTTTATATAAATCGTTGTTTCTTATCGATAATTTAATTGCATAGTGATCTTGCTATTTAGTTAACTGGGACGCTGTCCTTGTTATCGGTTGTGTTGCATGAGCGATAGAATTATTCAGTTTTCACTCACCGGAGCACAACGTTTAGATCACCTTTATTGCCTGTTGAAGGATACCTGCTCGCTCGTTGGTTTAGCAAGCGGGCGGAGGGCTCGTAGTTAAGATGTAGTCTTGGGACGATGTTTTATCTTCAACCTGGCTGTGTTAGATAATACCAATTTCCAGTGCTCTAAGAACCGCGCGCGTGCGATCACGTACACCCAGTTTTGCCAAAATATTGGATACGTGGTTTTTGATGGTGCCCTCAGATTTGTGTAACGCGGTGGAGATTTCTTTATTGCTGTAACCGCTTGCTACAAATCGAAGCACTTCTGTTTCCTTGGGCGACAAGGGTTCAGGTTCTGGTAAGGAATCAAATTCGTCTTTCTGTGCGCTTAGGCTTCTGATAAGTGTGTCCGTCAGTGCTGGCTGTACAATTTTTTCGCCGTTGTTAACGGATTGAATGGCATCAATAAGTGCTTCCAGCGAGACGTCTTTTAGCAGATAGCCGTGAGCGCCGGCTTTCAGGCCTTCCAGTACTAATTCATGATCGTCAAACGTGGTCAGTATGATTACTGGCGTAGTGATATCGTTATCGCGCAAGCTTCTAATGGCGTCTATGCCGTTCATTCTTGGCATTCGTATGTCCATCAAAAAGACATCCGGCTGACATTCTCTAGCAATGTCTACGGCGCGTTCCCCATCTTCGCCTTCGCCGACTACCGTTACGTCTTCAGACAGGCTGAGTAAACTTTTAATGCCGCTTCGAACCAGCGTTTGGTCATCGACTAGCGCGACCTTTATGGATGTTTTCGTCATATCAACTTGAGCGTTCAATGCTGCTTTTTGGACCATTTTCTTTCGCCGTCTTTGGCAGCTGCGCGTAAATTGTGAATGCAGGCTGATCGGAAAACGATACGGTACCGCCTATACTATCTAATCTTTCTTGCATGCCTTTGAGCCCATTTCCAAGAGATAATGATTTGCTCCCTGAGCCTGAATCTGAGTATTTGAACGTAATGGTATTGCCTTGATCGACCATCGTTACCCAAGCTTGCTTGGCATCGCTGTGTTTTAGCGTGTTGGTGATTGCTTCTTGCACAACTCTTAACAGCGTTTCTGCAATGTTTACATCGTCTAAGTTTATTGTTTCTTGCACTTCTAATGACACGGAAAGTCTGGGAAGGTCTCTGGTGGCAATGCTAAGCAATTCTTTGACATTGACCACGGGCATGCTTCTTAGTGTGGACACGGCTTCGCGAACGTCGTTGAGCAATAGTTTCGATAATGCGTAGCATTGTTCTATGTGTTTTTTCGCTTCGCCATCGCTTACGCGGCCAGCCACCTGCAGGTTAATGGTTAATGCCGTAAGGTGGTGCCCCAATAGGTCGTGTAGGTCCCGAGCGATTCTCGTGCGCTCATTTTCTTTCGACGCATCGCTTAGGAGCTGCTGAGTGGCGAGTAACTCTCGGTTTAACTGTTGAGTCTTGTCATTGGCTTTGATGGAGTCTTGCGTTGCAATCGAAGAGATTAACGCGAACATATGAAAGGTGGATTCTAGAATTGTTTTGGCAAACACGTTGGTTTCTTGTGAGAACGTGATTCTGATTCCAAACCAGGCTAATGCCACACCCAGTAGGCTCCACCAAGCTAAGGAGCGAGGTAAATACGTTGGAACGTATGCAATCCAAATAATTGAATAGATGAAGAAAACATCAATCTGAATTCGAATGCTCAAAGCGAAGGTAATGGGCAGGATTAAATAGAATGCGTAACGACCAACATCAGGGTGCTTCTCTTTTAACGCTGGAATTGAGATCAGGAAAATCAAACCTAAAATCAAACATTGCCAACTAATTGCCTCTAGTAATAGTGGGCTTTGCCATAACACCCAAGCGCTGATCCCAGTCACCACAGATGCGGTTACGATTGCGCCTGAGTGCTGATAAAAACTGATTCTATTTTCCATGCCGTCATTATTGCGCATTTTACGAAAAAACAAATAGGCCAAAAGTCATGATTAACAGTCGTGACTTTCGGTACTTACCCTGGGCAACGCGTTTTTCTACTATCTCAGTTCTACATTTACGGAGGTGGTTCATGTTTTACACTTACAAAGCTCTTTTAATTTCCCATATCGCAATTGGTTTCGCCTCATTGGTGTTTTTTTGGATTCCTGTTTTTGCCAAAAAGGGCAGCGACTTTCACACACGCAGCGGGCATTGGTATGCCAAAACCATGTACGCTGTTGGTTTTAGTGCTTTAGCGTTGTCACTGATGCTAATGGTGGATCCAATCGGGTTTAAGTTCAACAATCATGAGTTCAGTGATGAAGAGCTACCAAAAGTGGTGTCCAGCGTTAAGGATACGGGCATCTTTCTGTTAGCGATCTCGGTCTTAGTATTAGTTGGTGTGCGTCATGGGCTACAAACGATACAGGCAAAGAAAAATCATCAGCAAATGCGGCGTTGGGACAATTTATCCATCAACTTTTTGTTGTTATCCGTGGGCGTTTGGTTAGGTTTTATTGCAACTGGTAACTCGCCCATGAGTGTTTTGTTTTATGTGTTTGCGTTCATTTGCGTGATCACGTCGGTCGGAAACTTGCGTTTTTGTTTCAAGCAAAACGTTAAGAGGACAGAACAGATTATCGCGCATCTATCAAGCATTATAGGAGCGGGTATTGGGTCTCATACCGCATTTTTTGTGTTTGGAGCGAGCCGTGTTTTTGCTGAATTGCTTACCGGTTACGTGGCTATCGTGCCTTGGGTGTTGCCCGCGGTCATCGGCAATGTGATTATTTGGCAACAAGCCAAACGCTATAAGCCAAGGAAAACGGCTCGCCAAGTAGCAAAAGTATAACGCTGCTTCAACATGGTGCAAGGCAATGGAGTGGAAGTTGTTTTGGTGCGTTGTTGGCAAGAGTGTTTATACAACTGCGGTATACAGGTGTACTTTAGCTTGGATAGTTAGGAGGTTTGGTTTCTGGCACGCTTATTGCTGACAAAGCGATGGTCTGTTTAAACAACTTCCCTAGGAGGGATACCATGGCATATCTAGAGCCATCTGAGTTTGTAACCAAAATGGTCGATTCTGGCGAATCAAAAGTCTACATGTCTACGAAAGACACAGTCATTAGAGCGTTCATGGCTGGCGCAATTCTGGGGTTGGCGGCGGTTTTTGCGATAACTGTGGCTACCAAAACGGGATCCTTGTTGGTTGGTTCAGTGTTGTTTCCAGTGGGCTTCATCATGCTGTACCTCATGAAGTTTGACTTGTTAACCGGTGTTTTTACATTGGTACCATTGGCTTGGTTGGATAAACGACCGGGTGTCACTGTTGGGCAAATTTTACGAAACTGGGGTTTGGTATTTGTTGGCAATTTTGCCGGCGCATTAACCACGGCAACCATGGTCGCCTTCATATTGACTTATGGGTTTAATACCGACGGTGGAGCCTTGGCGGCTAAGGTTGCCACAATTGGTGAATCGCGTACATTAGGGTACCAAACACACGGTGTTGGCGGTTGGTTCACCATATTTATTCGAGGCATGTTGTGCAACTGGATGGTGTCTATGGGCGTGGTTGGCGCCATGATTTCTACGTCGGCAGGTTCAAAAATGGCGGCAATGTGGATGCCGGTGATGTTGTTCTTTTTCATGGGTTTTGAGCACTCTATTGTGAATATGTTCTTGTTCCCGTTCTCAATGATCATGGGTGGTGAATTCACCGTGGCCGATTACCTTATCTGGAATGAGATTCCGACCGTGTTAGGAAACTTATTTGGCGGCTTATGTTTGGTTGGATTACCGTTGTATTTTACCCACGTTAGGACCAGCCCTGATCGTAAAGTTATATAGCTGATGCCATCAATGAACGATTAAAATCAGTCTGTCCTTTTTTATAAACCGTGGTCGATTTTGGCCGCGGTTTTTTCTGTTACTATCGCCGTAATAGCAATTCCAATGAGCGCTGCGAGTGCGCTACTGGCTTCACGCTTATGTCTATATGTCTTCATCACTGAAGTTATCCATAGGTCAGTTTTCTGATCGAGGGCTCAAAGAAGAAAATCAAGATTTTCATGGTGTTTGCGTGCCAGAGCAACCGGCGTTAACCACAAAAGGAATCGCCGTGGCGGTAGCCGACGGCATCAGTAGTAGCAAAGTCAGTCGGGTCGCGAGCCAAACAGCCATACGAAGTTTTCTAGAGGATTATTATTGTACCTCTGACTCTTGGACCGTTAAGTCTTGTGTGGATCGAGTGTTACTTGCGGTAAATTCTTGGTTGTTTGCGCAAAACCAACGTAATAATGAATTCAGATTTAACAAAGACAAAGGGTATGTTTGTACGTTTACGGCCATGGTCTTTAAGTCGACTACGGCGCATGTGTTTCATGTAGGAGATGCGCGGGTTTACAAGCTTGTTGAGGGAAAGTTAGAGCAGTTAACGGAAGATCATCGTGTTTGGCTAAGCGAAGATAAAAGTTATTTGGGGCGTGCCTTGGGTGTGACTCAAAAGCTCGAAATAGATTACGCTAAATTGCCGCTAGAACAAGGAGATGTATTTTTGCTTGCGACCGATGGCGTCTATGAGTATATCGATGCCCATGGGCTTGTTGCCTGCGTTAGTGAAGCCCAGGGCAGCCTTGATGACGTTGCAAAACTCATTGTAGAACAAGCGTTAGCGGCGGGCAGCGATGACAATGTCACCCTTCAGCTTGTTCGAGTAGATCAGTTGCCGGAAGTGCAAGGAGACGAGGTGCTTGAACGCCTAAATCACTTGCCTTTTCCTCCGTTACTTAAAGCCAGAATGCAGTTTGATGGATACGAAATTATCCGAGAATTGTACGTCAGTAGCCGCAGTCACGTCTTATTGGCGCGTGACTCTGAAACGCAGGAATCAGTGGTAATAAAAACGCCGTCAGTCGATTGTCGAGACGACAGCGCTTACTTGGAACGGTTCTTAATGGAAGAGTGGATCGCTAATCGTTTGAACAACGCTCATATTTTGAAATCGTTTCCGGCAAAAAGAAAACGCAACTATATCTATACGGCCACGGAATACATTGAAGGTCGGACTCTTGCGCAATGGATGATCGATAATCCTAAGCCCAGTTTGGAGGCGGTACGAGACATTGTCGAACAGGTTGCGAAGGGGCTGCAGGCATTTCATCGGCAAGAAATGCTTCATCAAGATTTGCGACCGCAAAATATCATGATAGATGGCGCGGGAACGGTGAAAATCATCGACTTTGGGTCAACGTTTGTTGCCGGTATACAGGAGATAAGCAGTCACGTCGAGCGCCAGCATATTCTTGGGACTGTTCAGTTTACGGCGCCAGAATACTTCCTTGGTGAGTTCGGTACACGCCATTCAGATCTCTATTCCTTGGGCTGCATTGCCTACCAAATGTTCAGCGGCAGATTGCCTTATGGAACCGCCGCCGCAAAAGCACACAGTCGTGCTGACCAACGGCGATTGGTCTATCAATCCGTGAGGGACGAGAGTTCTGAAATTCCGGCTTGGGTTGATGACGCATTGCGGCGGTCTGTGCACCCAGATCCATTAAAGCGGCAGTCTGAATTGTCGGAGTTTGTGTATGAAATGCGCCAACCGAGCAGGCGGTTTTTAAACACAGCTAAAGAGCCATTGATGGACAGAAATCCAGTTTTATTTTGGCAAGGAGTATCGTTTATTTTGGCGGTAGTCTTAGCCGTTGTTTTACTGCATTGATTAAAAGCAGACCGGCAATCAGTTGCTTAGGTTATTCAATTTGAAAAAACGTTTATAACTGTCTGGGTTGAATCCTTGCAGTGTGTTTTCACCGTGAGCTAAAAATGGAACGCCCCTTCCCCCCATTGATTTATAACGACGGTTGGCAAACGAATCGCGCTCTATATCAAGCTCGGTGAATGCAATCCTATTCTTCTGAAGGAATGCCCGAGCCTTTTTGCAGTATCCGCACCAGGATGTAGAGTAAAGTGTTACTTGGTCGGCCTGCACATTGTCGTTCTTGATGCTGGAAATACGCCCGTCTAACTTTTGGCTTTTGGCGTACTCTGGGGGAGCTTCACCGTAATGAACTTGCCCATCCTCATCGACCCACTTTTGAACCTTAGAGCCGTGCGCCAAACTGCTGGCGAACAAAATTAGCAGTACTAAATAGTGACATCGGTTTGGGGTCATTTAGGTTTACAGTTAGTGATGAAAGCGTTGCTCTAGTTATATCAAAGTGCGTCGATGATGCCTATGGAAATTCGTAGGCATCATCACAATATCGATGGCGTTGCTCAAGCAATCCGCCGTCATTTTGGAGCTCAGTTGCGTGACTACTGTTGCGGTTGGGATTGCCGGTTGCCTGCAAACAGGCTAGCAAGCCAACTGCCTACTAGAATTAACAGTAAGCTTAGACCAAACGCCGGAAACAACAGCGCAAGAAAACCAATAAGCAGCATTACAACTAAGCCCGCATTAAAGCTCGCAGGTACTTTGGGTAAACCCCAGCGGCCTTTGGGCTTGCGTACTAGGTATGAGATCAGTGAAGCCGTGGTTGAAAGGAAAAACGTCAGTGCTACCATCAATACTGCAATCAGATTTGCGGTGCCGTATTCGCCCTGATGTAAGCGCATAAAGACCTGGCGCAATGCCATCAGTATTCCCACTTGGTTCCATTCAAGTTCTTTAATGATTTCACCAGAGTACTGATCTACGTGAAGTACTCGCTGATCTTCAAGCCAAAATGATTTGTTGGTAACCGTGAAAACACCACTCGGTTCCATCGGGATTTTGATGGTGATCTCGCCCTTGAGATTCTTTTCTTTGCTGAAGTCTACCACTTGATCTAATGATATCGAAGACTGAGATTGGTCCTCTGATAGGTTAGATTCTAGCCCTTTAGAGTTGCGCCAATGTTGAGGGTATCCCGTGTTAGTTTGTTGTTGCACCCACTTTAGATTGTCGCCAAAGAGCTCCGTCCACGGCATGCCTCCCGCCAAAATTATAAGCATAAAGAGGCTCATCCAAAACGCCAATACAGCGTGCATGTCGCGCCAGAAAATCTTGCGAGTTTTGTTCGTTCGGATAGTAAAAAATCCGCTAGCCGAGAACGTTTTGAAAGGCCACCAAACATAGATTCCGGTCAGTGCGAGAACGATAAACCAGCTTGCGACGAGTTCAACAACTAAGGTGCCAACCTGCCCCAAAAGAAGTTCGCCATGAAGTTTTCGAACGGTGTACATAAATGATTCTTTTTGCTGGTAGGTGCCAGTAACTTCACTTGTGTACGGGTTTACATAGATTAGGTTACGCGCATGACGAGTGGCATGCTCTCTAAATGCTGTCGTCTGCTCACTGTTTTGAGGCAGTGTGACACTCATTATGTGACTGTCGCTGGCGCCTTCGGCGACATTAAGTTGTTCTGAAAATGGCCTGTGCTGTTGACCTTCAGATGACACCGTAAAGCGAGCGTCGTCATAAACATAGTCATTGAACTGACCTTTAAAAAGATAAATGGCGCCCGTGATGCAGAGTAACGCCATGATTGGAACGCTGACCAGGCCGGCGATGATGTGCCATTTCCACAGCCATTGATTTAATTGCTTAGATTTATTCATTACTATTTGAACCGTTTCTTTGAGAAGGTTGGGCTTGCAATAGAGTTGTGGCTGAGCCCAATGCGCATCAGCCACCTAATGCACTAACGTTAAACGTCTGTATCAAAATTGATAAGAAACACCCGCGTAGTAATTGCGCCCGTCAACGGTCCTAAAAGTGAGGTTCCCTCTGCTAAAGCTCGATCTATCTTCCAGTGTGTCGGATAGATTCAATACGTTTAACCAAAATCTCCATTGGTCTTTGGCGTACGAAAGTCGGAGGTTTAGTCGTTCATCTCGCTTAAACTTTCCAGCGTCTGAATTTGCATCATCAGAGTAGTAAGTGGAATAGAAATCGCCTTCCAGTTCAGCGGTGAAGTTGCTCAAAGGTTCCCAGGCCAGTCTGGCATTAAGATGATGTTCGGGTGACCTCGCCAGTTCGTTTCCAGAGTAGTCATCGGCAGCGCCTGGCGTGCTTTGAACAAAAGAATCGAACTTGTTTTTGGCATAAGTGTGCGTCACCCCTATTCGCCAGTTAGCTTCCGATGGGGCGTACTCCAACACTGATTCGACGCCCTGAACGGTGACCTGACCTGCATTCGTCGTCAGTTCAAATTCGTCGCCACTAGTGTTAAACAGCTCTTGTGTAACCAAGTAGTTACTTATTCTGTTCCGATAGATCGACGTATCGTAAGCCCAGTTTCCGATGTTTCCTCGAATTCCAAGTTCTATGTTTTTCGCTTCTTCAGGTTTTAAGTTTGGGTTGCCATTCTCAGGGTCGTACAAATCGTCTAAATCAGGCGTGTAAAAACCTTCAGAGACAGAGAGCCAAACTTGGTTTGTGTCCGATACGGCGTAGGTTAGCCCGAGCTTAGGCGCAGTGGAATCAAACTCAGCTTGCTGTCCGCCCTCCAAATCCGAAGCGAGGTGGATTTCTTCGTGTCTGACCCCAGCGATTACGGTAAACCGGTCAGTGACGTCGAGTTTATATTGCCCGTAGTACGCATCGATAGCTAACTGGGTTGAAAACCGATTAAAATCTCCGGCTAAATCCACATCGGCGCGATCGAACTGCTTCGTATCAACGTCTCCTCTGTACGTGTCGATGCCGAATATCAGGGAACCATTACTCAAGTCGTGGCGATAGCTTAGATTGGCGTTTGTGGCGTCATCGTTTGAATCCTGCGGGCCTCTGAATCGAGAGAGACCGATGGTGTCTTTAGTGCGGCGAAGCAGTACGCCATTGATTTCACCTTGGTCCAGCTGATGGCGCACAGTGATGGAAGCCGTATCTTGAATGAGGTCTGTCGCTGAACTTAGGCTTCCAGCCTGACGTGGGTCGGTGGCAATTTGTTCCGCACTCAAGTTTCCTCTCACTTGAGTTACTTCCTCAAATCGCTCTGCCCTTGAAGTAAGGCGAGTGCGATCATTAAGATCATAAACCAACTTTACGCTGGCGGCGTCTCTGTCATTTTGGGATTCTTCGCGTAGCCCATCAAGCTTTCGGCTGTTCAGATTAAGCGAATAGCCAAAGTCGCCAACCGTATTACCATAATCAACTCCGAGTCGCCGACGCCCAAAGTTTCCGCTCTCTGCGCTTATGCTGCCGGAGCTTTGTTTAGGAACGTCTTGGGTTACAACATTAACCACTCCACCGAATACGTTATTGGGAAACAAAGCGGAAGCGGGTCCCTTAATTACTTCCACTCGTTGAATGTCCGCTGTGTTCACCCGATCAAGTCTTTGGGTGGCACCGCTGTAGGGGCTTTCTATTGGCACGCCGTCTACGAAGGCCAATGTGTAACTTTTGCCGCCATTTGGGATTCGCAAATTCCTGACCTGAGTTTCACCCGGAATTCGATCCAATAATTCATCAGGGTCAACAAAGCGGATGCGCTCAATTTCTATTTGACCGACCACGTGAGCATTCAGGGGCAGTTCCTTGAGGTTTATGCCGCCCAATTTGGCATTTTTGGCGTTAGAGGCACCCAGTACGGTGATGGTTTCGATTAATGCTTCAGGCGCTGAGTTAATGGTTTGTTCAGAGGCGTGGATGTTGCTTTGTGGCACTGAGCAACATAACGCGATGGCGATGCTGATTGGAGTTATCTTCATGGTAGCTCTCGAATGTCTTTTCTATGGCGCAGGTACCTGGCAACACCTATGTTTGCCAAATATATATGCCGTAATGGTTAGTCAGCTGGTAACAGCGAACTCGTATTGTTTTTTAAGAAAAGACTCTAATCGGAGGGGCACGGCCTTGTGCCAGAAAATAAGCGAATGTACTTAGAACAACAGTGGTGGTAGCGGCCTGTTTTAATTTGCTCTCTTCGAGCGTAACGTCGTTGTATGGGTGAGACGTAAGATACTTGTCGAATGCATCATCACTCGGTGGAAACAAACACAGTTTGCAGTGCTGAGATGGTTGTTGCGTGCCGACTGAATCTGATTCGACTTCAACCCACTGATAGCCTTGAGATGTGCATAAAAGTACCGATTGGCTTCCAGAATTTGCCGCCGCAAACGCACCAGTGGAGGTTATCGCATTGAGGATTAATGCGAAAATTACCACGTAGATGGTCTTAGATTGAAAGGCCGACAAGTTCACTTTTAACGCTACATCAATTTTATGTGTGTCTCTGGGGTCGCGGCTAATCTAAGGTTTATAGAATTAAAAATCAAGGTTTTACAGAGTAAAGAATGGTTTTGTAGAACCTGTGTTGTCGTGTTTTGAAGCTGCGGTGGCCACCCTAATTATGCCACCGCAGTAAGCTTAGTACTTGCTAACGTACCTCTAGAGATAGGGTGTCTAGGTTTTCGGAATCAGGCCCGATCATGATGTCGAAGATGCCGGGCTCAACTACTCGCTGCATGTTGATGTCGTAGAAAGCCAGAGCTTCGCCGGCGTTAAATTCAATGCTCACGGTCTTGGACTCTCCAGGATTTAACGAAACTCGTTTAAAGGCCTTAAGCTCTTTTACTGGTCGAGTCACTGAGCTAGATCGATCACGGACATACAACTGAATAATTTCGTCACCAGCCATATCGCCTGAGTTTTTCACAACCACAGAAACGCTGACGTTTTCGTTCTTATTGATGACATTTTTGCTCAGCGTTGGAGCAGCGTAGTTAAATGTGGTGTAGCTTAGGCCAAACCCAAATGGGTAGAGTGCGCTGATATTGCTGTCCACATAGCCTCGTCGGGCACTGGGTTTGTAATTGTAGTAAGCCGGTAAATGACCAACAGAACGAGGAATTGTCACCGGCAATTTTCCACTTGGATTTACCGACCCAAAGAGCACGTCAGCGACAGCAGTCCCAGTCTCTTGACCGAGAATCCATCCTTCAATAATGGCGGGCGCTTTTTCCGATATATCGGTGATGGCTAAAGGTCGACCATTGATTAACACCACAATGATTGGCTTACCAGTCTCGTAGAGTGCATCGAACAATTCCTGTTGTTCACCGATGAGTGAAATGTTTGACCTATCGCCTAAATGATTATCTTGATAGGCTTCACGGCTGGTGGCTTCGTTGCCCCCCACTACTAAGATTACTTTATCGGCTTGTTTTGCAATATTAACGGCGCTCTTTATACGATTTAGGTTCTCGTCTCGGTCAGCAAAAACCACCTCATCTCTACCCCAGCTCTTCCAGCTGGCATTTTCAGTGATTCGGACCCCTTCCGCGTACAATACTTTACTCTTGCTCAGGGAGCTGCCAATAGATTGGTCAGCGACTTTGTTCTTAATTCCTTCTAAAATGGAAACGGTTTGCCTAGGTTGGTCTGAATAGCCTCCAAGAACTACCCCTTCGGCATTGGGGCCAATTACGGCCAGCGTTTCGCCTTTGTTTACATCGAGTGGTAGAGTTGAGTTGTCATTTTTGAGTAAGGTAATGCTTTGATGTGCGGCTTTAAGGGCAAGGTCTCTCGCTTCTTGATTCCCGGTAATTAGCTCTGCGAACTCCGCGTCCGCATACGGGGATTCAAATAATCCGGCGTTAAACTTTAAGGTTAAAATCTTGCCAACAGATTCGTCGATCGATGACTCAGGGTATTTACCGGTCTTTACTAACTTAATCAGTTCAGGATAAATGGCTGGATCTGGTAATTCTAGATCAACGCCTACTCCGTGTGCGATTACGGCTGCGCCAGCGTTTGTGTCGGTGATGTGATGAAGTGATTTTAACTGTTCAATTGCAAAATAGTCAGAAACGACCAGTCCTTGAAACCCCCACTCTTTTCGCAGTACGTCTCTCAGCAAAAACTTACTTCCATGAGATGGTACGCCATCTATTTCATTGTAAGACGCCATGACAGAGGCGGCATTCGCTTCCTTAATGGCGGCCTCAAAAGGAGGAAAGAAGACTTCTCTGAGTACTCGTGTGGAAATATTCGACGGTGCGATATTGGTGCCAGATTCCGGTTGGCCATGTCCCGTCATGTGTTTCAGGGTGGTAAAAACCTTGCCTGGTTCTAACTTAGTAGACCGGCCTTGAAACCCTTTTACTGCAGCGACCCCCATTCTGGAAACGAGATGGGGGTCTTCACCGAATGTTTCTTCGATTCGTCCCCATCGAGGGTCACGGGCGACATCGATCACCGGCGACAAGACATGGTGCACACCGCGTGCTCTTATTTCACGCGCGGTTATGGCGTAGACCTGTTCAATAAGGTCGGTGTTCCATGTGCTTGCTAGGGCAATCGATTGAGGGAATGACGTCGCGTCTTTTGCTTGAAAGCCATGCAGGCCTTCTTCATGAAACAGGACAGGAATACCAAGCCGAGTTTCTTCCGTTGCGTATTTCTGGATGGCATTCGTCAGTGCGACACTGGAGGCCGCATCGCGGGCCGGAGTCTCGTTTGAGTCCCCTAGCCCAACGATATCTTGTGGACGCGCTATGCAGCCAATTCCGTTCGGGTGCATTGTCTCCATTTTTTTTGTGTCTAAGTTTCCAGACGTATCCAAAAATTGTCTTTTTCCTTGCCATACACACATCATTTGCGACACTTTTTCTTCCAGTGTCATTTCTGATAATAGGTCTTTGACACGTTCCGGCGTTGATAGAGAAGAGTCTTTGTATCTGGGCGGTGAGTGTTCCTGCGCTAAGGTTAGGTGGGTGGTTAAAAACAGAGCCACAAAAATTGCGCTCGTGAAAAGTGTGTTGTTCGTAGACGTGAACATGCGTATCTCCTTACAAGTAATTGGTGGGCTTTTTGATTTGAATTCAGTGTTAGTTAGAGTTCAAATACAAAGCCTCGGGTTTTCAAATCGTTATAGATGGACTGGTCAAAGCGGTACAGCGAAGCTGCTCTGTGGGCCTGCCCTGTTTGTTTCTCTAAGCAATCGATTAACAAATTCATGTTAAGCATTTTGCGTCGGAAGTTAGGTTTGTTCAGTTTAATATTCAGTACTGCTTCGTAAATTTTTTGCAGTTCGGCAAGTGTGAATTTGGCAGGGAGAAGGTTAAACCCAATTGGCTCATGCCGTACCTTTTGACGTAGCTTAAGCAAACCTCTTTGCAGTATGTGCTGATGGTCATACATTAATGGCGGAAGCTGGTTGACTGAGAACCATCTGGCGTCTAATTCATGAGACCCTGCCATGGTTGCAAAATCTTGAGGCCTAATGAGCGTGTAGTAAGCTGTGGTAATAACACGCTCTTCCGGGTGTCTGTCTATTGAGCTGAAGGTATGAAGTTGCTCTAAGAATATATCTGTGATTCCTGTACGGGTACTCAATGTTCTTAACGCTGCTTCTTCAAGACTTTCTCCATCTTTTATCCAGTCACCAGGCAGCCCCCATTTTCCTGACGCTGGACCATGTGCGTGCTGAATGAGGAAAATTTCGAGCACACCATCACGACAACCAAATATTAGGTTGTCGACGGAAACAGAGTACATGTTAGCCTTGCATTTCTTCGAGTTGTAGGCCTCTTGTTTCAGCCACAAATTTGGCGACAAAGATGATCGATATTGCGGCGAAGAATGCGTAAATACTGTAAGCAGCGGCTAAACCGATGCCTGCCAGCATGATTGGGAATGTCATGGTAATAACAAAATTAGAAAACCATTGAAACAGTCCTGCGACGGCCAGACCGGAGCCGCGCAACTGGTTCGGAAACATTTCGCCTAGCATGACCCACATCACCGGCCCCCACGAAAAATTAAAAAACATCACGTAGGCATTTGCGGCGACCAGGGCGACCTTACCCATATGGTCAGTCAGAACCAATTCTCCGCTGGAAAAATCGGCCGTGGCAAAGGCATAAGCTACGGTAGTGAGTGTCGCGGCCATTCCTATAGAACCAATTAGCAACAGCGGTTTACGCCCTATTTTGTCGATCAATACAAGCGCCAGCACAACCGCTGCGATGCTTAATACGCCGGACAGAATGTTTATTTGTAGTGCGTCGTTTTCGGAAAATCCAACAGATTGCCAAAGCACAGCGCCGTAATAGAAAACAACATTGATACCAACCAGTTGCTGAAAAGTGGCTAATCCAATACCGACCCAAACGATTTTTCTTACCCTTCCCGTCGTATCCATCAAGTCGGTGAGTCTGGGATTGTGACCATCGTCGGCCAGTGAAGAGGCTATTTCATCCGTCATTTTTTGTGCTGACGACTCATTAAATAGACGCCCTAGCACTAATGATGCTTGTTCTTTTTTTCCCTTTAGAACAAGAAAACGGGGGCTTTCTGGAATCAGTAGCAGGCTAAAGAAAAACAAAGTGGCCGGAAACAGTTCAATCCAGAACATCCACCGCCAGGCCTCGTAACCTAGCCAAAATTCTTGTACAGAACCACCAGCGCTGTTTGCCAAGATGTAGTTTGAAAAAAACGCCGCCGACAGGCCACAAATGATGGCGACTTGTTGAATTGTAGCGAGTCGCCCCCTGATCTCAGCCGGTGCTATTTCGCTGATGTAAGCGGGTGCCATGACGCTTGCTGCGCCCACAGCCAACCCACCTAATACTCGGTAGATGATGAAGGCGAATGAGGATTCTGAAATACCTGAGCCCCAGGCACTGACTATGAAAAGGACCGCGGAGATGAGCAGTAACGACCTCCTTCCTAAGCGATCAGCAAGCCTTCCAGCGAAAAATGCGCCCACAGCACACCCTAGAAGCATGGAAGCTACGTTAAAACCGGTTCCAATACTGTCGGAGTTGAAGGCTGTACGTAAGCCATCTACAGTGCCGTTAATGACACCGCTGTCAAACCCAAACAGGAATCCTCCTAAGGTGGCTACAAAGCTAATGGCTATGATCAGTGGCAGGTTATAGTTCTTCTTTGAATCCATCGGTAGCTCCAGGTTGATTTTATTTTTATTTGCTACCGAGCTTCGGGTTAAGCGCCGTAGAAGATTCGCTAAAGTATAAAGATAACTCCGGTATAGTCAATATGACTATAGTTATCGCATGCGCGAAAGTGCTCTACTGCCGAGCACAGGCTGCTCTAATCAGTGTTGAGTGCTGGTCTAAGTTTTGAGGGCCAGTGAGTACGGGCGCTAATCATCGAATGCTTCTCGGAGTAGATACATCGGTAAATCGCCGTAATTTTTTGCCATTGGCATGTAACCTACGTATTCGGTTTTATAGTCTGCACCGTGCGTTAGTGCCAGTTGAGCGGCAAAAGATTCAGTGACGTATACTTGACCGGGAGGCGTGATTGGTTCGATTCGAGCCGCGCGATTTACGTGCTCTCCAAAAAAGTTCTCGCGTTTAGTAACGGGGTCTTTAATTTCGTATATTGGCCCGAAATGAATGCCGAGTCGAAGCTCGGCTTTTTCTTGTAATTCTTCATCATTCAATTCAAGCTTTTTCAGTGCTTGTTGCATGTGAATGGCACACTGAGCGGCAATTTCGACGTTTCTTAACACAATAAAAAGGCCATCTCCCCAAGTATTCGCCATTAGCACCGCATCACCATGGTACTCGGCGTTGATGTTGTCTAACACCGTTGCTAAACAGCCCATTATTTCTTTCACGAATTTAGGCAACTTGGCATCAGATAAGCTACTGAATCCGCGAATGTCCCCGAATAATATAGCGTGAAGTTGTTTGGCGTTTTCAGCGGGTTCATCACTGGCTGATGTTGCGGGCGAATGCTGGTTAGATAGTCCAGTGTTACGTGCCAAAGACACGATGTGACTTTCGTACCCTAAATCCGTCCATATTTTATAGTCACTGTAGGTGCCAGCAACGGTGGAGGCTGTTTCTTCGTCCCAGACCAAAAGTTGCGACAGTGACGCGGCTAAATGTTGTTGTTTTAGACACGCTCGACCCATTGAATAAAGGCTGCAGTAGTTAAAGAGGGTGTTGTCTCCACGATAGTTACCTTCAGAGGAAAAACTGTGGCTGGATGCTTGTTCCCAACAGGCATCAAATCGAGTTAACCAGCGTTCACCAGAACATCCCACAGACACGCGTTTAAACTCTTCGAGGTTGAAAGGCAGCGTGATGTGTAGTTCTCCGCCCCGTCGTAAAATTGCTTCCGCAAACAGAATGTCAGCACCCGCAGCAAGTGAGCCATAACCAATGCCCACGTCCAACTGGTCTACGAGCTTTTCGATCTTTCCCGCCACTTCACTTTCCAGTGACGCAGGAAAGCGCCCAGTCGTGGAATCTGTGCTGATGATATGTCCTGCAAAATGGGCCACCCTGGGAATCTTCAACGTGTCTAATATCGCAGGGTCATTGCAGATCAAGGCCAATTGTTTTTTTGTGGCTCCCATCGCCGCTAGGTTTCCATCGGAATATTCGTTTGAGGATTCCAGTGCTTTAACCGCCAAGTCAATATTGCCCATCAAAAGATGTGCTTCGGCTTCCGATGCGTAGCGCCAATAGTTGGGTTCGGTTTGTTGGCATAGCGACAATACCGTACGCGCTAAGGAGTCTGCTTTGGTATGATCGCCCGCGAGATAGTAGGTCGTTGCCGCGTTAATTGCAGGATAAAATTCTTTTTCTTCAGTCCGTGCAAACACGGCTTCGTAAAGTTTAGCGGCGGATGTAAATCTCGATGGTTTTTTACGAGGATGACTCACCAAGGCTTTGTCTTTTACCAGCCTAGCTTCCAAGGCTGCGTAGTCGATATTGTCTATGTCGCTTAGACCGAATTCTTTATAGCGAGATTGAGCTTGGTCGGTGGCGCCAGTTCGAGCCAATGCGAGCACAGCAAGATATTGAAGCTCGCTTTCATCGGGCATGTCTTCAAGCCCGATTAAAGCCCAATCATAAGCACGTAAATATTCGCCAGTACGCATGGCTTGTTTAACTCTGCCTACAATTTGTTCATGCGCTGCTGTCATTAAACCAGTCCTTTGTTGATGTTGTTATTGCGGCGTTCGTTGAATGCCGGTTTCGGAAGCCTCTAGGTCTACCAACTCTCTTAGTTGCGGAGCCTTATTTAATAATTTTTCCAAATAGAGTGTTGAGCTCATATCGCCTTGACTGGCGGCGGCTGTGTACCACTTTACGGCTGCAATTAGGTCGCTGTTGGTTCCCAATCCAAACTCGTAGATGGTGGCCAAGCTCTTCTGAGCTTTGAGTCCACCCTGCTTTGCGGCTTTGAGGTACCAGCTCAAGGCGAGCTCATCGTTCTTAGGGACACCATTGCCCGTTGAATACCGTTCAGCTAGCCCAGTTTGAGCGTCTACATTGTCTTGTTGAGCGGCGCGAGTGAGCCAGTTGACCGCTTCCTCGGAATTTTGATAGGTCCCTTTGCCCGCTTGAAAGCGTTCACTTAACTCATATTGCGCTTGACTGTTACCGCCTTGAGCCGCTTTGGTTAACCATTGCGTAGACGCTTTGTAATTTCGAGCGATGCCTTCACCGTTTTCGTACATCTTGGCCAGAGTCAGTTGAGCGTTTTGATTACCCGCCGTTGCTCGTTCTTGCAGTTGATTGAACGCTAATTCTTTGGCGCGTCGCTCACTTTCCTGTTTTTCTCTTGCCTGTTGTTCGGCTAATTCCTGTTGTTTTAATTTTTCCAACTCGTCCGTTTGCTCAGTGCTCATTTGTGCTGAAGCAGGCGGACGATTAAGGCTTTCAGCAGAGGGAGTGTCTGTAACTGAATCCGTGGTTTGAAGCGTTGTTGGTTTCGTGACGACGGGATTTGGTTCAGAGTTGGATATCTCCGCCACTTTGTTGGGTGTACTGGGCTGGATGAGTTTTGAGGGTAGATCAAAATAGAACCAACCTCCCATGCTTGCAGCGATAAGTAACACGGCCGCGAATGGCCACTTTGGTGTCCTTTTGGTGTTATTCACTTCCAGTCGTGAATAGGACTGATCAAGAATTAAGTCTGGGGCTTCATGGTCTGAATGTGAATAAGGTTTGTCAGGGGTTTCCTCTGTATTCTCTGACATTGCCGTCTGATCGGTCATCTCTAGTGGAGCCGGTTTTTCTAAGTCCAGTCCAGCGTGTGCAGCATCAAGCTCATTTGCTAACTCAATTTCAGAGTGGGTTTCTAAGTCGTTTGAAAAATCAAACTTAGGGCTTTGTTTTTCCGCATTCGAAGAACGGCGATGGGTAATCGGTGGGTCTTTGTGGTCAGTGCGCTTATCAGGGTGTTCGCTGCTCGTTGAGTGCGCTTGATCTTCTGAACCAGGGTTAAGCAAAGCGGCGGCTCCGGCAGGAAACGACTCCGTGCTCGGCCCAGAACTAATGTCCACTGACGGCGCTTCGGCAAACAGTGGTTTTTGCTTATTGGCGGGTATTTCGTCACTGTCGTTGACCTTCTTCAAAGGCGGTTGTGGCGCTGGCACCTGATCAACGGAGGTTCTTTTTGAATCAATCGAGTTTTGAGGTGCGGCCGCTTCACGTTGGAGGATCGATAGTGTGGTTCTTAACAGGTGTTGATAGTGAACTTGGATATCCTGTCCCAGTGCCTCGAGCCAATGCGTGGCGCTTAAGAAGTATTCCATGTCTCCGGTGGGCTCAACCTCATCAAGACGAAACGGCAACACCACCACGTCTTTTTGCACCGCGCGTTCTACTTCTCGTAATACCTGTCTAGACTTGTTGGAACTTTCAGAAAAAATAACCACCATAATGGTCGAGCTCTCGATCGCCTTAACAATGGAGCCTCCCCAGGTATCCCCGGGTCTTATGTCTCTGGGGGCTACCCAGCAGTGCACGCCACCTTGTTCGAGTGCTATTACCATATCATCGGCGATTACCTTATCGGCCGCTGCATGTGAAATAAAAACGTCGTGCCCCATTCCTGATTACCTTATCAAAATCGATTGTCGCGATTTATGCCTTTTTTGACCCCACCTGATCTTACCATGCAGATTAACTGTTGGAGATAAAAAAGCAAAGGCGTATAGTTTGATAATTTAGAGACGATAGCCACCTACACGGGTGTTTTCTATGAGCAGCGTGACCGTACCAACCATCAATATTTCAAAACTCGATTTAGATACGCCAGAATTCGTCACTGAGTTTGGCGCAGCCTTTCAAGAATGGGGCTTTGTTGGTATTACAGGTCATGAGATTGAACAGAGTGTAATCTTAAAGGCGATGGATTCGGCTGAATGGTTTTTCAATTTGCCAATGTCCGAGAAGCGTCAATATCAGCAGAAAAAAAGCTGGGCCAGAGGTTACGTTCCACTGGGTACTGAAACGGCGAAAGGCTCAAAGTACAGTGATCTGAAGGAGTTCTATCACCTAGGTCGTGATAACGCCGATGAACACGGGTTAGAAGGTAATGTTTGGCCCGATCATCCTGGGTTTGTTTCCTCGTTTAAACGATTGCATCAAGAGCTGGATACGCTCTCGGTTAAGGTGTTGCGTGCAATGGCCATGTACCTAGGATTAGACAGTGAATTCTTCTCCGAAAAAATCGCATCCGGAGAAGCGCTGTTGCGTGTACTGCATTACCCCCCAATTACCGACCCACAAGCGCCTAACGTAAGAGCCGCGGCGCACGAAGACATCAATTTGATAACGTTGTTAGTTGGTTCTGAACAAGAAGGATTAGAGGTCTTAAGTAGACGAGGGCAATGGGTGCCTATCACGATGATAGAGGGAACCATTATTTGTAATTTGGGCGATATGATGCAGCGCCTTACTAATGGAAAATTGCCGTCCACCACACATCGTGTAGTGAACCCAAAAGGCGCACGAGGAAGGCAGAGCCGCTATTCTGTGCCTTTCTTTGTTCATCCCGACCCTGCTATGTCGTTAGCTTGTTTGCCCCAGTGTTGTGATGTTAACAATCCTAAACAATACCCAGACTTAAGCGCGGGAGACTACCATCAGCAACGGTTACGAGAGATTGGCTTTAAATAATACTAAGAACCATGACTAAGAAGATCATTAATTACGGTTCCATAAACATCGATTATGTTTACCGAACGCCGCATTTTGTAAGACCAGGAGAGACGTTGCATGCTGAGTCTTTTACCAAAGGATTGGGCGGGAAAGGCGCAAACCAGTCAGTGGCTATTGCCAGATCCGGAGGACACGTAGTTCATGTGGGGCAACTATCCACCTTGGATCGATGGGCAAGGGATGTATTGGTAAACGCCGGTGTGCTGGTCGACTTTATTGATGAGGTTGACGACGCCAGCGGTCACGCGATTATTCAGGTGGATAGTGACGGTGAAAATGCCATTTTGTTGCACGGTGGCGCTAATCAATCTGTAGACATTAAGAGCTTGGAAAAAGCCATGGAAGAAACGGATGATGTTGAATACCTATTGCTTCAAAACGAGTGCAACAACAGTGAACTGGCCATCAATGCAGCACTTACTAATAAGATAAAAGTCGCATTTAACCCAGCGCCCATGAGCCAAGACGTCGCCAGTCTGAACTTAGAGCAGCTTGATACATTGATTGTCAATGAACTGGAAGCACAGGCGTTGACTGGTAGCCGTAATATCAATGACAGTATTTCGTTTTTCGTTACACGCTTACCTGCCACTCGAGTGGTGATGACATTGGGTGCGAAAGGTTCGATATTGGTAAACGGGGGTAATGTAGTAGAATTCCCATCGACTTCCGTTGACGTGATTGATACAACCGGAGCGGGCGATACGTTTGTTGGATACTTTTTACAAAGCTTAGTGTCTGGATTAGACGATATGTCTGCTCTGGAAATAGCAAGTTCCGCCGCGGCGTTGGCGGTGACTGAACGTGGCGCAATCAACGCGATACCTAACATTGAGAGAGTGACTGAATTTATACATGGATAAGTTAATTATCGACACAGACCCAGGCATCGACGACGCTCAGGCTATCGCGTTTGCGCTTGCTCATCCGGGTATAGATCTATTGGGTTTGACGACCGTTTTTGGTAATGCCAGTATCGAAGTGACGACTCAGAACGCATTGTCGCTGTTAGCGCAATTCGGATACCCTGACCTACCTGTGGCCAGAGGGGCTGAGCAGCCATTGGCGATAGATCGTTTTCCTGCTCCGGATTTCGTGCATGGGAAGGATGGCCTAGGTAACGCTGACATAGAGCCGTCCGCCAGCCGCCCTATTTCGGAATCTGCCGCTGAGTATATTGTTCGCAGTGCCAAGGAGCATGAGGGTGAGTTGACCTTGGTTGCAATTGGGCCGTTGACTAATATTGCCACGGCACTTCAATTAGATCCAGATCTACCGCGGAGAGTGAAAAAGCTTGTAGTGATGGGCGGAACGGTCACCGCACCGGGAAATGTGAGCCCCGTTGCTGAAGCCAATTTTGTGAATGATCCTCATGCCGCGGACTTGGTGTGCGGGCAAGATTGGCCGCTTACGATCATTGGTTTGGACGTGACAATGAAAACCGCGTTAACAGATTCGATGTTTGAGAGGATAAAACAACACGGCGGTTCGGTGGGTGATTTTCTGTGGCGAAGCAGCCGGTTTTACGTTGATTTTTATAGCGCGCTATCAGAGCCATTGAGTTCTGAGCGTGCGTGCGCCATGCATGATGCCAGTGCGGTAGTTTTCGCAGTTAACCCCGAACTCTTTGTTACCAACAGTGGCGTTGCACGGGTAGTGACGGATGGAATGGCTCAAGGGCAGCTGATAGTGGATAGAGGGAGCGAACCCTACTTGTTGCGCTTTTGGGAAGACCGCCCTAAGGTTAGCTTCGCGATGAAGGTAGATGACCAAGCGGTGCTCAGTTTGTTCTTAGATACCCTCACTAATACAGCTAACAACTCCTGTTCTAACTAAATGGCGAAACTCTACTTTTATTATTCGACCATGAATGCGGGTAAGTCCACGACGCTGCTGCAGTCGAGTTTTAACTACCGAGAGCGCGGGATGCATACGTTGTTATTGACCGCGGCGTTTGATGATCGGTTTGAGGTTGGAAAAGTCGCCTCGAGAATTGGTCTAGAGCAGGAAGCGGATTTGTTCGATGGCGACATAAATTTGTTTCAACACGTCATTACTCGACATGCCGAAAAAGCGATTGATTGTGTTTTGGTGGATGAATCGCAGTTCTTAACAAAAGATCAAGTTTGGCAGCTCACCGAAGTCTGTGATCAGTTGAAGATACCTGTCCTTTGCTATGGCATTAGGACGGATTTTCAAGGAGAGCTGTTTCCTGGAAGCCAATGGTTATTGGCGTGGGCTGATGAGCTGCATGAATTGAAAACAATCTGTCATTGTGGCTCGAAAGCCAATATGGTGGTGAGGGTGGATGAGCAGGGACAGGCTATTCAAGAAGGTACACAAATCGAAATAGGCGGAAATGATCGCTATGTCTCATTGTGTCGCCGACATTTCAAACAGGTTTATTCGGAACCATAAAGTAGGCTTACGCTGGTGGCTGCACTTGAATTAAGAGCACAACGACTGTGCCATGCCTATTTCAGGTGGATTTTTATCGAGGGTGTCATGGATGTAATGATTTCTATCAAAATAACATTTTGTCTTATACTCTCGATAAGGCGTTGAGTGGAATCCTTTCGATGCGCCTGCGTATCGATCTTTGAACTGGCCAGCAATAATAAAATTGAGGGATTCAGACCCACTAATTAGCCTTGCTACCTAACCATAATTATTAAGAGAAAGCGATGAATACCATACTTAAAACATTAACTCTGGGTGCGTTACTTGCCAACAGTTCGTCTGTTTTGGCTGGCGATTTTTTCATAGGCGTTACCGGTGGACAATCTAATTTTTCAGAACTTAATGAAGCGTGCGATGAACTGATAGACGACAATCGATTGATTGGTGGATTTCCAGTAAGTTGCCGTGTTACCGAAGACTCAGACACCGTTCTTGGAGTAAACGCGGGTTATAACTTCAACAGCTTCATAGGCGTCGAAGCGGGTTACTTAGATCTTGGCGAATACGAAGCCGACTTTTCGGTGGCGGGTTTAAGTGTGCCCGCGACGGCCACATTAGATCTGGCGTATGCTGGGCTCGTTTTATCAGCACCTTTAAGCGAAGCATTCTCAGTTTCCGGTCGAGTTGGTGGCGTTAACGCTAATGTGGAAGTCACCTCCCTGGGATTTAACCTAGAATTAGAAGATGAAACCACGGCCTTTGTTGGGGCGTCATTGGATTATCGTTTCACCGATCATTTGAGTCTTCAAATCCGCTATGATGATTTGGATGTGGTTGACATTACCAGTGCGGGAATTCGATACCACTTTTAACGCTCTTTGCATTCAACCGTTATCAAGGATTAGAGATAACGTGCTGTAATCTTCACACAACGGCAGTAGCCGCTAAAGTCAGATGTAATCAGTTGCATCTGACTTTTCTATTAGATCGCCTTTTTAACTGGAAAGTTACACTTTTATAAATAAGAAAATTTATAAATTGTTGATTTAAAACGAAATAATTATTTTTTATCTCTGAAGTATAACGTGAGAAGTCATTGCTGACGATTACGTCATATGCTGACCCCAACTTCGATGGAGGCAGTGTATGAAACGTGACGTAAAGCAAAGTAATAAGGTGATTTTGGTATTGGGAGGTCGAGGCTTTATTGGCCGACATGTCGTTGATACCTTGCGCAATCGAGGGCATCGAGTGGTGGTAGGAAGCCGCTACGCTGGGCAAGATGGGGAGACGTTGAAAGTGCCGTTCCACCTTCAAGCAAATCAGGCTGCCATAGTTAAGCAATTGTCACGCTTTGACGTGGTGATTAATGCGGTGGGGATTCTTAGAGAGCGATGGGGAGAAACGTATGACCTTATTCACCACCGTTTTGTCGAACAGTTAGCAAACGCCTGTGCGAAACATCATATTCGGTTTATTCACGTCTCGGTGCTTGGCCTACACAATACTTTTCAAAGTAGGTTCTTGACCAGTAAGAGGTTGGGTGAAACCGCGATTAAGAAGGCAGGGGGAGACTTTATTATTGTTCGCCCTTCTTTAATAGATGGACAGGGTGGCTACGGAGCCAAGTGGTTTCGACGAGTTGCAAAATGGCCTTTCCACTTTCTGCCCAGTAATGCGCGCGGCGTGTTGGCGCCTATTCACGTCTTGGATCTCGCAATGGCGATCGCCGTATTAAGCGAAAACAAAGACATTTTAGGCGGCGATCGGATCGTTGAGCTAGGTGGGCGTGATCGATTAACCACGTTCGAATATTTAGCGTTACTTCGAGGAAAGCCGCCCGTGGCGACGTTTAGAATCCCGGCATGGATCGCCAGATTGTTCGCACACGTCTGTGATTGCTTGCATTTAACGCCATTGTCTTTCGGTCATTATGAGCTCCTTAAGTTTGATAATGTACCAAATATTAACCGCCTTACGGATCTGATTGGGACTAAACCGAGAGAGCTTGGCGTGGAAAGCGTTAACGGAAAGTTAGGCTGGGGAGGTGCTTATGTTGCATAGCAATTACATCAATCCCAGAATTGAATTTGAAGATCTGGCCAATGGGGATGCTGAGCACGGAGAGGTTATGTTTAGCTTTTCTGCATTTTTGTGGCTTGTGCCAATGTTGCTGATAGGCACGCTAGGCAGCGCGCTCACGGTCTCCGTGGGAGCGGTCGTTCTGTTTGTGATCACTACGTTGATCACACTGTGTTTTGGGCACTCTCTGGGGATGCATCGTCGATTTATTCACCGAAGTTATCGTTGTCCAAGGTGGATGGAGCTGATGTTTCTGCACCTGGGAACCTTGGTTGGACTGGCGGGCCCAATTGGGATGCTGACCACTCACGATTTACGAGACTGGGCGCAACGACAAGCTTGCTGCCATCCCTTTCTTTGCCATGATGGCGGTTGGATGAAAGACCTGTATTGGCAGCTCCTTTGCAATATTAAGCTTAGTAACCCACCGCTGATCAGTATTGAGAATGACATTCTTAACGATCCTTGGGTACGTTGGATCGAGCGCACCTGGATGCTGCAGCAACTCCCATGGGCTGCTCTGTTTTACGTGCTGGGTGGTTGGGGGTGGGTGTGTTGGGGTATTTGCTCCAGAGTATCGGTGGGCGTTGTTGGTCATTGGTTAATTGGCTATTTGGCTCACAATAAAGGGCATCGTCATTGGCATGTGAAAAATGTTGCCGTACAAGGTCATGATATTCCCTGGACATCCTTATTAACCATGGGGGAATGCTGGCACAATAACCATCACGCTTTCCCCTATTCAGCGAAACTAGGTCTGTTTAAGGGTCAATGGGATCCAGGCTGGGAAGTGCTAAAGCTGTTGGAAAAAGCAGGCTTAGTCAGCGACTTATGTGTACCAGACCTAGTAACGTTAAGGCCGGAACTAGAATGGTATACACCGAACCCTATTTCGGATTGAGTCGCTTTTTGTAACCGCGGTTTTCTCCTTTGAATATACACATCAAACTTAGTGTCTTATCTGTAGAGAAAATCAATGTTGAGTTTTGGCTAACGAGATAGCACTTACAGTTCGTAGGGCTCGTCGTTCATGATCTTGGCTAATCCAAAAATGGTTCTGTAAAGAACCCAAAGCCAAGTGACACCAAGAATAGCAATACCAATGACAGCCCAAATTAGCAGGCAACCGACGACGGTCCAAAATACAGACCACCAAAACGTTCTGATGGCGTTAGTGTAATGACTGTAGTAAATCGTGCCGCGCGAACTACTGCGAGTGAACATGGCCCAAACGGCACCAATGAACAATGGGATGGCGGTGAATAGTCCAATCGCCATTAGGATGTACGATATTGAAGCGTGAGTCTTGCTGTCGCCGCTGTGGGTAACGTTTTCATTGAGCGTGGTGTTCATGTGTTCTCCTTGAAAGTGGCTCGCACATCACTTTGTGCTTTAAAAGAATATGAGGGCAAACGTGATGAATTCAAGATGAACTATTCAGCGTTTCCTTGATAAGCGTAGAGTAGTTCAGGCGATTATCTCAGGTATAGTAAGCGATTGCGGTGTGGCTGGGTCTATAGACTATAACGATAAATGCAACAGCCGAAGGCGGTATGATGAGTCAGGGTCAAGGAGCAGTAAATTGTGCAACGCAAGGTGTTATCGAGCGTGAGGGTCAGGCCGGCAAAATACCCAATGCGGCTAAAAATTTAGTGATCATTGGCGGTGGCTTTGCAGGCGTTGCCTTAGCCAAGCGTTTGGAAAAAACGATGCCCAAGGAATGGGAGATTTATCTACTTAGCAAAACAAATTTCATCACCTATAACCCTTTGCTACCGGAAGTGATTGGTGCATCAATTCTGCCTGGACACGTACAGGCGCCCGTCCGTTTAATGCTAAAACGGACTCGAATCAGAATGGTGACGGTAGACAGCATCGATTATCAAGCCGGGGTGATCCATTATCATAATGATCAACAAGGCTCATTAAAGTTCGATCAGTTAGTGCATGCTTCAGGGGTGCAAGCCAACATGGATATGTTGCCCGGTTTACGCGAACATACGTTACCATTGAAAACGGTGGGCGATGCGTTGCACATTCGAAATCAAGTGATCGAAAGGTTGGAGCAAGCAACGATTCATCCTGACGATGCTAGACGCAGAGAATTGACTTCTTTTGTGATTTTAGGGGGAGGATTTAGCGGTGTAGAGACAGCGGGTGAGCTGGAGGACTTTCTAAGGTCAGCTCAGCGTTACTATAAAAATGTGGATATTGAGGACTGTACCGTGACGCTGATCCATGGGACCGATAGAATTCTTCCCGAACTGCCAGCAAAATTGTCAGCTAAGACTCTGGACAATTTCACTAAACGAAATATCAAGGTAATGCTTAACGAGCGAGCCGAGAGACTCGAAAAAGAGCAGGTCATATTAAAGAGTGGAAAAGTCATTCACGGAGCAACAATAATTTGTACTATCGGCACGACGCCTAATGCCTTTATTAAAACGACTTTATTGCCAAGCGAGCGCGGTAAGTTAGTCACGAGGCCAGATATGTCTATTGATGCTTTTTCTGGACTTTGGGCGATGGGAGATTGCGCGTTGGTTCCAAACCGTCAGTCGGCAGGGCCATGTCCACCAACCGCCCAGTTTGCCAACCAACAAGCGAAAGTCTTGGCAAAGAACATCGTCGCTAATATTAATCATAAACCTACCATCGAGTTCAGTTATAAACCCTTGGGTATGTTGGCGTCGATTGGTCACAATAAGGCCGTTGCGCAAATTTTCGGAATGCAGTTCAGCGGCATCATTGGTTTCATGATGTGGCGCGGCGTCTATCTTCTTAAGGTTCCCACTGTGGCGCGCAAAGTCAGGCTTTTTTTGGAGTGGAATTGGGCCATGTTCTTTCCCCCTGACATTGCTCATTTAGGGTTCAAAAGATCAAGCGACGACTAACGCTGGGTTAATCCGAGTCGGTGGTTTGATCTATTGCGCGGTCACGGTCACAAGCTTCCTAGCCCATACTATTTTCTTGTTGCCAGACATATAGCGTATTTCATAGTCGCCGGCTTCTTTTGGGGCCTTTAGATTTGTTGTTACCTTATTGTTGGTGTAAGCGAAAGCTTGATACGCACCATCATCGGCAGCGTCTTTTGGGTAGATGCCGACGTATTCTCCTTGCTGTCCCTTGTTCTCCCAACTGACCTTGAGCGGCTTTGCAACGATCGCTGTGTCAGGGGCCGACAGCGATTCGGACCTACCCGTAACGCTGATAGGTGATTCATACCAGACACTATTATCTGCGCCGCTGACGTATCTAATCACGTATTCGCCAGGAGCTTGCGGTGCCTTTAATTCTGCCTGCGTATTAGCCTTAAGGTATCGATACGTTAAATAACTTTTGCCTTGGGTCTCCGATTCGGCGATGGAAATGTAGTCGCCACGATTAGCGGGGCCTTCCCACTTTAGTTTCAACAGCGTTCCTGCAATAGTGGCTTTAGGAGCAGTTATTGAGATGGTTGGCATTTGAATTTCGACTGGCGCGTTGGCCCAAATCGTTTTGTTTTGTCCAGAGATATACCGTATTTGATAGATCCCCGCTTTAGCTGGGAGCCTCAATTTTGTTGCTTCCCCAGCTTTTACGTACCGATAACTAAAATACTCTTTGGGGCTTTGTGTGTCTTCTGCCACGGTAAGGTAGTCGCCTTTGTTTGCTGGTCCAGACCATGAAACAAGAACCTCAGCGCCGGCGACTTGGGGCTCGAGTTTGGTGATGGATACGTCAACTGCATCAACTTCAATGGGGGTTGTAAACCAAATGCTCTTTCCGTCGCCAGACACATACCTCAGCTCATACTTGCCTTCGGTGTCGGGTAAGCGGATATTAGTTGGGCTTCCTTTGGCAATGTAGGCGTAATTAACATACGTTTTACTTGGCGATTCGGGCGTTGAGATGGCTAAATAGTCCCCGCGCTTATTTGGTCCTACCCATGCGACGGAAATAGACGAGCCAGCCTTTCCTTTGGCCGGAGCTTCTAAGCTGATGCTTGGGGTGGTGATGGTCAGTGGTTTGCGCGCAATGATGGTGTTTTTCGCAGCATCAAAAAAACGGATTTGATATTTTCCTGGGTGGCTGCTCACTTTATGCTCAATTGAGGAAAGGGTCCCGATTGATTTACGGCTAGGTTTAAGGTGATCAGCCGCATCACTGGGGGTGATGACGATATAGTCTTTTGCCGCGACATCGCCTTTCCATGAGACAGAAACCGTTGCGCCAGCTTGAACTGAATCCGGGGCCAAAAGTTTGATGTCTCCTTCGGATCGCGCCGAGAGCTTTTCTGGCCGATCTGAGACGACGCTTTGTGTTGGGTCGTCACCACCATCATTATTAGGAGTAAGAACGCTGAAAGATATAAAACCCAATACAAACACAAGGGCAAGACCGGTTAGTAGAATGGGCAGCTTCGACGGTGAAGGACTTCCTGTTGGTTTTGCGGACGGCTTAACGTTTGGCTGCTGTCCGGCGTTAGACTTAAGGGTGGGAGAACTTTTGATCTCAGCCGACTTCGGGTTCCCCAGTATGGAACTGACGGTCGCCTTAAGTTCCTGAAGGTGAGCATCCAGTTCTGGTGAAACAGCGTCTAGCCAATGTGTGGAGCTTAGAAAGTATTCCATATCACGAGTTGGTTGTACGTCTTCGATGCGGTACGGAACAACCACAATGTCGTGCTGAACCGCGCGTTCAACCTCTCGCATGACTTGCTTGGAGGAATTGGATTGAGCTGAAAAAACCACGACCATAACGCGGCAAGATTCTATTGCTTCTACAATCGCACCACCCCAGGAATCACCAGGTCTAATATCTCTGGGCGCAATCCAGCATCGAATTTTTGCTTGCTCAAGCGATGCAGTGACCGCGTCAGCGATTGTCTTATCCTTAGACGAGTGCGAAATAAATACGTCGTATGCCATTGACCACCTATAGAAGTTTCAGATTTCAATGGCGGTCTTTGCCGTTGAAATTAGCTCGATTAGTCTTTCTTTTCTATCCAAGAGGTTGCCACGACACAGGCTTGCTTGGCAATACCTCATGTGGGGGGTATTCCGCCTTAATTCTCACTGTGTCGCAGGTGTGGGCTTTGGCTTTATTGTACAAAGAGTCAATAATTGCATGTTTTATGTCAATCCAGTGGCAATCAAATTAGTCTACAATGACAAATATAACACCATTATATTTTGATTCTGGTAGCGCCAGAAATCTTCAATGACTTTGAGAAGTACCCATGAAAACAGCAATTACAGAATTATTCGACATCGAGCACCCTATCATTCAAGGAGGCATGCATTACGTTGGTCTAGCTGAGTTGGCGGCAGCGGTATCTAATGCCGGTGGATTAGGCACTATTACAGGTTTAACTCAGCGCACGCCTAAAGACCTAGCCAATGAAATAGCGCGATGCAAAGACATGACGGATAAGCCGTTTGCGGTCAACCTTACCTTTTTGCCCACGGTGAACGCACCAGATTATCCTGGCTATGTTAAGGCTATTATTGAAGGCGGTGTCACCGTGGTGGAAACCGCCGGACGCAATCCAGTGGAAGTGATGCCCTATTTGAAGGAGGCCGGAGTAAAGGTTATTCATAAATGCACGTCAGTACGGCATGCTCTGAAGGCTCAAAGTATTGGTTGTGATGCGGTGTCCGTCGATGGGTTCGAATGTGGTGGTCATCCAGGTGAAGATGATATCCCGAATATGATTTTATTACCTAGAGCGGCAGATGAGCTAGAAATCCCCTTTGTCTCATCCGGTGGGATGGCTGACGGGCGTTCATTAGTGGCGTCCATTGCCATGGGTGCTCAAGGTATGAATATGGGCACGCGTTTCATTGCAACCAAGGAAGCGCCAGTTCATGACAACGTTAAGCAGGCTATTTTGCAAGCCACTGAACTTGATACCCGACTGGTAATGCGCCCCTTGAGGAATACCGAGAGAGTGCTAAACAATGAGGCCGTAGAACGCATTCTCGCGACTGAAAAAGAGAAAGGAGACGATCTGCAGTTTGAGGATATACTTGAGGAAGTGGCCGGCGTTTACCCTCGTATTATGCAAGAAGGTGAAATGGAAATTGGTGCCTGGTCTTGCGGAATGGTTGCTGGGCTGATTAACGACGTTCCAAGTTGTGATGACTTGGTGAGTCGCATCATGCAAGAGGCACAAGAAATAATTAATGATCGCCTGAGCGGCATGTTACAGGCTTAGTGGTAAATAGGAGAATATTGTGGTTTCACTGAATATTGAAAATGACATTGCGAACATAGAACTTAATGATGGCAAAGCAAACGTCATCAGCAAGCAAGTGGCGAATGAATTTATAGATGCGTTGACCGAGGCAAAAGATAATGCAAAGGCAACGATTGTGAGAGGTGCTGGCGATAAGTTTAGTGCAGGCTTTGACTTATCTGTTGTTAAGAGCAGTGGTCAGGCACAGGTCGAAATGGTGACGGCAGGCTTTAACTTACTTTACCATCTTTACTCACACCCCTTGCCTTTGTTGGCCGCATGTAATGGGCATGCGATTGGAATGGGAGCGTTTATTCTTCTGTGTTGTGATAACAGAATTGGCGCAAAACAAGACTATAAAATCGGCCTTCCCGAAACGGCAGGTGGAATGCCATTTACGCCTCTGTTGGTGACTATTCTGAGGGCTCAACTGAACCGTCAATTTTACACATCAGCGGCCTTGCAGTCGCAGATGTGTTCGCCGGATAAAGCCGTACACGCCGGATTTTTGGATATGGTTGTGGAAGCCGATAAATTGGATGCAACCGCGCAAATGGGCGCCACTCAACTCATGCAGTTGCCGACCCGTCAGTACGGTGATAATAAAGTAATGCTTAGAGCAAAACCGCTGGCAGAAATGAAGTCCGAGTTAGAAAAACTAGGCGTGAAGCACGGCTAATTCTTAAACCCGTTGCGCATTTAATGCGCAACGGGCTTTTTACTTTTCAGTGATGTTAGCGGGTGGATTTAATGGCAGAACGTAAGGATTTTTCGGTAACGGTGACAGATCATGAGATTATCGATCTTAAAGAGCGATTAGCAAAAGCGCGTCTGCCGGAAAAAGAAACAGTCGACGATTGGAGTCAAGGGATTCCTTTGCAGCTGATCTCTGAGTTAACTGAGTATTGGCGAGATGAGTACGACTGGCGGCGGTGTGAATCGAAGGTCAATGCTCATCCGCAGTTTTTGCTTAATATTGACGGCCTCGATATTCATTTTTTGCATGTAAGGTCTCCTGAACCTAAAGCTAAACCGTTGTTAATGACCCATGGTTGGCCAGGTTCAGTTATTGAGTTTTTAGACGTCATCGGGCCGTTAACAAACCCCGTTGCGCATGGAGGTAGTGCTGAAGATGCGTTTCATTTGGTTATTCCTTCGTTGCCCGGCTATGGGTATTCTGAAAAACCTGATGTGGCGGGGTGGCATGTAGAACGCATCGCATCTGCGTGGGATACGTTGATGGTTGAGCTAGGCTATTCAAGATACCTAGCTCAAGGTGGAGATTGGGGCGGAATGGTGACCGCCTTAATCGGAGAGCAGAATTTAGGACATTGTGCTGGAATTCATCTTAATCTTGTCGTTGTTGGGCCACCAGAAACAGGCATTATGGAGAGTTTGAGTGAAGAGGAGCGGCGAAGTTTGGCCCTGTTTGCGCGCTATCAACAATCCGGTGTTGGTTACGCGGCAATACAAGGGACCAGGCCGCAGACCCTTGGGTATGGTTTGGCAGACTCTCCAGTGGGGCAAATGGCTTGGATTGTCGAAAAATTCGGTGAATGGTCCAGCGCAGACTTTGTGTCGATTTATGGTCGCGATAAGTTGTTGGACAATGTTTCGTGGTATTGGTTTACAAACAGCGCGGCCTCTTCCGCACGTCTGTATTGGCACAGTTTTGTTAAACCCAGTATTGCGCCAGTTCATGTTCCTACCGCGTGTAGTATCTTTCCTCACGAGCTTATACAACCATCTCGCCGCTGGGCCGAGCAACGGTTTAAAAACATTCACTATTGGAATCAACGGGAGCGTGGTGGTCACTTCGCTGCTATGGAGCAACCAGAGATCTTTGTTGACGAGGTGCGGTCAGGCTTGAGAACCTTCTCACTGTAGAGGTACCTCTTGCTCATGTCACTGGTGCCCTTCTCTAATACAAGAATATGGTTTACATTGGTTTCTAATTTTATCGTTCTACAAACTCTGATGCACGTCTGACAGGGCTGGTAGAATTGAATCATCACACAGGTGGCTTATGAAAATAGTTGGTATCGTATTAGTACTGCTGGTTGCGCTTCTACATTTGGGGTTTTTAGTGTTGGAAATGTTCTATTGGGATCATGAAATCGGTAGAAAAATATTCAGCATGACCGTTCAGCAATCAAAGGACTCGATGGTCTTAGCGATGAACCAAGGTTTGTACAATGGTTTTTTATCAGCCGGCCTCATTTGGGGTTTGTTTTCTAAAAAGATCGACGTGATTTACTTCTTTTTGGGTTGTGTCGTCGTGGCGGGTATTTTTGGAGCGTTTACTGCAAAACCAACCATCTTTTTTACGCAGTCTGTGCCAGCCATTTTAGCCTTTGTTGCGGTTTATTTATCACGTGATGGGTATCTAAAGCGATAGTGTTAGCGTAATCATACGCCGTTTAATCGCAAGATTTTGCGCAGTTAGTTTTTAATATAAGCGAGTGACAGTGATGGATACAGTAGAGATTTTAAAGCCCGTGATGGCGATGGCCGTGTTGACATCAATAATGGCATTTTGGATGTTTTTTACCAGAATACCCGCCATGATGAGGCTAAAAATTCACCCGCAAAAAGGGCAAGATACTCGAAAGCTGCGCGACTATTTACCCCACGATGTAAATCGAGTGTCGAACAATTACAATCACTTATTTGAGCAACCAGTCGTGTTTTACGCCGTCTGCTTTTGCAGTGCTTTGTCAGGACATGTAGATTTGCTTCTAGTGTCCTTGGCGTGGGGTTACGTCGCAATCAGAGCGGCTCACTCCTTAACACAAGCTTTGTTTGATATCGTGCTGATACGTTTCTATCTTTTTGTGGCCTCTTGGTTGGTATTGACCTCAATGACTGTGTACTTGGCAGTGACGCTTTTTTAAACTCCTGTCATATTGATACAAGTGGTTGTAAATTACGGGCTGGCTTTTACTGTGTTGACTCTGACGCCTTCATTGTCAGGTCTGTTACAAACTCGATGATTAGATCAGCAAACCCGCTATTCTGTTTCTCTGTCGATACCATTCCAGCTAATAGGTGCTGAACTGGATCGGTCGTGTCGGTGTAGTGCTTTGTGACTCGGTGAGCATTGGTCATCGCTTGCATGGCTTCAGCGGTCTTTTCCACGTCCACGATTTGATCATTTGGTGAATAGATCGCCAGTTGTGGAGTGGTAATGACGGATTTGTCTAGCTCTGCCACCTCTTCCACCAAATCAAGCATTGGTAATAATGCATCCACTGGATAGCGAGTGGTCCAATAGGTTGCATGATAGTCATTGAGCGGTTGAAATGAGCGGTACTCGCCCTGAGTCTTCTTTATTATCCAACGTAGCCAAGACCACTGCATGAGCCCTGCTAAGCGATTTTTAACCGCGAAGTTTGGCGATATCATGATCGTTGCATGAACTCCGGCCGCCTGTTTTTGAGCATTTAACCACGTGATTAACGTGCCCCCCGTGGATGTGCCAATGAGTATGGTCTTGTCTCCAATCAGTTTGCCTATATTCAGTGCGTCTAAGGCTTCTTGTTTCCAGTTTTTTAGATCCGCTTCACCCATGGCATCAACTGAAGAACGACCGTGGCCTTGCAGTCGGCTGTAGTACAAGTTTGCTTGCAGCTTATCTGCAAGCAATTCAATCATTGGGCTGACTTCCTTTCCCGATGCTGAAAAGCCATGTATATAAACGATCGAATAGCTTTCTTTTCGTTTGTTTTGGTGATGCCACCGAATGTGTTTCTCGGTGCCGTTAACAATGTCCGGAAACTGGCTTTCGGCGTGTTTGAGGTGGCCATCAACGTTGGCTAAGGTAAGGTTCACGACGTCACTTGCAACGCTAACTTGTGTGGATGAGCAGATCAAAGCTAAAAGCAACGACACCGCTTTGACTAAATTAGTTTGCATGAGTATTACCTGATGAATTGAGTTGTTCTTATTGTATGATAATTGACGCATTATTTATGTAACTCATTGTTGTAAAACCGCGCCTGTATTAGGCAATAGCACAATTCTTTGGTTTATAGGGACTCAAAAAATGCCTCTTTCTGCATCTTATTGATCATCAATTAAAAATTCTTAGCGGTGGTTATCATTACGCTTACAATCAACTATGATTCTAATTTTAATCTTGGCTAAAAGTGTTGAGTATGAATAGCGAGCAGCCCTATCACATTGGAAAACGAGGACAGAAATGGGGGCCCGAGGAGAGGCAGTTATGGTTGTCCGAGCAAACAATTAAACGTTCATACAAAGATGACGTTTTGAGCGAATTGGAGTCTACGGCGACTATTTTTGAGGTCGTGCAATATTCGGCTTTAAGTTACGATTCACTTCGTTATCCTTTATGCGCAGTCAAAAGCAAACATTTTTCCTCAGTAAAACCGACGGTGTTAGTAACCGGCGGCGTACATGGTTATGAGACGAGTGGTGTTCATGGAGCCGTGAGATTTTTGCAGACAGAGGCCGTTCGCTATGGTGATGACTTCAATATAGTCGTTGTGCCCTGTGTGAGCCCGTGGGCGTACGAAACGGTTAACCGCTGGAACCCTTCAGCCACTGACCCAAACCGATCATTTATCGAGAACAGCCCTGCCGAAGAGTCCGGCGCGCTAATGTCATTTGTAGCCTCGTTGCAAGTAGAGTTAATGGTGCACATAGATTTGCATGAGACAACAGACACAGATAACTCAGAATTTAGGCCGGCCTTATCTGCACGAGATAATGTTTTTCATGAGTTTTGGGAAATACCCGATGGTTTTTACTTGGTAGGAGATACCTTAAACCCTTGCGATGCGTTCCAAGAAAAGATTATTCAATCAGTGTCTCAGATCACGCACATTGCTCCAAGCGACAGCGGGGGGCGAATTATAGGAGAGCTAACATCCCAGCTCGGAGTGATTAATTACGCAACGAAGGAGTTGGGTTTATGTACCGGGTTTACCGAAGCGCTATTTAATACCACCACTGAGGTTTACCCCGATAGCCCTCTCGTTGACGATGAGAATTGTATTCTGGCGCAAGTTGCAGCAATCACCAGTGGCTTGGATTTTGCGCTTGAACATTCTTAACTGCGCGGAACTCGAACCGAAGTAGCCACGATTTCATAAACGAGGCCAGGTTTAAGAGCGTCGTTTTCTCCAATGTCGCCACTGAAGTGCTTAGCTTGTTTTTTGGTTCGTTCTGTCGCAATTAGGTTGCCGACAATGGTAACGGTTTTATTATCAATGTCAGTAGGGACAAAAAAACCATAGTCTTTAAACGCCACTCTGATCACGTGAGAGTCTTCCTGAGCAATCAAAAAACACCCTTTCTTTTTGCATACTTTTGCAACTTGGGTGGTAATCGCAAAAGGGTCATTAAGATAACTCGACGGTGACGCTAAGAGTTCTTTTAACGAGACAGATTTAATGGAATCTTCTTGTAGGGCTCCAAACGTTTCGCTGGTTTCGTCGCTGGCTACTGGGTCTGACAATCGGATAGTATCCGCTTGAGTTAGACCGTTGAAAGTGATTAGCAATGTTAACAACAATATATTCTGTATCTGCATGAGGAACGCCTAGCCTACATTTAGTGAATGGATGAGTTTATCATGTTCAGGTGCGCTAAAACCTGACTGGTTTAATCAGCGTGTCAGAGTAAAAGTAACCTAAATGTGAGTAAGCTCGTTATAATGCTTGGGCCTTCACTTGGTCTGGTTCTGGTCATAGCCAGCTTGAGCTAGATTTTTATTAACGCAGCAAAGGCCTCCGTCGTACATCCACCAAAAATCCCTTATGTCAGTAAAAGAATTCACCGCGTTCGTAGCAATCCTCATGTCAATCGTAGCGCTCTCTATTGATGCGCTCTTGCCTGCATTCGGCATGATTAGCAGCGAACTGAGCGTAGCAGATCCTAATCAAATACAATTGGTGGTTAGCTTGCTGTTTTTGGGGTTGGCGATGGGGCAGCTCGTGTGTGGTCCATTATCTGATGCATTTGGTCGCAAACCTGTTTTGTACGTCGCATTGGGAATCTATTTTGTCGGCACCATTGTGTGCTATTTCGCCAATAGCATCGAAATGCTTTTATTTGGGCGATGGGTGCAAGGGCTGGGCGTGGCGGGCCCCAATATTGCCGCAATATCCCTAGTGCGCGACAGCTATAAAGGGCGTGAAATGGCTAAGATAATGTCGTTAGTCATGATGATCTTTATCATGGTGCCAGCGTTAGCGCCGGCTGTTGGCCAAGGCATATTATTGATCGCTGATTGGCGCGTTATCTTTATCATGTACATCGCGTATGCCTTCGCAATTTTAGCCTGGGTGTACGTTCGTTTAGAGGAGTCGCTGCCCAAGGAGAAACGCATTCCGTTTAAAGCTTCTCGTTTAGCCGCCGGTTTTAAAGAGGTGCTAAGCAATCGAAGAACCACCAGTATTATGATTGCGATGGGCATGGTTTTTGGGTGTTTGATTGGTTACATCAATTCGTGCCAACAGATCATCCAAGTGCAACTGGGCGCGGGAAAACTTTTTTCAGTGTACTTTGGGTTGCTAGCCCTTCTACTCGGCATTTCTTCCATGGTGAACTCTCGATTTGTTGAGGCACTAGGAATGCACTATATTGCCTCGAGAGCCTTAATGATGATTATCGTTTCGTCAGCCCTATTTCTCGGCATACAGGTTTTTGTCGATGTCACTCTTTGGATGTTCCTGCTGTACGCCGCCACCTTATTTGGCAGTTTTGGAATGATCTTTGGGAACTTGAATGCAATGGCAATGGAACCGATGGGGCATTTGGCGGGCATTGCGTCGGCGGTGATCGGTTCGACGTCCTCGTTTATGTCGATTACGCTCGGGACAACGATTGGTCAATTGTACAATGGTACGGTGATGCCCGTGACGGCTGGGCCACTTATTTTAGCCACCATTGCGCTTATGTTGGTGCGCTATGCGAATCGCCAAGATGTGCAGGTGGCTCATGTTTAGAGTGGTAAATATTAACTTCGGTGGATTAATTCAATGAAAAAAAATGTTGTTATTACCGGCGCCAACCGCGGCATAGGTCTGAGTTTAGCCAAGCACTACGCCGATTTGGGCTGGAGTGTCTTTGCCTGTTGTCGTAAGCCTAGCGCTGAGTTATCAAAGCCAGGCATTGTCACGATATCGGGTGTGGATGTGGCTGATGCTTCGACGCTTTCCCAGATCACTAAGGCGCTAGGCCAACGTGATGTTGATTTGGTGATTAATAATGCAGGCATATTGAGGAACGAGCCCCTAGGCGCCATTGATTACAAATCGGTGTTATCTCAATTTGAAGTGAATGCGCTTGGTCCCTTAAGAGTGTCAGAAGTCTTGATGGAGCATTTTTCCGCGTCAGCAAAATTGGTCATGATTACCAGCCGTATGGGCTCGGTTGAAGACAATACCAGTGGCGGGAGATATGGCTATCGGATGTCAAAGTCTGCATTGAATATAGCCTCTGTTTCTTTGGCCCACGATTTGCGCTCGAAAGGCGTTGCCGTTGGCATTATTCATCCGGGTCTGGTTGGAACCGAGATGATTGGTGGTGTGGGTGATATCACACCTGATCAGGCTGCACAAAGGATAGCCGACCGTATTGAGGCGCTCAATTTACAGAACAGCGGCACCTTTTGGCATTCAAATGGGGAGCTGCTGCCTTGGTAGTGGCTTTACTGTTTATCTGCTTCGATCAGTTCATGAAGCAGATATAGCCAAGAAATAAGCAAGCAATCCAAGCGGTTTCAATTACCAATACTAAAATTGGCTTGATACCCACTTCCAGTAATTGTCTTAAGTTACTCTTCATTCCAATGCCTGCGATGGCCATGATTAAGGCGAATCGAGAGAATGAACTTGCTGACTCAGTTATGGTGCTGGGAATCGTGATTACGCTGTTCAAAATCATCAGTGCAATGAACACAACGAGAAACCACGGGAGCATGGTTGCTCCGGGTCGGACCGTGCCATTTTTCTTTCGGCAAAGCACCAAGACAAATATCATGACAACCGGGACTAGAAAGCTAACACGAACCAGTTTGGTCAGCGTTGCCAAATCGCCAGTTTCGGAGGAGACCGAATACCCTGCGCCAACCACTTGAGCAACATCATGAATGGTGCCACCAAGAAACAAACTGGTTTCAGCGGTATTTAGGTCTAGAGTTGAGGCAATGATTGGATAGAGCACCATGGCGATGGTGGACAACAAAGTCACTCCAATGACGGTTAGCAAGGTGTCGCGTTCCTTATGATCACTGTCTGGCAATACAGATGAAATAGCCAAGGCCGCCGACGCGCCACAAATGCCAACGGCGCCGCCAGTAAGCGCGCCAAAGTGACGCGGCATGCCCAATGCACGACATAGGAGAATGCCAAAGATAATAGTTGATGCTACCGCAGCGGCTATGAGTAAGCCTGTTTGCCAACCGAGATCCACCAAGTCAGAAACCGCGATACGAAGACCAATCAACGCCACGCCGATTCGTAATAGGTGGCCAGAGGCAAAATCAATGCCTTCGCGGCAACGAGTTTCTTCATAGAGGAAGGAAACGGCTATCCCAAGTAACAAGGCCAGTAACATTACGGGGGTGTTGTAATGTTCGCTCAAGAACAAAGCCGCCAAACCGGTAATAGCAACCACGCCAACGCCCGGAGACAGATTGTCGATGCGAGACTTAATATTCATCAATATACCTTAATTACGAATTCGAGCTCATTTTGAGCCTCAGAAACCAGTTTTAATAGTATAAGGTTATAAGTTTATAATGTGTAGTTATAAGGAGCGGTTCTTTCCATCTACGCGCTTAACGAAAAAGATCGCAATTTAGTAAGGAAAAATGGATGCAAACGGCATCTCGATGGCTAGTTGGTTTGGCGCTCACGCCAATATGCGGCTAAGACTGATCCAGTAATGTTATGCCAGATACTGAAAAGAGCACCTGGCAAGGCGGCTAAAGGTGAAAAGTATTTCAATGCTAAGGCGACCGCTAACCCAGAATTTTGCATGCCAACTTCAATCGCTATCGTTCGGCTATTGGTTTCGCTCTGCCCCAAGGCTTTGGCTAAAAAGTAGCCTGAAGTTAGGCCAATAACGTTGTGTAGTACAACTGAAATAGAGAGTAGCAAACTGATCGAAGCCAGCTTGGGCTGATTTAACGATACGATAATGGCGATGACAAGGATGATTGCGCCTGTGGTGATTGGCGGCAACATGAATGAGATGCGATTGATCGATGCAGAGAATAAGAAATTTAAGAGTAGCCCTAAGGTCAGTGGTAACAATACAATCTTTAACACAGAGTAAAACAGGCCGACTAGGGGAATGGATACAACGGCATCAAGGTATAACCAACTCAGCACCGGTAGCAGGATCACCGCTACCAGTGTGGACATTAACGTCATGGTGATTGATAAAGCAACGTTTGCCTTCGCCAGAAAACAAATGACATTTGAAGCCGTTCCGCCGGACGCGCTGCCAACGAGCACCATTCCTACCAGTAGTTCCGTTGGCAGTGTGAATGCCATTGATAGAACGTAGGCGCTCAGAGGCATAATCGTAAACTGTAAGACTAATCCAATCACAACCGCTGACTTATGATCCAGCACTCGCTTAAAGTCTTCTAAAGTCAGAGTTAAGCCCATCGCAAACATGATTAGCATGAGCAAGGGAATAATAAGGTCAGCAAACCCATTGAACCAAGCAGGGTGTTTCCAGGCTAATAAGGATATGAACACGGCTAGTATTGGAAATAGAAGAGTCAAACGTTTGGTCATACAAACTCGCTGTGTATCAGTTTTTGGTAAGCTGTTGATTATTGGTCGCACTGGCCCGCAATAAGTCGCAGACCAAATGCGTCAATGATTGTATGATTTATAGCGGCCGTACAAAATACTCATAGTTCAAAAAGGGTGAAACCACGATGATTATCAGAAAGGTGTGTACTGGATTTCTAATATTTACATTAGCTGTGGCCACGTTTACAAGTCATGCTAATTCTAAAGAGAGCCAAACGGCAGACCACAATCCTCTCGCGATGAAAGCTGAATACGGTGGTTTTACACCGGGGAGCATAGCAAATGGTGCTCCCGCCCAATTGATGCATTGGGGGCAAATAGTTGGGCAATGGAGGTGTGACTCAGAAAGTCTAAGTCGAGACGGTACCCGATGGATAGCAGGGCCAAGCTCTGACTGGGATTTCCGATGGGCCTTTGATGGGTGGGGATTGCAAGATAACTACACCTCTCCACCAAAAAGTGAAGCCATAGCGGATGAGAGTCTTAGAGTTCGGGGTATTAATTTACGCGTCTATAACCCTAAAGAAGAAAATTGGGTTTTAACGTGGTTAACGCCAGGCTCGGCTAAGCCTGGTACGTATACGGCGCTCTCTACACAAGATAAAATAGTCATGTTACAAGATGGCCGAGATGCGCGAGGTAATCTCAATAGGATCACCTTCTTTGACATGACAACAGGCAAATTTGAGTGGAAGAAAGAGTGGTCTCAGGACGGAGACAATTGGCTGGAAGTGTCACGAATACACTGTTCAAGCTCCAGCGGCGACTGACAATAGCGATTCGCATCAATTTATCTTTCGATTTTTAGCCAACCAGCGATCCAATTCATTAGCAAAAGTGCGCCTGTCGGTCGAATTTAAAGGTGCCGGACCACCCGAATGTTCGCCGCTGCCTCTCAGCGTGTCCATAAAGTCTCGCATGGTTAACTTTGCTTGAATACTATTTAGGCTAAATCGCTCGCCTCTGGGCGTTAACGCATCGCCTCCCTTTTCTAATGCCTCAGCGGCCAGCGGAATATCCGACGTGATGATCAAATCACCTTGATTCATCAACCTGACAATTTCGTTGTCGGCAAGGTCAAACCCGCGCCCAACTTGAATCGAGTTAATGTACTCCGATTCGGGGTGAGATATGGCCTGATTGGCAACCAAGGTTAGTTTGGTTTTGGTTCGTTCCGCTGCGCGAAAAAGTATGTCTTTAATGACAACAGGGCATGCGTCGGCGTCCACCCAAATTTTCATAATATTCAATATTCCTAATGCGTCATTGAGGTTTGCCTGACAGCCCCGTTTTGCTTGGTACTTGAATAGTCCAAGTCAGATTAATGGTAACGGCGGTCGGGCTTACGTCTGTGGATGAAAATCGATCGACTAATGGTATCAAACTTGAGCAAGATAATAGCAAAAGGTTGCGTTCGAGCTAGCAGCATCTTCCGACCCAAGGACATCAAAAAGCGCGTAATTTTGAAAAGACATTGGCTATTTGAATCTTCAAATATTGTTCAAACCGCATCGAACGAACACCATTAAAAACCTGTTTAAGCGCAATAAGGTCCAGTCAATATTATGATAACTCATTGTTTTAAATAAGTTAAATTTTCATTACTTTCTCATTACGTGTTTGTCCTAACCGTCATTTTCAAAATTAGATAGTTATTAAATTTAAATTACTTGCTCATCAAGTTATTTGCTGCCGAATCTCTAAACTGGCTTTCGTCGGTCAAGCACACCACAGTGTTACTGGCAAAAACAATTTAATTAAAAACAATCCTATAAATGAGGTTCACAATGAACAAATTAGACCAAGATAAGAAAGTAGAAGAGCTATCAATCGAGAACATGGACATCATCACGGAAGTAGATGACAAGGCTGGCGCAGCAGCTAATGATGATCAAAATGAGTGGTTCGAGTTTTGGACGCTAACCAGCGCCCATAACATCAAGTAATTCCCAGCGTAGAAATTACTTGACTTAGAAGAGCCTAAAACTACGCAGACCCTACCCTGTAGTTTTAGGCTCTATTTTTATGTCGAACCACTCACTTGGTGACACAACATGGCCCGATTAGCAAAGCGTAAAATAGCCGATAGACTGCCTATATTTGTTGGTCTCAGTATTATTTTGTCTCCGTTTATTGTCATTGCGATACTTAACTTTGTGCCAGTCACAGAGCAAATTGAGCAGGTCAGCGGGGTGATCTCAAGTGATGTCGGTCCGCAAACACTCCGCGCAGAACGTCAATTTTTGGTTAAGAAAAACAGCACCTATGTAAATCAGCGTGTCAAAAGAGGCGATCTGTTGATTGAATTTGACGATCAAGATACTCAAAGAGCGCTGCAGATGAAGAAGCTGGGTATCGAAAAGCTGACATTCCAGATAAAAACCTTGAGATTACAGCGTGTTCTGTTGGATGAAAACATCGAGTTACTCAACGATATCCATACTCAAAAGTCGCAGAAAAATGTGTTGATAGCGGCCCAACAAGGGTCACAAAAAAAGTTGTTGGATCAGCAGAAAGCGTTATCTGCGAAAGCGGTAAATACCGCAAAGAAACTAAGTCGCTCGTTGGTGGATGCGGGTAACAACAGCATTTCAGAACTTCGAAAACTGGAGATCATGCGTTCCACTAACAGTACGATCGGTGAGCTGCAGTCACTGGAACAAAAACTCAGTGAACAACCAATATTGAATGCACTAAAAGACATCGATGCGTCCATTGAGCTATCCAATATTAGAGAAAAAATCGTCTCTTCGAAGTTTGAATTAAATGAAATTGATTCAGAAATAAATACAGCCGAGCAACGAATAAAGGAAGAGCAGTTGGCGTATGAGAATCTAGCAAATGAGTTATCAAAGTATTCGATCAAAGCGCCCATTGAAGGCACGGTTGCGCACATATCGGATAACGTAAACAAATCAAATTTCATCAATAAGGATGAAGTAATTTTGATGATTTCGCCCATCGTAGAACCCAAGCTTAAAGCCCAGCTTGCGCTTACTGACGAACAATTTAAAGACGCTAAAGTACAACAAAACGTGAACCTGGAAATTTGGGCATGGAATCATTTCAAACACGGCGTGGTGACTGGAAAGGTCATTGCCATTTCTCCGGAAAAAGTGACGTCGGAGTTACTCAAGAAGCCTGCGTACATTGCAGACGTTGAAATCTTAGAGACTCCAAAAGATTACTACACACTCAAAAGAGGCTTTAGCCTCAAAGCAAATATCGATATCGGGACGATCAGCCTTCTGGACTATCTGCTTAAGAAATTTAACTTAGAGAGGCAGGCATAGATCATGAACGCATTTGTTGAAAAAATAGTGTGCAGTAATCTTGGGGACAAACAAAGAAACACCAATGATTGCTCGGTCAGTGTTATAAAAACACTCTATAACCTGAAGAAAATAAACATAAACAGAAATCACATAAAACAGACGTTAGCGCTCGACGAGGAAGGCGTGTCGTTTCAAAGTGTGAAGAGCCATCTCCTTACCAACGGCTTTGATTGTGAATACATTGCGCTTGGGACGAAGTCAGAGCCATTGGCGCAACTCAAAGACCGAACCCCGTTGATTGCCATGGTGCAAAGGGGTAAACGCAAGCATTTCATTCTAATTAAGTCCATATACAAAAACCACGCGTTGGTAATGGACCCCGCGAATGGGGAATTTACTAATGTGGCCCTAGACAAGCTCGAAGAAGAGCTCTCTTTTTCAACGTCGAAGGTAAATGAAGACATTCTCATTGCTCATACCAAGCAGTACATTGTCGAGCGCTTAGGCGAATACTCTCTCGAGATTGATTTGACTCTCAAGTCGGACTGTATCGAGATGTACAACAAACTAGGCTATTTCGATTGGTTTGAAAAACGTTATGGATTCAGCAGTGACACAGACCAAAAAGAGTTTTTAAGCTCTTTGATCGAGTCTGATGAAAAGAAGGTGCTGCCGTCGCACTTTCGAAAACTCAGGTACATCAACGATACGGCTAATATCAAGACACCGATATTACTCCAGGTTGATCTTGAGAATTACATTCAGCCTGACGGAGTGGTAGAAGACAAGAAGCACGAGTCGGTGATACTTCGCCTCTTTTCGATCATATTCCGCTCTAAAAAATCATCCTGGCTGTTGTCGAGTTTCATGATGGTCGGGTTCTTCGCGGCGCTCATGACGTACGTCGCAGTCTACGCCAATCAAATTCTCATCGATGAAATATTCCCTAAACGGCACATACTGACTCTCTATTCTTTTGCGTTTGTTTTGTTTGTGTTTCGGTTTGGCGAGTTCTTTCTGAACGTGATGAAGGCAGCGAGCCAAATATTTCTGGATCAAATACTGGATAAATACTTTTATCAGACCTTCAGCCGGCAGCTTCTATTTTCAAGCGAAGAGTATTTGAGAACCTACAGTAAAGGCGACCTTGCCCAGAGGGTAAACGACATTCTTAAGGTCAAACAGCTGGTGTCGAAATTTATAAACGATGTGCTTTTGAGCTCCGTGATTGTTGTTTTCTCAATCGGCATGTTGTTTTTCTATAACTCCACTCTAGCGATGATCGTAGCCGGAATCGGTGTGCTCTACCTCATTGTCTTTAAATACGCCTCGTCGGTGGTTCGCAACCTTGAATCGAGCTTGTTCACAGAAAAAGGAAAGCTACTCAACACGTTGTTAGACAAAGTAGAAGGTCATTCCATCATTCGACGTTGTCAGTCGGAAACGTATTTTCTCGATGAAGATGCCGTTATTACTGATAACTATCTGCGCGTGCAGCAAAAAGCTAGGTTTACGGGGTTCTTTCTTTCTTATTGCCCCAGGTTTATCAGCGTGGTGGGCTCAATCGCCATGGTTATGGTCGCGGGAAGGTTACTGATCAACGATAACTTACTGTCTTTAGGGCAAGTGCTTGCCGTGATTGGCCTGGCCGAAATAACCTTTGGTGCCATGAGAACGTTATTAAGTGCTCAGTTAATGCTTCAAGAAAGCATAGTGGTGGTCGAGCGCTTCTTCGATTTTTGCACCAATGATGCAATTTCAACGCCCAAGGTAGGAAAGCGGAAAGACGTAAAAACCATACAAATACAAGAACTAAATTATCAGTTTCCCAACCAGAAATTTTGCTTAGACGTGGATTCTCTGACCTTCACTCAAGGGCAAACTGTCTTCATTGATGGTGCAAATGGCTGTGGTAAGTCCACCCTTCTGAGTTTGATGGGGGGATCCCTAAAACCGACTGAGCCATACGCAATTCAGCTCATTGATGCGCAAGAAACAACCCTCTCAGATGCGGATGCTGGCAAGAGCGTATTACTGACACGCCCTGAAGACAAAATTTTTAACAACACGCTCAATTTCAATATCTATTTAGGCCGTGAGTCGCGTGATTTTGATATCTATTCGATAGCGAAAAAAATAGGCGCTGATGATTTTATATGCCCAAGTCAGCTACACGTAGACGCGATGATCAGCGACGGAGGCAGCAATCTATCAGCCGGGCAACGGCGAAAAATCTTGTTGCTAAGAGCAATAGTCAGTGATGCCAGTGTGTTGATTTTCGACGAAATATTCAGAGGCGTGGATAGGGAATCAAAGGAAAAAATATGTCGGTACTTCAATGGCTTTGAGAATCGCACACTGATTTTCACGTCGCATGAACCGATCGATAATTTAAACGTAAGTCGAGTGATAACCATGGCTGAAGGCCGAGTGACATCGGATACCGAGGATCAAGGTGAATCACACGCTTTTTGCGAGGAGGCAAGCTAATAATGCAACTGTATATAAAAAGAGAATCGATAGAATTTCGAGCCGAAGGTGCTGGCATTATAGCCACCGTCAGCCGAGGACCAAGTAAAGCCAGGTTTGCTATCAATACGGCAATCATGAAGTTTGTCGAACAATTTTCGACCCCCTCTTCCACCGATGACGCAATCGAGCGTTATTGCAAGAATGAGGCAATTGAACTGAATGAATCAACACGGGTACGGTTGCAGAAATTCGCGCGTCAGATCACGGCAACGCTGTTGTTAACCCCAATAGAGCGCAATCAGGAAAGTGTTGAACAGTCGATCAAAGCGCTCGGGTTTAGGCACTTAAAGACATTCAAGGATAAGCGGTTTGATACCGTGTCACTGGTTGCGGACTCATCACGTCAATTCGTTGTAAAAAACATCAAGGAGCGCTTGGTTAGTGAATCAGTTCGAAACAGAATTGTCAGCGATCTACAGAACGAATTTCGGGCACTGTGTCGATTGAAATACATCGATGGCGTGGTTAAACCATTGGAGTTTCGTGATCGAGCCCCGGCGTATCTCTCAATGGGGCTGGTCGATGGGCAACGGCTGGATAAATTTATTAAAACGTCATCGATTTCTCTGCAAGATCGCATGTCAATGGCTGTTCAGTTGACCCGTTTGGTGAGCTCGATGCATGAAGCCGGTGTGCTGCACGGCGATATTCATCTGGGAAACTTTATGTGCTCAGCGGACCGCACAATAACGGTCATTGATTTCGGGTGTGCCGTACTTGAAGGTGAGCAATACCGCCCCAGTAGCGGGGCCACACCGCATTTTGCACCGCCTGAGCGTGCCTCTGAAAGTTGGACCCATGTTTGTGAAAAAGGCGCAACAGCCGCGGGGGAGTGTTACCAGATAGCCATCGTGATTGCTTACGTTCTCACCGGAACCTTGCCATTCAGAGGGAAGACCTACCGTGAACTGCATGCGGCGATCATAGCGGGTGACTTTCACCTGCCAGACACGACACCAGAGAAGGAATTAATACCTGAGCAAGCCTTGGCGCTTATTGTGCAAATGATGCACAAAGACCCATCTCAACGGCCTACTGACTTACAAGCCGTTTCAAACCAATTCTTAAAACTTAATAAAAAGGAGACCTCTCATGCTATTCAGTCAGCTTGACGACACGACATCTGATAAAGGCGTCGTGAGTGATTACACCTTAAAGAACATTTTGCGCCCCCTTACAGCAACCCAGTTTTTTGATGACTATTGGGAGCAAAAGCCGTTCATTATCAAACGACGCAACGCAAATTATTACAAGAGTGTATTGAACTTAGAAACGCTCAATGAGGTTTTTGCGTCGAGGATATTCCGTGCGCCTGACATGCGAATTTTCAACAACGGAGAAAAGAAGGCGTTTCATGAATTTTCTAAAAAAAACAAGGCCAACGGCAATGTTGTATTGAAAGAGTTTGAAAACGGTTCAACCATCATTTTTGAAAACTTAGACCGCAATCATTTGCCATTGGCAAAATTGATACGCAACCTCGAAAACGAATTACACATCGATTTAAGGACAAATGTGTACCTCACCCCCGCAAAAGCGACTGGGTTTAAAGCCCATTGGGACACTCATTGTGTATTAGTGATGCAGGTGCACGGCACAAAGAAATGGGAAATCTATGATAACCCTGTTCCGTTGCCTACCGAAAATCAAAAGTATTCACCAAAGACCGGCGACCAAGCGAATCACATCACGTCATTTTTGATGGAAGAAGGGGATATCGCCTACATACCCAGAGGGTTTGTTCATCAGGCAAGTGCGCAAGACCAAGCGAGTTTGCACGTCACCATGGGGCTGCGTCCCCTGACGGTTAAAGATTTATTAAGAGAAGTCGTCAACAACGTGTGTAAGGAAAACGTCAGCTTAAGAAATGGGATTCTGCCCAAAGGTGATTTTGACGAAGGCACCCTTCGCGACGCCTTGGTCGATGTTATGAAAACGGCTGACTTAGGAAAGTACCGAGAAAAGCTGTACAAGAAATACATCTTGGAGCGCTACCCTATTCTAGATACTCAGCTCAAGAGCGTTGTCGAATCCAGCGCCATAGAGCAGGAAACCGGGTGCAAGGTAAAGCCGCATATGGTGTGGAAACTATTCGAGAACGAGAGTTTTGTATCGTTGCTGTTTGACGGTAAATCTGTGCATTTCCCCAAGGAAATGAAACCGTCACTGTCGTTCTTTGAGCGTGGTGACGCCTTTAGTGTGGATCAAATTCCCGGTCTTGATTTACGCAGCAGACAAATATTGGCGCAACGCTTGGTGCACGAAGGGTTCTTAGAGGTTCACTAAATTGATGAATCGCCCGTTGAGGAAAAAGATGGTTTACGCCCTGATTGGTCTGTTGGCAGTTGCGTTTGGCTGGTTCCTTAAGGCCATGTCACACGCCACGGTTGAGTTAACCGAAGGGGGTGTCTATCACCGAATTTACATCCCCATTGGTTCCCAAAGCATCGCGTGGAGGGCGGACCTCGCGATTCAAGCGAACCGGCCGAACATTCGATCCATTCAAGGGCCAATTGTGGAACACACTTCAGACGGTGCGTATCGGGTGTCTTGGTATTGCGGCGCGAAAAAACAACGTCAGGAAATTTCGGACACAAAAATTTCGCTTGATTGTGGCGATGTTAATCGTCGTTACTACTGGCAAGTGAACCCAGAGCCAGTAAAGCAAGCTCCAGCTTCGTCCAACACACTCGTCATCAGTGACCTTGAAGGAAATCTCGACTACTTTCTTGAATGGGGACAAAGCGTGGGTGTGTTAGACGCTCATGGAAACTGGGCCCTTGGCGAAGGGCAACTCGTAATCCTGGGGGATTCTGTTGATCGAGGTCGTAGAGTTTTTGATTTGTTATGGAAACTCTACGAACTCGAGATACAGGCCGCTAGAGCTGGGGGGGCACTCCATTTATTGCTCGGCAATCACGAACAATACGTGTTGCAAGGTCAATTATCAAAGGTAGAAACCGAACACCTCTGGGCCACCGAACAACTGATGCCGTATCAATCAGCCTACTCCGAAAACAGCGTTCTGGGAGCGTGGCTGCGTTCTAAGCCGATTGCTCTAATTCTGAACAAATCCTTGTTCGTCCACGGCGGCATCAGTCAACAGGCACTGGATCAGAACCTAAGTATTGACCGATGGAATGAACTACACAGAACGGCGTTGCAAGCCTCCGATTTTAGCGAAGAGACCCTGTTTGGGCTCAGGTCATTTACTCAATACAGAGGCTACTTCTATGCAACCTCAGCCTACCCCAAGGCCAGTCAGGCGCACATTGACGCCACGTTGAGGCAATACAACGTTGATCAATTGGTGGTGGGTCATACCAAGGTTGATTCCATTTCAACGCAGCTAAGAACGGGTTTGTACGCAATTGAAACGGCAGACAAAACGGATGAATATCTTCAGATTATCGACGGCAATCCAACCGTCAAACGCAGTGGCGTGATCAAGCGCCCATTTCATGACACGAATATGGCAATAAGACCGTTTGAACTTAAGGCAGGTTCTGACTGGAAAGCCTTTGTCGGCGTGTTTACCACCGCCATACGCAGCGCACTTACCAAGTTTTAGAACGAATCGGTTGCGCGGACAGTTGGTGTGAAAGAAAAGGGGTCAGAGCCGAATTAAGGCGCTTGTCGACTGTAATCTCAGCGCCGAGTTTGGTGGTTAATAATTAAACCACGTAAGAACGCAAGAGGGCTGGTCTAATGCGTTGCCCTCGGACGGCGATGTCTATGATTCAGTCACCCTTTAGACCTAAAAATCTAGTTGTTTGGCTAATCGTATTTACCACTCCATGTCCAATAATGAGGGGCCATATATTTTTTTTGCCAAACCACAAGTACAATAACGATAAAGCTAAGCCTATTGTGCCCGTAATAAAGGCCCCTTTAAGTCCTTGATAGTAATAGTGACGATATCCAAAGAAGGTTGATGCAAATAAGATAGCCAGGATCTCTGACTTGAATCCTCCGCCCAAGAACACAGCTGCGCGGGTAATTAAAAATGCACGAAAGAGCAACTCTTCGAAGACAGAGCCATGAGTCCATATGAGTACGAGCATACCTAGGTAGGCCAATAGATTGCCACGGATGAAATCAAAGCGACCGCTGGTTCCGACGTCCTCTAGAAAAGGGTCGCTAAGCCAACTGGCTGCATTCGCAACTACGGCGATGGTAAAAAATACCAAAACGCTCAAAGCAAGTGTTTTTACCGTACTTTTAGGTTTTCTTAAGCCAAGATCTGACCACGACGTGCCTCTGTACTTGAGCAACCATGTACTTACGATCATCGCGCTTAGTGTGGACGCAGGTCCTGCAAGGAGTATGCTGTATGGAAGTAACAGCTGTTTAATCGTTACGAGCGTTAACAACACGCACGCTAGGTCGGTGAGCGCGGAATAGTCTAACTTGTTCTTTTGAGTTTCATCGCCCCTCTTTGGTATGGTTGTTGGTGGTTTTTGAATAACGGTCATGCCCTTTATCTCTCAGTGCTCTTTTCATTTAGAGTAAATCCGGCTTGTTCAAATGAAGATCAAATGACAGTGCGTAGGAAAGAAAAAAGGCAAAAAGGGGTCAGAGCCGAATTAAGGGCTTATTCGCTTAGTTCAATCTCTACCCTATTATTGGCCTGTGCAACTTCGTTCCACTTGCTTGAGGAGATGCCGTCTGAAATTGTTGGGTATCGGTTTACGGGCTTGGTGAGACCGTAAGCTTTGATAACCACGTTAAGTTGGCCGCTTTCTATCATTGGCGAGCTTCGTAATTGATTTTCAAATTCGATTGAGGTTTGTGAGGCTTGATCAAAATTGAAGACAGTATTGCTAATGAATCGACAGCTGGTGGCTGGAATGGATTGATCCGGTAGGGAGAATTGGCCGTCGTCGTTAATGCGCACGCAAAAGTCACCGTTATGAATGTTCAGCGTTAAAGTACCACTGAAATTGAGGACACTTAAGTGCTCTAGCATTTCGTTTATTACGGTCAGTTTGTCTTGGTCGAGCGCTTTCTCGTTGTAGTGAAATTCGCCCTGTTGATTGACCGCCCAAACCAGAGCCGATAATACGTTTTTTGACTGTTCTGAATTTAGGTCGAGGCTGGCGCGTGATTGTCTTGATACGTGGTACTTAAACGCTCTTTGTTGTTCGCTAACAAGTTGGTTTAACGATTCATTGACCGACTTCATTGCTAATCCATTTCTACTGGATTCTTTATGGAGTAACATTGCCAAAAACAACAAACCGATTAAGGTAAACGCGGCACTTAACCATATTTTCCGTTGTGCGTTTTTTGGCGGCTCTTGATGAACTTGTTGAGTCTGAGTATGCAACTCTTGATTTAGTTTTCGCTGCTGTGCTAGTTCATTTCTTAGGCTATTTATTTCACGCGTGAATCGCGTGACCAGTAATTTGGTGTTGTCTTGGAGTTCTCGGCGAAATTGGCTTTGTTGAATCTCTAATGACTTTGTCATTTGATCACGTAATTGCATCCTATCTGCCCATCGAGATGATTCTGATGGGTTTGTGTTGGATTCCTGATCTTTAGATATAGGGCTCTGGGTTTTGCTGGGGCTTTGTGTTGCCGCTTTTTCCACCTTTAGTCCAATCTTTAGGTTAGACATGACTCTTTGGATGTCTAGGTCTGTCATGACGTCCTTCGATAATACGTCTATGGCACCCATGGCTCTTGCTTGGCTCAGATAAAGCTCGCCGGATTGAGCCGTGTACATAATGACGGGGATTGTCGCTGTGGACGAGTTGGATTTAATAATTTTGACCGCATCCAAGCCATTCATTCCCTTCATCGAATGATCCATGAAAATGACATCGGGGAGTTGATAGGACAGATAACCCAGAGCATCCTCGGCGGACAAGCTGGTGTCGATTATCAGGTTGTAGTTTTCCAACGTTCTGGAAAGCTTAAACTGCGCAGTACGTGAGTCGTCTACGATTAGGGCTCTTTTGGGCGGCATAATGCTCTTGTTGTTTAAGGTTTTTACCCAAGCCCAGAGCAATATTACAGAATCGCTTTATTGGATCAAGCGCAGCTGGCCATTTGTTAATTTTAGGCGGAGCAAACATTAAGTGTGAACTCTGGTGAACAATTCCGCCCTTTTTGAATCGTGGTCACGTGCGTGACACTTTGTTGTTATTGGTCATTTCATAATTTAGAAAGGATCAAAGATCTGTTATGTTTGTTTAATGGGTGGGCCAGTAGCTTTTTGAGAGAGATAAAAATCGACGATGAACTAGCTTCATGTCAAAACGGGGTTGTTAGGTAGGGGTATTTATGTTTTTGGAATCATTGACTGGCGCAAACAGAAGAGAGCTGGAATCCTTGTGCAAAGAGCTTACTGCTGATTTAAAGAAGAAGCAGAATGAACTCGACAGGAAAGAAAAACAGATTCATCGGCTAGCAAAGAACAATCGAAGGTGGACAAGAAAGTACCACGAACTCGAGCAATCGATCTCTGAAAACACAATCGACGTATCCGATGCCGTCGACTCAGAACGAGATCAGCAAACTAAAAATTTGCAGTTAATGCTGATCAAGTTGAACCGCAAGAATGGAAAGCTGGAAAAGCGAGTCCAGGCGCTGTCCTCTAAGTTGGAAAAAAGTCGTGTGGAAACACGCGGAGATAGTGGATCAACGAGCATTGCTGATGCTAACCAGCCGATCTCTGGCTTTAAAGCCATAGACCCAGAAGTTGAGCCAGAATTTCCACCTGAGTTTCAAAAGGTGTTAGATCGATACGCTGCCAGCACCGAAACGGAGTCGTGATTCCAACCAAGGGCTGATACGCCACCTTGTTAAGTCTGCTTCTAAAGCCGTCTCTATGGTTGAGAAGTGCCTTGTGTCTTGGTGCTTAACGCAAAGTAAAAAATATCGACAGAGCAGTGTATTCACTTAAGAGTGCTTGAGAGCGCCTGAAAAAGACGTGGTTTGGTTAACAGTCTGGTGAGGATTTGAAGTAAGCTGGGCTTATTGAGAAGGCGACTCTGTGATTTCGCGCAACTCTTTACAACTCTGCACAAGCAAGTGTTCGCAGACAATTCTCGTAATTAGGAGCTTTATGTCTAAAGAGACGATTACCAAACCTTCGTTTATTGACGTTGCAAAAGAATTTCTAACACCGCTTGAGCTAGCTCGGCTCGCGCTGTCTGCCCCTACCCTTTCTAAGCAGCCGAAAGTAGATGGTATTCCGGTGTTGGTAATACCTGGTTTAGGTGCTGACGATCTCTCTACGATTGTGTTACGTGGTTATCTAAACTGGTTGGGCTATTCAAGCTTCGGATGGGGGCTGGGAAGAAACGTGGGGAATCTGCAAGAGTCAATATCAAATGCCAGTGTGGTTCTAGAGCAAAAGTACGAGTTAGGCGGACTACAGCCTATATCCATTGTAGGGTGGAGTCTGGGTGGGGTGATCGCAAGAGAGCTGGCCAGAAACAAACCACAGTTGATAAAACAGATTATTACTCTCGGTAGCCCCGTCGTCGGAGGGCCTAAATACACCACCTTTGGTCGTTTCTATCGAGCTAGCCAAGTTCAGTTAAACTCAATAGAGGCAAAGGTAGAGCAGCGTGAAAAACGCCCGATCTCAGTTCCATTAACGGCAATCTACTCTCGGAGCGACGGCGTCGTGGGTTGGCAAGCGAGTATCGATAGCGTTAACTCTCAAACGGAACATCTGGAAGTGAATGCCACGCATCTTGGTTTGGGTATCTCAGCAGAGGTTTTTAAGATATTGGCCCAACAGCTCTCTCGACCCTGACAGTGGCGCGTTCAAGCCTTAAAGAATCGGCGATCGAATCGTTAGTTAATACGTCATTTTCGATGATGTATCGACAAGTACGTTCTATTGAAAACAAGGGAGTATCCATGCTCCACACCTCGCGTTCGTTTGGTTTTTATAGGCGCGTTTTCTATCAGGGAATGGTGGAGGAGGCATTGTTGGCCTCACTGAAAAATCGGCGCGTTGTCGACGTTGGTTGTGGTTATACACCTTACGCGCAAGATTCTATGTTTCAAGCGTGCCATCGAGCCGAAATTGAATTTTATGGAGTGGACCCTGTTCTGAAAACCACACCCAGCTTTGGGTTTAAAGAACGCGCGTTAGCCAAGCTGGTGGGCAGTTCTGGGAGCTTTAATACGAATGCCGCTGGACTTAAAAAAGCATTGCCCGCAACGGCACAAAGCTTGCCTTTTGATGATCAAAGTGTTGACGAAGTTCTATGCAGCTATCTATTGTTTGTTTGGATAGAGGATGAGCGGCTTTTGGCTGATATTTTTAATGAGTTCGATAGAGTCCTTAAACCGGATGGTGTGTTGAAGCTTTACCCTTTGTTTAAATGGAATCAAGCTGGCTTTACTGAACCCGCTTTTCTCGATGTGCTGGGAAAATATTTTGTTAAGCAGCAGTTTGTGCATAACGGGTTGGATTTTCGGGTTCTACCGTCATTCCTAACCAGTTTCTCAAAGAATGGTGAGCGTTAAGCTCACCACTCAAAGCACGTCCTATTCTCTACTGGCGTTAACTCAGGCTACTAGCCGTCTAAACCGTGCAAGTGGTTTACCAGTAAGGTAAGCGTGTTGGCGTTAGCGAGCGCCCTGACGTTAATCTGATACTTACCATTAACGATGATTGTGGGCACGGATACGATTTTTTGTGCGGCGGCCGCTTTATTCATTTTTCTGATCATCGAGTCAGACGCAAAGGAGTTGACGGTTTGCTCTACTTCTGTTTTCTCGTAGCCCAAGTCGGTGAAGAAATCGACGATCTCTTTATCTGAATTGAAGAGGTTGCGGTTGACGTGTATGCGACTAAAAATTGCGTCTTTATGCTCATTGGCCTTAAGCATAGTCATGGCTACAAACACCTTTTGCGAATACTTAGCCTTCTGCCCTCCAAAAGGCATATGAATACGTTTTACGTTGGCGGCGGGTTGCCTTTTTATCAATGCTTTCATACTTGGTTCAACCGCGTAGCAGCCGGGGCAGCTGAATGAGAAATACTCAACGACAGAGGGAGAGTCTGTCTTTTTGTCTTTAGACGTTGAGCTTGGCTTCTCGATTATTGAATAATGCGTTCCCTCAGAAAAACTTTGAGAGAATGAATTTTGACTTGCCGCAATGAGCGCAGCAAAAGCAAAGATTAAGGTGTTTTTGGTAGAAATTAACATGCGTTTTTAGCCTAAAGTTAGGCTCCTATGTTGGTTGTGCCTGAGGTTTTCAGAAGTTCAAATATTTCTTTCGTGGTTCGAAGCCCAATTTGCAGATCACCGTTTGGCATGACAATCGTTGGCGTGGAACGTACTTTTAGACGCTTCGCGAGGTTTAACTGACCCGCAAGCTGTTTGGATTGACAGGTTAAGGTCGGCAACACTTTTCCTCTCATTGCCTGGTCTATGCTCATGGCACCGTCGTTTGAACACAAAGCGCTTAATGTTTTTGAATACGACGGTGAACCCTTCCCTTGTCGAGGAATCATAACGTACCGCACCGAAATGCCTTGTTGATTAAGTTCATTCACACTGGCGTGAAGCTTTCGACAATAGGGGCAATCGATATCGGTAAATATTGTTATCTGATGCGCCTGTTTGATTTTACTGGGGTACGTAGTAAACAGTTCGCTTGGTTGTTGTTCAAGAATGTCTTTTCGAATCTTAGCATCACGCACCTCTGATAAATCAGTTTTGCTCTGGGTATCAATGACGGAGCCGGCAAACAAATACCGACCATTATTCGAAGCAAAAAAATGATTGGACCCTACGATAACCTGTTTCAGGTCAGAATTATAATCAGTTACCTCGATGGGAATGTCTTTAAAAAGTGACTGTAATTTGTTCTTAAGTTCGTTGTCTGCAATTTGTTGACTTGCCCGAGCGTTCATCTGGCTAACCGCCAAGCATACCCCTAACAGCGTCAATAGAATTTTTGATTTCATGATCGTTTACCTCAATGTAGGTAAACAGTGTGACGCCAAAGGTCTTATCGATGGAAGAGAAACCGTCTATAAGTTTCTAAATTCCGTTAATTATTAGTGGTTTATGATAACTCAACATCATTGAAAGATTGGGTTTTCACATAAACATCTTGGTTGTCCTCAGGCGCGCAATATGAAGTATCATCGACATTATTAAGCAATTGCTGACAGTTACTTCTGAACTTGGAGTCGACTTCATTCTCTGGTGCACTGGAGTGATGCTCAGTTTTATTGAAAGGGTCGAATGTTGATAAAAGCTCCTGCTCGTCCATATCGCTAGGCGATTCAATAATACGTTCCAAAAACTCGATTCGATTTTCAACGGCGTCCACTGAACATTGTGCTATGACGTTGGTTTGGTTTGATTGATGCGCGTAACGTAATGCGTCTTTGAATTTACCCTGTCGTTGATGTATTCGGCTGAGTAAATCCGTCGCGGTCATCATATTGTATTCAGCTAAATTGGGCGTATTTAGCAGCCTATGAAGTGTTGAGAGCGATTCTTGCATTTTGTTTTGGTGGAACAAAGTCTCAGCAAGAAACAGAGAAGACTCGATTGACTCTGGGTTTTCATTTAGCGCAAAACGAAACCATTGTTCAGCATCTTCAGGGTTGCCTGTGTGCATAGCAATTACGCCCTTAGAAAACGCAGAATGAGCGGGCAGTTGCGTGAGTTTGAGAGCTGCTTTATCACCAGAAGAAATCAACAGGAAGGAGGTTAGGCACATGGTGGCGATGAATAGACTGGCGGCTATATTTAACCAACTCTTGTTCTCAATAATCTTGGTTTTTACATTCCATTGATATCCTTTGTTAGGGATGGTTCTAACGAATTCACTGCTGAATGGGGCTTTACGTAACTCGCTAATCAATTGAAAAAGTAAGTGGTCGCGAGCGTATTCAGAATGCCAGATAGACAAAAATATCTCTGACTTAGACACGACTCGGTCGCTGTTTTCGAGTAACAGTGCCAATAATTGAGATGCTTTCGGCCGCAAGGGGACCGCTAATCCTTGCTTCGTTAAGCGATGGTTTGATGAGTCAAACACAAATTGGTCAAACTTGAATAAGGACATTTGAAGTTTCTCGCAAATAGCTCTTTATACAAAAATCTTAACATACAGTGTGGTACGCGTTCTAAGTCTTAAAATTTGGATAGCAGGCGCTGAATCTGCAACAGGTGGCGTTACTAAATGTTCTGGCGGGAAATTGAACACTCGGTATTAAGTGCATAAATCGTTGACGATTGTTGTCAATATTCACTGTATTCGATGCTTTTAAGGTGCGTCGTTGGCTTGCCCTGATTGTGGAAATATTGAAAATAACCGTTTAATTACAATTGCTTATGTGAATACCATTCTTTGTCAGTGGTAATGACGTATTTTGCTGCACCCAGACGTAAAACGGCTAATAGACAGCGTTTTTTGCACTGGTATGCTAAATCCTCATAGATTTACACGTACGGTAGGGGAGACATGCAACTTAATATGAAACCATTTAATAAAGAGCCTAAACATGTTCTTTACTCGAGAGGTCAGTTGATTGAGTCAGAAGATGTTGATCAAGAAAACGCGTTAGCGCAGTTAGCCATTGTAACCAGTCGAACCACCGATCAGGTTCGGGAAAGACTGTTGTGCGGAGAGCGTAAAAAGATAAAAAGCAGCGCTTCTTTGAAGCAGTTGATTCGGCTACAGCAGAAGTTGGAAAACTGTGGTTTAGATGCGTACATCAAGCTTGATGACAAAAAGTAAGTCGGTACTGCGCGGGTCACCTTTGCCCGGCTTACTAGCACCTTCATTGATGTTCCGTTAAACCAACTAGGTTAATTTGACATAGACGTTAAGGATAACTGAGCAGTTAATTATCGATCGACTAAATCCACCATTCCCGTCCTATTGCTGGGAAATCACTTGGTAGCGGGGGCAGGATTTGAACCTACGACCTTCGGGTTATGAGCCCGACGAGCTGCCAGACTGCTCCACCCCGCAACATCAAGTGGACGCGTAATATGGAGAAAAACGCGAACAATAGCAACTGTTTTTTCAATTAGTTTTGCTCAATGACTAAATTGGCTAATACGGGGAGCGTTGGTATTGGTAACTTTGCCTAAAGTTTACCAATGTATCGCCGCTATAAGGCGGACAGTCTTTTTATCTTAAGGCACCAAGGATGAGTAATCTAACCGTATTGCCAGCCTGTTCTACAGCGGTAACTCTACGATCGTAATACGGTAATTATCTTTGTGCGCAAGTAGAATTGTGTTGATCTGTGTGGCACGCTGCTGGTTCTATTGATTTTGAGTGCTTCTTATTAGAATAATCGCTGATTATGATTCTGACTGGGCTGACTGCATTTTTCGTTTTTCTCTTTATCTATGATTTGGTCAAATCAGATAAGCCATTCAAGCATTACGACTCTTTCGATATTGGTTATCTGATTGTCATCGCATGTTTGGCACTGGTTTGTGCTAGAACACCGTTTAAGTTCTGGCAGCTTGAAAATTCATTGTCAATGCACGCATCTACTTTCTCTCAAAGAGAGGGCGTGACGGTGAGTTGTACCTCAGTGTTTGATTCTATTTTCGATCCGTTTGATATTAGCCGAGCAGGAACGGCGTATGTGGAAACCGGAGAAATCATTTTTCACCATGGATGGTGTAAGAATTTTATGGATTACATTGACGATCCGTCAGAACCTTCAGATCGTGCATTGTTCAGTATGCATGTATTCACCCACGAAGTGATGCACATTCGAGGTGAATTGAATGAACGTAAAACGGACTGTCAGGCGATACAACGAAATCATTTACTTGGAAGGCAACTTGGGGTCGATGATGACATCGCTAGGCGGAATGCCGTCGATTACTATAAAAGGCTATACAAAAAGCACCCCTATTTCAGCAAGGAATGCGCACCAGGCAAGGCGCTAGATGAAAACCTAATGGACTCGATTTGGCTCGAGCTATGAAAACATCATTTGTTAAACAAACCGGTAGTTGATAAATGTATTGACAATAATGTATCCAATGAAACATAATTGTTTCATGAATATACGGTTAAGTTCCAAAGAAGCCATCATTGAGGCTGCATTTCACTTGTTCAAGGAGAATCCTCGAGCAAGTCTGGCTGAAATTGCGAAGTATGCTGGTGTGGGTAGAGTGACGTTGCATCGACACTTCTCGGGTCGTGAAGATCTAGTCATTGAGTTGGGGAAGATTGCGTTGACTGAAATGGATGAAATCGCTGAGCAGGCTGCCAGTGGAGCAAGTAGTTATACGGATGCTTTAAGACTAATGATGTTTGCTTTAGTTCCCTTAGCAGATCGTCAGTGGTTTTTAACCAATCAAATCTTTGATGGAAGCTCTGATATTCAGAAGGAAAGCCAACGCCAGCTTGAAGAAATGAAAAGTGTTATAGATCTTGCAAAAAAAGAAGGCGGGCTCAATAGCGCGCTTCCGTCTCCTTGGATCTGTGAAACTTTTGATGCCTTACTGTACGCCGCATGGGAGATGGTGCGAACCGAGCAATTAACGACCCTTCAAGCCTCAGAGCTTGCCTGGGGCACGTTTATGAATGGAGTCGGCAGTGAGTAGCGAACTAGCAAGCAAATTTGTTTCTGACTTGGGAACGGATATTGATGATGTCTTCTTTCTATTTGGCTGCGCGATTCTCGTTATAGAGATTCTGAAGTCTTTGTTTACCGGCACATTCAAGTGGAGAGGTGTTGCCGATATGCTGGCGAATGTCTCAACTCAAATACCGTTTTTATTGGTTGAAGTGTTTGTCTTATCAGCCGCTTACTATCTCTACCTAGCAATACAATCAACGTTTATATTCTGGTCGTTCAGTCTCAGTTGGGGATCAGTTATAGGGGCGATTATTGTGGCCGACTTTCTCTATTACTGGGAGCATAGGTTGGCGCATGTGGTGCGTGTGCTATGGATTAGCCATGCGGTTCATCATTCTTCTAGATACATGAATATCACGACTGGCGTGCGCTTTGGTGCCTTTGAGGGAGTATGGTCGATGCTTGCCTTGCTACCCATGGTGTTGATTGGATTTCCTCCGGAACTGATTGTTTTTGGCTCGCTAGTTGTTCTGGCCTACCAAACGTGGATCCACACTGAGTTGATTGATCGCCTTGGTGTCTTAGAATCATGGATCAATACGCCGTCTAATCATCGGGTGCATCACGGGAGTGACTCACTCTATCTTGATAAAAATTTTGGCGGTATTCTAATTATTTGGGATAGGATTTTTGGTACCTACCAAGCTGAAATTGACACGCCTAGGTATGGCTTAGATAAGACCTTTGATAGCGTGAATCCGCTTAGGGTCTGGTTCTCAGAATTTCCTCAGTTCTTTAAAGATATAGCGCGTTCCGATAGCGCTAAAGAGGTTTTTATGAGGTTCTTTGCAAGACCGGAGTGGCAGCCTAAGACAGATCTCGGTCAGCTCGGGCTAACGGCCGATGATGAATCGAAATCTTAACCAAGCTGATGCATTTGGTTCGTAGTGTGCATAGCAATAGCCCTTTACAAAGGGCTATTGTTTTTCAATTTCACACTTCAGAAGTGACCGAGTAGGTTAGTACCGCTTGATCTCGATTTTTGACCTTGATCGGTTCCATCTCAGTCGCCTTTACGCGCAGTTTGATGTCTTCATAGGTTGATAAACTGACGAGTACGCCACCGGGTTCGCACGCTTGTTCAATTCGAGCGGCCACGTTTACGTTGTCGCCAATCACGGTGTAGTCCATCCTTTGTTCTGAACCCACATTGCCTGAAATCACTCGCCCTGAGTTGATACCAATTCTGATTTCTACAGCCGCAAGATCAGGGTCTATGTCGCCCCACGTTTCGCGGTCCTTGTGAACCGTTTCTTGCATTCGCAGACCAGCACGAACCGCCGCCATGGCCTGCTCCGCGTCATTATCCGTGAAGACAGCCATGATGCCATCACCGATAAACTTGTCGACAATACCGCCCTCTTCTTCAATTATGTTCGACATGGCGGTCATATAGAGGTTTAAAAAATCAACCACCTTTTCAGGCTCCAAGCGTTCGGATAATCGAGTGAATCCAACGATATCCGAGAAAAGTATGGTGGCTCGGACCACCTTCCCGCCTAAGGCAATTTTTTCTTCTCGACTGTGGGAAATCTCGTCGACCACCTGCTTGGGGATGTAAGCCCCTAATTTTTGTTTCTGAACCCGCAGGCGTCTTTCATTATCCAGCGACACTTTCAGGTCGTTGGCGTAATTGCTGACGTCGGAATATAAGCGAGAATTTTCGATCGCTACACCAGCCTGTACCGCAAAAGACTCAATTAGGGAAACGTCGTTGTCATCAAAGTGCTCAACGTCTTGACGGTTAACCAACTGCAGCACGCCAATAATCTCTTCCTTATTAACCAGCGGTGTGGTGAGTATTGAGCGTGTGGTGAAGCCAGTCGCAGAGTCAATCTCCTTGTTAAACCGCGGGTCGTTGTATGGGTCGGTAACCACCTCAGTCGAGCCGGTTTTAGCCACGTGACCGACAAGACCTTGACCAAGCTCTATTCGTTGTCCCTTAAGTTCGTTCGAGACACTGCCCTGAACAGAGTGAAAATAGAGGTTATTTTTCTCTTTGTCTAACAGCAGTATCGAACTTGCTTCAACGTTGACCACGTCTCGACTTTTATCGAGGATAGTATCCAAAATTTGGTCCACGTCACCGACGCTGCTCACTGCCAATGCCACTTCAGACAGTGCACGGCGCTCAGCCAGCTGCACAACCAATTGATCCCGTTGTTCTTCGATTGATTGGGTAGCCTTTTTAATGCGGAGATTCAGGTGTCTGATGATCAACCAAGAGATCAGCACAACCGTTAGGATGATCATTAAGTAGAGGCAAAGACGGTAAAATTTAGCGCTCTCTAACGCAAAGCTATACCATCGGTGGTATTCATCTGCAAAACTCGACAGTTCAACGGTCACCGGAATCGACATTAGTTCTTCAATCAGAGAGTCAACGCCAGGTTTAACACGCAGAATCGTTTGACCTTGAAGGCTTAGGTCTTCTATGCCGCTGATTGGATTAGTACTCGATTCATTGCTCCCAGATAGGTAGCTTTGCCCGGCAGCATCCAATCTTACGATCTGATTCTTAATGGAAAGGCCGAGCGCGGGGTTTGTGTTTAGGTTAAAGAGCAATACATCGCGCAAGAGAGCCTGTATGCGTTTTGTGATTGGTTTGCCTTGTTCAAATTCGTTCAGGCTATCGATTAATTCTTGACTTAAAATCGGGTAATAGACAATGGACGTCTTTAAATTCGCGTTTTCCGCCATGAAACGCTCGATCAACAGTTTTTTCCTGTCCATCACTTCATGATAATTGGCTAGGATGTCGTTCAATATGGCTTGGCCTTTCTCTGAGATGTACTCAGGTGGTCTGGCAATAATGGCATTCAGACGATTGATCGACGCCAGTTCTTGATTGACTCGGTCTACACTGGTCACAGTGCCATTGCGCAATCGAAGCAGATGTTGGTCAAGTATGGCGTCGCTGGCTTGTAAATAGCGAATGCTCTCGACGTAACGTTGATGTTCACGCGTATCGTCTATGGCCTGAGACTTCCAAAAGAAGAAACCTATCAAAATTAGGCCAATCAAGATTACGGCGTATCCAAGTAAATACTCGGTTTTGTTGCTCATAGTTTTTTACCGCTTTGATCGAAGGATCCTAGGGACAATTTTGTGCCGTTGTATTCGCCTGTGAGGCTATTCAAGAAGCTGACCAGCAACCGTTCTTCTTCGGGTTGAAGGCGGCGCCCTAATTGATAGTTGACCATAGTTTGAACTGCATCTTCTAGTGTTGCTGCGCTTCCATCGTGAAAGTACGGTGCCGTTAATGCCACATTGCGCAGGCTTGGAACCTTAAAACGATGTCGATCAAATTCATCACCAGTGACGTTAAAGCGACCCATGTCATGCACATTCAGGTCGTCTCTGTTCGCGAAGTAGTCTTTCTTTGCGCCCATTCTTTGGAACATGTTTCCACCTACGCCTTGCCCTTGATGGCATCTGACACACCCTAATTCTTTAAACAGTTGATAGCCTGCCAGTTGATCTTTGGACAACGCATTGGGTTCGCCCTTAAGATGCCTATCAAATGCAGAGTTAGGGGTGATCAGAGAACGCTCAAATTCAGCGATTGCGTGGCTGATTGAGACTTCGTTTATTCCATCAGGGTAAGACGCGGCAAATTTAGCGGGATAGTCCGCGTGCGCTTTTATGCGAGCAATTACCTCAGGCCAGTTCGAGCCCATTTCCAACGGGTTTTCGATTGGACCGGTAACTTGTTCTTCTAAGGTTTTAACGCGGCCATCCCAAAACTGAACAAAATTCAGGCCGGAATTGAACACAGTAGGAACGTTAATTTGCTGTATTCCGCCAGAAATACCAACTGACATAGGGAGCCCGTTACTGCCGCCTAGGTCTAACCTATGGCAGGTAGCGCAAGAAACAGAGCTGTCATTAGATAAAATTGGGTCGCTGAACAGCAGTGCTCCGAGGGCAACTTTAGCCTGATCTAGCTTTACGTTGTCTGAGATGGGTATGATAGGCCCGGTGTATTCCTTTTCAGGCTTCTCGATCGTTTGTGTTGAAGTTAGTTCTAATTCAACGTCGGGTTCTTCCGGGAAAAACGAAGTGGCTAATACTAAGGCGGCAACTGCAACAACAATGAGAGAAAGAACGAATTTCACACGAGTCTCCTTACATACCATATGTCTAATAATGGGGGGAATTATAGAGTATGTTGGCTTCTAGTGGGGACAAAACAGATAATAAGGCCGATACCAGACGTTTCAGCACGCCCTAATTTTAAGCGGTAGGCACAATTTAGAGGAGAAATATTTATGAGAAAGACAGCGATGCTGCTCATTGCACTTTGTCTAAACCAAGTGAGCCATGCGGATATTCAGTCTTCATCCCAATCGCATTATGTTCTTAAGCATGAGGCCTATAGTGAGCTCCCACCCGAGGCAGTGTGGAAGAAGTTAATAACCCCTTCGAGTTGGTGGCATTCGGATCACACTTATTCTGGTGATTCCGAAAACATCTCTTTTGATGCTCAAGCTGGTGGATTGTGGAGAGAAGATTGGCAGGGGAACAGTGTATTGCACGGACAAGTTGTGCTGGTGAATAAGAACAAAACACTGAGGCTAAATGCGCCATTTGGCCCCTTGCAAGCACTCGGAGTGAATACCGTTTGGACCATCTCATTGTCCGCCACGGGTTCCGGAACAACCATTCGATTCGACGAAGTTTGCAATGGAACCCCTCATTCTAATTTAGGTGATATTGCCAAGGCGGTTGATTTTGTCAAAGAGCAAGCCATTCAACGACTCGCGGAATCTGAAAAGCACAGCGCTGATCGTTAAGTACATTATTGCGGATCGCTCCATTGTATGTCAGAGCGTACTCCTCCCAGATTGAGCAGTGAAGGAAGTTCATCGAATGTAAGATTTGAATTTATAAACACAGCGCAGGATAGGCTTAGAAGTACCGTAATCCAAAAGGTGATTCTAAACGATAATTTTTTAGTTTTGTGCCTTAGTGACTGTTGGGCGATTATCGCACCAGGCCAACCGCCGATCAGGCTTAAAAAATGCAGTGTGTTTTCGGACACGCGCCAATCATTAGATTGCGCTGCTACTTTATCCTTTTGATAGGCACTGTGTGTTACTAAACTGAGTAATAGCTGCCAGCCAATGAGCAACAATAAACCTGTTTTGCTTTGGTGGTTAATTAAAATCCAACTCAGGTAAATAGGCAAGACGAGCAAGCCGCCAAACCATCTTTTTGGAGAAGCTGGTGAGCTGCTCTTTTTAGGTTTTCTATCAATGTATTGGATGTCGAGCGCTCGGGGTCGCCCTTTTGGGTCTTTACCAAGCTTGTATTTAACGTGTTCCCCCACCTTGGGGGCTGGGTGTCGCTGACCAAAAGAGGTCACGTGCGCAAAGATCACCTTGCCGCCTTTGATGGGTTCGATAAAGCCATAGGCTTTTTCTGAATTCCAAAGAAATATTTTTCCCTTTCTTAGCAATGTGCTCTCCTTGACAGCATTATTCTCTGCGCAAATGATCCAATGACTAGTCGTTTTGCGCTAAGCGCTCTACGTGCATCCAAACTCTGAGTAGGTTATCACCCAGAATTTTTTTAATGTCAGAGTCGGAGTAGCCTTTATCCATTAGACCTTGAATTAAGTTCGGGTAGGTTGATACATCTTTTAGGTTTATTGGCAACGAATCTCCCACGCCATCGTAGTCAGATCCTAGGCCCACATGATTGATGCCGATAAGATTAACCGCATAATCAATGTGCTCAATGACGTGATCTAAATTTGCGTAGGGAAACGGCGTGTGTTTTCTATAATCGCGTTTGAATTCGGCCGCTTCGTTAGAATTCTCGCCATATTTGGTTTCAACTTCCTTAAGCTTTGATGACCGTTCATCAGACCATTTTCGCGCAACGGGATCCACAAAGGTAGACCCAAAGTTGATCATAATCACTCCGCCATTTTTGGCCAGTGCTTTGAGCATTGAGTCGTCCATATTCCGTTCAAACCCAGGTGTAAACTTACGCAGAGATGAATGTGATGCTATGACCGGTGCTCGGCTTTCCTTGATAGTGTCATAAAACGCATCGTCAGAAACATGTGATACATCGACCATTATTCCAAGTCGATTCATTTCTTTTATAACGTCTTTGCCAAACGCGCTGAGACCGCCCCATTGGCGATTTTCGTCGTATGAAGAGTCAGAAATCAGGTTGCTTTTTGAGTGCGTGAGCGTGATGTATCTGATGCCGCGATCGTAAAAGGCTTGAAGGTTTTGTAGGTCGCCTTGAATAGGAGCGCCATTCTCCATGCCCAATGGCAACGAGAGCAACCCCTTTTTAAATTGAGCTGTTACTTCAGCAGGTGATGTTGCGATCGCAAATTTATCGGGTGAACGACCGACAATAGCTTCAACATGATCAATGAGGTGATGCGCACGTAAAGTTGACGCATCGCTTCCATCAAGGCTTGCTGGAACATAGATTGACATAAACGGCGCGTTTAGGCCCCCAGCAATAGCTCTAGGGTAGTCAAAGTCGCCCTCCGTTGTTCGTTGACTGACATCTACCCAGTTATCGTATATCCGATAAGGCACGTCGACATGACCGTCGATGATAATTGAAGTCCTTGCAAGATCTCTTGCTTTAGGTGAGACAGTGACGGGGTTTTCGGAAGCATGGCTGCTAATACAGCCCGAAATAATCGACGTACACAAGAGCGATCGTATTAAAAATTTTTGCACTGCGATTACCTTTTCATTTTATTAGCTGAATGAAAAATACAATAACAAGGTAGGGTAGCCTAAGGCAATGCTGGTTTTAGAGATACGCCGTGGATCCTTATCGCTCGTAATTCAGAGCACCGTAAATGGATTCGCGAACTCGACGCTCTTCGTCTGCCCTGTTATCCAAAAAGTAAACATCGGCTAACTTTTGGAGAACGCTGATTCTTTCTTTCTGATATCTTAGTGCGGACAAGTATTTACGTTCCGCTCGCTCTAAGTTCAATGATAGTAAAGCCGCATCCCCCGCACGTTCGATCCAAAGCTCGGAACGAATTTCAAAGTCAGCCAACAACTCAATGATCTCCTGCGCATAGGTTTCAGCTTCCGTGTATCGTTTTTGCCAGAGCAATGAGAAATAGTATTGTTCTGCAATGATAAGCCCCTCAGCTTTAGGGCTCCATGTGAGCTCCGATCTGAGTTTTGCTGCTGCTGGATTACGCAACCAACCAAGATCACGCATCAGAGATTGACTGCTGGATTGGTCCAACTCAATCGAGTTAGCCACTGAGCTGAGGGCGTTTTCGCTGTTATCGATTCGATTAAATATGAATCCGGTTGCCGCCGAGGCAATTAACCAACGCGTATCGTTAGGCCAGTGAGATTGCCCTAAAGAGATTGTTGCTTGTGCGGCGTAATGCTGAGCATTATTCGCATAAGCGATCGCTAAGCTCAATTGTGTTGCTGGGGTATTTCCTATGAAGTCTCGCGCGTCTTCAAGTTGCTTTATCGCATTTGAGTAGTCGTCCTCTCTGAGTAGACGGCACCCATCTGCCCATTTTGCTATGCCGGTTAGAAGCGTTGATTCATGACGAAAACTGGCTAAATAGTCTGGTGTTGGTGATGAAAGCAAAGACTGAAATACTTCCAAATTACTTTTGAGTTCATCAAATCCGTCGGTATTGTAGATATCTAAAAAATCATAGGGCACCTTTGCAGGTAAACAAAAATCGAGGTTCTCTATTGTCTTGTGATAGTCGTTCCACTTATCAATAAATAACGCTCTTCGCCCTGGCGCTAATAGTGGCTTTGGTGAGTCAGCGTAGTCAGTTCGCAGTGCAAAATTATCGATGTATAGGTTTGCGTTTCCTTGGTCTTCAATGTCTCCAATGAAAGAGTATTTATTGACACTTGAATTTTTTGCATTGATAGGGTTTTTTTGATCTTTTAAGTCAATCAAAGTAAGTCCAAACTCATCATTTATTCGAAGCGAATACTCCCCTTTAGTGATATCCAGTGAAATTTCAAACCAGTACCATTGATAAGCGGTTAATGTGAAAAGTCGTTTTGGAATACTGTCTGAAAGATGACGGAGTGTGCCTGCGTCGTTGATGAGCCAGAATCCCAAGCCGTCTTTCGACAAATTAAAATGTCCGTCACCCGCCATGGCCACGTTAAACGGTTCTTCAGGGGCTGGAGTCATTAGAGCAAATCCGATCTCTACAATGCCTCCATCGACCCGTGGAAAATAACCTTGAAACTCAGGAAATGATCCGTTGCTGAGGCGGTCTCGAATATGTAAGGAGTAAGCACCACGGAATGCGTATTCAGAGCTCAGAGATACGTCTGAGCTTGTGCGTTCAAACAGTTCAAATGTATCTGGGCCGCTAGCAATGTCTGTGGTTTCAAAGTTGTAGAAAATATCTACAGTGCCAAATTCACCTGTTTTAAAACCCGTTAGGGCTAACCCAAAGACGAACGCGGCGAAAATCTTGAGCTTCATAAGTTTTGTTCATACTCGGTTAGCCAAAGGTTCCACCTTTCAATTGACTTGTTTCTGTTGCTCAGTGTGTCGGCTGCGACAAAACCTTTGGTCTGGCCGGTGTGAATTTTCAAGGCTAAAATAGACGAGGATCGGACCTGCTTTATTTCATTGCTCAGTCCTCCGATCAAACCACTGATGATGTTTAGGCGTTGTTCAGGTGAAATGTGCACAAAGTCAGAAGCAAGTGCGCATGCGGCTTTATCACGGACAAATGGGCTTGGGTCGTTCTCAAGATTGTGGAGGAGTTTTTCGATTACTTTATTACTTTGAGTGCTCTTGGCAATCCCCCATTGGACTTGAACCTTTAAGTACGGGTCTTTTGCATCCAAATCATCCATTAACGCGTCTTCAATTTCGGTGCTTTGCCAACCCAGGCGCCAGAAGACATGGGCAATCCTAGATTTCTTACGGGTGTCGGCGGATTCTCGATATAACTCCGTCAGTATGGGTATTGCGCTGTATCCAAAGTGCTCAATATCTTCAACAGGGATACGATCAAGTGCCAAAAGCGCGTCGATGGCGTTTTTATTTCGAGATTGTGTATCTGGGTCAAGCTCCATTTTTTCAGGTGCCACCTTGGCCTGTGCCATTGAACGAAGTTCACTTGGGCCGTTGAGTGCGTCAGCTCCCGTTTTAGCTGGCTCGTAAACCCACCATCCCGCTACAGCTAATGCCAAGATCACAGACAGTAATTTTTCTCTTGAGCTCACACTAGTTCCCTCAACTGGTTACCCTTGAGCACGAGTATATAGATAAACTCTATAAGACTTAAGCGGAGGCTGCTAAAAGTCAGTTTGGTCTAATGGCGTTTTAGTGCGACTGACTCAGCGAGGTGATTCTGTCTATTTGTAATAGCTTGTAATGGATGCAAGGAGTCAGTTTCGATTTAATGCTCATCTCGGCAATGGATCATTTTCATTACAGGTGATTCCTTGTGAGTCAGCAGCAGAACACGACGACTGAGCCGCAGCCAGGTGCGCAAACAGGCGTGATACCTCCTAGATATTGCCAATCAATCCTTATAAACGAGTTACTTTCGGAGATCTATTAATGAGTCAATCCAGTGTACCAAAATCAAGCTTTCCAAGCGATGTTCAAGCAATTTCGAAGTCAGTGGCTGCGTCACTGCAGATGTTGGATGAAGTGCAATTTCGTCGCTTACACGCCACAGCGCAGTTGGCGGAAGACATCATGAACTCAATGATAGAGTTGGTTGAAAAAGCCAATCAGTTATCTTCCGGGTCTCACGATTCTAAGACCCTGAAACTTGAGGCTGATGACGCTAAAGCCAAGGCGAAGATAGCCAATGATGAAGCTGAAAAGTCGGCTAAGGAACAGCTGGCAATGGTGACTGAAAAAAGTACAGAGCTCGCAGAGGGTTCCTTAGAATTATCGGCTTCCCATGCATTGTCAATGGCGTTTGAGAATGCGGTTGTTTCACAACAACAAGTAAATATTCTTTCTCAGGCCGTCTTAACTCAAGGTATTCAAAGCCTGTATTCGGTCGTCCCAGCAGCCACAGGCCTTAATGAGAGTGAGCGAATTTCTGATTCGGCTAGCAAGAAAAGTTCTCCTCGTTCGAAAAAATCTTAGCCTATAAAAAGCCTAGCTTAGTCTTGATCTTATTAAATCGGTAGCAAGCTCGCTTGGTAAACCTTGGCGAGTTTCACCGTGTCACGCCGCCGAGTTTATGAGCGAATATAGACCACGACGATGTTAGTAATTACGAAAACAGGGTATAGTTAGGCGTGTGGAGGAAGACTTGTAGAGGAGGTTGACTTATTCATGTTAAACCTTTTGACGCGGAGCCTTCGCATGCCTCATTCAAACGTACTAATCTTCAAAGTACTCCTTACTTTTCTCTTCTTTTTTTCTTCTGGTTTCGCTCGCGCCGACGTGGGTTTTGAGCACGGTGTCAATGTATCTCATTGGATGGCCCAGCATGCTGAGGGGAAATACGCATCGAAGGATAAGTTTGATGCATCAGACGCAAAATGGATAGCGTCAGAGGGCTATGACCATTTACGTATACCTGTTGATGGTCGAATATTATTTAATACACAGGGCCAATTAATTACCGAAATGCTACAGCCGTTTTCACTGGCTTTGAGCTGGGCGAAGGAAAATGAGTTAGGAGTCATATTTGATATGCACTATCTACCTGGGAATGCATTTTTGAACGAAGCTGAAGATAACTTGCTTTGGAAAGACCCCCATTTGATGCAAAGCGCGGCTGACTTTTGGCGTCAACTGGCCGAGTTTTATAAAGGCGAAGGCGGTCACCTTAGGTTCGAATTGTTAAACGAAGCGGTTGCGCCAAAAAATGAAGACGTAAATAGAATGAACAGAGCTTTGGTTTCGGCGATACGTGAGGTTGATACAGAGAGAGTGCTGTACGTTTCTTCGAATCTGTGGGGGCAGTTTTCTACGGCTGAAGATGTGCATGTATTTGAGGATGACCAGAACGTTCATTATACCTTTCACTATTATCACCCCATGCTGTTTACGCACCAAAAAGCATCTTGGACTGATTTTGGTCGCTTATATGATAAATCGGTTTCATTCCCTGATCGACTCGGTGATTTGCAAGAGTATTTCCCTGAAGGGCACTACGCATTAACTGCCGAGCACACGGAAATTAGCGAAGAAAAAGTGATTGAGGATTTTCAAGCGTTGTCAGCGTGGGCACGGAAGAACGATGTTAAGGTTCTGCTATCTGAGTTTGGCGTTATTAACCACGCTGATGATGAATCTAAAGCACGATGGGCGTCCTTGGTTCGACGGCTCTGCAAAGAGCATGGTTTTGGGTGGTCAGTGTGGGATTACAAGTCTGATTTTGCCGTGCGCGGCGTTGATGGTGAAGGCACGGCAACTCATCATGCATTGACCAAGGACTGATTCTATTCATTGCTTTCAAACGCTAGCGTGTAAATACTGGCGTTTGAAGGAGACCATCAATGATGACGTTAAACCAGTTATCTAAAATTTAAGTTGCGTTGAAAAAAAGGCAACATATCGTTTTCAACTCGCCCGTTCGGCACCCATTTTTCCGACCATGGCCCACCATTAAACTCTTCAGCAATATGCTTGATGCCAAGGCTGGTTAATTGCCGGGTAAGTTGTCTACAACCGAGTATGTGAGCTTCGTTTGCGTCGTATCTGCCCCAATCAAAGCCGATTGCTTTCAATGACTTTAAGTTGTCTATATGAGATTCAACCACCCGTGTGAGAGAAAAGTTGTTTCTAAGGTTTTTGAGATGTTGTGTGTTTGTGACTAATTGATCTCCCTGAGGTTCAGTAATCCAGTCAACGTAAAATGGCGGTTTATTTAGGTTAGGCGCAAATGATTGAGCCATCATCAAAAAAGCATCGTTGTATCCACTCGTACCTTGAACATCAGCGTAGGACTTAGCGCTATTGAGGAGTTCCCAGTCGGCGTAATTCCCAGTGAGGCGATCCCCGGTTCCGGTACCCACGGGGTGCAATGCGTAGACACTGGAAAATACCTCGGGGTGGTTCATTGCTATGCTTAACGCGCCATGTCCTCCAAAAAAATCACCACTGATGGCTCTTGAATTCTTATTTTTCAGCGTCCGGTAACGTGCGTCAATTTCAGGTACCAGCTCTTTAACAATGTGCTCGTGCCAACGGCCTGCGACTGAATTATTCCCAAAAAAGGTTCCTGCTCCGTGTGTCGTTGTGTAATCGCCAACCACAAAGATGAAATCTTGAATTAATCCCCGCTCAACTGCCCTGGCGAATGTGTCTTGAATCCGTTCTTCCTCTGCCATCTGCCTATTGCTCCAATTTGCGTTATGCAGATAATGAATAACTGGGTATCGGCGGTCTCCCAGCTTATAGCTTGGTGGCAGCCAAACCATAACTTCTCGATGAGTGTCTAGGTCTGTCTTGTTGTCGGATAGGATGGTTGAATTAAGGGAAAATTTTTCAATTGTCCAATCGGTTGAATTGAATTGTGTGTTTGCAAAGATTAGCGGTGATAGCAGGTAAAGAGTGGCCGCGATCAATAATCGAATAGTCATAGTAAACTCCATGGTTAGAAACAAAGAGCAATACTCAACCTACAATCAGGTTTGTTCGACCGTTCCGATCGGAATGAACCTAACTGAGAGTCTTTTTATAAACCAAACTGTATTGCGGAGTTATTGTTTCTCAGCGCCTCTGCCGACTAAGAAGCGGTACAGAGAAAATGGCAGTGCCTTTATAAGGTAAGCTAGCCATCGCCATCGTCTGGTAATGTAAACTATTCGTTGTTTTCGGACGATGCCCAGATAGATTTGATGGGCTGCTTTGGTTGGTGAGGCAACCCAAAATAGGTCGTCGCCTTTTGCCATGGCTGTATCGACAAAGCCGGGTCTGATGTCGGTGATAAAAATATCTCCCTGTCTGGATTCACGGCGGCACGCTAAACCTTCTAAGTAAGAAGATACGAAAGCCTTAGAGGCATTATAGGAGGCAAATGGTCCGCCTCGAACCGCGGCTACTGAAGACATGCCAACAATATGCCCTTTGCCGAGTTGGCAGAAATAGTGATAGGCCATGTTGGCAATGGTGGTAAAGCCTGTCACGTTGACGGAAATGGTGTCGAGATCGTCCTGGAGGGGGAATTCAATGTTGGTGGTCCCTACTCCAGAATTGATTATTACGATATCAATTGCGCCCATCTCAGCCGCCAGCGTGTTAAATGCGACGATTGAGTCTTCAACGCTACTCAGATCGAATTGAGCGGTGTAGCATCGGGTTGGTAGTTCCGCTTTTAAAGAATCGAGAAGTTCTCTGCGTCGCCCTGTTATACCAACCTCGTGTCCATTTTCTGAAAAAACGCTTGCTAGGGCTCGTCCGATACCCGATGTGGCACCAACAATAACAACCTTCATAGTTTATGACCTTGTATTAGAACTCATCGTGGATGCTCAGGTTTGATTTTTCAGACGTTGCCTGCCGTAACAAACCTTAATGTCTTAAGATTTGTTCTTTAGTCTGCTCTGTTGTTTTGGCTTGCCCGCATCGACAGTGTATCGAGAAAACCCATTGCAAAAGCCGATACGACAAACGTCAGGTGAATGATCACATACCAAAGTAGTTTGTCATTATCGACGGTTTCGGCTTCCATAAATTTCTTGAGTAGGTGAATGGAAGAGATTGCCACGATGCTCGCCGCTATCTTCGCTTTTAGCGAAGACGTGTCCATCTTGCCCAACCAACTTAATTTTTCTTCGTCTTCGGCGATATCAAGCTGGGAGACAAAATTTTCATAACCACTCATCATCACCATGAGCAGTAGGCCGCCAACCATGGCCAAATCAACTAAACTCAGGACTACTAGGATCATGTCTGCTTCGGACATGACGATGATGTCGGTCATTAGGTGAGCGAGTTCGAAAAAGAATTTGACGCCTAACGCCAATATGGCAATGCTAAGGCCTAAGTAAATGGGCGCCAGCAACCAGCGCGCTCGATACATTAAGCCTTCAATCAGTTTTTCCATGATAAGTGTTTACAGTATTCTCAAAGCAAGGAGATTCTATCAATAGAATTTGAGTTCGGCATTACCTTTGAGTAAGTTTTAGTTATCTAAATATAATTTCGCCAATTCATATTTCTTCTGCAGTACACTGCTAGGACATTGGGCCCATCTTGGCTTAGAATTTTAATCTCCCCCAACGTAATCGAGACAATATGCCACCAGATATTGAATCCACGATCTTAGATCAATCTTCTCAGCGCAAAAACACGCTAAAAATTGCGATTATCTTGTTTCGATTTGTCAGAAGTGATGGCGAGGCGAAGATGCTCGAGTTGATGCATATGAGCGAGATTTTAAGAAAAGATTTTTCCTTGACTCAAGTTGAATTAGAAGAGGTGTTTAAACTTGCTGATCGAATTGATAAGAAAGGCGAGAGCACTGAAGATATTTTGGTCGCTGTTCGAGATCAGTGGAGTGCTCAGGATAGGGCGAAGCTATTAGAATACCTTTGGATAATTGCGTTTGCAGACGATAAGATCGATGCAAAAGAAACCGGTCTAATTGAAACCATCGCTTCGCAATTGGGTTTAAGTCGAATGGATCAGGCCAGAAGCCAAGAAAAGGCGGAAACTCATTTGGGTTTGTGAACCCAAGTTTATTGAATAGTCAATTTGATAGATGGCCGGTTAAACCTATGTGTTTTTTATAGGAAACACTAACTTACGGCATGGAGTCTGGTTTATCGCCGTTGAAGATCACTCGGTCGCCATTTATCGGGTGTTCAAACTCGATGCTCTTAGCATGCAGCATCAGTCGTTCTGCCATTGACGTGCTGTTTATGCCATTGAGCGTTAAACCGTATAAATCGCATCCTATGATCGGATGACCGATTTCACGACTGTGAATTCGAAGTTGGTGCGTGCGCCCAGTAGTCGGTGAATACAGTACACGCGTTGTGTTCACATTAGCGTGCGTGGTCTTAAGATATTCAATAACCTGATAGTTACTTTGGGCTGGCTTGCCTGTACTTAAACATACTTTTTGGAAGGGAAATTCAGCCTTTGCTATTGGCGCATTAATGCATCCTTGCTGGGGTTTTAATTTGCCAAGAAGTATCGCCTCGTAAGTTTTGGTGACAGATCGCGCCTGAAATTGCTTAGTTAAATGGGCGTTTGTACGTTTGTTTAGCGCCAAAACCATAATACCGGAGGTGCCATAGTCCAATCGGTGTACCATCGTTGCCATGGGGTATTGTTGAACTAAGCGAAAATGAACAGAATCTTTATTTAGGGGGTTCTTACCTGACAAACTCAGCAACCCTGAAGGTTTATTGACTATTATTAGGTCAGAATCCTCGTAGATAATGTCAATTTCTTCATGACAAGGAGCAACCACAAATGAGTCGATCATACGATTTTTAGTGTCACTATCATGAGTCATATCGATGATGCGTGGTAACCAAGAGGTTCGAAGGAAAAGAGCTCAATGAATAAAGAAACGTATTGTAGCTAAGGCAGACTAACGGCTGTAAAACACTACTTTATAGGTCATTTTTCACTATCTTTTTGCGGCCATTCTTGGTCGATTTACGGGCCTTTTTGGGTCTTTTTGAAGTCGACTTAACGTCGTCTTGCTCAGTCTTAACGCTCAGCCCTGTGGCTTGCTCGAGTTCCATCAAAGATTGGTCCATATAATCAATTAGTCTCTGCACCTGTGGCATAGAGCGGCGGCACGCTGTAATGCCAAAATCTACGTTTTCATCATAAGAAACCAGCGTTATATTTAACGCGACTCCTTCGGTGACGATAGAGGCAGGGTAAATGCCATCTAAGCGAGCGCCGTCCCAGTACATTGTCTGACGAGGGCCGGGAACATTGGAAATAATGGTGTTAAAGGGGGGCAATTTGCTCATTAACCCAAGGGGCATTAATAATAGTCCTGGGCTTTGTAAAAGCTGGAGCATTAGGGCTGCTTCTTTGGGCTTTAATCCTTTGAAAAGGGCTTTTCCAGCGATCATTGAATCTTGAATTTTGGTAAAGCGTTGTATGGGATCAGCGATATCCGTTGCAAGGTCAGCGACGATGGCACCGACTGCGTTGGAAGAGTCAATATCACCTTTTTGACGCAATGAAACAGGCACCATTGCCTTCAGCGACTTTTCGGGTAGCTCACTGTGATTTTGCATGTACAAACGCAATCCACCCGCACACATGGCCAAAACAGCGTCATTGAAGGTGCCATCAAGAGCCTTTCCAGCGGCGCGAATTCGTTGAAAAGACCATGATTGTGCGACAAATCTGCGAGCACCATCCACGTGAGTATTGATAGAGCTGCGTGGTACATTTTGCCAAGGCAGGGCCAACGCACCGCCCTTGCCCATCCAGCCGCCAATTAAACGTTTGATTGAGCCGAATAAGTGGGTGCTACTGTTTAGGAATTCTTGCAACGATTCAGCCACATTACGAATCTCTTGGTCGTTCATGCCTTGTGAACGTATGCTTTCTAATTGGGCGCGATATTTGCGTTGTGCCTCTATTGAAAAAGCCGAACCTTGGCTGCGAGCATCGCGGTCATAAGAGTACATGCTTTGCGTTAGATGCATAGAGCGCGCGCCGTCTACCGCTGCGTGATGGAATTTGGAGTACGTGGCGAATTGGCGGTTTTGCAAGCCTTCGATTAAGTGCATTTCCCATAACGGACGGTTTCGATCGAGTAATGTGCCATGCAAACGTGAAGCCAATGAAAACAGTTCTCTGTAACGGCCAGGCTTAGGAAGTGCGGAATGACGAATGTGATATTCCAAATCCAACGTCTTTTCCTTTTCCCAATGCAGCGGGCCCGCTAATTTCAAGCGCCCCATTCTCAGTCGGTCACCAAAGGGCGATTGAAGGTCATGGTCTGATCTAAGGGTGTCTGCCAAATTGTGCAAAAACTCCTGTTCATCTGCGCCAGGCGGTAACGTAAACAGGTTAATACCACCGACGTGCATGGGTGTTTCTCGAGTCTCAGCGAGTAAAAACCCCGTGTCCATCATACTTAGTTTTTTCATGCTTGAAGCAACCCTACTGTCGATGTATCTGAATCCACTGAGCAACCAGTATACTCAAACCTGCATCAATGGGTAGGCCTTAGACCGACTGGCTATTAATGCCCATGGTCTCAGAAAAAAACGTGAGAAAAAGAAAACCATTTTCAAATAGCGCCGTCTTACTTGTTATATGCAGACTGAAATCGAACTCATTAATCTGGTAAAAGCCGGAGATATGTATGCTTTTCAACGGCTTGTCGAACTAAATAGCGGCAAGATGTTTGCGGCTGCCTATCGAATACTCAAGCATAAAGAGCAAGCAGAGGATTGCGTGCAAGAAGCTTTTCTTAAAGTCCATTTGAAGATAGATACGTTTAATCAACAGTCAACATTCAGCACTTGGCTGTATTCGGTGACCGTCAATGTCGCGCTGGACATGCTGCGTAGAAACGCGAAACACAGCCAGTGCTCAGATTATGACTTTGATCAACTTTCAACGCCTGAATCAAATGGTCCGGAAAAAGCAGCGTGGATCAGTGACATTGGTGGGGTTACAGAACACGCAATCAATCAATTGAATGACGATGTCAGGGTTGCGTTTGTATTAAGGCACTACGAAGAACGAAGTATTGGTGAAATCAGCGAGATGTTGAAGCTCAATCCGAGTACGGTGAAGAGCCGAATATTTAGAGCGGTGCAGCGACTTCGTAAAACGTTGAACTCGTTGGAACACAAGGTGGGCGAATATGAAACAGTGGACTGAAGAAGATCTTATTTTACTTTTCTATGGCGAGTTGAGCGCTGATCAGGCAAATCAGCTAAATGAGGTTTTGGCTCGTTCTACCGCACCATCAAGAGCATTGCGAGCTCAGTATGAAGCTTTAAAGGAGGCTCTAGGACCAAGCTTAGAATTCGATGTTCCAGCACCCAGCAGTGGCCTAAATGATCGGATAATGGCGGCGGTTAATGTTGCTGAGTGCGATAAGCAAGAACGACTTAGGTCGATCGTTACAGTAGAGCCGGAAGCTGATCTAAGCGTTTTCTCAAGAGTCAGCCAGCGGTTGTCAGACTGGTTTGCAATTCCACGTGGGCAAAATATCAAATCTGCTTTCGCTTTCACAGTCCTTGCCTTGATTGGCATCTTTTATCTAGGCCGATGGTCAGCCGACCCGGTTAGCATGCCTATTGTCACGATTGATAAGCAGGAAGTTGATCAACAAGGACCTCGTTCTGGTCAAGAGCTGGGTCGTAGAGTGTTGTTAACCAACGTTAGCGCTCACATCGAATCAGGGCAGCGACTGCTGACACTGGTGAGTAATGGGGGGGAGAGTATCGCTCAAGACATAGAGCCTCGTAGGCAAATGATTGAGGATCTAATCAGCTTTAATCGTTTGTATCGTCGCATGGCCGAACAAAAAAATGACGCGATGTTAGTGTCTGTTTTACAGCAAATGGAGTCTACGTTATTAGAGATTAATCACACGAGTGGTGATGTCGCAGACTGGCAAAGCTTACAACGTCGATTGGCAGACAGAGACCTTCTATTCAAATTGAAGGTGGTGGACAACAAGATAAATCGAGAGCTTATCTAGGGTTTGGTGCTTAGTGTTTTATTGATTGGATCAAAAAGAAAACCATTTGAAAAACTCAACGTCAAAGAGTGTAAGTAAGCAAAGATAACCGGAGTCCCAAGGCTCCAAATATGAGGGTAACGTAATGGAAACATATCAACGGAAACCACACCGAAGAAAGTCGGTAGCGATTGCTATTGCGATCTGCCTAGCAGGTCAAATTTCGTTGGCCAATAACAGCCTGTATGAAAAAGGTCAGGTTCAGTTAGATAACAAGGAATTTCAGGCAGCTCAAAACACGTTCGCTGAATTAGTCAGCGCCGGCAAGGAAAAGCAAGACATGGCGTTGTATTGGCTGGCCTATTCGCAGTATAAAAATGGACAAACTAAGGCGGCGTTAGCCAGTATTTCCACGCTGGCAAGCAGTCACCCCGACAGCCGTTGGTTGGATGACGCGGATGCACTAAAAATCGAAATTAAGGATCAAACTGGTCAGAGTCTTAATATTGACGACGAGGAGATGAAACTCTATGCCTTGAATTCCCTAATGAATTCGCCATCTGAAAGATCAATAGGAATTTTGCAGCGACTGCTGGCCGGTAATAGTTCAATCAAAATTAAACATCGTGCGCTCTTTGTGCTTAGCCAAATAGATGATCCGCAGGCCTTTGAGTTAATCGCATCGTTAGCTCAGGACAGCGCTAACAGCGATCTACAGAAGGAAGCAATCAATGTGCTCGGAATCTCAGGTTCTGTCGAATCATTGAGTGTGTTAACTAAGGTTTATCGGGCCACTGACAATGATGCTATGAAAGCGAAGATCTTGCACAGTTACATGGTTGCAGGCCAGGGGGAACCGATTATCGCCTTGGCCAAGAGTGAGTCTTCTCCAACACTTAAAAAGAAAGCGATTCATTTGATCGGCGTGATGTCAAAACCCGAAGTACTGCTTGAGATGTATCGTAGTCCTGAGTTCAGCGATTATCGAGAAGACATATTGCATGGCTTAGCGATAGGTGGTGGAAGCCAAGCGTTAGTTAAAATCATTAATACCGAGAAGGATCAGTCATTGCTGGTCAATGCGGTGCAAAAAATGGGTATTACTGGCGATGCTGAGACCAGTAAGAAGTTGGTAGCGATCTATAAGGAAAACAATGACGGAGAGATTCGTAAAGCAGTTTTGCATGCTCTATTCATCCAGTCGAACGCAAAGGCGCTTACGCAGATAGTTAAAGCCGAAAAAGATCCTGAACTAAAGCGCGAGGCATTGCAAAAGCTCTCAATAATGGGGTCAGATGAGGCTCTTGAATTCTTCGAGAATATTCTAACGGAGGAAGGCTAATAACATGAAGACCTCACAATTTTACTGCCGCCTCAGCAAGAGTATGATGTTGATATTCCCACTCATACTTTCAGTATTTAGCGCAGCGCTCGCTGAAGGGGCATCGAGTGATGACTTTCAACTGAGTATTAAGCAAAGGGTTGTCAAAACCGAAAACTCGATTTCCGATATTGGCGCGCAATGGTTTAAGTATCAAGTAAGAATGGAGCCCAACAATGGTATGCCATGTTGCCTGATTACCAACGACCAGCCTGTTTGTACCTTAGAAGACAGAACAAACAGTTGGTCCTCAACGTTGGGCGAATTAGGGGACTCTAAGACCTTGGATATCTATTTTCAGGTAGATAAGGGCCGGCCAGTGGATCTTTTTTTCGCTGGCGGCGAGTGTGAAGTAAACGTTGGTAGAAGTAAGGTTGTTACGTTGGCTGGAGTATCGTCGCAACAAAGTCTGATGTACTTAGATAACATGACTGAACGTGGTTCTGAACTCAACGGTCTTGAACATTCGGCATTGGCCGCAATCGCATTGCACCAAGGCCACGAAGCACATGCATTGCTTAATAGGTACGCTGAAGGCAATAATGAAAAGCGAAAGTACCAGGCTATATTTTGGTTAGGAGAAGCTCGAAATGCCGCGGGCTATGATTCGCTTTTACGCTACATAGAAACAGATCAGGAGCGTAAAACGGTGGCTAAAGCGGTGTTTGCTTTAAGCCTTAATAGCGATCAAAGGTCGCCCATAAAGCTAGAACAATTAGCAAAGTTTGGACGTAGTGACCAAATTCAGTCGGAAGCGATATTCTGGTTGGCGCAACACTATCCTTCAATGGCAATGTCAGCGATAAACCATATTATAGATAACAATCAAAGTGAGTTGGTGCGCGGCAAGGCCGTACTTTCGTTGGCCCAAATTGGCAGCGATGAGAGTTGGGCGAAGCTAACCGGCCTAGCTAAAAACGCGTTTAACCAAGAGACTCAAAAAGAAGCGATATTTTGGTTGTCGCAAAATCATCGTCGAAACCCCGTGCCTACGCTAATGGAAATAGTCGGAAGCAATAGCCCGGAGGCAGTAAAGAAAAAGGCGGTGTTTTCGATATCTCAAGTTAGGCCAAGTGTGTCTACAACAGCACTCAGAGACTTGATTGATGGGCCATTTACGGCTTCGGTCAAAAAAGAAGCGCTATTTTGGTTGGGTCAATCAGAAGACCCTTTAGCGCTGGATTTTCTTGAAGGGATTTTGACGGCAACTCATTAACTGAGTTGCTCGTCTTCTTTTTGCGTGGTGTCGTCAACGTAATTTCTTGGTTCTCTGAGGCTAAAGAGTTTAGTAGAAACTCACTCGCTTTTTTAGCTCGTGGCCCCTCGCGTAAATGCAGATCAAAAAATGAGCCAATTGAAATGCGTGTTAGCCATTGCTGCCTTAGACCATTAAGTGATTTACCGTCTATCGTCGGGCACGGCGTACCCGCCTTGATATCTCGTAAAACATCGTCGCTATCAGGCAGTGCCGCATTCCAGCGTTCGGGCAGTTCGAGCTTGGACAACATCATATCCATAAACAGGCAACCCAAGTCATCTGGGTTGTCCATCCATCGCAAGGGATTTCCAATGTTGGCGAACCCCAAATGCGTGCCCTTATCGATACTGATAAACCACCCGCGCGCGTGACGTTTCATCACATTAGTGGCATTTTTTTGCTCAGGAACGACTCGGTCCATTGAGCCTGAAATAAGCAATGAGTTTAGGTCGGGGTTGCTCTCGAAAAATTGATTGTTAAACGCTTCCAATGGAGGCGCCATCATGACAGAGGCTTTAATGCGGCTATCTTTAAGTTTAGGATGATATGAGACTAATGCGGTTGTTAGACCACCTAAAGACAAACCCATGGCGCCAATAGACGATTCATCGATACGCTGAAACAGTGCGCTGTTCGAATCTTGGTTAAGCTGTAAAACATGACTGATGACGGCGCTTACATCCCCCGGTTGGTTTGCTACATCTAGAAGTTGAGGAACATCCGCAGGAGATCGCATTGTGCTCAATGGAAAGTTAACGGACGCAACCACGTAGCCGTTTCGAGCCAAATAGTTAGCAATGTGGCGGCTTTCGTTGTTTTGGCCGCCAAACCCATGGCTGTACACAATTAAAGGGAGGTCACCTGATTGACCTTTGGGAAACCAAATGTTGCCTTTTAACGTTCGTTTACGATCGCCTTTGAACCCGCCCATGGCTGGCGTTTCGCGATCAGTGTCAATGATCGTTAAGCGCTCTTTCTCAACGTCAAAGTCCCCTTGCTCAAGCCACTCTTTCGATTTGCTGGTATTGATTAGATCTGTGGGTGGGTGAAGAAGCCAAAGACTAAGTAGTAACAGGCTGGCAAGGACGCAAGCCCAAAACAGCAATTTGGTGAACGTTTTTATTATTTTCATACACCAACTTTAGCATGTTCACCCAACGTACGGCTGACAACGTTATTGTTTGGGGCTTGAATAGCGTAACGGGACTCACTCAATCTTGGTTTTCTATGGCCCGACGTTGAGCGATTCCTTCAATTTGTTGTTTGAGTTGATCGTCTTTACTGATCATCTCGCTGAAATCTTTGGTGTGCAGAACGAGGAGTTCGCTAAATCCGTCAGAAATAACGCTTGCGATTCGAGGCTGTTGGTTGAGCAAAGCCATTTCTCCGAAAAAGTCTCCGCTTCCGATAATGACGGTTTGTTTGTCTAATTCTATTCTGATTGCGCCTGTGGAGATAAAATACATGGCGTCAGGCGGGCTACCTTTTTCAAAAATAACCTCACCAGGCAAGGCGAGCCTCGGTTTCAGAAGTTTGGCGATATCGTGTTGAGAACCTTTATCTAAGGATTCGAAAAAATGCATTTTTGAAACCAAGGTGGTTGCGTCGAGACCAAGATCAAGGCTTAGGTTTTGTTGCAGTTCTTGATATCGGTCGGCCATGTCTTGCTTTAATTCACCGGCGACCTCTTTGCTGATCAAGGAATTTGCCATCATGTCCTGATATTGACCTAGTTCTAGGCGCATCGCTGTTTGCTGTAATACTCTTTTTTTCAGGTCTTTGGCGTAGTCTGGATAGCACACCTGTAGAACCTTCAGAGATTGTTCGGTTTCTAAATCTCGGCGTTCTAGTATTTTTTGCAGTTCATCCGAGGCTTCTTCGCCTATCATTTCAGACATCTGTGTTTTAAGGTCTTCTTTGAGTTGGTGTAGCACGGTGCATTGAGCTTCTAAAACTTGGAAACGGCTGGTTAAATTTTTGGCTAATAAGCCACTGTTTCCAGTCGTGCGCTGAATAAACATTGCGAATTTCGTGTGCCAGTGAAATCCTAACTTTTTACGATAGTCATCCAAATACGCGGACAGGCCGCCGTGCTTAATGCTGTCTCGCGCATCGGCCGCTTGGCGAAATAGGTGTCTTGCCGTGTCGGGTGAGATTTCTCCACGGTCTAGCATTTTGGCATAGGCTTTATTTTCATTCAGACAAACCATGCGTAACCCGATTAGAAGCCAGTCTTGGTCGCTAAGCTCATCGGGTCTGACCCGGGTTGAACTTGCTTCTATCAGTGTTAGGTAAGGTTGAATCACTTGGTTTGTTTGTTCTTCACCCACGTGCATTGCGCGAGCTGTTCCCTTGACGCGCTCACTGACGTTACTCATGGCTTTGGAGAATGCTCTATCACGAATGGCGGTATCGGCGGGACCTAATTTAGCCAAGCCAAAAGCTCGCATTACCAAGGGGACAGTGGTTGCATTGATGGCTAAGGTAAATAGCACAAAGCCCGTTACCATCACACCCACAAACTCTTGAATTTCGGGCGCGAAGCCATCGTTCTCTATCACGGCCAAGGCCAGCGCTAATGAGACCGCTCCGCGTAAACCACCCCAAAACATCACAGCTCGGTATCCCGTGCTGACTTGGGTTGACCAACCCAATCGGCTCATTAACGGAACAAGTCCAAATATAATGGCAAAACGGGCTGAAAAGCCGGTAAACAAAAGCACGACTAACCACATCAGTTGTTGGCCATTCATCGCCGCCATTATGGATGGCACTTTCAGACCTACAAGTATGAATATAACGGAATTGGCAATGAATCCTACCTGCTCCCAAACTTCCTCTAACCCATGCCATGCGCTTTGCGTGATGATGCTCCTCCCTCGTGACCCGAGTACTAATGCTGCGGTGACCACGGCCATGACTCCAGACACATGCAGGTTGTGCTCGGCCACGATGAAAGACAAGTAGGCCAAGGATATCGTGAGAGTGATTTTGGGTAGGTTGGAATCACCGATGTGCATTAACAGAAAGCAGCTGAGTCGGGCTGTAATGTACCCAACGGCAATGCCTCCAAAGAAGACCTTCAAAAATGACGCGATACCACTCAAAAGCGTTGGATCGGACTGCCCCAGAAGCATGGCCGAGATAATGGTGAAAACCACGATGGCAGTAGCGTCATTAAACAGGCTTTCCCCCTCCACTAGAATAGCCAATCGTTGTGGCGCGCCCAGGTCTTTGAAAATTGCCACGACGGCAACGGGGTCAGTGGCTGAAACGATAGCACCCAGTAGTAGGCAGGCCAGTAGTGGTATATGGGTTAAATGGGACATGGTGAGTCCAATCACCGCCGTTGAAATTAACAACCCTAGGATTGCCAACATTAAGATTGAGGAAATGTCGTCAAATAGGCGTCGGACGTCAATGGCCAGTGCGGATTCGAATACAAGTGCTGGGAGGAATACAAAAAAGACGGCTTCTGATGTGATCTCAAGCGAGTTTAGTGCATGGACGAATTCATGTAAGAAGCCGAGCCATGGAATGGTTAAGATTACGTTGGACCCAAATCCTATCAAGACACCAATTGCAGCAAGCATGACGGTAAATGGTATTTTGAGACGTGCAGCCAGAGGCACAACGAGCACAGCCAGCGCAAGCAGCCCGCTTGTACCTAAGACCATGAGCATAGTAGCGTGATCGGTGGTTTGGGCTATTTCAACGGCTTGATCTATTGAAGCAGAATCGTTGCTCACAGGCATCCCCTTTTATTGTCGTTCAGTGAGTATAGCAGTTGTCCTCGATTTTGATTTTCTTGCTCAACGTGCCAATGTTTTTAACTTTTTACCCACTTCGACAATTGCCTCTACCGCCGGCTTCAATTCTTTTCCTAATTCGGTCAATGAATATTCAACAGTTGGCGGAGACGTGTCCATCACTTGTCGATGAACCACACCTTCCGCGGCTAGCATTTTTAGTCGTTGGGTCAACATCTTTGATGAGACGCCTTGTAAGTCGTGTTTCAACTCAGAAAAACGTCGCGGTTGTTCGCTTAGGAACCAAATGATGTTGGGTGTCCATGCCCCACCAATAATACTCAGACACTCTCCTAAGGGGCAGTTTTCGGGCGGAGGAGTCACTTTGTTTTTTCTTCGTGGGATCACGTAAGTCACCTTTCGATTAGTGTTGGTTTCTTGTTGGTAACCTGCTTACCAAATGGAAATCGGAGAATTCAGTATACAGTGGGTATTAAGTATACAAAAGTAACTCGGCTGTTATAGAGTGCGCGAAACGTAACCAAATTTAGTAATTATATGAACAAGTTTACTTCTACTCTGGATTTGAAATACCCAATAGTGCAAGGGCCATTTGGAGGGGGACTTTCCAGTATCGAATTGGTGAAAACGGTTTCAAATTTTGGTGGGCTGGGTTCGTTCGGAGCTCATCACTTATCGCCGGAACGGATAGAGGTGTTAGTGAAGGAGTTGAATGCCGCCACCAGTGGTGCTTTTTCAATCAATCTGTGGGTATCAAATAATGATCATTATATTAGTGCATTGAGCCGCTCTAAATACGCCGAGTACGCAAAACGCTTTGAGCCGATTTATGCACGTTTAGGTGTTCCCGCCCCGCCATATAAAGAATTCCTTTCGGAGGACTTTGACGAGCAATTGCAAGCGGCAATCAGTGCAGCCCCCCCCGCGATTAGTTTTGTTTTTGGGGTGCCGAGTGCGGCGGCGTTAGCTGAGTGTCGACGTAAAAACATCATTACGATGGGAACAGCCACCACACTAAAAGAGGCGCTGATGCTAGAGGAAGCTGGGGTGGACATTATTGTTGCCTCTGGATTTGAAGCCGGTGGTCATCGAGTGTCGTTCTTGCAAGAGCCTGAAAACTGTTTGATGGGAGGAATGGCATTGATTCCTCAAGTTGCTGATCGAATTAGTGCGCCGATCATTGCCGCGGGTGGAATAGCCGATGTACGAGGTGTGCGGGCCGCGATGTCGCTTGGAGCCCAAGGAGTGCAAATTGGTACGGCATTTTTGGCTTGCCAAGAATCAGGGACCTCTGATTTACACAAACGGGTTTTACGTAAGAATCGAGCACATCAAACGGTGTTAAGCCGTGCTTACACAGGGCGACTAGCGCGCTTTATCGAAAACGATTTTATTCGTGAGATTAACAATGCTCCAGATCTGCCTCTGCCATTTCCAATCCAAAGCTATTTTGCCGCCCCCATTAAAGAGGCGGCAATCGAGCAGGGCAGTGCCGGTTTTGCAGCCCACTATGCGGGGCAAAATGCTCCGCTACTGCATCACTCAAAAGCCATGGATCTTCTCGAATCCCTTGTCGTGGATTTCTGAATGACTGCCATGGATTACCCAGAATCCATAACCCAAAACCTATAACCTAAACGAGACTAATACGATGTATAAACTTTACTCACTGCCGGGTACCTGTTCGACCGGCATAAACGCATTGCTAACCCACCTTGGGGAAGAGTTCGAGATAATCAATCCTGCACAATTGCCCGAATACAAAACGATTTCTCCAACTGGGCAGGTGCCTGCTCTTGATGATGACGGGTTGATCATTACCGAGGGTGCAGCCATTGCGTTGTACGTACTGGAAAAGCATAACAGCCGGTCTTTAGCAGGAGAGCCTTCACAAAAAGCTGAATTTTTGCGTTGGTTGATGTTTAACTACGCGACATTACACCCGGCCTACTCAAAGATCTTCACCATGAGCAAAGTAATGGAACACGATCCGGAGCTTAATGAAGTCATACAAAATTTGGCGGACCTCGTCTCGAAGACTTGGTCGATTATCGATGAACGGCTGGCTAGTCAACGTTTTGTTGTTGGAGATTCCGCTACGATCATCGACTATTTAATCGCTATTTACGCTAGTTGGGGGAATTATTTTCCCAATCAACAAATACAGATTGGTGATAATACGAAAGAACTTATTGGTCGAGTTCGAGAATTACCAGAGTTTATTGCCGCGTATAAAAAAGAAGGAATCGAGTATTCTCTCTAAGAAGTACCCCAAGCAAAATACTCAGGCTATACCCATTCAAAAACGGGCATAGCTTGAGTGGGCTTAGAATCCTATAAGCCCTTGGGAGTGTGGGGAATCAGGTTAACGCCTTGATTTGAGAAAGCGCGAATTCGATTTCGTGTTCATTGTTCAATAGACTCGGTGCAAATCTGGCATGGCTGTTGCGGTATGGTGTATTACTCATAATCACCCCTTTATCGTGCATCTGTTTTACCACTGTTTGCGGTAAGACACCCTCAACATCAAAACACACTAAGCCGGAAGATAGCTGGTTTGACATGGGTGTGTGGAGAGTAACGCCAGCCATTTTCGCTAGCCCTTCTTTGGTTTGCGTGTTTAACTGATGGATTCGTTTCTGAACATTTTCTTTACCGAGCGCCATGTGTAAATTAAACGCTTCGGGCAAGGCCCAACGGTGCTCAAAAGAATGAAATCCTCCAGGCGACATGTGTTCGCCGATTGGAACTTGCGCTTGAGTCGCTTCACCAAGCCAAACATCGTAAGAACGGCTAAAGCTGGGTATCACCGCTTCTGATCGAGACCACGCTTTCTCATTGCCCCATATTAGACCAGTTCCTCTTGGGCCAAAAATCCACTTGTGAGTACCTGCAATAAAGAAATCGCAGCCTAATTGACTGATGTCTTGATCTTCGATTCCAAATCCGTGGACACCATCCACACAAAACAGAATTTGATTTTCACTATTGCGCCCAGCATTAACGTCTCTGATTGCATTTGCCATGGCCCGTATAGGTAACTTTACGCCAGTGGACGAATGCACCCACGTGACAGCAATGGCGGCTGTTTTATTATTGATGCCGTTGATTAGATTTTTCACCAATGACTTTTTGCTCACGGTGGCAGGGTTTTCGTAAAGGGATATTTGTCGTACTGTGGCTCCCGTGCGCTTAGCGCGCTGAGCCAAAGATAAATCCGTGGAGTAATGGTCATGAGTGGTTTGCAGGATTTCCTGACCAGGCTGTAACTTTAAACCACTGTAAACTAGGGCAAGTCCCATGGTCGTGCTATCAGTTAATGCAATTTGAGAGCCCGCTCCGCCCATGTAGTTAGCCGCGGCGGCGGAAATATCACCATCAATCGTTTCAAAATGATGATGCCAGTAGTCGGCGGGGTTTTCATCCAATGCTCTTCGATGCTTCTCGATTGCGTCCGACACTGGTTTGGGGTGTGACGCCAACAAAAAGGTCGATAGCTGGACGTAGTTTCGAGTCAAAGGGAAAAGGTCTCGCAAGGCTTTCCAGTCTCCCGGGTTTATTATTGAACTAGCGCCTTTTGCTGATTCAGAAGCGTTGACACTACTTTTGGCACCGGAACTGGTAGCCGATAAGCCTGCCCCCATTGCCAATCCACCTACGCTAAGAAAATCGCGTCTCAACATACTATTTCCCTCTGACATGCCATTGATTTATTGGACAATAGACCATTATTATTTATTCGTAAAGACAAAGTGTCTAGGAATCGCGAATTCTTTGGGTAAACAAACGTAAGGAAATACACTGATAAATACATCAATGATAATGAGAGTTGATATGTGGGGGAATCGGCTCTCAAATAATACTCATTAGTTTCATATTGAATTAAAACGGCAATGGATACCTGGTTCCGTTTGGGTGCTTTTCACACTATAATTTGGCGATGTTGATTCATACTAGTGACGTCGAATAAACTTGAGAGGTAAATTAGCTACCTATAAATACGCTGGCGCCAGTTCACCGCGATTCGCTTTTGATGGTTTATTCAACAGTCCTTTTGGTGTGGTACTTAGCACTGCAATATTAGGCGTAATCATCTATCTTTGCTCTCAAAGCAATACCCCAATCCCTTACTTTTTCGGCGCCATGGCCTGCATGGTCTTTCTCTATTTTTTCATTGCTGGGAAAGGACCAGGAATCATCGTGTCATCTAAGTACTTTGTGTACGACACAAAAGCCATCTTGTATGAAAATGTTGAATTGATATTGGTTGATGAAGCAAAGTTGTTGTTTACGCTTAAGCATATAGATGGGTCGGTCGTACATTTACATGCCAATAAATTTCTAAGTAATGCCAACAAGGAATGGAAAATCAAAAAGAATAAACAGGAAAAGTTTTATAAAGTTATCACCAAGATCATAGACAGTGCTCTCCGCGAAAATAAAACCATGACGCTGGCCGTTCGCAACGTGAGCCGACTTAAACATTATAAGCGAGCGGTGTTCTCATGAGTAACGTTAAAGCGCACGCTGAGTTAGACATAGGTATTGCACTACCCAGTAAATTCATTCATTTACTGTATGTGCCCACCATATATTGCAACCTGGGATGTCAATACTGCTATTTAGGTAAACAAACTGATACCAAGTCCTTAAAAGAAGATGCTGAGAGAGCGGTTGAGACCCTGGAGTACGCACTAAAATACTTTGCCGATGATAATATTTTGCCGTTTAACTTGTCCTTGCATGGTGGCGAGGTAACGGCCATACCTGGACAAACCATGTCGGCTCTGTTCGATATTATTTCGAATCATTATCTAAGCAATTATGATCAGTTGATGGCTAACGGATTTCGTAAACAAACTCCGCATATAAAAACCAATTTATACAATTTTGATAAATACGAAGAGATGTTCAGAGCGCATCACGTTTCCATTAGCGGCAGTGTTGATTTACCACTATTTTTGCATGAAAAATACAGGACGACTAAAACCAATAAATCGACATTATCGAAGATTAAAAAGAACATAGCGTTATTGGCTGAATACCCTCACAGCAAAAAGTTATCCGCTACCTTGTTTAACGAACATTTCAATCACACAGATAGACTGATCGAAGATATTTGGACTATTCACAACGAACTTCACTTCGACATGAATAACTTTAACTTTATGTTCGGGTTTGAGTCGACGTTAAACGATATTAAATTCAAAGATACACAAGGTATGGATACCGAGTCGGTGGAGGATACGTTACAAGTCGATTTTTATAGAACCATGAAGAAGGCATTTGTAGGAACTGAATTAGAATGGGGCTTCAAACGAAATTGGTTTGATGAATTTACGCCAAGTTATTGTACTAGCGCGGTAAATTGTGGTGATCGGTTTTTCTTATTGCAAAGCAACGGAGATGTCTATTCTTGCGTAAGAGGACAAGGGGCAAAACGATTTTACTATGGCAATATTTTTAACGTTCCTGCTCAAGAGATACTGCAAAACGGTAAGCACAATATTCGATCTGTTCATCAGAAAAACGAGCTTCACACAGACTGTCTAAATTGTGACTATCTTAAAATATGCAATACAGGCTGTGCCTATGTAAAAGAGGAACAAGGCGCTAAAAAGTCATATACCTGCTCATTGCAAAAAGAAATATATAAGGAATATCCTCAGCAATACAAACCGGCGAGTGAAGGAGAAAAAGCGCTCAATTTAAATAACTATCTTGCTGAAATACACCCGAGTTCGATAGAGCGAGTGAAGCCAGCTAATTCGCTTCCCAAGGACGCGATGAACTTATCATCTGACTTTTACGATGAAACGAACGCGTTGGGCCGTTTGATTGATAATGATGAGATTTTGAAGGACCTCTATTCTGACCGTAATTTCGTTATTGAGATCAATGACGACTGCGAATTTTTGAGTTCTCAAATACTGAAAGTTAATCGCTCACAGCATTTTATTGATAAGGATGATTCGATTTCGCTGCATATTCGTAAGAGTATTTTTAAAGCGAACTGTATCGACATAACCACCAATGCGCTTTACATTCAGCTATTGAGAGACACGAAAGTAGTTTACGGTGATGAACAAAGAGAAAAGCAGGAGCACTTGCTTAATCAACAAGTTTACTACAATCAATTGGAATCTTCAGATAAGGGGGATCAATGGCTAAAGATGGATTTAATGCCTTTTTTAACGTTGATTGAAAGTCAATTTTTGAACGATGTGGCTAATAATCTATTTGTGACGACGAATTCGCTGAGAGATTATCACTATAAAAAACAACAAAAGAATGCGTTCTATCATATTCAAGCAATCAACTTGCCATTTCAGAATATCGAATTTTTTTGGTGTAAATGAGGAGGTTATAAATGTTGGGATTTATTGGTGTTCAAGGTATTCAATCCATCGTGTCTGGTGCAAGGCAATTGCTTAAGGTAGCTGAAGTAGAACTAACAGAAGCCGCACAAGTAACGGAAAAAATAGCCAATTTTTTATTAGAAAACCCATCTAGATCAACGTTTGTGGTCTACTCTTATCCGTTCATCCACTGCCATACAAAAAATGGTAAATCGAGCGACTTTCGCTTGAATTCAGGGCTTGAGGATATTGCGATGCGATTTACTGGGAAAAAAATATCCTATATTAACCGCGTAAAGTATTTAAAACACGGAAGAGTCGTGGTGTTGGGTACACGTGAAAGTGATTTTGGTGTTGAAGTCGAGTGGTCAAATAACAACAACAATAACAATAATAATAACAACAACAATAACAACGGTTGAGGCAGAAAGAACTCAATGGCGGGGTCGGCAATGTTTGGTTGGCAAAAGTGCCTTTCTCGACGTTGATAAACTAATTGCGTGTCAATGTCTGAGTTTTTTTACCTTACGTTTTCATTTTAGCCAAATAGATGGTGTGTTTACTGCCCTTTCCTTTGTGTGCTCTTACTGTTTGGAAGCTTGCGGCGAAGCCGGCCTTTTTAAGTCGTTTAGTGAAGCGTGGATCGTGCCAGGCCGACCAGACTCCAAGTACGCCGTTTGGACGCAGTCTTTCTCGTATTGAATGAAGACTGGCCATGGAATAGAGTTCGCCATTGTCGTCATGAGTGAACGCTTCTGGTCCGTTATCTACGTCAAGCAAAATGGCGTCGTATTGGGGTTGCTGTGGTAAAAATAATTCTGCCACGTCACCTAAATATACCCGTGTTCTTGGGTCGTTAAGAGGCCTGCCAGCGCATTCTCCTAAGGGCCCCTTATTCCATTCGACGACGCCTGGTACCAGTTCGGCCACAGTGACTTCAGCGCTCTTTGACGTGGCGTTTAATGCGGCAGCTAATGTGAAGCCCATGCCCAATCCTCCGACCAAGACCCTGGACTCTTCAACTTCTTGAAGGTGCGCGCAGCCAAGTTCAGCAAGCGCCACTTCGGATGAATACATTCGGCTCGACATCAAATCGCCATTTACCCCAATCAGCGAAATTGAGAATTCGTTATCCCGCTGGGTTAGCTTTAACTCCCCACCGTCGTTGGGAATGGGGGTTGTGCCTAATACTATAGTTGGGATCATGTTAATAATGCGTTGCGAGTTAGGTGCTGAATAAAATTCTAAATACGGCCTAAAAGAGCCAAAGAAGTTAATCGTATTATTAGTATGCATTGCGATGCTAGGTAAGCACTTTACCAGCTTTATTGTAAAACGCGAATGGCGGTTGTGATCTAAACAATATAGGTGGCTATCGGACGAATATTTTTGTCTATGCGCTGCGTCGTTTCCAAAACACACTTTCTGACCATCGCTGCTCTGTGCGGTAGAATTCGATTAAATTATGCCGGTAGGCATCACTTACGTCGCGTAGCTTTTGAGCATAGGTTTTGGTGGCGTGTGGGGCGCCGGATAAGGTTTGGATAATAGATTGCTTTGCTAATAGAGCGGTTGTTAGCGCGTTGAACATACCTTGAGAGGACAATGGATCAAATGCGAGGGCGGCATCGCCTATGGCCAGCCAGTTTTGACCAGCGCTCTGCTGAGAAAAACTACTGTTAGCTGCGCAAATGGTCAGGTTCAAGTCTGGGGCTTTCGGTAGAGTTACGCCAGCGGAAATCAGTTGTGTCGACCTTAGAGCGTTTGACCAGTGATTTGGTTTGCGCATGATTGACGTTATGGGGAGGTCGCTGTCAGTGTGAAATGAAAGTACGCATTTCCCGTTGGGCAAAGGCGCTCGGTACCACCAACCATGTTCAACCGCTTCGATCATTGTTGTGCCAATATAGCTGCGCGGCATGGCGGTAAGGGCCTCTGTTTGTTCACATACAGTGTGAATCGCGATGGCCCGATCTTCGCTAACGTGTTTTCCGCCAAGCTTACGAGCAACCACGTGCGAGCGGCCAGAAGCATCAACCAAAAACTCAGCGCTAAACTTATTCAGGCCGTTCGGGTGCTCTACGCCGATGGACCAGCCAGTGTGACTACTTTCTAGCGACTTTACTCGAACGTTGTAGAAGAAGTTAACGCCATTATCGATCGCTATTTGGGTGATGGCTGAATTCAACGACCCTCGATCTAAGTGCAGACCGGTACCATCTAAACTGTCAAAAAAATCTTTTCTAAACGGCTTAGAATGGCCCCAAATCGAGACGACTCCTTGATAATCAGTGTGCGATGACTGCTCAAGAGCCTTACCCAATCCGAGCGCTTCTAATGATCTTAGAGCGGCGGCGGGCAATGATTCGCCAACTCGATCTTTCGACAAAGCTTCTTCAGCTTTCTCCAACACCAAGACCCGGTACCGCGAAGCCAAAGAGGAAGCGAGGGCTGAACCAGCCATACCCCCACCTACAATGACCACATCGTATTCCAACGTACTGGTTTGTAGCGCCTCAGTAATGGAGTCGGTCGATGGCATTGCCGATCGCATTATAGTCCGTGAGGAAATCGCTTAAATTTTTCAATTCCACTCAGGTCATCCTCAGCCAATGGATCCCGCTTCTCGAGAGAAGAACCTGTGTCAGCTTCATTACTGAGCGAAAGGCCTCTGTTGGTTGTGGGTGCGGTCAGATTTCGGTGTTCTACCTGCAATGAGTTTGGAAATAGTTCGTCTGTAGGGCCATCACGAGTTTCAACGATTCCCATTTCGTCGAAGTGATGAATCATGTTGTTGATTTGCTCTACGTAGCTGCCATTTCCTAACGTTCGAAACCAGTCGTCACGTTGGTTAAAGGCCGCTATGCGTCTTTCCGTTGATTCGGACTGGTTCATGACGATGTCATAGTCCTTTTCAGTCAATACTTGATTGGGTACACGGGCAGGCCAAAATGTGGGTAAATAGGGGTCGTACTTTGGACCGTAGCCAGCGTAGTACCCGTACTTGCAGCTCGCTGTGTCTGTTTGCCATGGTACGGCCATCCAACGGGTTATATCACCTGGAGCTTGCGCGTACAAAGGACCTTGTTCTGAGACCGCTACCTCGGGGGTAAGTAAGGAACCGTAACTTGTTGGTGCTTCATGAGCAGGTCGATGTCGTAACCGGTATTCACCCATGTACATGCTTGAGTGTCTCATGGGCCATGTCATTTCGCAGCCAGGATGAAAGGCATCAGCCAAACAAAATTCCAGGGCAGCTCGATCAAGCGTGCTAGGTTGATCAGCCAATGGCACGTCCTCTAGATGTCGAGGTGGTTCTGCATTTGGGTCGTAGTCGTTCATGAAGTGACCTTCGGCCCATCGTTGAAGCGACGCCAGTTGGGTGTCTGTGACGGAGGCGTGTTGCCTCGGAGTGTCGGCCGGTGGTACATTCATGGCGTCGCCATAGAGCCATGGCCAAGGTTGGGGCGCTTTTCCGTCTCGCTTAAATTCACGAAACATATTGGCCATTTGTTGTCGAAGTTCTTTGTGCAACACAGACTGGCTTGATAGTTTAGTCATTAACTCTTTGGATTTGAAATACAGAGGGCCCTCCCAACCAAACTGCGCTGCGTACCCTTTGTTTACCCACTCAAGATTACTCATGCGAATGAAAAGAGGCATGATGTCCTTAGTGAAAGAAACCGTTGAAGGCTTTGCCAGTAAACCAGACTTTGTGTGTACGTCAGTGATTAAATCAAACATGGTTCTGACGGACTTTTGAAGTGGGCCATAGTTAGGCGGCGCTACAACAACCCAAGCGGGGTCTACAGGAAGTTCCCGGCCGTCGATGCAGACTTTAGCGACTACTGGACCATCACTGGTGTCATCATGCCAACCATCATTGTTGGCGAACGTTGTCGCAGGCTTGCCATCGATTGATGATGACTTTCCATGCCCGCCTAGAACGAGCAATTGCCCGTCGTCCTGAGTTTTCAGTTCGCCTAAATAGACTTTGTTATCGAAAAAAGACCCTTGATCAAATTGATACTGGGGACCTGATTGGTTCGAGCCGGAAATGGAAACTCGGCCACCGTCAATCAAAAGTTTAGCGCGTTCACTGCCCTTAATATCGGCATTTCGACGTGCGGTATCGGGCGCCGCTTTTGCCTCAGGAATATCGAGCGCCAATTGAAATTGGTACCAAGAAGCCTTTTGATTGGCTAAGTGAACTTGCCATTCAATGTCCGCTTCATCACAGGTTAGCTCCTTGACGACGTCGCCATCTGAATTGTATCCATAGATTCTGAACCGAGCGGCCTCGCGTTTCAGTGCTCCTGAATCATCACGGTAGAATCCAGGATCTTGTGGAGCAGGGTCAATGACCTCCGGGCCTATGTAGAATTCTGTTTTTGCGTTTCCAACGCGTGCAATTCCAATGGCAGGGTGAATTGCGGCGCGTACAATTTTATCATTCATGAAAAATTTCCTTGAGTGGGTAGATTGATTGTTAGAGGTCATGTCGGTTCTAACAACGGTCGGTCATTTTTACAATGATCTTTGCACACTGTCGATTACACTCAATTACACTTGTTGAGTAAGTCGATGCCGCTTGGAGGGGTGAGGTAACAAGGTTGCCCGAACGATAGTTGTTCCACGGGCTCCAACTGAGTTTCGGTTTGTGGTAATTTGAGAGGCTCGAAAGTTGAACCTTAATGATAGGAACGTTGATATGTGTGCACCCATTCGCTCATTAACTGTGATGGCCGTAATTTTAGCTTTGTTTAGCTCCGGTCTTTCTCAAGCCAAACAACCCACTCCCGAAGAGAGGGCTTACAAATTTCGTACCAGTTTGTTTCAGACCTTTGCGTGGAAGCTTGGACAATTAGCACAAGCAAAAGGACGAGATGATCAGTCAGCATTTACCCAGCATGCGAAGGATTTGGTGTATCTCTCGACCATGACCGACGAAGGCTTCTCGATCGAAAACAGTATTCCAGAAGGCAGTAAGGCCAAGCCGGAAATATGGCAAGACAGTGACGGTTTTAGCGATAAGGCCGCGAACCTGAAAGCGTTAAGTGAAGGACTTTTGGAGTCTCAAGCTATGGCCGACTTTGATCCACGCAAATTTGGAAGTAAGGCTTGTGGGTCTTGCCATCGTGAATACAAAGTAAAAGATTAATTGCGTTGTTTGCATCCTCAATGGCAGGGTGCAAGCAAAAAGCTTGAACGTGATTCCTATTTAATAGCCAAAGTCATCCAGTGGAATCAGATCAAGATATGCGGTTGAAAGCCAATAAACGAACCCTGCGCATAGGATGAGAATTGCCAGTGCAAGCCAGGGGCTCTTGTGAGTCTCTGGATGCGCAGATTCCCCCGCCTTTTTTCCGGTGATCATGGTGCGGGTTAAATTTTCTTTTTTCACAACTTGATGAAAGAAAATGGCGGCCACGTGCAATCCTAGAATAGCGTAGATAAGCACAATATTATCCAAGTGCAGCTGAGTGATTTGATCTCGTGTTTCGGCGCTTAACAATCCGGCTAACGGCCCAAATACATAACCGTCTGTACTGAACATACCTAGCGTTGCCTGAATGAGGAGAATACTTAGTATTGCGATAACCGATAGGCTTCCCAAAGGATTGTGACCCAAATGTTCTTGGTTTTTCGCTGCGGTGCTTTTCCGAGAAAATAAGCCTTTTGCGTATTTGAGTGTTTCGGATAATGGGAAAAAGAGGCGTTTCAATCTTGAATATTTAGATCCGATAAGCCCCCAAATAAGCCTGAATAATATAAGGGTAAGCACGCTATAGCCCGCATAGAAGTGTTGCTCCATGTCTTCTAGAATTTCGACGCTCACCCAAGCGTAGACAATCGAGCAAACTAACGCCCAATGGAAAAGTCTTGTGGGTAAATCCCAAACGAGCAGGGTGTTTACTTTGTTTTTGATCACAAGTCGTTTTTCTGGAGGATCGTTACAACTGAAAGATAGCGCTTGGTCTACCGTCTTTTTCCTTCGCCGACTGATAGCTGGGAACTTCCTTTATGCGCTTTACCCACGCCTCGCAATTTGGGTACTTACCCTTCAGCAAACCCTTGGTGTACGCCGATTCTAAGGGATAGCTCAGCATCATATCTGCGGCCGTGATGCTGTCTCCGGCGAACCAGCCTGTGGCTTCGAGATCGGCTTCGGCTTTGTCTAAGAGCAATGTGACCCTGGGGTTTACCATAGCACTTGACGCTTTACCTAGGACCATCTTTATTAGCGGCCGAATCAACGCTGGTGTTCGTGTCACGAGCATTTGAAACACAATACTCATTAACATCATTGGCATCAAAGAGCCTTGTGATGCGTGGAACCAAAACAAATAGTCGGTTCTGGCTGTCGAATCCGAATTCGGTCGTAATGTGGAATCTGGATGTTTATCCAAAATGTAATCAAAAATCGCACTTGTTTCAGCTAGATTCAGTGCCCCATCGCTAATGACTGGTGAAGTACCTAATGGTGAAATGGCTTTGTAGTCAGCCGGGGCAAGGCGTGTTTCCTTGTCACGTTCATAGAGTTTAAGTTCGTAGTCGGCGCCAAGCTCTTCAAGAAGCCAGAGTACCCGATAAGATTGAGAGTATTCTAAATGGTGTAGCGTAAGCATATCTATTCCTGATTGTTGGTCGTGTTTTTGGGTTGTGGCTGTTCGGACAATATGCCCAATAAAGCCAATCTGGTGAGTTTGCTTGGAAAGGAGCTCGGTTTTTCAAAGCCTAGTCTTTGTAAAACCTTTAATGTCGAGCTGTTTCTATTCTGTCCGAGGCCTTTGAATACTAACTTAAACAGCTCAACCTTAGATCGGCTTGCCTCGTTGAGCTGTTGCAGTATCGGAATCAATTTTTGCTCAAGGGCATCGAAGTCAGTGCCGAATGGGTAGTCAGGTAACAAGTCGGACTGCCTGAACGGTTGCAAGGTTTGTTGTAGGTCTTGTTGGGTATTACGCGCGCAATCGGCCTTGAGTTTGAAGTCACCACTTATTTTTCCATTGGCCTTGGCGGTCGCTAACAATTCCCTTTGAAACTGATTGTCGGTAATTGACAGCATTTCGGCGACCACGTCTTTATCCGTAGCCCCTTTAAGGTCAGCGATGCCATACTCATTGATGACTATGTCTCGCAAATGCCGTGGAATAGTGGTGTGGCCGTATTCCCAAACGACATTACTGGTTTCCTTGCCGCGACGGCTTCGGACCGCCTTAATCATGATAATTGAACGAGCATTCTTTAATGCGAAGGACTGCCGCACAAAGTCGTATTGGCCACCGACCCCGGAGACCACCTTACCACTGTCCAGTCCGTCCGAAACGATGGCTCCTAGGACTGTGGCTTTCATTGCGTTGTTGATAAATCGAGCGTGACGCCGGTTTTGCTGTTTGCGATTAAAATCGATATGAGCGCCGTTAATGTATCCAATCGCCGTCATATTAATTTTTTTACGCAGATCTTCTGGCATATCGCGCATACGTTGATACATTGACTTGGGGCCTAAGAAGAAGCCGCCGTGAATCAGTGTGCCATTGACCTCTCTCTTAACCACGCCGGCTTCCATGAGATCCAAAAACACGTCAACGAGCATCTCACTGACGCCGTACAGTCCGACGTCAAATGGTTCTAAATGGAGCTGGCTTAGCTGGCCGACATCGTCGGTGTTGTTTAGCGCCGCAATGATGCGTTTGTAGTTAGCATTGTCCTTATGTCGCATGATCAGTGCATAGGCGACGGCATCGCCAGCCGAACCAATACCAATTTGCAATGTGCCGCCATCTTTGACTAGGCTCGATGCATGAAACCCGGCTGCGTAGGTGGCTAAATCAACGGACGCTTTGGGTACACTAAATAGGCCGCTGTTGGCGCTGTCGCCTTCTAATATGTGTCTAAACTCAGCTTCTGGCAACTGAGCATCGTTTGGCATGAACGGCAATTGGTCGTTGATCTCGGCTACCAAAGTGAAGTTGGTATCACCAGCGGTACGTGCCGCCAACAGTTCCAGAGTGATGTCAGGATTGCAGGACAAACTTAAGTCGCTAGTAGACTCGGGCGCACGTGCCACCATTTGTATGATCAAATCCACATTTTTATCTATTAAATAGCCGCTAACGTGCGAGTAATTAGCGCTGATGTAATTGGCTTGAGAATGTGTGTTATTCAGATAGGCTCCAGCATGTAAGAAGAATTCACTCACCGTAACATTGCTAGGTAGCTTCTTAGAGATTAAGTCTCTTGCATAGAGCAGCTCTGGGTAGTCTCCATAGAGTCGGTCAGCAATCGGTGCAAAGAAGTTCTTTGCGAGCCCGGGCTTTGGTTGAGGTGTTTGTAACGTCAGTGCCGTTAAGATGGTTAAGGACATTGATGAGTTGTCTTTAACCTGTTGGTAGAGGGCGTTGATTAAATGGTTGGCCTTACCAAGGCCCAAAGGCATGGCAACGGTAAGTCGTCCGTTGTGGGTATCCAATAAATGGGCTGCTAATTCACTTGCTTGTTGCCAGCGCTGACTTACTTGTGGGTTCAATCTAGCTTTCCGTCTTCGTGGGTGACCGACTAATGAGTCGTTAATTCAAACGTTATTATATATAAGCTTTACTGGCTTGGACAAAGTGGATCCTGAGAATAGCTAAGAATTATGCAGGTCACAATGATGATCTTCGGCTAAACCGATTACCAAAGGTGTTCACGAGTAACCCCGTTAGTACCAACGCGGTGCCGGCCCATTGAATGCCAGTAATTGACTCGTTGAGTAATATGCCTGCTGACGTTAGCCCAACCACAGGCACCCCTAAAGAGAGAGGGGCAATTTGTGCGGCTGGGTATCGCGACAGTAAATAACTCCATAGTCCGTATCCTGTTATGGTTGCAATAACCGCTAGGTAAGCCAAGGAGGCGAATGATTGCCAGCCAAAATTAGTTAGGCTGCTGATTATTTGATCTGAGCCCTCAAGCCAAACACTGCAGATGAAAAATGGAATGGGAGGTATCCAGGCACTCCAAATTATTAAGTTTACGTTTGCATCGTACCCTCTATTACTAATAGAACGATTGCAGATATTGCCCAATGCCCAAGCACCAGCACCGGCTAAGGTTAGCCCAAAACCCGCAGCGGTCATGGCATGTGTGTCATGACTTGAGGCAATCAATATCAACCCAGAAGTGGCAACCAAAATGGCACTGATCTGATAGCCCTTTATGGCTTCTTTTAAAATCAGAAACGCAAACAACAAAGTAAACAGAGCTTGAGCTTGTAAGGCAAGAGACGCCAACCCAGCCGGCATTCCGTAGGCCATAGCGCTGAATAGAAATGCAAATTGCAGAAAACTAATTGGAATTGCATAGGCGACCCACCATATAATCGGAATATTCGGGCGCTTAAAAAATAACGAGCCGATGCTCGCCACCATCAAAAAACGAAGGCCACCGAGTAACATCGGAGGTATGCCTTCTAAACCCCATGCGATCACGACAAAATTGATCCCCCAAATTAATACGATGTACAGGGCGATTAACATATCTCTATTAGACACAGATACTTCCTACTTATTGGCTAGGCTCGATTGTCGAGCCAGGTGAGAGTTGTGTATAAGCTTCTAATAAGTAGCGTGTACGATCATAAGCGGCATTAAAACGGATGGCTTTGAGGCTGCGAAATATCTAAAAAACGCCTGCCTAAAAGTTGCGGTTAAAGCCTAGCACAATTGATTTTCTGTTTTACAAAAGTCGTCCTCTAAACCAAGTTCTTGGTCTAAAAATTTAGGTAAAATGCGCCAAAAGTCTCTGGTTTTGGAGTTGGTGAGCAGAATTAGGCCAACGCCCTTCTCCGGTAAAAATGCTATTTGTGCTCCGTAACCTTCAACCGATCCAGAATGGTTTATGACCTTCGATCCGGCGTAGTCGTAGATTCGCCAACCTAAGCCATAATGAGTGTTGTTTACGTGATGCATAAACTTAACTCGCCTTGATTCTCGCGCCGTAGGGACTTGAGGAGTATGTAAGCGGTTCAAGGCAATTTGAGACAGTACTTCTTGATGATGACCCATTTGAGCAAGCAACCATTTAGACATATCAATAACGTTTGCGTTGATGCCACCGGCCGCGGGTACATCGTAATATGGCTCTTTTACATTCACCGCGGACCAGCGCTCGTTTGGTCGGCGTCGATAAGAATGAGCCCAATTGTCGCCTTTCATTAGGTTGTTCTTGCCAAAGGAGGCACCTTCCATGTTCAACGGGGTAAATATGCGTGATTGCACGGACTCTGCGTAGGACTTCTTATCCGCAATTTCGATCGCTGACGCGATCATATTAAACCCAACGTTTTGATAGGCGTAGCAGGTGCCTACTGCACAGATTGGTTGCACCTTTCTCATCTCACTGAGAATTTTTTCTGGGGCTATGTTTGCTTCAAGTAGGTTGTCGTACGCATAGGGTGGTAAGGAGAGACGATGGCTCAGCACGTGCTCTAGCGAGGCTGACCTTGCTTGTGAGTGGCCTTTTAATTGAAATGAAGGGTTAGATGCAATGGCCGGATCACTTAATGACAATCTATCTTCCTGTTCTAGTTGTACTGCCACTGCTGCCGCAAAGGCCTTAGACAAAGAGGCAATGCGAAATATGGTGTCTGGGTTAACTTTATCCACGTTGCCGGTTTCTCTATGACCGTAGGTCTTAACCATGGCCACCTTGCCATCACGTACCACGGCAGCGGCTAGGCCCACTATTTGATCACTATTGCCTAAATCAGAGAGCGCTTTCTCGAATGGGCTGTCTTGCGACGCGAGCGCACAAGAGCTTTCTAACATGGCCACGCACAAAAATAAGAAACGGCGTACTAACATAATTCTAAGAACCCTTGATGCGACGGCACAGTCATTAATCTTATGAGTGACCATAATGTAAAAGTACACTGAGGCCAAGAGCTTCATGGCGTGCGGGGTTTGGGGAGTCCTAGACACCCAAGGCTCGAGTCTGATAGCGTGTGAGTCCTGAAACGGTGGTAAACAGAGATTAAATGAAATGACGCGCACAGTGTTGAACGGAAAAAACGTGATGATGATGTTTTGGGTCTTATTCTTTGCCAGTGGCCCGGCCTTGGCAGATCCGAGTGTTCCCCATACTATATTGCCACTTAAAGAACGCGCTCGAGTCATCGACAGTATTACCCAAAAGCGTATACATCAGCTTCTTCCAGAAATGATGGCACAGTCAAACATTGACATGTGGTTGTTGATAAGCCGTGAATATAATGAAGACCCAGTTCTTAAAACCGTTCTGCCTGCCTCTTGGATGTCGGCGAGGAGAACAACAATGCTGGCGTTTGTTCGACAAGAAAGCTCAGTAATTGCCGTGGCCATTGCACCGTATAATGTTGGTAGTACATTTCAAAGAGCTTGGGATAAAGGTTCTCAACCGAGTCAGTGGCAAGCATTGGTGGAGCTGATAGAAAAGTATGACCCTAAAACAATCGGCGTCAACCAGTCTCGGGTCTGGGCCCAGGCTGACGGCCTTGCTGCGACAGATAAGCAAACGCTGCTCACTGAACTGCCTGAGAAGTTTGCGAGTCGTATTGTCTCTGCGGAAAGTTTGGCTGTCCGTTGGTTAGAAACCAGAATAGCTGAAGAGGTTGAGTTGCTTAAGAGCATGACATCGTTAGCTCATAGAGTAATTGCACAGGGATTCAGTGCTAGCGTTATTGTGCCGGGTCAGACTTCGACAGAAGATCTTGTGTGGTGGTTTAGAGAGAAAGTTCGTGCACTTAATTTAGCGACTTGGTTTCACCCCTCGGTATCCATTCAACGCAGTGATCATATTAAATTTGATCACGAAGACGCGTTCACCAATGGAAGCGGCGATCAGATAATTCAAAAAGGAGATTTGCTGCACGTGGATTTCGGTATTTCATATTTGCGGCTCAATACCGATACTCAACAACATGCTTATGTTTTAAAGGACGGAGAAACTAGCGCTCCACGCTATCTAGCTGGCGCCCTGAGTCAGGCAAATCGAGTACAGGACATACTCACAAAAAATTTCGCACACGGCAAAACCGGCAATCAAGTGTTAAAAGAGTCCAGAGAGCAAGCCATAAAGGCTGGACTCAAACCCACGATCTACACCCATCCAATTGGGTATCACGGTCATGGTGCTGGAACGACCCTTGGTATGTGGGATTCGCAAGGCGGAGTAGCGGGTTCTGGCGATCACCCTTTACATTTCAATACAAGTTACGCGATTGAGTTGAATAACGCTATCAAGATAGATGCATGGAACAAGGAGGTTCGCATCATGTTGGAAGAGGATGCCCACTTTGATGAATCTGGAGTGTGGTATTTCGATGGCCGTCAAACCGAGCTTTTATTGGTTAGATAACGTTAAATGGGAGCCTTACTAGGCTTAAGACGTGATTGACAGCATTCTGCCAATCACGTCTTAACCTGCTGTGTCTGTTAAACTTACTTTTCTTCGAGTCCACCAAAAGCCGCGTTCAGGGCATCAATGAATGGTGTCAGTTCCATTGTCATCACTGAAAATTCAACGTCAAACTGGTCTGCGGCGCTATCATTGTTGTGATCATCCGCTTGTTCGGTAATGTCGCTACTGTACTTGACCCGTTTGATACAAAACTCATCGTCGATGATGCACTCGATACTGTCCTTCCATGTAATTGCCAATTTTGCGACTTGCAGACCGGAATCGATATGTCGATTGACTTCTTCAATCCACAAATCTTGATGTTTGAATTTAATGCTGCGGCCTTCGTCTAACGAAGACAGCTCGCATTCTTCACCCACCACAATGTCTTGTGGTATTTCATTGCCAGTGAGCCAACCAGTGAGCACGTCTCTTGGAGAAGCTAGTGGCGTTAGCGGTATCGCTTTGAGCGACCCTAATGCTTCTCGTAAGGCACTAATCAGGGCTTCTGCTCGTTTCGCTGAGCTTGTATTGACAACAATAAGTTGATTTTCAGGGTCAATATAAGCGAAGTCATAGGAAGATTTCACAAATGCCTTTGGCATGAGTGAAAAGATGATCTCTTCTTTTAGGTTTTGCTTTTCAGCTCGCCCTACTGATCTCCCTTCGCGGTCCGAAATTTCGGACACTTTTTCGTCGAGCACTTCCTTGATTATTGACGCTGGTAGAATTTTTTCTTGGCGCTTAGCGCACACCATGATATAGCCATTGGCGGCGTGTACAAACTCGCTACCATCGCGCCCTAGTGGCGAGGTCCAGCCATACTTCTCAGCTTCCACACTGCCACAAGGTGTAAATTCAAATTTAGCCAGTGCTTCATTAAGTGCTTCTGGAGTGCGATCAAACCGGTCGCTTAGCTGATAGATTCGTAGATTCTTGAACCACATAGATTATTTGTCTCTGATTAATGGGCGGATTGGTGCCGCACTCGTTAATAGTGCAGGTCGTTTCGTTAGTATTTGCAGTGAAACTAAAAATACGATTTTGGTGAGCCATTATTTGAATGACAGCCAGAGGCATCATATTTAGTGTGCGTCGTATTGCTTAAAATCGTCGAGAGTTCCACTGAAAAAGGCCGCGCATTTTAGCACAATGAAGGATAAAAACATGGCGGCCGCACGGCTAAGAAAATGGGTGATTTTTGCACGCTGATACCAGCTAGGCTTGTCGCCGATTTCGCTGACACTATTCGAATAATAGGAGTAACAACCAGCTCAGCACAGCCTTCTTTCTTGGGCCTGAAGACGTTGTGGGAGGCGGAGTTGACGCGTTAGCTTCAATTGCGCCAATATCAGGGTTGGCATCCCTAGAGGCTCCCAGTAAATCATCTGCGGGAGACGCTGTATTGATTGCAGCGTTGATTGCTGGGCTGCCATTCGCTGGTCGTCCATATCGATTCGCTAGGTCAATAAAGGCCGCGCGAATGCTGCTGAAATTCCCGTCAAAAGAGTCCCCATTGAAGACTGGTAGAGTTAAGTCGTTTGAGATTGGCAGTAACGGGTTGGCGTTTATCGAGCTGTTGTCATCTGCTAGATTTACTTCTTGATTAGTATCAGCCGGTATTGCCTTGTTGCCGTTGTGGTAAAGGTTATTTTGTAAGGTGATGGACGAATTGTCGCCACTGGGCGCGTCAAAAACATCAGCGCCGAAAAAGCCCTCGGTTCCCATACTGCCGGTTGGGTCCGACCAAATGTTGTTTCTTAAAACCAAGTCTCTATTGGCTTGATTGGCGCCGCTGGCCAATAGTCGTGCCGCAAAACTTCTTGAAGGTAAATCGCCCACAACGGTGTTAAATTGAAAGCGAATGTCATTTGAGCCTTGTATCGTGAGTGCGCTGCGCATTATCCGAGTGGAATTCCCAAGCATCAGGTTATTTTCGATCAGCACATTTTGCGCTTCAAAGTTGCTGGTGCCATCTTCACCAATACGCACAAACCCTTGGCCACTGTTGCCCTGCCAATTGAGAAAAATGTTTCGGCGAATCGAAATGTTACGTGAGCCAACAATGCCATCGCTGTCGCCGTTGCTGTCCTTTACTAAGACATAACTGCTGGTCACGCTCTGCGAATCACTATTAAAGAAAATATTGTCCAGAATGTTTACGTTTTCAACACTGTTAATGTCGATGTGTTCATCGGTACCCGATTGGTTATAGAACATATTGCCCTGGACCGTAATGTCTCGTGTACCGTTATTGATTTTCAGTAGGTCGTTGTTGGTGCTGTCATGAATGACGTTATTACGGAGCACTACCCGTCTGGCATCAGAGGTTTGAATTTGTATTACCAGAGCGCCGGTGTTTCCAGCGCTGTGCGCGATATCGAAGCCGTCCACGGTAACGCCCTGACAGGTAAAACAAATAAGTGCAGCCCCGTTATTATGTCTAAGGCGTGCTTGGTATGGCTTAGTTGATCGAATAAGTACGCCACTGTTAAATTGTTGATCAAGGCGCACCTGACCATTGTAAGTGCCAGGCGCCACTTCAATTGTTGTGCCATCGTCTACTTGGTCAATCGCAAAGCTGACGGTCGCCCACGGTGACTGTTGAGATCCATCACCCGAAGCGTCGCTGCCGTCTGTGGCCACGTAAACGGTTTGTGCTGTCGCGGCGGCGCTAAGGATAAAGAGAAAAATTGTGGTTCGTAGGATGAATTTCACAGAAAGAATAGCGTCATTGTTGGTTACCATACATAGCTTCCTAACTATTGATTGTATCATCAGCGATTCTTTATGACTTTCGTGTTCAGAAAAGAGTGCGAGAGTCAGAATGGAATAGAAAAATACGCTTTTGAGTTGAAAGACAGAGCTCTTCTAATAGTATGAGCCGATGTACGTTTGTTTCTTTTCGTATTGTTCAAGTCTCTTGGTAATTTTGGGAATCGACCATCCCTTCCTCTTAGCTGCCTTTAAAGCCTTTTTTTGTAGCTTGATCGCTTTTTTGTAATTGTTTTTGAGTGCGTATGCAGCTGCGTTGGTTTCCATAATTCTAATATCGTCTTTAAAGGTATATGGTGGATTCTCTATCAATGCAAGGGCTTCATCAGGATCCAATAGAGACTTTTCTGGCGATGTGACCAGTTCCCATGCCAGAAGCACTTTTGACGGAAATCCACTAATCTTATCTTGAGCGGCATTACGTAACCAACTCATGATTGATTCGGCTCGATTATTGGAGATGGCAATATCATGTATCTCAGAATTTGCAAGAAAACGCTGAGCAGGCGAATAGCCACCTACCGCAGAGGCTTTTATCCATTTAAATCCGTTTTTTTTATCAACCTTGCAGCCCCTTCCTTCAAGCATATTTCGACCTATTTCAAACTGAGAATTAGCAACACCTGCCGCGGCAGACTGAGTAAACCACTCATTTGCCTCACGATATTGAATATCCCGCTCTTTGAAATAGTCATTGAAATGCCGATAGGTGTTTAGCCTCTGGGCATACTTATATTGAGCCAAAATATTGCCGTCTATTGATTTGGCTTTTAGGTTGTCGAGCTCGGCCAGGAGTTTGTCGGTGCTAACTTGGGAAATGGTGCTGTCCAGTTGGTAAATTGTGGTGTGCCGCTCGGACCTCGGCTTTTTGTTGAGTGTTGGTGGGTAGAGATAGTCGTCTAGTGCGGCTAAGGTAGCTCTATAAAATGCTTCGCTAGTGGCGGAAGTAATATGAATCTCACGAGGGTATCCTTCAGGCGAAATCGTAAATTCTGCGGTTACTAGCCCCATTCTCCCGTTTTGTACCTCGCGTCTTGGGTAATTTGGTGTTCCTCTTTTTAATGGCTCAATGTCTGGAGGACAGTCTTTATCATCTAAAAGCTCAGGGAAAATATTATTTTTTATGCTTTCTGCGCCATAAATTAAGGCGAACTCGCGGTAAAGTTCTTCTGATTTCTTCTTCTGGGTGTCGTCTAATTTTGAAAAAATGACTTGGGTTGTTTTGGTAAAAGATTCATCATTAACTCCTTCGTTTGCCACTTTCATTAATACATAAGCTTTCACTGGATCACGTTCTACTGCTTCGCCACGAAAGTACATTACTCCAAGATTGAACAAAGATGCCGCGTCTCCGATCGCGGCCATTGTTTCAAACGCGGATCGAGCTTCTTCGAATCTCCCGTCGGAGTAAATTTCCATTGCCCTATCAAACGAGCCACTCGCCAAACTGCTAAAGCAAAATAGAAAAGCTGCCGCCATTGATACAAAAATTGTTCGGTCAAATAACATGGTTTTTTTTCGTAGTGTGCTCATAGGTTTTTATGCGTTCAAATAATTGTGAGATGTCAAAAGCTTGCATCGTCAAGTGCTTAATACAAGGTTTATCGTATTGCTTAAGAATAGAACTACGTAGAGATAGACGCTAGCTTGTATTGCAAGAATTGAGGTTAGCTATCGCTGATCTTGTACCAGCTCGTATCCTAATATTCGAATACGTTTGCGCTCAAGATCATAAAGTTTTTGCCTGCATAACTGTTCCGCTGAGGCCCTGATAGACTTGTTTGGCAGGTGTCCGCACTCGAGAGTGTCGTTTTCGAGTGTAATTGGTCGTGCTGGCGGAGCCTTTCGGGAGGACTATATTCTATTTTGCGTATTCTGAACAAAGTCTCACTACTAATTTATTTAGGCTTATTGCGGGAGATATTGTTAATTCACGTATACTAGCTTACTCTCTTTTGAGGAATCCCTTTGTTTGAGCGTTCATGTATACCTTACTTATTACTTTCTTTGTTCTTGCTATTTTCTTCTCCTTTATGTGTTCGTTATGGGAGGCAGTGCTATTGAGCATTACCCCTACCTACGCGCGTATTCAACATAAAAAAGGAACTGTGACGGGTCGTTATTTACAGGAGTTTAAGGAAAACATAGACAGGCCACTAGCGGCTATTTTGACCCTTAACACGATAGCGCATACGGTGGGTGCGATCGGTGTTGGTGAACAAGCCGCTAAAATATGGGCAGACAGCAGTCCATTCATCACTCGTTTGTTGGTGCCTGGTGGCATGACCTTAGCCGTGTTGATCCTATCGGAGATAGTACCCAAAACAATCGGTGCGCTTTATTGGCAACGGTTGGCTAAGTTTACCGTGTTCTCGCTGCGCTTTCTTATGCTTGTTTTGGCGCCACTTGTGTGGATGGGCCAGTTGGTAACGAAATCGCTCAAAAAGGACTCAGATCAACCCATACTCACGCGTAATGACTTCTTGGCAATGACCGAAATGGGCGAGCAAGATGGTGTGTTTGATGCCGATGAGTCTCAAATGATCGGCAGCATGATTCGGTTTCAAAGCATACAAGTTCGTGATGTGATGACTCCGCGAACGGTGGTCAGTGCGACGTCAGAAGAGCAAACCATTGTTAAGTATTACGAGCAACGAAAAGAAAATCAGTTTTCGAGAATACCCACATTTAGCCAAGGCAACAAAGATCTAATAACGGGTTATATTCTGAAAATAGACGTCGCAGAGGCTCTGATCGAAGGCCGGGGTGAAGAATCGCTTAGTAACCTGCGCAGGGACATCGTCGCGGTGGGTGAAACACTGCCTGTTACGGAAATATTCACTACGCTTATGAGCCGCCGCGAACACGTGGCTGTGGTGCTGGATGATTTTGGTGGTATGGCGGGCATTGTTACCATGGAAGACATTATCGAGACCATCTTAGGCATGGAGATAATGGACGAAACCGATACCGCAACTGATATGCGAATCCTTGCCCAAAAGCATCGAGAAAAGCGGGCTAAAGCGCTTGGCGTGCTTGACCCAGAACCCAGTGACTAAGAGCGATAGTCATCAGGGTTCACAGTGAACAATTCGATTCTATAGATGGCGAGCCGTATTAGCTAAGGCGTCAGTATCAAATGGCCCTACTAAGTTAAGAAACACCGCCTTTTCCGGAGTGCTGGCCATGATCGATAGCCCTGCTATCATTGCTCCTTCGCCGAACTGTAAAACGGCAATGTTTACGTCGTCTTCACGAACCGTGGCAAGCGTTTTCCAGCTCTTGTCTTTTAATTTTGCCATGGAATCGGCAATGGCATTGTCAAACACTTTTCGGTTAGACCCCACGTCATAAACGTGTAGTTGAACACCTTGCAATTCTTTCAGTGCGCTTTTGAGTATTCGCTCTGGCACATCTGGAACATGGTTTGAGCTATCAACAACCTTATCTATGAGCCAGCGGGCAGGTTTGACTCCTCCGGGCCCAACGTTGACGGATAGTAGTGCGTTAACTGAATTTCCTTTGGGAGTTGCTAAGGTCGCGTAACCGGGTTTGGATTTAATGCCGCTGGAGGCGTATAAGTACCCTGCACCGCCAATCAATAGCAGCGAAGAAACCACGATTAATACTATTTTTAGAGCTTTCATTGGCTTGATTTCCGTATTAGTTAATATCGATGTCTAATGATTCAGCTACTTTGCCGATTTTGTCGGGGTCTATTTCACCTACGATGTTGATAAAGACAGCTTCGCCACCTTCTTTCTCTGGCGATACCACCATTACCACGACTCCGTCGATGACGTTACTGGTTGATTTGCTGAATATTCGAACCTTTTGATTCTCTTCATTGTCATTGACGGTAACCAGCGTTTCCCAGTTATCTGCCCTCAACTCGCCACTCACTCGATCAACCGTTGAATTGGCCTTATCTGTTTTGCCATTAAGGTTATATACGCGAACCTTAATGGACTCCAAATTTGAGAGAATATTCCCGACTTCAGGGTCCTCACTGTCGGCAAAACTACCGACTAACCTCATTAGACTGGCGCTGAGATTAATCTCCACTTTAGGTTCACCGTAATGTGACGATAAGTCAGCAAAGTCAATTTGCCCGCGCTCAAGAGCGTACGCCGGAGCACATAACAACAGTGTTGTAAAACACAGTGTCAGTAATTGTTTTAAATTTTTCATATGGTCCTCTTTCATTAAAGGGTGTCGCGTGCTTTATAGGCTGTGGCGCTGTGTCTGTTTATCAAGTTCAGGTTGTTCGGTGTTGGGCTCTAATGCGTCTTGCATGGCATTTCGTCCAATTTTCAGTGCAGGTTCTACACCGGCTTTCTTCATATTGTCGTTAAGCGAATCGATTACTTGAGACCGTGCGATGCGGTTTGCTTCGCCTAAATACTCAAGAGCGGTCGCTAGGTCAGCTTGTGCTTGCTCTAGTTGTTTTATGGTTTGTTGCTGTTGATGGAATTGAAACCCCATAACCGCTACAAATAGGCTAGCGGCGATGCTGGTAACTCGTGTCCAGCTATTGAATACGCCCCAGATAATGTTGTTTGATTTTGAGTCTGGTCCTAGTTTAGAAGGGTCGACGTTAGCAAGGCTTGGTTGTTCTGAAACAGGCTTGGGGTCTGAGTCAGCAAGCCCTAAGAGCCTGTCACTTAGGCCTTCAGGTACATCGACCAGGGGGTAATCCACTTCGGCCTCATCTGTTACATCCGATGATGAGGCAAACAACTTGTTCAAATAATCTACTTCGTTCTCTTTCATAATTCGGTACCTTGCAAAAAGCCGCGCAATTGCTTTCGGCCGCGGTGTATGTATACCTTCGCTTGGTTTTCATTTAAATCAAGCGACCGCGCCACGTCTTTAATGGAGCGTTGCTGTAAGTCGGCCAAAATGATCAGCGAGCGATAAGGCTCTTTTAGTTTCTCTATTGCTGTGCTTAGCCAACTGCTTACTTGTTTACTCATTAGTTGTGATACGGGTTGACTGTGTGAACCCTCGTTCTCAAACTCATCCAGCTCAGTGTCAGTCGTTGGCTTGCGTCGACGCAATTTATCAATACAAATATTGCGTACGACGTGCAGCAACCAGGCTTTTGCTGATTCTGTATCAAATTCTTTGTCGTGCATGGTCGACCACAGGCGCTCAAAAGCTTCTTGCGTAGCATCTTCAGCGTCGGATCTGTCAGACAAGACATAAAATGCTTGTGAGTAAATACGTTGCTGGTGCTGATCTACCATTGTTCGAAACAAACGTTTCATCGAGAGTGTGGCCCTAAATTGGTTATTTTTGTTGCCGTTCAATTATTAAAACGCACCAAGAGAGAAAAGGTTACAAAATATTTTGGTTTTTTTATTGAGGGCTGATAGAGAAAGCTGATTTGGAGTGCGTCTAAACAAAAATCCATCTAAATAGTCTAACGATTGTAGGATTTAAGCTGCATAATAAAACAGAACAAAAAACAGGTACGGATTATGCCCAATATCAATCGTCGATTTTTCCTAACCAGCGTTGCAAAGTTTGTGGGGAGTGGCGTTTTGTTGGGCGGCTGTTCTGTCACACCCAAATCATATGGCAATACGAAGGTGTCATTTTCTGAAGGCGTGGCAAGCGGCGATCCCTTATCCGACCGAGTCATCCTATGGACTCGGCTGACACCTCAGTTAAAAGGTGAAAACAAAGCAAGCTTGACTTTCGATGAGGTAACTTGGCAAATAGCCAAAGATCAGGATTTTGGCAACATCGTGAATCAAGGAGTGACATCAACAAGCAGCGATAACGATTTTTGTGCGAAGGTGGATGCTCAAGGGCTGGAATCTGGAACTAAGTATTTCTATCGTTTTTTGCATGGCGACGACATTAGCCCAATCGGTCGAACGAAAACACTGCCAGAAACGGATGCCAAAGAAGCTCGGTTTGCCGTTGTCTCTTGTTCAAATTATGGCCATGGCTATTTTCACGTCTATGGCGAGATCGCTCGTCGAGACGACCTAGATTTTGTTTTGCATCTTGGAGACTATATTTACGAATATCAGGATGACGTGTATTCAGATCCAGACCTGATTGCCAATGATAGATTGATTGAGCCTAAGCATGAAATCCTTAGCCTTGATGACTACCGTGCCCGTTACCGTTGCTACCGCAACGACACGAATTTACAAGCTGTCCACGCCAGTCTGCCATTTATCGCCGTGTGGGATGATCACGAAATTGCCAATGATGCTTGGATTGAGGGGGCCGAAGGTCATCAACAGGATGAAGGCGACTGGGCGAAACGCAAGATGAATGCTTTGAAAGCTTATCGAGAGTACATGCCGATCAGAGATCCGGAGCAAGGGTCAGATCCTTTGCGGATTTATCGTCGTTTTGACATTGGCGATTTGGCCGCACTCATCATGTTAGACACCAGACTAATCGGTCGCGAGGAGCCAGTTAATTATCGTCACGACATCATTGATAAAACGGTTTCATTTGATGTTTCTGATTCAGCCAATCCAACTCTAATTGAAGACAGTCACTATGCGGCGAATCTGGCTCATAAGGAGATTAAAACGTTCAAACTTCCATTCGATTTCAGTACCGAACCACCAACGCCGATCACCGATTGGGCTCGTCTTAATAGTATTGATCCCGGCGCATTGCCTAAGAGCTTAAAATACTTGCCTGACGCAAACCGAATCAAGCTAGAGAAATTGGAGGACCCAAACAGAGACCTGCTTGGGAAGGATCAAGAGAGTTGGCTTAACGAGCAACTAATTGACTCTAAAAATTCGGGTCACACTTGGCAAATCATCGGGCAACAAATTCTTACGGGGCAAGTATGCATGCCGAACATAGCTGATATTGCAGCTCCTCGTGATGAAGGGCATAAAGCCTTTATGGATGCCGTGATTATGCTTGGTAAGCTAGACCTGCCTTTGAACATGGATGCATGGGATGGCTACAACGTAGCAAAACAGCGGGTTTTGAACAGCTATAAAAACAACGCCAACAACGTGATCAGCCTCGCTGGTGATACGCACAATGCGTGGGCGTTTGAACTAACGCCCGACAATGAAAACACACCAGTCGCAGTGGAATTTGGGACTCCGAGCATTAGCTCACCTGGACTGGAAAGTTATCTCCCAACCACTGACAATAAAACAGCCGCTAATCGCATGATCGAGAGAAATCAAGAATTGGTATTTCACGACAATGAGCAACGTGGTTGGTTGGAAGTTAGACTGGAAAGAACACAAGCACAGAGTCGTTTTCACTTTATTTCAAGTGTTAAGACCCAGAAATACAAAATGCATAAGGGCCCAACATTCACTGTCAAAGCTGGCACTAATAAACTGGTCAGTAGTACTTAATCTTCGGTTCCTATAAACCGGCGTACAAGTAGACAGTTGGCCTATTCGCCGTGCTTAATAAAACTTGCCGGTCTGCGCATTGATGATATTTCGCCTTGCGATAATATCAGTCGCCGGTTTTATTCGGTAAGCGCACTAAGGTCATTTCAGAGTGATTTTCTCCAGCGCCACTGAGGTAGCTTTCGCCGCGCCGAATAGAATTGGGTTGCTCAGAGAATTCAAACTCCAAAGAATGTTGATGTGAGTCTTTCAGACTTGCTAGGTTTGTGGAATCTAAGTAATTGAACGAAAGTTTATTTAATTTCGATCCCATAGTTAAACGCAGTCTTGGCTGATTGCCTTGCGGGCAGTAGTGTGTGGCTAAAAGCCGCTCGCCATCTTGATGATATACCGTTAAGGAATGTTTTTTACTGCCACGAAGCCAAGTTTCAACTAGAACTGTGTTGTTGGCGGTTAGCTCAAACGACACCCTAAATTTCCCCTTCTTATCGTTTTCTTTCTTCCATGTTCCAACCAGTGTTTTCATCTGCTCAAATGCGTGTTCGCTAGTAACAACCTCGCGTGCGTTTGCATTGAATGACAGTAGAGAGAACGCCAATAAGGTCGTGAATGTCTTTGATGGGCTTAGCATGGCTTTGGTGGCCTTAGAAAAGATAAGTGTTATTACTAGATGAATCATCCCGCGTAACGGTTGCAATAAGTTGTTGCTCAGTTAAACCGAATGCAAATTAAACAAGCACGACGGGTTCGCACTGGGCTTAAGAACAAGCAATTTTTCCTAATTTTCTACGTCTGACGGCTTGAGGAGGCAATCTTGTATTTGCTATAACTGGACAACGGTCAATAAAAAGGATGTGGGTTATGCGGCGACTATTGCGATTAGTTCTATCGATTAGCATTGTTTCATTGTTGTTAGTTGGTTCTTTAGCTGCAGATTCGGCATACGCAAAAACAACGAGTGACCCTAATCACAAGGGGTGGGTAGGGAAACACCCGCGTTCTAAGATTGTTCAATGGAAGCCCATAGAGGCAAAGTGTGAAAAATGCACTCAGATGGTTGCTCAATATAACCAAACCATGCAGCAATTATTGAATAGTCGATATTGGGTGAACTTTTGGATCAGCGTAGCGAACAACAGAAACAAGGGTAAAAAGGACCCGTTCTGGCCAGGGGAAGGTGATATTTCTGATTTTGAAGGTAAGGCTATTGGAGCTAACCTAGAACTGTTTGAATTGCAGAATGCGCAGTTAGAATTACATAGAGGATTAGTGCGAACGCTGGAGCGTCAAGCAAGCTACTTGCGTGGTGTGATCATTGAATGTGAGTTAACGGCGTGTGGAAAAGCGAAGAAGCCCAAAATCAAGAACAATAAGATAGGTGGCGATTCGATAGACCAACCCTGGCAACCAGATGTTTCTAGTATTTTGACGCAACACGATGTTGCATGGAAAGGTCCATATACAAGTTATTGTCTGCCGTGTAAGCCGATCATTACGCAGCTTAATGCGGTGCCTGGTTGGATAGTGCGAGCGCACATGAAGTTGCGAATCTTAGAGGCTCAGCTCGAGTACTCTAGGATGATAGAAAAAAGTAATGCCGTTACGTTGGAATTCTTGCAATACACACACCCGGATAAAACAAATTATACGAATCTGGAAGCCAAAGTCGCTAAGCTTAAAGCTGAGCTTATTGCGTTAAAGAAGTTGTTTGAACAATTGTTAAGTGAGCTAAGTGCTTGCGAGCAAAAATATTGCAAGCCTGAAACAGACCGACAAATCTCCACGACGGATGATCATCTACTGATAGGTTTACCTGACGTTTGCACTAGGCCGGCCTCAAACATGTCGATCATCGTTGGACCAAACAGTGAAGTAGGTTCTAAGGCTAACTTTAAAGACAAAGCCAAAAAGAAGTTAGCCGGCGCAGCCGTAGGCGCGCTGGCAAAACTGGCTGGTTTAGGCGGTGGTGGTTCCAATGGCGCGACTGGCCCAACTACTTATAAAGACCCGGTGAAGAGGAAGTATAAGACTAAGTTAAAGAGCAAGAAGCCAAAACGCGAGCTTCGAACAGGAGGTGTTTTCACACCGGACGGTTTGCTTATAAGCTCGGATATTAAAAAGGCCCCTGGAAAAGGTACGTTTCAAACCGTATACCTGCAAAATGCGAACGGCTGGCGCTTGGCACCTATCGGGATCTTTATGTATGAGATTTGGCGAGATTGGAAGCTCAGCGTTTCTTGGACCAGAGACACGTTTGTTGATGGAGACTTGGTAAAGCATGAGGAAGGTGGGTGGACCGAAAGTTGGCGTGAGCTAATTGCTCGTGGCGAGGAAACCATTTTTGGCGAAGTACCAGAAGCGCCACTGTGGGAACAGCTAGGATTTACCACGGCTGTTTCTGGTGCGCGATCCTTGGGGACTCTGTTTCCAATTTCACCCGCCATGCTTCGAAACCAAACGTGGAATTTGGTCATTCACGTCACCGATCCAAAGAAGGATCCGGTACTCACCGTGCCGTATGTATTTGAGCTATCGGTAAATCCTAAAGGGATCGTGGTAGCCGAAACGGTAGACAATACACGGGCAAGTAGACAATCAGAATGTGATGACGCATTGCTGGTTAAGCCAGTTGATTCGTCGATAAATTCTGATGCTAGCGAGCCAATTGATGATGTTATTACAGATCTCATGACGACAAACATTGCCACATTTTTGTATGAAGCGGAGGATCAACAGCTGCGCTCAATATTTGAGACCGGCGATCTGGCATCGCTCGAGAGACTGGAACAAGAAGCCTTCGATTCATTGAGAAGCGATTGGGTGGAACAAATATCAGATCATCATTCACCCAATCAAATTGAATCCGCTCTGCAAAATGCGATTAGACAAGATGAGTTTTTTCAAAGCGCCCGTGAGTTTCTTGATTACGGCGTTGTCACTGCATTGGACGTTGACGTGGCGGCGTTGTATAACGAAGCGGCTTCGGATGAATTGAAAAGCATCTTTGATCAAGTACTATTAGGCCGAGATTTGGCTCAGGCGTACGCCATCGAAGTGAACTTGGAAGACATGCGTCAACAATTAGCTGACCTCATTGATACCCGCGAAAGATCGAATGACCCGACAGTTAAAAATGGTTTGAGTACGGATATTGCCAATTTGGAAAATGAAGTCTTGAATCACGATACTTTCATAGACCAAATTGTATTGCAGGGGGAGCTCGCACTGGCCGATTTGTCAGCCTATCAACGTTCGTTGTTATCTTCGCATATCATCATTAAAAACAACGACCACACGCAAGCATTAGAACAGGACCCGTTGGCTTTTCATTCGGTTATTAAGGATTTGTACGACCAGTCTCCTTACACGCCGCAACCCAATTCACCAGCTCCAGACGTTAAATCTGAACCGAACATAAAAGACGACCCGGAGATAAAGAAGTTCTTGGAAGAATATAATGCCAGGCGACAACAGCGGCTTCAGGATGTAAATGAGGCATTGGGGGAACTCGAAGCAGCAAGCATTGAGTTGAGAGATACGATGGAAAGTGCTGCCAAAGTTCTGCTTGCCAAGCCTGAAGATGTGGTTGGGTATTGTGGGCCCGATGTTACCAAGCCGTTTATGGAGTCCTTAGCCAGGATACATAAACGAATGAAGCTTGTACCTGATAACGAAAAGGGAATAATTGATGGCAATCAGTTCATGCTTCGTAATGGCGGTAACACCGACTATTGGTCGAAGTATGGCGATTGGAAAGGGACGGCGCAGTGCCCCACCTTAACCTGCGGCAACAGTGACCCTTGCTTTACGTTTAAAGGGCGGTGCTTTCCATTACACGTATTCAGTGACATTACCTTTGGTTTTACGGCTGATCAATTATACCTTCCAGAATTTGATGCTAAAGCGGGTGGCGCAGCGCATGAGGGCTCAAAAGCACTCAAGAAAAGGAAAAAAGGCCACACATTAAAGCAAGGTTGGGTCAAAGGCGCGCTTTCAATACTTGGCTCAGTCTACGAAGATTTTTTACCAGGGTATAGGGCGCCGATGCAACTGAAAGAGCCGGAAGCAACGGTGTCAGCGTACAAGTTTGGCGATGAAATAAGCGAAGACTTTGATGATGGGAAAATTCAATCAGCGGCTGATATCAGTGATGAGCATTTTGATGCCTTAGTCCAAGGCGTTTACGCAAGCACGCCCGGCAGTTGGCCACATCTTAAGTATTGCCAAGCTTGCCCAGATCCAGTGCCCCTTCAGCCGTATAACAATCATTCAAAAAAGGATTGGCTGTTAAGTGATGAAAAAACCCAAACGTTTTCAATCAATGAGGCGGGCGAGGAAGTATACGACATTAAGCCAACAGCTGCTAAGAAGGAGTGATTGAGAAGCAAAAGCGTCTATGCCCTTAATGGCCCGCATTGCTAATGGGAAAACGGCGTGCGGGCCAGTAAGGGCAGCTATTTTAGCTCATAGAGACTCAGCGCTAGTCCTCGCCTCGTAAGTACTTATCCAGAAACTTAAGATAGGCTTCAGATGCAGTGATACGGTTCTCTTTTCTTAAGAAACCGTGGCCTTCATCGGGAAACAATACATATTCCACAGGTACCTTGTTTGCTTTTACAGCCGCAACAAGTTCGTCGCTTTCGGCCTGCAAAACTCTGGGGTCGTTGGCCCCTTGAACAACCAATAATGGTTTAACAATATTGTCGGCGTGAAACAGCGGAGAAATCTTACGCAAACGCTCTATATCAGTCGCGGGATCACCCATTTCGTCGTACAGCGCTTCTTTAAAGGCTTCCCACCACGGTGGGATGCTGGTGAGCGTTCGCTCCCAATTAGTGACGCCGAAGATATTAACGCCAACGTCGAATACCTCTGGCTCAAATGCGAGTGCCGCGGCCACCATATAGCCCCCGTATGACCCACCCATGATGCCTATCTTGTCGCTGTCGACCCAATCTAATGTTTCTAAGTATTTACGGGCGTACACGATGTCTTGAAGGTCCACTTCGCCATGACGTTTGTCGTCCATATGGAAAAACGTTTTACCATAGCCAGATGAGCCACGATTATTAGCCGCTAATACCGCATAGCCATGATTAACTAGGTGTTGAATTAGTGCGCTGTAACCTTGCCTGCTTTGGCCACCAGGGCCGCCATGCACCAACACTAACGCAGGAACTTTATTGTTGGTGTTGGCTTCTTTGGGCTTATAGAACACACTGGGGATCTCAAGGCCATCGAAACTCGGATAGCGAACTATTGAGCTCTCAACTAGGTTGTTTTCATCAATTTCAGCGTTGAGCGATGTGGTTAAGCGATTATACTTTTGAGACTCCATTTGAAGTACATAAACATCGGAGGGCGAACGGTCACTCAATAGCTTTAGCGCTAACTCACTTTCATCTTCATTAAAGCGAAACTGTGAAGGATTCCCCGTTGGTAAACTGGACAAAGACTTCTTTTCACCAGTCTTCGTGTCGTACATCGTGACCTTGGTCAGCGCGTCGTCATTAATGCCGACCATTTGATAGCGTCCACTAGGCGAGAAGGTGATGAAGCTCACGTCCCACTCGGCTTTTTGCAGCAATGCTTTCGCCCCCGTAGCCAAATCGTAGGTCCAAGCTTGCACGAACTCGCCATACTCATCTGTCGAATACGCAAGCTGGGCGTTGTCTTTGGTAAAGCCATACACGCCGTAAGAAATATTACCTTTATGTTGGGTAATGAGTGTTGGTTGAGCATCGGCACTTTCAAGGTCAATCAAATAGATATCGGAATCGGCGCTCGTTCTCGGTTTAACAAGGGCCACCCATCGACCATTGGGACTTACGTCAGACACCTGAAAACCAGGGTTTTTAAAAATCAATTTACGAGAATAGTCTTCCGCTGAATAGGCGTAGACATCAAACGATTTGGCATCCCGCTCGTTAGTGAGTACCCAGAAGGTTTTTTCATCGTCAGACCAACCCATGAAGCTTGCTTTAACGGCGTCACCGGGTGTTAGGTCTTTAGCGCTTCCGTCCTCTTCACGGACGAACACATGAGACAGTTCATTGCCGCCGTTGTCTCGACTGAATAATAAGCGTCCGTCATTCGGAAAGTAAGACAGCCCAAACGTGGCGTTGGTGGTTGAGTTAGTAAGTGCCGTGGGTTGTGAACCGTTCACTGGCATGGCGTAAACGTTATACACACCTGTTTCGTCGGAGGACAGCAAGATGCTCTGTCCGTCACTCGCAAATGCTCGGCCTTTCCAGCTCGCCATGCTGTAACTGGTGTTCTTGAAAAAGGCTTCCGCGGAGTATTTGGGAATAGTTATCTCTTGTACTGGCTTTGCGTTTCGATCATTGACAATGTCCGAGCCCGTTCCCGAGTTCGTCGCGCAGCCCGCTAGTAGGGCAAAGCAAGCGCACGATAAGATAGGTATAAACGTTAGATTCATGATGAACAAGTTCCGTGAGTTGTGGGGTGCCCATAACATAGCAGACTATTGTTAGTTTTTCTAAAGCGTGTTTCTTGTGTCCTATTTTCCCTTGAAAGCCTGTTTATATAAATTGTAGATACAAAATTATGGAGCGGATTTTCCGCAATTAAGTTCGGCTGGGTGCTATCTACACAGTTCATGCCCACCGAAATTACCCTACTACTTAAATGGAGATTTACTATGAGTATTTTAAAAACAATGGCTTTCACACTTTCATTCACGTCTGTCTTTAGCATGACATCCCTACATGCCGAAAGTCGAGCCAATATCGCAATGCTGGAATACGAACAGGTGTTTGATAAATCTGGTAAACCGCTGGATCTCATCTTAAAAGGAGCCACGCCAGGCTGGCACTGTGAATCGGTCGATTCCAGTGGCAAAGGGCATGACTGTACTCTTACGACCTCAAGCAAAGAAGAAAGCAAGGGCGATTCGCCGCGCTTCTTAAAGGTGGTTTCCTACAGAAGGGCCATAGATGTGAATACGCCTTTGTACCTGACGGGCGAAGAAGAGTATCTAAAGGACTGGCATTGTAAGTCTGTGGATCAGAGTGGTACTGGTCACGATTGTGACTGGGTTGATGTGATTATTACCGAAGAGTAGTCCGCATCATTCTGCCAACACTTTTGGCTAAACAAGAGTGTGGGTATAGAGCAGTCTTTTAAGTATTGGGCTGCTCTTTTTTGTTTGCTTGTTCTAGGCTTTGGAGGCTTTATATAGTTTGATCAGTCCAACAATGGCTATCGCCAAACCAGTGATAAACAACGCAAGCTTGAGCGGAGTAGTGATGGTTTTTAGGCTCATGAACTCAGCGTTGCCTGTTAACAACATCACTTGCGCATAGCCTTCGGTCAGATCAACGGGTATACAGAGCAAGCTCGGCAGTGCCAACCAGAGCCCAGATTTACCAAATGCTTTGAGTGCAATTCCTGCGAAGAGGCCACCATAGGCTAAGGGGTACAGCACGTCTAACGTGGCGGTAGTCCAAATGTGTGCCTGTTTTTGCGCCACTGTCATGCTTATGATGTGATTGTTTATTTGGTCTGCATTAAACATTTCATCAATCAGCATAAAGTCCCAAATTTGCATTACCACGCCAAAGGACACTGTCAGTAGGAGTGTTATGACAAATAGCGTCCAGAGCGTTCTCTTGTTTGTTAGAAAACTCTGACTAGATAAAAACGGTGTGTTCATTGTTTTTCCTCGTGGTTACGCGTGGGTGGCTATTGGATAGGCTGGATTTTCAGTCGAGTTACTTCGTTCACACCGTTTACTGAAACCACTTGGTATAAGTTGTCGTATTCACTTTCATTCATGGCGTCTATTTCTTTCCCACTCAACAAACTCGTTAAATCTGGGGTTGTATTGCTGTGGCCAACAATGAGTATTCGCCCTGTTTTCTCTTTTAGTGTGTTCGCAAACTCTACTAACTGACCTGGGTCGTATGACTCTACATCAAGGCCCAGTAGGTCGGCCAGAGGTTTGGCTGTTTCCTGGGTGCGGTGATAGTCGCTCGAGTAAATTCTGGTGATATTCGCGTGCGATAAATGTTGCGCTAAATACCTCGCACGTTGGTGTCCTTGTTCTGTCAAATGTGGGTTTTTCGTACCGTCACTTTGCTTTTCAGCGTGCCTTACTAAATAGAAAGTCTGCACCGTTTCTGTGTGCGAAGCATTGTTTTCCGTGTCAGCGGTAGTTGTATCGGCGTACGACATACTCATCGCCACAGCGCTAAGAAACAGTACAAAAATACGTGTAAAAGTCGTCATGGTCAGGTTCTTCCTTTGCGTATAATTTAATACATATTGATTGATACTACGTGATTTTTGACATTAAAGCCTAATTTAGAACCACACTCTGTTGTCGAATTTTTGAATCCAAAACCGGGAAGAATGTATCTAAGCTTATAAGAGCATCAATTTTGATTGATGCCTTGCAACGATAATTCTACGGAGGGACATTCAATGAGTGTATTAATGACCAGTACTTCTTCCTCAGGTAACAACGAATACAAAGCGCATGCGTTGTTGTCTTACATTTTGCTAGCAATTGGCCTATTTACCGCTATTCCACTGCTGTTTGGTGCGATATGGGCGATGATTAAAAAGAAAGGCGCCTATGGAACCACTTACCATAGTCACCTGGTCAATGCTACGAGAGTGTTCTGGTGGAGCCTATTCTGGACAATTCTTGGTGCGTTTTTGGTGCCGATCGGAATTGGCTATCTTATTTGGTGCGTCGCCTGGCTTTGGGTGTTGTATCGAGTGGTCGATGGGTTGGTTAAAGTATTGTCTGACGAACCCTACCCGATATAAGACCATCAACTTTCTGCAGCCTGGCTTGCCTTTTTGTGTGTGGAGCCTGCTTATGAATTTATTCTATTCTGTGCCAGCGTTCTTGCTGGCACTGTTCGTTTGTCTTCTATTTTTCTCTTTGGTTTCGTGCGTATGCATTCCCTTTTGTAACGTGCTTTTCGGTGTTCTCAAGGCCGATATTTGAGCACGCTTTGCTTTCGCCGTTTGACCGTGTTTAAAGATAAATACATTATTTTTGTAACCTTTGTGCATCTCACGCGTTTTACTTAATGAACGGCAACAAAATTACACCTTTACCAAAGCGCTAATTTCTGAAGTCAGTTCATTGAACAATCATTAATAGAGCACCTATTTTTAGTAGCGTTCAATTTGAAGACAGAAACTTGATCGTCGGAAATCAAGTCATTGATATGGAAGGTATTTAGCCTCAGGCACTGAGCCTCTGGCAATGGTGACCAAGCAATGCGCTTTACTACCCAGCTTGAATCCGCATGAATCTGTAAACAAGCAACCAATCGCAGATTTTAAATGGCGGTTCACTTAACGTAACGAGGACATAATGAAAAACTTAAAATTGTATTTAGTATTTGGCTTTACGGTCGCACTGTTAACCATGCCTGCCTATGCCAGTAAACAGGGGCAAATCGACTTCGCAGATCTCACCAATCACTACGGTGACCCTAAGGTTGAAATAAATTTAAACACCAGCTTGATGAAAATGATCGGCGGGTTTGCGGATAAGACAGAGGACCCAGAAGTGGCTAATATTCTGGCAAATTTGGAGTCAATTAAAGTGCGCGTCTACAATCTGAACGGCAAGCTTAAAAAGGCAAGTTCAACTGTGGACAGAGTGGGTCGTCAACTTAAAAAAGACAACTGGGAAACACTAATTACCGTTAACAACAATGAGGACAACCAGAAAGTGCGAGTGTTCAGTAAATCAACTCGAAAGGTAATCGATGGCGTTGTGGTGATGGTGGTGTCGCCAGAAAAAGAAGGCGGTGAGGCGGTGTTTATTAATATCGTGGGTGAGATCGACCCTGACAACATTGCCAAGGTCACAGAATCCCTTGATATCAATATTAACTAAGTAACTTATCTGTTACTGATATTGGCGCCTAGTCTAGGCGTCAATATTTTGTCCCAACGATGCATTGACAATGCCCCCATCCACGGAGATGGTGTCCCCAACCACATAGTCCCCGGCACGGCTTGCCAAATAAATAGCCGTGCCGGCCATGTCTTCAGCAACCCCTATTCGGCCAGAAGGGATGCCTGCCGATACTTCGTCAGCATGATCACGAGCAGCACGATTCATTTCCGATGGGAACGCTCCTGGCGCAATAGACGTCACATTTATATGCTCGCTCACGAGGCGTGCAGCAAGTCGTTTAGTCAAATAGATAAGCGCTGATTTAGATGCATGGTAACTGTAGGTGTCCCACGGATTTAAGCGCTGGCCGTCGATCGAGGTTATGTTAATCACTTTAGCCGGTTGAGCTTTACTGCCACTGGCCACCAACAATTTGTGAAGAGCCTGTAACAAGAAGAATGGAGACTTAAGGTTTAGATCCATGACCTTGTCCCAACCTGCTTCAGAGAAGTCTTCAAATGGCATGCCCCAGGCGGCGCCAGCATTATTGACCAATATATCTAGTTTGGGTTCCACTCCGGCAAAGTTGGTGGCCAAATTTCGACAACCTTCAATCGAGCTTATATCTTGAGGCAGGGAAAAACAATTGGGGCCGAGTTCTTCGGCTACGGCGTTACACACATCCGCTTTTCTTGATGATATATAGACTTTAGCGCCTTGCGCAATAAACCCTTCAGCGATCATCTTGCCGATGCCGCGTGAACCACCAGTAACTAAGGCGGTTTTTCCTTCAAGTGAAAATAGTGCAGATGTGTCCATAGATGTCTCTTTGTGTGTCCGACCGAAATAAATATTGTGTGACGTTCAAGTCTAGCTCACCCAATGGTGCAATTGTACCGTTGATATGTGAGTAAAGCTGGATTAGACAAGCAACGTTTAAGCGTCTACTCTAGGAAAAAACATAGTTTAGTATGAATGACATGAGTAGTTCAAAACGTAGCTGGGTAGGCGTTATCTTTGGCATGGTGTTCTTTTGTGCTGGTATGGCGGTGGCCTACAACACGGCACTGCGGACGGTGATCACGTATGTTAGCAGTGCCGATTGGGACTTGGTGCCGGCCACAATTGAAAATTTGGAACTTAAGAATCACCATGGTTCAGATGCCACGACCTACTCTGTGCGCGGGCGCTATAACTATTACTATCAAGGTTATGATTACTCAAGTACACGGATTAGCTTTAGTAATGGCAGCGATAATTTTGGTGATTATTGGCATGATTTATACGCACGTTTAAATCAAGATCGACGATATGAAAACGTCATGGCGTGGGTAAACCCCGATGCGCCACACGAGGCGGTTTTAGATCGAACTTTGCGCTGGGCGAGTATTGGCTTCGGCGCGGTATTTGCAATTATGTTTGGTGGCATTGGTGGTCTGGTCGCGTGGGCTTCATGGCGGAATGAACCAACATCAGTTCGACGGCCGGTTTTAGACGTGGGCAAGGGAATCGCTAGTAAGGAGAAAACCGGTGGTTTGGGTTTACTGGTCCTCGGAGGTATATTCTTCGGGGTTGGCTCCATCATGGCTAGCATGATCCTGCCGAGAGAACTGGAACGCGATAACTACCCTGCTTTACTAATTTTGGTGTTTGTTTTAGTCGGGGTGGGAATAATGTGGGCCGCGGTTAAACAACTGCTGGCGTATCGTCGCTTCGGGCCAACGCCTCTTTATCTGGACCCTTCAGAACCAGGTGTTGGCGGTGAATTCGGGGCCTGGTTTGTGTTAGCGTCTAATCATCAAAATCAACACGTTTATGAGAGAGCTCAATTCAATGCGACGCTGTGTTGCTTGCGTCACTATAAGTCGGGTGATGACTCAAAGACAGACATTCTTTGGAAGGAGTTTGCTCCAGTGTTTACTAGCTTATCTTCTGGGGGAACAAAGGCAGCTTGTAAGCTCGATGTGCCCGCTGATTGTGCGCCGTCAAGTGAGCGAAGCAATGGCGATAGTATTGAATGGGAATTGTCGATAGATGGCGATTTATCTGAGCACGGTTTAGGCAAATTTAGCCGCTCGTGGGAAGTGTTTTTGGACCAATTTCCAAGTTCTCAAGTTTCCGCGATATCTATGCCACAAGCATTTTTGGATAACGCAGAATTGGCGGCGCAAAAGTCCGCGAGTGATTCAGCACTCAGGCAAATAAGCGTCGACGAGTCTGGTCATGGGATCGATGTAATCAGTGCGGCGGGTCGCTCCATAGTGTCTTCCATTATGGGCATTGTTTTCGGTTGTATTTTTGTCGGCATGGGTGTTTTTACCGTGGGGCAAGATTGGTGGCCGGGTTATCTATTTATTGGGATCGGTGCATTGATTGCTTTGGCGAGCCTGTTTTCTTTAGGCAGTGCAATAGACGCGCATTTCGATACTCAGGCGCGTAAAGTGCGTGTGCGCAGAAGTTGGTTAGGAGTGGTCTTTTCATCGAAAGAGATCAGTCTTAATGACCCGAGTCAGTTCACTGTTAAACGCACGTCGTCAACGCAAAGCGGCAGTAAAAGTACTGAATATTACGCTCTCTACGTTAGGAAAAATCATAGTAGTGACAGCAAACACAAGGTGGCTGAATCCATTGAAGGAAAAGAAGCGGTGGAAGCGCTCAAAGCAATGCTAGTAGAAAAGCTCTTCTAGCATCTAGGCTCCCAAGGTTTGCGCTTAACTGAGTTCTTGATTAAAAAACTCTATGGTTCTGCGCCACGCGAGCTCGGCGTTTTCTGGTGCGTACCGTCCCGTGGAGTCATTATGAAACCCGTGCATCGCCTCTTCATAAAAATGGGCTGTGTATCTTGCTTCATTTTGCTTTAACGTGGCTTCATAGTCTGGCCAAGTAGCATTCACGCGCTTGTCTAAGTCACCAAATTGAAGCATTAGTGGGCCTTTCACTTTCGCACGAAGTTCTTCAGCGGCCGGTGAACCGTAAAATGGGACTCCTGCGTCAAGTTCGTCGGGCATTGAGGCCGCCAGCATGTTCACAATATAGCCGCCGAAACAAAAGCCAACCGCGCCGAGTTTGCCAGAACTCTTTTCATGGCCCTTAATGAATTTAGCGGCGGCAATAAAATCCTCTTCGAGTTTTGCGCGTTCCATACCGCGTTGCATCGAGCGCCCTTCATCGTCGTTACCGGGATAGCCTCCTAATGGATACAGCGCATCTGGAGCAAACGCGATAAACCCCTTTTTCGCCAAGCGTCGGGCAACGTCTTTAACGTAGGGGTTTAGTCCGCGATTTTCGTGAACCACTAGCACCACCGGTGCTGTTGTATCAAGCTCGCGTGGCGTAACGAAATAGCCTTGGCATTCCCCATGCCCTTTGGGTGAAGCAAAGTTAAGGAAAGACGCTTTTATAGCAGGGTCATTAAACGACACTTGCTCGGCCTGAGCGTAATCGGGCAATAAGGCGGATGTTAACACCGCCATGCTTAAGCCTAAGGTGCCAAGACGAGTCATGAACTCGCGCCTATTTATCATTCCGTGAGCGTATTCGTCATACCAGTCAAAGGCTTCTTTGGGTATTGGTCGAGCTGTTTCGTTGCGCGTGGCAGCTGTCTCTTGGGTGCGTGTAACAGAATGAGTAGGCATGGTAACTGATCCTCGATAGCAAGCGTTTAGTCTGGTAGAGCCGTAATAGTACTACTACGAATGACTATTGTTGAATTACATCATAGCAATTAAGCGCGTTTCTAATTATTTCGGCATCGTTGGAAGTGTTAACAGGTCGAAGTTAGAGTATGTCTAACAACAGCATCAAAGCGCCGATCGTGCCTGTTGCGGATGGGTCGCCTGATGAACGAGGTGTGTTGGGTGTGGTTGGAGATGTGGTTGAATCTTGTCCTAAAAAATTTACGATTCGGCGTAATATTTCGCGATTGTCTCGTTTTGCGATGTTCGAACCAGGCCCGCTATTCCACATTGGTTGTCGGTCAAACAGGGTAATAACATGGCCCTTGCCTACAGTGGCTAATGCCAACGCCGCGTACTGTGGATTATCAATGGTAATGTTTTGGGTGTGGGGTATGTTTGTGTTGCCGCTGACCAAGTTATCTGGATTGTTAGAGTGTGGGATCAATGCTATGGCATTAGAATTCGGATCAATCGCGATAGGCGATACGCCCTCGCCTTCTAATTCAGGCCGGTCGTTCATTAACGGATGTGGGATGTTAGGCCCAGAACGAAACGATTTGGTCCCATTGGCTTGATCTACCGTTACCTGCATTCCGTAACGCTCGATCAAGTTGTTTGTTACGCTTTGCCCGACTGAGTTTTGCGCGCCAACGGAAGAAAAGCTTCCCCCTGAAGCTGAGTCGCTGTAGATGAGCATGCCGCCGCCGGCGTTAAGCCAATTATGAAGGCTCTCTTTTTCGGCATCAGACCATTGTTTTTGATGTAAACCGAAAATCAACACATCCACGCCGCTAAGAAAACCATCATTGATGGTGGTTTGTTGATCGTAGCGTTGACTGATCGTATGAGCTTGTGAACGAACTAAGTCCGCAAACTCAGACAACCCTTTTGATCCAGTGTCTGTCAGCAGCATTTGATCAAAGGGTTGTTGGTTGCCCGACGGTACTGTTCCATCGCCAGCCACGTCACCGTGCACGTATAGCACTGAAGCGGCAAAAGCCGTCGCACTGCTTGCCATGAGACAAAGCGTGCTAAGTAAACTAATTGCTAAGAAACGTGGCGCGACTTTCATAGTAAACAACGGCGTAGAATTGTATGGTGGAGTTTACCGTATCAGAATGGCCCCATAAAATCGCGTTTGCCAACGGGAACGCCCTTCATTCTCAATAAATCGTACGTGGTGGTTAAATGGAAGTACACGTTAGGTAACATAAATTTCAGCACGTAGTCTTTGCCTTTCAAAGGCAAACTGGCGTCTGGGCCCACGGGTATTTCAAACACGACATCGGCGGATTCGTTCAGCGCGGTTGAGTTTAGGTTGCTGAGTTCATTTTTTATCGATTGAATTCTCAAGATAAGTTTGTCGAAACTCGGCTCATCCAATACGAGATTGACTGGCTCTTGGTTCGTGAGTCGACTGATGCCTCGTTGTATTAACTCGACTGAGGTTTGTATTTGCCAAGACAAAGGATGCATGTCTTCGTGCAAGCGTGTGGCTAACAGGTCTTTGTCGGTTAGATTGTTTTCTTTGGCGTAGTCATTTGCTTTCCCCAATATGGATATTAGAGCTGCCAGTTGTTGTGTTATCAAGCCGCTAAATACGTCAGATACTGCAATTGTCATGGTCGTTTCCTTCACATGCCGAGAGTGGCATTTTTCACAATGTTGTATTGGCTTAATAAGGCGATTTCGCGAACTTCCAAGCAAAATATTTTAGGTTTATGGCACTCTAATTGGCGTAGTTCGACTGTTTTACCATCGATTTGATTAATTGTTTTGCTTGCGTTAACTCCACGTTAGCCTCGACCTTATTAGACCGATATATCGTTCCCATGCTCGATATGGGGTCCTTAACCAGCACTAAGAAATCGATATTAAGGGCGATGCAGGCCTTTTCCCATACATGCCATAGATTAGCGCGGTTCTTGTCCGTGATATCCAGGTAGCCCTTAGAGAGGGCTCTTTGATATGTCGCACGTTCGAACGGACGCAAATAATGACCCACTGAACGTGACCCTGCGTTTATTCCCGAACGTTTACCTCGACTCAATCGATCAACGTGCTCTAGTTGCAATCTTTTCATTTCCATCAGCTTTGTATCTCTAGCAGTGCCAAAGATACATGAGGGCGTAAAAAGTTAGGTGAGCATACGGCACTCTGACAAGCACGCTTTGAGAGGCTAAAGCTAAAAATTAGCCGCTTAGCCGCAGACCTTATTAAACCCAGCCGCGATGAAGGGGATCATGTTGTCATACGCCGTGTGGAAATCGTCGGAGCGACACTTACCCTTTGACAACTTATCGATCCGGCCGGTTTGTGCAAACGTGAGCGTTAACGCGCCAGACAAGTTTTGATAGCACCAATAAATGTCTTCATCTTTGGCATTGGGCAACGCCTTTTTCAGTGCTTCGATGTACTCTTGAACGAGTTCGTCAAACAATGAGGACATCATTTTCTCACCCCAAACAGGGGAATTATTGACGTAGGCTATTAGGGCTAAATAGTTTTTCCAGCCGGGATCAGTGTTTTCTTGAGCAATTTCGAGGGGGCGCAAAAACGCTTCGATGATTTTTTCTACACTAGGGCCGCTTGGTCCAGCTAGATCTTGGCAGCGCCTTAATGCTTCCAATCGGGCATTGTTCAGCTTGTCGGAACGACGCTCAAAGACCGCATTGAAGACGTCCATTTTACGACCAAAGTGGTAGTTGGCTAGGGCGACGTCTACGTTCGCTTCACTGGCAATTTTGCGCATGGTTACGCCATCGTAACCATGCACTGCAAAGAGCGCTTCGGCAGCATCTAGTATTCGTTCGCTTTTATTCGCTTTTTGCGACATTCCCGTTATCTCAAAGATTGTGATGGCTAGTTGAATTTCATTATAGGAATCCATCTTGGGACCGTCAATTTTGCTTAAAGCTAAGAATTATCTATAGACGCATTCCACCGTCGATTTCCAGCACTCGGCCATTAAAGTAATCATTTTCCAGAATGAATTTTAGGCCCAAGGCGATTTCGTCGGGGCTTCCCATACGTTTACTCGGAATTTTTTGAGTAATCTTCTCTAGAACGCGAGATGGCATTTTTGCCGTCATATCTGTTTCAATAAACCCAGGGGCGATTGCCGCTGATCGAATTGAAAACGGAGCCAGCTCTTTAGCCCATGTTGTCGTGAGCGCGACCACCGCCGCCTTGCTGGCACTGTAGCTTGATTGGCCAAAGTTACCTGCTCGACTGATGCTGGATACATTCACGATGACGCCCTCACTGTGTTGGTTGATCATATGAGTTGCGGCGGCTTGCCCGCAAATAAACGTGCCGGTTAAGTTGACATCCAACACTGACTTGAATTGAGTGAGGGGCAGCTTTTTGATTGTTTCTTCTCGTTGAGAAACCATCAAGCCGTCTTGTAAGATGCCAGCGTTATTGACCAGTACGTCAATGCGCCCAAAATCATGACTAATTTTCTCAAATACAGCGTTAACTTGATCTTCATCGGCTATGTCGGCACCGTAACCAATGGCATTTTCTAGCCTTGACGCTGCCTCGGTTGCGGTGCCTTGATCTAGATCGATAATGGCGATTTTAGCGCCAATGTCAGAGAGTTTCTTTGCCATGGCAAAACCCAGCCCTTGAGCGGCGCCGGTAACGACGACCACTTTATTTTCTATATTCATGATGAAGCTCAATCCTGTGTTTGTATTGTGTGTTTTGCGGATGATGCCTAACTCGGATTGCATTTTCAACATATGTTGAATATAGTGCAGGCCTACGCAGCAAGAGCATCTATTTGGAGTGATCTATGACGCCGGAAATTTTCAAGTACACGGTGACGTTCGCCTACGCTATTCTAGTTTTGTGGCTATCTTGGGTTGGGATGCGCCGGACTCAAGACATTAAGGGGTTTGCGATTGGTAATAAAGACATGAGCCCATACGTAATTGGGTTCACGCTTGCCGCATCAATCGCATCCACGGCAACGTTTGTGATTAACCCAGGGTTTGTGTATGTGGATGGTTTATCGGCTTTTCTGCATTATGGTATTTCAGCGTCGTTTGGCATATTGGCGGCCTTCATTGTCCTTACTCGAGGTTTTCTAAAGCTGGGTGAACAACATCAGGCGTTGACCATACCTGAATGGATATACCATCGTTACCAAAGCCGTGAACTCAGTCTTTTCTTTGCATTCATCAACTTGTTGTCGATCACCTTCGTGGTGCTAATTTTAGTGGGTTGCAGCTTGTTGATGACGGGATTATTTCCTTTAGATCAAAAGCAGTCTCTGTTAGTGATACTGGTGTTCGTGTTTTCCTATGTGCTAATGGGGGGCACCTACGCACACGCCTACACCAACACACTTCAAGGTGTGATGATGCTATTTATCTCGGTCTTCTTGTTTGTGCAGGGGTTTAAGTACGTCGATGGTGGTTTTCTACAAGCTTTATCGTCCGTGGGTGAAAACTACGCGGCGATGGTTAATCCAGACAGTCGGCTCTATTACAATTTCTTCGCCGTATTTATCAGCGGATTCGTAATTACCTTCGCGCTCATGTTGCAGCCGCATATTTTAACCAAAGTGCTGTACTTACGCGGCGAACACGACATTAAGAAGTTTATTGCCACTACGGTGGTTGTTGGGTTTTGTTTTAGTTTAATGCTTGCTATCGGGTTCTATGCTCGCTTTGCCGGGTTGGAAATAGAATCACAAGACGTTGTGGTGCGGGAATACCTTCTGTTTGAGTTTGGGTCCAGCGCGGTTGGGCAATACGTTCTTACCTTTATCTTTTTGACGCTGCTGGCAGCGGGGATGAGTACTCTAGATGGCATTCTAGTGTCGCTATCAGCGATGGTCATCAACGATATTGTGACGCCGATTGTAGGCAAGTTGCCCAGTGCGCTGATGTGGTCTAGGGTGCTATTGGTTGCGGTTGGGTTGGTGGCCTTAGCCTTGGCTTGGAATCCGCCTGCGTTGATCGGACTGTTTGCGCAAAAAGGCGTTTATGGATTGGCCGCGGCGTCAGCGGCGCCTATCTTGTTTGGTGTCTTGTATCAGGGCGCTATTCCAAAAGGGTTGGTGTTTTTGGCGGCCTTTTTGGGCCTAACAGTGCATTTGATTCTCAACTTGGTGGGGGGTGTTGCTAATCCAGCGGTCTCTGCCACCATTGCTGTCTTTGTTTCCATGACGTTAATTGGCGTGTATCTAATGAGTGTACGAGTACGGCGCTAAGAACTCGGATGACGGTCTACGCTACGTAATTTTAGGTCTCATCAGGAGTCGATTTTCTTTGTCGCAGGCCGGGTGCGTACTGCCTTGATAGAAAAAGGCTTGGTAATTTCACTTTAAAAACAATTAGATAAAAACACAGTGTGACTCATGTTGACATTTCAACAACTGTTGAGTAATCTAATTTCAACGATCGTTGAAAAAACATCGTTATAACTAAAATAATTAAGAGTCAATCAGAGGAGTCTCGATCATGAAAAACCGCACGCGGCGTTTGCCTTTACTTTCGTTAGTTGCACTAGGGTGTCTATCGGCGGCCTCAGTATCGTTCAGTCAGAATTCATCCGAAGAACCATCGCTTGAGTTAGAAGAAATTGTGGTCAGTGCGCGAAGAAGATCAGAAAGCTTGCAGAGTGTTCCGATTGCGGTAACCGCCTTTTCAGGAGACGAACTTTCTTTACGGGGTGCAGCCGACATATCAGAGATAGCGCAATCGGTTCCCAGCGTAACTCTGGAAGCATCTCGCGCGACCAATTCGACTCTGACTGCGTTTATTCGTGGTGTTGGTCAACAGGACCCGCTGGCTGGGTTTGAGCAAGGCGTCGCTTTGTACTTGGACGACGTTTACATGGCCAGACCTCAAGGGGCACTGCTTGATATTTATGACGTAGAGCGAATAGAAGTGTTGCGTGGGCCACAAGGTACGCTGTACGGGCGTAACGCGGTTGGTGGTGCGATTAAGTACGTGACCAAAAAGCTCGGTGAAGAAAACGAGTTTAGAATCAAGGCCGCCGTAGGGTCGTATGGTCAGACCGATTTCGTAGGCACGGCCGCCATTCCTATTTCTGACTCTCTTCGAGTAGGCGCCACCGTTGCATCGCTTAACCGAGATGGCTATGGAGAAAATCTGAGTACCGGTGAAGACAACTACAATAAGGACGTATTAGGCGTTCGATTAAGTGCGGAATACTCACCCAGCGATGCCGTGTTTGTGCGACTTAGTTTTGATAAGACCGAAGATGACTCAAACCCGGTAGCTGGCTTTCGCCCGTTTCCGGCCACATTGAGTGGGCTTGGCGTACTAGACGACGTTCGTGATACCAGCGCTGGCGCCAGTCAGCAGTCATCTACAGCCGGGATTAATGGTAACAACAACGTAGAAAGTGAAGGCATTCACCTGAGTGTTGATTGGCAGCTGAGCGACGCCGTGACCTTGCGATCCATAACCGCAAAGCGAGAAGACTACACGGAGTCGGTGATTGATTTTGACAGTCTAAATGCCATCGATTTTGATGCTCAGGTTATTTATGACAATGAGCAGTTCAGCCAAGAATTTCAGCTGCTGTATAACTCGGACAGAGTAAACCTTGTAACCGGTGTGTACTATCTTGACGCAAGTGCTTCCAACGATTTTGATGTGGTACTAGGTCAGTTAGGCCAACTTGCCTTTGGAGCGCCATTGACGGCGTTTACAGGGGGAATCGTCGATACCGAAGCTTGGTCTGTGTTCGCTGATCTAACCTACGACATCACTGATCAACTGAGTTTATCGGTAGGTGGGCGCTACACGGAAGACAAGCGTTCCGCGGACATATTCAGAGCTAATTATTTAGGTTCTGGTTCCCCCAGCTTTGGAAATACGGCGTCCGTCTTTCTAGCGGCAACCAGTGATTTTGAAGCTAGCCGTACTTACGATGACTTTTCACCAAGAATTAACTTGAGCTATGCATTTAATGATAATTTAAATGTGTACGGTGGCTTTAGCCAAGGTTGGAAGGCCGGGAGCTTTGACCCTAGAGGCGCGAATTTTCTTACGTCGACGGTGGAAGAAGGCTTCGAGCCGGAAACCATCGATTCGTTTGAACTTGGGTTGAAATCAACGTGGTGGGCCGGCCGTGCCACAACCAATGTTGCTGTATTTACCTCATCGTATGAAGACCTTCAAATTCCGGGTTCCGTTGGTGTTGATACAACTGGGGATGGCAATAACGACAGCTTTGTCGGAACGGTAACCAATGCCGGTGAATCAGACATCAAAGGCATCGAACTCGAGGGGCGCTTTTTGTTGAGCGAGTCGCTTACGGCTCAAATCGCTCTGAGTTTCTTGGATGCCGAGATCAAGGAATGGATTGTCAATGGCGTAAACGTCGCAAGTGCCAGAGAAGTTCAAAACACCCCAGAGACAATGGCGAATATTGGCCTCAGTTACCTACGCGCTTTGTCCACGGGCAGCTTGATGATTGCGGCAAACTGGTCTTATAAAGACGACATTTTCCAGTTTGAATTGCCCACGCCAGTACTAGACCAAGAAGCGCACGACATTTTGAACGCCAGCGTGGTTTGGACCAGTGATGACGAAAGGCTTCGCATTGGGCTGCACGGTAAGAACTTAGCGGACGAAGACATTAAGACATCAGGATACTGTTTTGGTTCGGGTGGATGCCCTTCATCTTTAGGCCTAGAGGACAACACCACGGTGTTTTATGCAGCACCAAGAACCATTACAGCGACTCTAGAGTACGAGTTCTAAAAACATAACTTGAAGCACGGGCGCGCCGGATAAATTTCGGCGCGGCAACCCGCATCGATGTCGAAATACAGTTAAGGAAAGGCATGCAAATTTTTGAATCAAATTCACCCCTATTACCCGAAATATTTTCTTTGCACGGAAAGTGGCGGGCACAGCAAGAAGCCGTTATTTGTGGGCGAGAACGTCTGACGTGGGCACAATTCATCGCCGGCAATCATCGTTTAGCTAATGGCTTGTTAGCAAGAGGTGTTAACCCCCGAGACGCGGTAGGTGTGGTCATGTCAAATGGCGTTCCAATGCTTCAAGCGATGATGGGTTTGATGGCCATGGGCGCGGTCTCAGTACCAATAAATCTATCAGTCAATGATGACGGATTGGTTAGTATGCTTAACGATGCGGGTGTCACCGCACTGATTGTTTCTGCCGACCAGCGAGCGCGCATTGAAAGCTTGATTCCGTCGATGCCAAAGAGCCTCAAGCTAATGGTATGTGACCAAGGCGCAGATGATGATTGGGTTAGCTTCGAACAATTAGTGGCCACCGCAGGAGAGCAACTGCCAAAGGTCGGCATCGAGGCAACAGACAGGCTTAATATTATCTACAGTTCCGGAACCACGGGTCTACCGAAGGGCATAGTTCACACACAGGGTGGGCGTAGAGATTGGGCTTACGACTTAGCTATCGCGTTGCGTTACCACTGCAATAGCAAAACTCTATTGACAATTGGCTTGTATTCCAACATTTCCTGGGTAGCAATGTTAACAACGCTGCTAGCCGGAGGCACCTTGGTCATTGCTAAAAAGTTTGAAGCTAACGCGTTTCTCGACATCGTCCAAGATGAAAAAATCACACACACAGCAATGGTGCCGATTCAATTTCAGCGAGTTATCGAGTGTCTGGAAAAATCAAAGAACGAGTATGACCTAGGCAGCCTCGACGCCATGATGAGCTGTGGCTCGCCATTACACGCCGAACTAAAACAAAGCATTTTTGACTATATGCCTTGCGGGATCATTGAACTTTACGGTCTGACGGAAGGCGTGATCACCACAATTGAACCCGAGCAGTCAGAGGGCCGTTGGTCGTCTGTGGGCAAACCGTTGATCGGCACCGATATACGCATTGTTGATGACAATGATGTTCAGATGGCCGCAAACCAAAGCGGCGAAATAGTATCCAGAGGCCGCATTACCATGCCTGGGTATCTAAATAGGCCAGACGCGAATGCCGAAGCCAGTTATACCGACGAAGACGGCAAAGTTTGGTTGCGTACTGGCGACATTGGTTATTTTGATGACGAAGGTTTTATCTACATCGTTGACCGTAAAAAGGACATGATACTAACAGGTGGCCAAAACGTGTACCCACAGGACATTGAAGCTGTTATGTTCGAACACCCTGCCGTAAATGACGTTGCGGTAATCGCAGCGCCGAGCAATCGTTGGGGCGAAACCCCAATAGCGATTGTGGTGTGCGATGAAAAATCCGCCGCGACCATGAACGAAATAACAAAATGGTCTAACCAACGTTTGGGAAAGCAGCAACGCATAGCCGCGGCCATAGCGGTTAATGAACTGCCTAGAAACCCTAATGGTAAGATACTAAAGCGCGAACTTAAAAAGGTACATTCAGTGGTTTCCTATGACTGATTATGTGGACATTTGGTATCAAGGTCACGACGGCCTGCCCTTGTACGCACGAGACTATTCTCTTGAATGCGGTGAGGGCTGCCCTGTCATACTGTGCATGCATGGCCTAACTAGAAACTCGGCAGATTTTGATGATATTTCAGCGGTTCTCGCTAAAGACTATCGATTAATTGCCGTGGATCAACGTGGTCGAGGTCGATCCACGTACGATCATAATTCCGACAACTATGCCCCCTCAATTTATGTGCAGGACATGTTTGTGTTGTTGCAAAAGCTCGATGTAACATCCGTGATTTTAATGGGAACATCGATGGGAGGAATTATGAGCATGATGATGAGTTCAATGAAGCCCACTATGTTCAGTGCGCTCATTATTAACGACATTGGCCCAGAAATAGACCCACGGGGCATTGAGCGTATTAACAGTTACGTAGGCAAGACCAGTGTTGTACAAAACTGGGATCAAGCCACCGTGCAAGCAAAAGTGATTAATGGAGATGCCTTCCCCAATGCAACGCAGGAAGACTGGACCGCATTCGCAAAACGTATTTACCGTGAAGCCGAAAATGGCGAGCCGGTATTAGCCTATGACCCGGCGATAGCCAAACCATTTACAGACAATCAGAGCACCGAACCCGCAGACTTATGGCCAGTCTTTGATGCCATGGGTGATGTTCCGCTATTACTCATTCGCGGTGAGTTATCAGACATCATTTCAACCAACTGCGTGGCAAAAATGAGAGAACGCAGGCCAGCCATGGCCTATGCTCAAATACCAAACGTAGGGCATGCCCCTTTGCTTAGCGAACCATGCTCAATCTCTGCAATAGAGCAATTTTTGAGTTCGTTGAACTAGGCCTCAACACCAAACACATTCCAAAGCTATTGGGTGAGCCTATTGATGAATCAACATAGGCCTTAGCGCTCACAGCCCAAACACGAGCGAAAAGTTCCCTTGCTACCACGGCAAGCCAGCATGTATTCTCTAATGGCATTTAAACGGTGTTTTACACAATACTTTCTCCCCAGAAAGTAGAGTTCACCACACCAATTCAGCGCAAACAAAAAAAACAAGGATGGCTTCCCAGTTAACTAAATAGAAAGATCGCTATATTCTAAAATAAATTAGTAAAAACAATTACTTAAATGAAGAAAGAAACAATCGAAAAAATAAAACAAGGATTCCTGATAATAATGATATCTGGGACGCCGTCCCGTATATCATACTGTTAGGTGTATTGTGATTTTTGCGGAAATAGTTACAGATCAACATTACAACGATTTCTTTCAAGTTGTAGATGAAATAATTAGAGAAAAATTTGAGGATGTTGAATCCGGGCTACAGAGTGACGGCTGGATATGGGTAAAAGAATCTGATGACAAAGTTGTAATAGATACCTTTTCGTCAATGCTGTTTGAAGTTAAATGTAGCAATCGAAACAGCCAATTACTAAGTTCAGTAATTGGCTTATTAAAAGAAAAACTAGAGTTAAATATATTTTCAAAACCTGTTCTAGAAGAACATGAATATTTCTAAAAAACACCTAACAAGTCACAAAACGAAATGCGCTTTGCAAGCGCACGGACGCCGCATAAAACGCGGCGCCCGTTTGTAAGGCGTTAGGCAGATAAACGTACCGATGCGTATATTAATACTAGCCATTGTTTCAACAATTCTATTAATTCCTTTATCGATAACTCTTGATCGCTACATATCAAATCAAGTGCTATTGCTATTTTTAGTATTTAGTATTGGATATATAGTTACTCCTCTAGTTTTGGGAGCTGTTTTTGGTGCGATAACTGATTTTGTTCTCAGTCCGTTCCGGAAAGAGACTGAATTTATTGATATGCAAGAAGCACTATTTTTGGGTGATTTAGAGGTTTATGATTATCGAATAAGACGAATTGTTAAAGTCGAACAATACGACGTTGAGGGTAATTTATATTTATTGGAGATAAGTGAGGACAAAACTCTATGCATTATTGGACAGTATCTTTATCCGTTCGAGGAAAATTTGCTTTTTCCTTCGACTAAATTGCGTGTTTTCATGAACAAAAATACCGGAAACTGTTATGGGTTTCAGTGCTTGGGCGAAAAAGTAACAGATATAAACAACTTTGAATCTCACGACATTTTGAATTTTGAATTTTATGAATCACTTGATGGATATCAAATTATAGAAATGCCGATAAAAGAAGTTAAATCTAAATTACTCGGTAATGCCTAACAAGAAGCCAAAGTTCACTTCACCTTCAGCTCCGTGGGACGCGTTTGTCAACGCGCCCCTTGGCTAGACGTTATGAGTAAGCATGACCAATACTTATGTCTTGAACGCTAATGACTTTTCGAATCTGATTGAGTTTTATGACTTGATAGGGGAGTTATTGCTACCAGATGAATTTTGGGGGAAGAATCTGGATGCGTTAAATGACATTCTTTCAGGAGGCTTTAATATACCCGATTCTCCATTTGAGATAGTTTGGGAAAATATAGAGAAGTCCAAAAATGATCTTGGAGCAAGGGAAACGATTATTTGGTATGAAGCTAAACTATTTACCCAGGAAGACAATAGACAATATATAAGGAATCAAATTGCAGAGTTGAGGAGCCATAAAGGTGATACGCTATTTGATTTTATATACGATGTATTGTCCGAGAACAGCTCCGAGATATTGGTAGAACCAAATCGTGCCACATTTAAAATGTAAACTCATAACAAAGCGTTCAAACATCAGCACAGCGAGCTGCTTGGACGTTCGTTGCGGCGCTTCGCGCCTCCACTACGGCCGTTTAACGCGGCGTTAACTCTATGAATATCTCTATGAATCACTGCTTAGTAATTGTCGTTGCATTCATCTTATTATTTAGTTCCTCAGCACGGTCCAGTTGTGACTTTGAGTTCGTAATAGATCAATTTAAAGTAGAGAACGCCAAATCAGATGCGAAGAATAGCTTTAAGCCTAACGGTAAAAACAAAGCTTATGGTGTCGCAAATGGAATTGGCCCGGAAAGGCCTGGTATAGATAGTTTAGTAATAGATACAAATATGCTTATTTGCTACATGGACGCTTTTGAATGGGAACTTCTATGGGTTGGTGGTGATGTCTTGGGAACATGCAATGATCGTAAAAGCACTGAGTCGCATGCATTGGCTTACGCCAAAGCATACAATGAAGAACTTATTCGCCTATTAAAAGCTAATAACCAAGATGTTTGCGATAAAAAGAGTTAACAAGGCAATACACTGCCGCTACGCTCGGACGCGCTTTGCGCGCCCATGTTCGCGGTGTTAGGTCTATATGGAATCTGAAAATAATAAAACTTCCTGGTTTTTGTCAATTCTGGTATCGCTAGTGGTTTCACCTATTCTTAGTGGAATTCTTGGCTGGATAGCGTCATTGATTACTAGTAAAGCAGAAGGAGCAAGTGGGTTTGCCTTTATGTACGTTATGTTAATTTCAATGCCTATAATATTTGTAATTTTAATATTTATATTTAAATCAATACTTTTCAAACGTTAGAAAAAAGTCATTGAAAAATTATTTTATACGTATGATATCGAAAAAGATAAAAAGACCTAACAAGAACCAAAACTACCACTCACTACGTTCGTTTGGACGCGCAAAAAACGCGCGCCCGTTTGCTGGGCGTTAGAAGGATAAAAATGGGATACGCACTTCACATTGAGAGAGACGAGCCGATTTCTATTGAAGAATGGGAACTCGCCGTATTAAGCATCGAAGGTATAAAACTAGATAGTGAGCCTACACAAGCTATCAACCCTAGCACAGGCCAATGTATTTCAATTTCGGGCAATCCAGGCGATATTGCTGTGTTATTTGAAAGTGGCGGCTTTCTCGATTTTGGTAAAAATTCCTCTTGGGAAAAATGCATCTACTTTTCACAAGGAAAAGGTACTTTCAACGCAACAGAAGACATAGAAAATAGTAATAACCCAGTTCATCGAGCAGCAGCTTCATTAGCTAAAAAACTGTCAGCAAAAATTGTGGTTGATGAAGGTGAGATATACTCGTGGTAATTGCTTCTAACAAGTGCCTCTTATTAACCGCTTCGCGGTTGGGACAATTTTCAATTCGCTCAAATTGCCCCGAAGGCAGGCGTTATATAAACGGAGAATGAAATGGGAGTATCTGTAAGTTTTCTTACACCCTTAAGTGCTATAGTGCTTTTAATATGCTTGTTTATAGTAATTATTTGCATAGGCTTATTTATCTACGGTTCTATCCAAATAATTAAAAAACCCTATCAAGCTAAAGTAATTGGCAAAGGGGTTGGTCAAATAAGTGGTTTGGTAACTCTCATTATTGGTGCTTTTTTATTCATAATTTCAGATGGGGCAGCTGTAATTAGAGAAATTGGTTTTATCTTTTTTTATATTGGGCTTTGTGTTTTTTCATCTACTTACTTTTTATCTATAAAGAAGCTTAAATAAATACGAAGGGAATTAATTAACTAAGGAGATTTATAAATATAACAAGTTGCTGCATCGGAAAAACTACTCGCTCGCGCTCGCATTTTTCCGCTGAGTAAGGCGTTATGACTACGATGAATGATTGGGCTTCGAATGTGAGAAAGAAGGCTCAATGCTATTCCGGATCATTAATGAACAATACGAAGTGGCGTAAAGCTCTTGAGGTTTTGATTGAGCATAAAGCCGAGATAGAAGTTGCTTTCATTAAAGAAGAAAACTTTCACAGTTATAGTCTCCCAAAAGAAACTCAGATCAAATCAGACCATATTCAAGATCCAGGGTTTGGCGGGCCTTGCCTATATTCGCAGATATATTCCATCAGAACCCCGATTATAGAAAAACGGCGAAATACACGAACTGGAGCTACGATAGAATGCAAAGAGCGTTCTAAAAATATTGAAAGTAAACTTACAGAAATTGGTGAATTCCCAATATCAATATGTAAGAAATATCTAACATTAACCGCGTATGAGTCATAACAAGAACCAAAACTTACGCCTTCGGCTCGGACGCGTTTTCAACGCGCCCGTTTGAGAGGCGTTAGGCATAAAAACACAGAGGTATCATTGTTAATATCTGAGTTTGCAAAAAGATCTGGTGTTTCAATACATACAGTTCGTTATTATGAAAAAGAAGGACTGCTGAAAAGTATACGCCGGAATGATTCAGGCAGACGTCAGTATCAACAATCTGACTTGGAGTGGATGGTCTGGATTAAGCGTTTGAAGTCTACTGGAATGTCATTAGCAAATATCAAAAAATTTGCTGATTTACGTTTACAAGGTGACAATACTTTGCAAGAGCGAAAACAAATGCTTTCCCAACATGCGCTTTATTTAAAAAATGAAATTGGTAGATTGCATAGTGAGCTAGAAATCGTCGTATATAAAGTAGAAGCTTATACGGAAAAACTTGACCTAGAGTAAACTCTATCTCTTAGAATCCTAACTTTATCTAAGTTGGGAGTATAAAAATGTTTACGAAAGGTTGTTATGTCACCGCAGAACTGAAAGTTAAAGATACTTCAAGAATTAAAGAGGCTAAATTGGCATTAGTTAAGCTTTGCTCAGAAACATTAAAGGAGGAAGGTTGCTCGATTTTTGAACTTCATCAATTTGAAGATGATGAAACTAGGTTTTTACTTTGGGAACGATTTGAAGATGAAAAGGCTTTTAAATTACATTTTGAATTAAAACACACTAAAAACTATTTGGCTCAAGATTTTACAGATGTTGTTCAGTTTTTTAGGACAGACATTGTTGCCTAACAAAAAGCTTAAGCCGACGCGCAAAAGCGCGCTCGGCTTAGCCAGGCGTTAGGTGTACTTAGATGAAATCTTTCAATATTGAAGGTGAATCTTTAAAAGAAATCGTAGCGTAGCCCGAACATTACTTCGACGAACTAGTTCTTATCGAGGATTCCATAGTGCTAAATATTGGTTCCGCTGAATTTCTAGGTCAGTTTGCGGTAAAAGATGATGTTCTAGTTGTAGAGCTGGCGCAAATCGATGGTGGCGGTGAGGGTGTTCTCCCTGCGATATCTAGAATCGCTAAGAGAGTAGCTCAGATAAAATCAATCCAAACAATTGATTGCATTGTTCATGCAATTAATTGTGCAGAACCAAATTTAAAACTAAGATCTCACCTTGTGAAAACAGGCTTTGAAATAAAAGACGTTCCCGGAAAAGGCGATGCCTATTACAAGAAAATCAATGTCACCTAACAAGTTGCCCAACGTCACTCCGCGGGACGCGTTTGTCAACGCGTCTCTTGGCAAGGCGTTAGTAGCACCTAGATATTGAGCTATGGAAATAGAAAGCGAAATACGACAGGCAGAGGCCATTCTTGATGCACTTGGCTGGTGTTCTGATGAAGAACAGTACGACGTTTTACTTAGTATGGCTAAAGCGATTTTGAAGCCGTATTGGGTTAAATCACACCCGAGAGCGCTTTGGCTAAAATCTGGAATGCCGAACCTTGCTGAAGATTCACTGTCTCTTGAAGATCAAAAGGTAGATGAAATGTACGAAAATCTTCTACGTCAGGCTGCAGAAGGAGGCTGTCCGGAGGCGCAATACAGACATGGCTGTAATCTTTATGATTCTGGGAAAGTAAGAGAAGCTATAGAGTTCTATTTGAAAGCTGCTCAAGAAGATTATGCGCCAGCACAATGGTGTTACGGTTTAGATGTCTTGCGCGGCAATGGAATTGATAGAAATGAAAAAGTCGGCCTCAGTTATATTCGAATGGCCGCTGAACAACGTTATGAGTATGCAGTTGAATTCATGATTGATGCTTATAAGAATTGTAAATATGGTTTCAAACATAATGAATCGGAGCAACAAAAATGGCAGCGTATCTTGCCATTCTGCGAGTATCGCTACTAACAAGTCAAAGCACGCGGACTTGGAAAAGCTGTCACCTTTTTTGTTCCAAAAAAGCCGCCAACTTCACCAAGTCGGTGTTTGAGGCGTTGAAGGTGTAGAAAAAATCAAATGTCCACTATCTTTTTTAAAAATCTACGTTGTAGCTCAAATATGAGATGTATATGACACCTTTATCAAACAAATATTCACGAGAGAGACGTATTTTGTATGCCAACTTTTCTTTCGAAACTCTGGTTTTAGTTTTTCTACACCGTCGTTAGGTAAGCGAAATGACTAAGTGTCAAAAATGCGGTAAAAAATTTAAGGTGTCTGTGTCAAGTACGATAGGTAGCGTAATTGGTATGCAGTTTGGCTTTGAGATCACCATGATTTTGTTGGGTGGTTATGCAGCAGTATGCTTCTACTCATTTCAATCTATATTTACAATGATTCTTGCAATATTGATTGGCTGTATAGTTTTCTATGCGCTCTTACCAAAGAGTTCCAAATTATGCACGGACTGTAGTAGTGAAAGTGCTAGCACCTAACAAAGTGTTCCTGTTGAAATTTTTCCGTTGCTCCTATTGTGTTTAATAACACAAAAGCATCCATTCCAGAAATTCAAAAGAACACAGCGTTATGCATACTGATGACTAATCAGGTTCTCGAAATAGTTCGTTCTGGAAATACCCTCCGAGATCTACCAAGTATTGTGGAGAAGTTGAGTGTTTTCAATGAGTCCGAACTATTCGATACGCTGTTTCCCAATAGTATTAGGAGACAGAGCCCTGGCAAAGGTGTGGCATTTTCTGCGTACGCTTTGAATGAGCTAAATCCGAAAGCAACGATATCTCTAGAAGAGGCAATTGATTCACTTTTGCTTGAATGGGATATTAGCATCGAGGAGGTTGTCTTCTACCTATCGAAGCAGTTCGGAAAAGAAAATATAGAATTAAAGGCAAAAGAAATAAAAGGCTCACTTACCGGTGAAGAAATCGTTCGATTAGAAACAATAGAATATTGGTTGGGCATAAATACTTAATAAGAACCAAAACGCTGCCTACGGCAGTTCGGGCGCGTTTTCAGTGCCCCTTGGCAAGCCGTTAAATGCTTATTCGGCACGCACAAACTTTAAAATATAACCCTTAAAATCACTATCTAGATAATCTGTATTTTGAGGTTTTGAAAACGTAGATATATAGCCAATTTTTAGCAGTTTTTCCGAGAGTTTATTTTTCCTTCCTCGACCAGGATCGACAATGATCACTTCGCATTCTGGGTTTGAGTGCTCTCGAATGAAATTTGAAACTAATCCTATATGCTCGTCCTCGTACAATAGATCACTGCCAATTATTAGATCAAAGCGACCCAAATTATCATTGCCATCCCCCCAGCCTGTTCTCTCAAAGGGAATAAGCGCGTCCCCATTAAGCTCTGAGTTTCTGGTTAGAAAGGCCTCTACCTCTGGATGGTGATCAGTTGCCGTAATATCCACCTGCCGTTTATTCAGCAGTAAACTACTGAGGGCCGTACCACATCCAATCTCCAGAACACGTTTATAGCCGATGTCATAGTTAGAAATATGGTGCGCCAGTACCAAACTTGACGGCCACACAATTCCAAAAATAGGCCAAGCAGCTGAAGAAATTCCCAATTCTTCAGCAATGCCTTCAGGGTCGTGGAATTCTTGTTTATTCCGGAGTGTGCAAAGATGAATGTCTATGTTACCAAACTCAATGGTTTGGTAACATAATCGTAGGTTTGTCATTTGGTCGCCTCAATGATTGAGCGCTCAGCCAGCTATCAAGGATAAATGACAAAACGAAAGTCTACAGGTTATAGTGAATAGCTAAGAATGCAATGCATTTAACACGTCAAGCAAGCGGGGCGCCGTAAACGCCCCTTGCCACGGCGCATTTCAGGTCAGAGATCTAGAGCATGGAACTGAATAAAGTCGATTTCGAGCCAGCCTTAATCGGAGAAGTAGCTATGCAAGAAGGAAAAGCTGTAATCGACTTCCCCAGCCAATGCTATTACGGTCATGCCGAGTATGGTGATGTAATGTGTCATTGCCAAATACATATTGAAGATGGTCAATGGATTTCAAACGAGATTTCTTCGGCAACAAAGATTGATGAATTCGAAGTTAAGGCTAAGCTAGAATCGAGATACTGCTTTTTACCTGAAGGCTATTTTGTAGATGGCGCTGTAACATATACCGCTAAGTTTAAAGGATCTACGGTTCTTCAAATATGCGGAAGAAATTTAAAATTACACATACTAAATATAAACGAAAAAACATAACAATTTTCACTACTTGACGCCGTTATTATTCGAATTCTCTGGCTAGGAGTGTTGGCTTGATATGGTCTCGGTTTTCTGAGCTTGCTTGTGAGTATTGGCCTGTCAGACTGGCTCCGCTCATAACGTAATGACATTATTAATTCTACTGTCGCGTTAGCTGCAATGATTTTTTTTGTATTAGCAAGCCCCTTCGTAATATGGGTATTTGAGTCTAAGCCGATTTATGTTGCTAGACGCATATGCAAATACAAATGTGACGGCACTTAAAACCTGCTCTCTTTAGTGTGATGCTGGAGTTGTGTTTAATGGACGAGAAAAATCCTCATTATGAAAGCTATGATCGGAAACAGTTGATTGATGCGGTTGAATTCATGCTTCAAAGTTCCAGAAAGAACGGGTAATTCTGAGCTTTCGGTCAGGGCAAATTAGTAGTTGGCTTTTTTACCTACCTCGTTTATTTTAGCCAGCTGTTATTTGCCTCTAGCGAGGTGGTAGTCATTATTATTTTGATTAAGGAGCGTTGATGAAAAAGGTAATTTGGTTAATTCCATTATTTGTGAGTACATTTGCTTTTGCGGGAACCCAGGAAGGCAAGGTAACCCAGCTCGAAGTTCGAGCTACTGATGGGTTGCATTATTTTTATTTATCAGGAGCAGCTACCGGTCGTCCCTCATGCGCACAAAATCAATCGTATTGGATGATTGCCGACGAAAGTTCAGTGGCGGGACAGTCGCAATACGCACTATTACTCGCTGCCTATATGTCTGGCGAAACGGTAACTGTCTCAGGCACAAATGCGTGTAATAGATGGAACGATGGGGAAGACGTAAAAACCATTATCCTGAAGTAAACTAACAAAAAGTTGTGTGGAGTCGTGATCGCTAAGTTATTGTGCCGTTGATCAATTGAGAATAGAGCCACGTAGTTTTACCCGGACATGGCTCTATTAATCCCCTCCTAGGTATCTCAACCAACCGGTACTAGTCGCAGTTACCGGTTTCAAAGTAGCCCGCGCTGGTTTCTTTCAATGTGGTGAAAGTGAAAATGTTATAGAACCCCATGGGGTCGTTTGAACCCACTGCAAACGTACTAAAGCCGCTGACTACTGCGCGACCGGCGCTGACGTGTGCGTAATTACTGCTTCTGGTTTCTGTGCAGGTGGTTGTTGGACCGTTGGGCGTGCTGTCACACACGTTTCCTAGGCCATCGTTGTCATTATCCGCCTGATCTGAATTTGCGGTGTTTGGGCAGTTGTCTAGTGCGTCATCTACTCCGTCATTGTCTGAATCTAGAGTGCCGGAATTTGATTGGCAACTTTGTATCGGCCCGGCGCAGCTCGGGGCACCGTCGGCTACCCATTGGCATTGGTTTGCTGATGGGGTTTCCCTCATCGTGAAGTTCGATGTGCCAAATTCAAGGTAACAGGCTGAATAGCCAACCCCCCAGCTGATGTGGCCTTCATTAATATGCAAGTTGTAGTCCCCTGTAATACCCGCATCAATTACAAAGTTGATGGTTTGGCTGCTGTTTAAGCCAGCTGAATCGTTTGCTGTGATAATGGCGCTGTTGTTTCCACCAGCCAGATTGCACTGTTGAGCGGAAAACTCGTTTGCGCTCTGGGTTGCGGTCACAAGGGCATTATCAAACTGTACCGTGACTGAGGCTAGGTTCTGATCTAAGTCTACTGCGGAGCCAGTAATAGTGGCGCATTGCTCATTAATACTCGCATTTACGTTACTTATCATTGGCGCACTGTTTGGCGGGATTGGTCCAATACGAACTGTGGACGTTTGCGATTCACTTACCGCACCTTGGTTATCCGTAGCGTGGGTTTTAATCTCATACAAACCATCGACCAGCACCGCACTCTGATTTGAAAATACGCCACTGTTCGAATTTGCTTGCCCCACAATGGTTTCGATCAGCACTGGATTGCCGCTGGTCACAGAAACCACGTTCGAGGTCACAGAGTCAACAGTGCCATCGGGGTCAATGGCAATGCCTGAAATGCTCAATTGTGAATTGTTTTCCGTGACTTGGTAGTTTGAAATGATTGGCGCTTCGTTGCGATTAACTCTTAAGTTGTTTTGTGCAAAAAACTCACCCAGGTAGGTAGCAAAGTTAATGCTGTTACCCGCAACATAGCCGCCAGAAGCGCCAGCGCCACCAGACCAGGAATGATCTAAACCATCAAACCAGAGCATTGAAATGCGATTGTCGTCCCACAGTGTTTGTTGCGCAGTGTTGCTCGGGCCTTCGTTAATTGTAGTAGTGCCTGCAAGCTCTGACACACCGAAAAGGTTCGCGTAGCCATTGGCGTTTTGTTGGTTGTAGCAGGTGTTTACCGTTGTGTCGGCAGTTCCGTGGCCTATCACCGCTAATTGACTAGACAGGTATTGTTGGTAATTTGAGCCAGCGTAGGATTCACAACGAGATTTAAACGTCGATGGACTTACGGTTTCACAGGTAGAGATGGCGCCATTTGAACTGGTTCCCAATGTCGGGCCTGCACTGGAAGCCACGCCAACAAAAATGTCCGGTGCAACGCACGCGGCTTGGGATGCAAACGCCGCGCCAGAAGAAAGGCCTGATATATAAACTTGATCAGAGTCGATGTTTCGAGCTGAATCTCCAGTTAATCCATTCGCAAGATTGATCAGGTTTGCGTAGTCGCCCGAGCTTCGATTAATCGCGCCTTGCCAGTACGACCAGCAACTGAACCCCGCTTTGTTAGCGGCGTCAGGAACCGCAATCACCATGCCGTGTGCTTCGGCAGCGTCTTCAAGGTTGGCGGTGAGGTAGTTATTAATTGGTTGAACACAACCATGCAGCACCAGCAATAGTGCTTTGCCATTTCCAACCGGTGAATTGCTATCGGGGGTGTAGATATTCACGGAATTGAATCCGCCTATGGACACATTTTGCTGCCAACTGCCAGCAAGTGTTGTTAGCGGAAAAATACCGAAGCATAAGGCGAGGGTAACGAGTACTCGCGAAGAAAGGGTAATCATGAGTGTTGCTCCTTTGGTTTTGATGGTCACTAATTACGCGTGACGATGATTTGAATTCAGTGATCCAAATTTCTTGTTATTAATTTTGGTTGACCGCATGCGTGTCTCTTTGAACGACTGGAATCGACGCATTTGCAATTACTCAACAATTGTTGAATAATGAGAAAACCATACTCAACAATTGTTGAAGTGTCAAATTGTTAGTGGCTGTTCAGTAAAAAATAAGAAAGTTTCGATGCACCTATTAGTCGAGAAAGGCCGGTATTGGTGGACTTGAGATGTAAATTAACCAAATGAGAATAAGCTAATGAAGAATCTAATCCTAAGGAGTGCTGCCATTATAGGGCTGCTAATTACCGCGAATCCATCGATGGCGTGTAACGATAACGTGGTGTTGGTGCATGGAAACGCCGCTAGCCCGGCCAGCTGGGAGCCAACGTATAATGAGCTCATTGCAAGAGGCTACGCTGATAGCCAAATCTTCGTACCCAGTTGGGGAGTGTCTTCTAACCCCAGTCTAAACAATCACAGCGGTTCCGAGGAGTCCCCAGTTCGTGCCGCACTACAAGATGCGATTGAGGCGTCTTGCAGCGGAAAAATCGACGTTATCGGTCATTCGATGGGGGTTACCTTAGCCGCGCAACAAATTATCAAGTTAAGCGAACAAGAAAACGTGGACGCATTCGTGGGCATAGCCGGCGCTAATCGAGGGCTTTTGAGTTGTGGCGTTTATCCATTTAATGTCTGGACACCGACTTGCGGGGCGTATGGTTTATCGGTATCCAGTCCATTTTTGTCTTGGCTTGATGGTAAGCAAATTGCCGATAGAGTCTTTTCAATAAAAAGCTGGATTGACCAGGTCGTATGCGCGACGGGGACATGCTTGATCTACGGAATACATTCAAGCCGCATCGCCACTGAGGACCAAACATACACGCTTAACTACGGACATTTCGGGCTGCAAACATACACCTATGACTTGCAGGTTGATTTGATTCAATAGGCGAACTCGATTGTAGCAATTAGGGTTTTTTGGATTTTCTGTAACCACCGATATCAAAAAACCAACGGATAAATGTGTCACATCGTTCAACAATGTACCTAATGGCGTCGAATACCATTTTGAGTAATTTAAAGGCCGCCGCCCAAATGCCAATAATCGGAAGAACAACGCACAAAAAGATCAGAAAGCGAAGAGCGCCTACGATTGAGTGCCATGGCGTGGCGTCATCTGGGTGAAGTAATACCGGGTGTGGCCAAACTTTGTTCCACACCCATTTACATTCCTTCCATGCCCAGAAAGCAGGCATTAAAGATACGATAAAAAATCCCAGAGCCCAAGACGGAATACCGAAAGGTAATTGCTGGTCTAACTCCTTTTGTCGCTCTGAATTGGGGCGATAAATGGAAGCGCTTCTGATTACCGTTTGTATGGCAAGGTTTTGAAGAAGTGCTGACTCCTTGGATGATTGAGTTACCACGTTCGTGTGGCGCGGAAGCTGGCTAATGGCGACTTGTGTTCTTCCGGACTGTGATACTTGGTATTGTACCGTGTTCCCGGGAGGCTGCAGTTTACTCAGAAACTGACCGGTGGAAACATCACCATCAAATGCTCCAATGTCTCGCAAACGATTCGCCACGCGTTTGGGCGATACCGTTCTTGGTGTTTCAAGTACGACTAGGCTAATGTCGTGTTCGTCACTCATCGTTCGTAGTGAGTTTAGCGACAAATTTTGCCCGTCGACTTTGATCTTTCCGTCCTTGATTGGGCCAGCTAGTACGATGGTTTGCTCTTTTAATTGTGCTGGATTGGTGAGCAACCTTTGAGCATCAACGCCAGTGCGTAGGCTCAGTGAGTTTTTGGCTTGGTCTTTTAGGCCAAGCACTCTAATCGGGCCGCTTTTCCAAGGCCCTTTAAAGTGATTAATCGCGTTGCTTAATTGTTGGTGGCTTCTTATTGGTATTGAGGCTTGGCCTGCGTTAAGGCTTAGACTGGGCGAACGTCCTAGCTCAAAGATCGTTTCTCCATCGCGAACCAGTAAGCGATTATTTTTGGGGATTGAGCCCAATTTGGAAAGGTCTCTTGGTACCTGTGCCCTCTCTATGAACAACACGGCATTTTTCATTGCATCACTCTTTACGATGGGGGTACCGTCAGGGTTAAAAAACTGCCATTCCTTATTGGCATTTAACGTTACTTTAACTAGTTTGGTGCTTTCCCCGTCCGGCAGATCAAGATGCTTGAGGTCGATATCACCTGCCTTCCAGGTGGTGTTTGTTGGCGCCTCGGCTTTTTTCCCCAATTTGGCTATGGAAGAAAAGATGCCTGCTTCAAGCTGCGGTGAAAATGAGCCTAGTATCAGTGCGAAAACAATTAAAAATCGAAGTGTCATTTTTACCCTCAGTCCTTTGTAACATCCTAACCATATCACGCTGAGTCGTCGTATTCGACGCTTGAAACAGCGATCTATGAATACCCATGATCAACGGTTTGTGCCGATGTTGATCAAATCAAGAAGCAGTCTACGCTAGATAGAAAAATAGATTTGGAGAGTCGTGTCGTATTAATTGATATTGAGTCGTCTCTATCTAAAAGGGCAATGGAAAATTGAGAATTTTGCCATGGGTGGATAGTTAACGACGGCATCGAGTGTGTCGTAGTAACTCAACTTACAAGGAAACTAAGGAGTGTTCAATGTACTTTAAAAAATGTGCGGCCCTCGTGGGTCTGCTGCTTATGTCTTTTACATCAATAGCTAAAGAGGAGCGAGCTCAATTGCATTTAGGCGCAAAGGTCAGCGGTAAAATCGTGGCTGACTTAATACTGCCTGAAAATGATAGGTCACAAACAATGGGGCTGCATGATCTAGAAGTACTCCTATTCGATCTGAAGAGTGGCGAAAAGGCGAGGCAAAGCTTGACATCAATTGATGGTGGTTTTGAGTTCAATGCTCTTAATCCAGGCGTGTACCAGCTGTGTTGGCAAAACAAATACTTAGGCGAAGAGTGTCATCAAGAGTTTGAGGTTAAGAACGAAAACGTTGATTACAAAAACCTATTAATCAGTAAAGAACCGTTGGTGGCGGAGAAGATATTCGATCGAGAGTATTTGCTGGAGTTGATCGCTAGGTTCCGGTTGGCAACTCCCAGCTATGAGTGTAAAGACAACCTAGGAGTGGTTAACTCAACTCGATACCTAAGTCGAAAGCAGAACAGTTTTGACGTCCAAAGGCAACAAGCTGTAGGAGAGGCTTACTACAATAAAATCGATCCAAATCGTAAACGAACCACCCTAGGCGATTGGTGGCAAACTAATGGGTTTGATCCGCTGACTGGGCGTGCTCCGGCTGAAAACAACGGTTATAAGGCGGCCGCTGTGGCCTACTTGAATCACAACGACTTAGGGTTTGGGCGTAACATGCATTGCCTGAGAAAAAACGCCAACGCGATTGCTTGCTGGGTGGCTAACCATGGTCAAGGTGATCAAAAATTGAGTAATGCGGACGCAGCTGCGGCGTATGACGCGCCCGGACCTACGGTGACTATGGAGTTTTCAGCCATCGATACGTTTACGCGTGTGGTCTTTCCCGATTGGTATTTGCCTTCAAATCTAGAAGAGTTGAAGTTAGAGGGCGAGGAACTTCAGCAGGCAAAAATTGAATTGGAAAAGGTGGCGTATCTTAATCCGAGACACACCATACCCGAGGTCATCTATGACTTTTTCCTGAAGCCGACCGTCAAGTTCTATGTATACGCACCATCAAATTCAACCCAAGAGCACGCGGACTTTCCGCGTACTACGGTGGCTGACCTTGATGGTTGTGGTGACAAGCATCAGCCAGGCTTGTGCTTAAATTGCCATGGCGGCGATGTCCCTTCTGACATTATGAGTGGTGCTCGCACGGTGTGGACGAATCAAGACGTTAGACTGGTTGGCAAAGCGAGTTTCCGTGAGTTTGATACGGCGAGTTTCAAGTATCCTGGTGGCCGAGATCAACCCAACCGAGTTGAACATGCTATGTTCCACCGTTTGAACAAGTTGGTACTCGATACCGACCCCTCGGACGGTATTGAGGGCTTGATTAATGGTTGGTACGCGAATCCACCAGCCAATTCAGATATTAATGCGATTGACGAAAACTACGTTCCGCAGTCATGGAGTGCCGAGCCACAAGCGTACAAGGATGGTATAGCAAAAGCATGTCGTACGTGTCACATAGCCTTGGACCCTGAATATGATTGGGATAACAAAGCGAATTTTGATAATGAATTCTCAAACTCTCAGGACTTGCAGAACCTAATTTGTAATGCAAATAACAGCATGCCGCACGCGAAAATCACCAACAAGAATTTCACGTTGGTGGAGAAGAATGCAATCCTGAGTGCCGTAGGATTGAGTTGTCCCTAGACACCGACACCCTGAGTGAGCTCTGAACGTGATCAGCCCGATTATCGACGTAGGGCTGATTGCGTAAAGATTGTATATTCACAGATGGCGATTATGAAACCTGGGCAGGCGAACTCGAGCAATGCACATTTGCTAATAAGGAGGGGAAGTGACAACATTGGCGTAAATTGAATTTTATGAAAGTATTTAAAATGCAAACATTCAAATTATTTCTATTGTCAGCGTTGGTCATTGTGGTTCTTACTTCAGTAGAGGCAGTTGCGTATCAACAAGACAAGCAAAGTCGTTATCCTCAGAGCATTGAGCCGGAACTGGCGGATCGTTTTTCGGCATTAGCGTTGGCGTGTGTTCAGCAAGAATTCCCAAATAAGATTTCCAGAACCACCGACACCGCGGAAGCAATTGGACGACCCAAAGTGATCTTTCCAACCTTTTACGGTTGCTTTGATTGGCACAGTTCGGTTCACGGGCATTGGCTTCTAGTGCGACTTCTGAGAGTCGGTCCTCAGGATGCTCAATGGAGAGATGAAGCCTTTAATAAATTGAACGAGAACTTTACACGAGAAAAACTCGAGGGTGAGGTGGCTAACTTTTCTCGCCCCGCTCGTGGGTCGTGGGAGAGGCCGTATGGCTTGGCATGGTATTTGCAGTTAACCACGGAGTTAAGGCAATGGAATACTCCGCAAGCGAAAGAGTGGTTGTCGATCTTGGAGCCATTGGAGCGAGATATTGCTCAGAGTTTGAAAGACTGGCTACCCAAGCTAGCGTACCCAATTCGATTAGGCACCCATAATCAGAGTGCATTTGCTTTTGGTTTGATGCTTGATTGGGCTCGCGAGATTAAAGATAAAGAGATGGAAGACCTGATCGTTTCGCGGTCAATGGCGTTTCACCTAAAAGACGTTAATTGCCCGTTAGCTTACGAACCCAGTGGTGAAGACTTTTTGTCACCGTGTTTAATGGAAGCGGACTTGATGCGTCGCATACTACCAAGCGATGAGTTTTCAAAATGGTTAACCGACTTTCTTCCATCCATACCCAATGATGGTTCACACGAATGGCTGAAGCCCGGCATTGTGAAAGACGCTTCAGATGGAAAACTGGTTCATCTTGATGGTGTCAATTCCTCTCGCGCTTGGAACTTATTCAATGTCGCACGCGCCTTACCCAAAGGCGATTTGCGCGTAAATAGCTTGGTTTCAGCCGCGCAGGTACACGCCAAAACAGGCGTTGCCGCGGTCTCAGATGAGCATTACTCTGGATCACATTGGCTGGCGAGTTTTGCGACTTATTTAATGACGGACCGAGGGTGGTTGTCGGACTAGGTGGTGGCGCGAATAGTCGCTTACGTCCACGTTGCTAAGATTGACCTCAGAGCCGTTAGAAACGCCATCGGTTGATCTAGCATTAAGTGATGGCGAGCATTGGGTATGCCGATGATCGGAAATTGAGGGCTCTCCAATTCAAGGATGAGCTCTTCGACGTAACTGACCGAATCAGCATTAAATAGATAACTTTGTTCACCGTAAACGATGGCCTTTCTGCCTGGTGCCGACACGAGATTTTGTCCAACGCGTCCCCACGACGGTTCCTTTTCTTGCGTGCTGATGAATAGCTTTGGGTCGAATTTCCATTGCCACCCTCCGTCTACGGGTTTGAGCGAGTGGTAAGCCATAAAGTCTTTCAAGTATGGCAGTTCGACGGATTGCGGCGGAGCCAGAACGAATCGCTCTTTTGCTGTGTCGTAATCTGGGTATACGCGATTCGGTTTATTGGGATCTCTACCACCACCAGGAGGGCGAAATTTTTCGATATTGGCTTTCAGAACATCGGGGCGAATGATCATTAAGTCGCAGATGATCAAACCAGAAAAACTGTCTGGATGAGCGGTGACGGCCGCTGTTCCTATACGGCCCCCGTAGGAATGAGAAATGATGATCGGAGATTGGGCATGGCTAAATAATTGTTTCTGGTCGCATACGCCCATGAGTTCTTTAACACGAATGTTCTCTGAATACTGCTCGCGCCAGCCAGAGTCACCCATGCCTGAATGGTCGAACGCCACAACATGATATTGGGTTGCTAGATAGGGAGCGATGAATGCAAAACAATGAGAGTGCGCCAAGAATCCGTGCATTAGAACCAGAGGGGGGTTGCTTGAATCACCCCATTCGTAGACCTTAATGTTGCAGCCTTCTACTTGAATATGGTGCTCGGTTCTGGGTTCAGAAAGCGCCGAAACCAACCACTGTGGGGGCGCAATCACGGCCTTTTTTAGGTCAGTAATGGCTAAAGTGTGAGAGCTGTCTTTAATCATAGTTAAGTCTAAATTTATGTATGACGAACCGCTCTATTAGACAAGAAAACGCCCTAGGATAAAATGATATTTGTTGTTGGACGTGGGTACTAGCTGAAGGTTTAGGCTTATAAGTTTTGTCGTCTCTGGAGGAAAGTCATCGCGAACATTCTTTTGGTGTGGTTAAGGCTCTATCCATTGGAGTTCCAAGGTCAAAAAGGTAGTACGGCATTCTCATATTTTCCGGCTTCGACCAGTTTGCGCATTTTACTCATCGATTTATAGGGTGAATCAACGAGTAGCATGTTGGTAATCCAAGCCGGCGTCGGCCCATTCGGGTCTATGTGAGCGAAGTTTTCAACTTTGGTGGTTCCATCCTCGTTTGGTGTGAAGTGCCATTGTGAGATCGCGTTCTGGATGCGCACGGCTTTTTTGTGTTTTGGTGGGCCTCCTTCGGAAGCCACGCTGGTCATGGTGACTCGTTGATTGATTTTGCTCCAGACTACGTGAATGTAAACGTCTCTGTCGCTGACTGGAAAGGGCACGTCATTGTATATATAGGCATAGCTCTCGGTAGGCGAGACCCGTTTTTCTAGACGGGCCTCCTTACAAAGGTCCGCCCAGTCTGGGCAGGCGGCAAGATCATCTACAAGGCCATACAAGCTTTCGACGCTTGCGTTTACCGTCATTTCACCGCGTACGGCCTTAAATGATGATCCGGCAACGTCGCTGGTTTGAATCACAATACCCTTTTTGTTCCGTTTTTCCTTCCATGAATATTCTACACCCTCTACTTGGCCCCAGCTCGAGTAACAAAACAATAGCGCGAAAGACAAAGCCAGTGTACTGGGAATAGAAGTTTTCATGTTGATAGGTCCAAAAAGTAATGATCTAACTCAGCTGAGCAGTCGGTGTTGATAGTGATACCGCAATTTCATCGGCGTTCATATTCTCTTCAATATCACCGAAAAGAGGGGTGCTAAGGTATCGTTCTCCCGTGTCGGGCAGCATGCACAGGATGTTTGCGCCTTCGGGTGCTGACTGGCAGACTTCCAATGCCGTTGCGAAGGTAGCGCCAGCGCTGATACCAACAAAAATTCCCTCTTGTTGCGCCAACTGTTTTGAACACTTTATGGCGGTTGCTCCGTCTATGGTTTTAACTTCATCGATAAAGTTGCTATCTATCGCTTCAGCGGTCAGTTTGGGTATAAAGTCGGGAGTCCAACCTTGAATTGGGTGCGGTTCCCAGTTGGGGTGTGTTTCGGCTGGTGATCCGTCTTCATGGTTTTGTTGTCTGTTGCCCGATGAAATTAAACTGGCGACATCAGGTTCAGAAACGACGATTTTGGTATTGGAGTTCTGCTCTCTCAATACGCGAGCCACTCCTTTTAAGGTTCCGCCGGTGCCATACCCGGTTACCCAAAAGTTTAGAGGCTTATCTGCGAATGCGCTAAGAATTTCTGGAGCTGTGGTTTTCGAATGCATATCGGCATTAGCTTGGTTTTCGAACTGGCGGGTCATAAACCAACCGTGTTTTTCTGAAAGCTCTTTCGCTTTGGCTACCATGCCATTCCCTCTGAGAGCCGCGGGTGTAAGCACGACTTTGGCGCCCAAAAATCTCATGAGTCGTCGTCTTTCTACGCTGAACGACTCAGCCATGGTAATAACCAATGGGTAGCCTTTTTGAGCGCAGACCATGGCAAGACCAATTCCCGTGTTTCCGCTGGTCGCTTCAACGATGGTTTGTCCTGGCTTTAGCTCTCCTGATTTCTCAGCCTCTTCGATGGCGTTTAAGGCTAAGCGGTCCTTAACTGACCCCATTGGGTTGAAGGCCTCAATTTTTACGTAAAGGTTAACGTGCTCAGGAGCCAGTTTGTTGATCCTCACGATGGGCGTATTGCCAATCGTTTCTAAGATATTGTTGTGGAGTTTATTCATGAGAGTTGTGGCGAAGGATTATATTGTTATGGAAAGAATAGCAAGAAACTGGGAATGGCGTCGAACCGGTTATCCAGTGGTACGAAGTTAAGGGGGTAATCACAGGCTTTTTAGGCGTTAATGGGGTAGCTTTAATTGGTCTGACCAAATTTCACCCGTACGGGTGAGGTCACACTTTGTCACATTGTTTAACATTCTTTTCGTCAGCGAAGTTCAGGATGAACCTACTAACAGGATGTTGGGTTGCTGATAGCAGTGTCCTTAGGATTAGGAATTAAACAGGATGTTTGCACTGCAGGTTTTGGGCCGCCTAGCATGGATGTTGGGCGGCCTTTTATCTTATTTACGCACTTGTCTGTACTGGGGTACTGAGTGCAATTCTAACTATCATGAAATGCTGACAGGGAGTCGGGTTTGAAACGATTTATGGATGCCGAATGCAGTTCGGCTGTGTACAATTTATGTGACGGGTCAGAACTGGAAGTCTTTTGCGTTGAGCTTGTAGGAGAAGAGGTTAACTACGTAATTAACGCAGCACGGGTAAAACAAGCGTTTACCTCCTACACAAAAATTCACTGCCTAGAGGAAGATAGGTCGACTGAAGCTATTCTTGATTAAGAGCTCAGGTAAGACCTTGGGTAAAATCCTAGGTAAAACCTCAGGCCAGCAATCGTTCGCTGTTAAGGGTGGATAATTTTCGGTACAGTCTGTACTAAATTTTGACCCTTAAATCAGAGTAAGTATGGAATCGATAGCCCTTATCTTCGATCATGACGGCACGTTGGTCGACAGCGAGTCCCTGCATTTTCAATGTTGGCAAGAGGTCATGGGGCTTTTTAATATTGACATCACTGAGCAAGAATACATTCAGGGCCACAATGGCATACCGACTTTGCAAAATGCTGAGGTGTTTGTTCGCCAATATCGTCTCTCAGAAACGCCGGAGAGTCTTGCAGCTCGGAAGCAAGATTTATTCAAACGACGGTCGGTGACCGGTGCCCCTAAATTGATGCCAACGGTAATGGATACTTTGGCTCTGGCACGCTCTCGCGGTTTTAAAATGGGTATTGCGACCGGTGCTGGTCGAGAGGACTTGGACCGAAGCATCGTGGCGCATGGGCTTTCGGAGTGTTTAGACGTCACTGTGACGCGCAGCGAAGTGCCTAATGGTAAGCCTGCGCCAGATGTCTATTTATTAGCGTGTGAGCGGTTAGGAGTAGCGCCTCAACAGTCCTTTGCGTTCGAGGACACGGCGGCAGGCGTGGCCGCCGCAAAGGCGGCAGGGTTAACATGCATCGCTATTCCCAATGACTATTCGAAGCAACAGGACCTGAGCTCAGCGGACCAGTTGTGTATCTCATTGATGGAGGCCTATCGATATGTCATTGAACAATTGGGCTAGTTTACGTGTTCGTTTAGCCTCGCTAGACCGTTGGTGATCAGAGTTTTGGCATCATTGGTTTCTTGAGACAGTCTGGATATAAGTATGCGCGATTGTGAAGAAAATTCGGAGCGGTGTTGGCAAAGTTCCAAGGCTTCGAAATTGAGCAGCCAGTCGGCGTCTGCAAATTTAACGGTGTCTTCGATTGCTTTGGCAATGCCTTGTTCGTGATCGCGAGCCTGTCTGATTTGTGCGTAAATTCTAAATTGTTCCTGTGCCGCACTATCATAGTCTTGTTCGGCTGTTACATTTTGAGACGGCGCTTCGTACATTGGATACGCTGTTTGGTCGGCTGACCCGCCAGAGACTGACGTGATGGAATCTCCAACGGCCATATCAAAGGTGCCCCAACTCGGGTCGAATAGCACGTTGCCATCAATGTCGGTGACGGTGCAGTTGAGCAGCGTAAAAAGAATGTTCTTTTGGTCTCGGCGCAGAATGTGAGTGAGTTCCCCCACCACTTTGATGCCAGACAAGAAGTTCAATGTGACGACGGTCCCGATCTCGATTTCGTGCCGTTTTAGTTCGTCCACGGTATAGGCTGATAAGCATCGCTCCATGGTTCGAAGTCTGCCGATTGGAGAGCCAAAGCCCTGTGAATGGTAGTCTATTCCATGCCCAGTCAGTTCACTATTTTGGTAGGCCAGTTGCGTCGGCCCTTCGGTGTTAAAATAGATGGCGTTTCCGACTGCGTCAGTGATTACCCGGCTGGTTTTTCCCGCTACCTGTAATCCCGAGTTGTATTGAGAGGTATTGATGCTGCTGCATTTCAATGACTCCTGCAACGCACTGGCCCCACCTCGTTGGCAGCACATGTGTCTGCCGTACTCTTCTAACACTTGGCTTAAATGTCGGCATGATTCTGTAACAAACAACTGCGGTTGCGGCAAAGTGATGTCGTACGAGGTTCTGACTGCATTTAAGGTTAACGGCAGCTTTTTAACATTTTCATCATCCAAGCAGCTTTGGCTTTCGGACAAGCTCGACAATAGGCCAGCACCATAAATGGTGTAGTCACTGCAGTCTCCTACCAAGCCGTACTCCACAGTCCACCAATGTAATCTGGCTAATAGGTTGGCCTCAGATGGCGCCACCTCTTTATTTTGCAGGTCATCTATGACCGCCTCAGCGGCCTTGATTTCTTCAATTGTCGAACTCGAACTTTCTTTTACAATTGAGAGTTCTCTTACAGCCTCATAGATATTCATGTCATGCTGGTTGGAAACCGCTTGCATTCCAAGTTCGCCAAAGCGTTGTAAAAACTCAGCGTAGTCGATGTCTACTAAAAACGGGGCGTGGCCCGCTGACTCATGAATAATGTCTGGTGCTGGCGTATAGAGCATATGCTCAAAAGATCGAATGTTCAGCGCAATGGCGAGAATTTTTCGCGCTTGAAATTCCATAAATACCGCAGGAGGTAGGAACCCATCAACGGCAACAGCCTGCCAGCCAAGTCTATTTAGGCAAGCATTAATCTCCTCTATCTTGGGAACGGCCTCTAAACCAATACCTGTTTTTTTGAGCCCTTCAAAATAGGTTGGATGCGCGCTGTCACGCATGCTGAATTTCAGCTGATGTAATAGAAAGCGCCAGATGGCGTGATCTCGAGGCGTATACTGATCATAGTTTTGCGTTGCAATGAAGGGTTGCAGGTGCTCGGGGAGTTGGTTAATTACGTCTTGTTGCGAAATCATGCGATGGGGTCTTAATTGAACGGTAAAAAGTTGGCTAGAGGGCGTCGAGTTGTTTTTCCGGACTGGCGTTAGCGAAAGCTGGCAGCGTTAAGCAATGTTGTTCAATGCGTCGAATAGTAGGGTAATCAGCCATGGGGCAATCGAATCTTTTCGCATTGTACACTTGCGGTATTAAGCACACATCGGCAAAGGTGGGCGTGTCACCAAAACAGAACAAGCCAGTATGAGCGCCGTCTGCCAGCTTTTGTTCAAGGCTGGTAAATGCTTTGGCAATCCAATGGTGATACCAAACCATTTTGTTTTGCTCGCTGACCCCCAGGTCGTTCACTAAAAACTTAAGAACTCTTAGGTTATTAATAGGGTGAACATCGCTTGCAATGATCTGAACCAGACTGCGCACATAGGCCCGATCTAATGACGTTGATGGCAGGAGTGCGGGTTGAGGAAATTCCTCTTCAAGGTATTCTAGAATGGCAATTGATTGAGTTAAAGTGTGATCATCAACTTCTAACGTTGGTACGAGCCCTTCAGGATTGTGTTTTAAAAATGCGTCTTGTTGATGCTCTGAACTGAGTAAATTAATGGGAACCAAGTCATGTTCAACGTCTTTAATGTGCAGAGCAATTCGGACCCGGTAGGCTGCGGTGCTTCTAAAGTAGGTTCTCAGTTTCATCACGCGATTAACCTTCAAAGGCTTTTTTATGCATCCAATCGGCGTGTTTAGGTGCCCTTTTGGTCTCTGACCATTCTTCTAACATTGCCCATTTAACCTCATCCAAGCGTTCCAATTTTGAGCGCTCTTCGGTATCCGGGGCGGCCAATTCTAATCGGTGGCCGTTGGGATCAAAGAAGTAGATGGAATGAAAGACTGAGTGATCAGTGACACCGAGAACCTCTACGCCGTTTTCCTCTAAATGGGTTTTGTATTCAAGTAACGTGGCCATGTCTTTAACCTTAAACGCGATGTGTTGAACCCATTCCGGTGTATTTTCATCGCGGCCCATTTTCGGTTTGGTTGGTAGCTCAAAAAAGGCGAGCACATTACCTTGCCCTGCATCTAAAAACACGTGCATATAGGGGTCAGGTTCCTTAGTTGAAGGTACCTGGTCCTCGGCAATGGCTAATTGAAAGTCCATCTTTAGGTTTTTTACATACCATTCAACGGTTTCTTTCGCATCATGGCAGCGATACGCGACATGATGAATGTGCTCGATCTTCATGGTTAGACCTCTTTTGCCGGTAAAACCGTTGCCTTGGCTTCGCCAAAACCGATTTTTGGTGCGTTGTCGTTAACACAATGACCTTTAAGAATGACGGTGTCGCCATCCTCCAGGAAGGTGCGTTTCTCACCATGCCCAAGCATGATCGGTTCGCGTCCACCGACGGTGGCTTCAAGAAGTGCGCCCACGCTTTCTGGATTGGGCCCCGACATCGTACCACTGCCAAACAAGTCGCCAGGCTTGAGATTGCAGCCGTTTACGCTGTGGTGGGCGACCATTTGCGAAATTGACCAGTAAGATTGATTAAAGTTACTCAGTGCGATGCGCTCTGGTTCCATTCCTTCCGCTCGCATGGCGGCCGTTTGAATATACACCTCGAGCTGCATGTCGACAGCCCCGCCATTTCGTAGATCATGAGAATCCAGATAAGGCAGCGGTTGAGGGTGGTCGCTCGGGCGGTCCCAGTTTTGCCGATAGGGTGCTAACGCTTCCATAGTGACAATCCAAGGTGAGACGGTGGAGGCAAAACTCTTTGAAAGAAATGGTCCCAAAGGCTGATATTCCCATCCTTGAATATCTCTTGCAGACCAGTCATTAAATAGACACAAACCAAACACATGATCTTCCGCCTGATCTAATTTGATCGGAGATCCAATTTCGTTGCCTTCTCCGATGTAGATGCCCACTTCGAGTTCGTAATCTAGGCGCTTGCAAGGCTCGAGTACTGGAGCGTCTGCATCCGGTGCCTTTAGTTGTCCATGTGGTCGGTGGAAATCGCTGCCAGACACTTTAATTGACGAGCTTCGGCCATGATACCCAATTGGAACCCATTGATAATTGGGTAATAACGGATTGTCTGGACGGAAAAGCTTGCCCACGTTCGTGGCGTGATGAATCGAGGTATAAAAATCAGTGTAGTCGCCAATGCGAGCAGGAATCTTATACTCAGCCTGGGCCTGCGGTATTAAGCAAGCTTCAAGTTGAGCCGATTGAGGTGCGCCTTCCTTTAGTGAGTTAGATAAATGTAATCGTAGCGCTGACCAAGTTTCTTTCCCCAGCGCCATAAACTTATTCAGTCTAGGCTTGTACAGCGTTTTAAGTGCTGGAGTCATCTCCATTGGAAATACGCCGGCTTTATGGGCGGCTCGCAGGTCAACAATGTGTTCGCCTATGGCGACGCCAGCACGATAACTCTCGCCATGGCCAGCTCGCCGAAAGATCGCGAACGGGAGGTTTTGGATCGGGAAATCAGTGTCATTGGTGTTTGCGGAAGCAACCCAACTGCGCAAACTTGGATTATGCGTTTCGTTCAAATTTAGCATAGCAGCCTCAATTATTGATGGGTTTAAGCATCGACCGAGATGACGCCACGGTCAATTTGGTCGCGTTCAATGGATTCAAATAAGGCCTTAAAATTGCCTTCACCAAAGCCATCATCCTTCTTTCTTTGAATAAACTCAAAGAAAACGGGCCCAATTAATGTGTCTGAAAAGATCTGTAATAACAGTCTTGGGTTTCCATCTTCAGTAGAGCCATCTAATAAGATGCCGCGTGATTTAAGTTCATCAACCGGTTCTCCGTGGTTTGGTAAACGCTCATCTAGCATTTTGTAGTAGGTCTCAGGCGGTGCACTCATGAAAGGCATGCCGCGTGCTTTGAGCTTGTCCCAGCATTCGAGCAAGTTGTCACAAGAAAAGGCGATGTGTTGAATTCCTTCGCCATTATAGGCCATCAAAAATTCTTCTATCTGTCCGGTTTCTTTTGACGCTTCTTCGTTTAATGGAATTCGGATTAATCCATCTGGCGCAGTGAGTGCCTTAGACAACAAGCCAGTGTATTCGCCTTTGATATCAAAGAAGCGAATCTCGCGGAAATTGAATAGGCGCTCGTAAAAGTCGGCCCAGTACTGCATTCGCCCACGGTAAACATTGTGTGTTAGGTGGTCAATGACTTCAAATCCACACCCTTCAGGGTTGCGGTCAACCCCATCAATAAATTCGAAATCTATGTCATAGATCGAAGACCCTTCTTCGAACCGGTCGACTAAATATAAGGGCGCGCCGCCGATGCCTTTGATCGCAGGTAACCGAAGCTCCATCGGACCGGTTGGGATCTCTACTGGTTGTGCCCCTAACTCAAGAGCGCGCTTGTAAGCGTGCTGCGCATCTTTTACTCGAAAGGCCATGCCGCAAGCTGATGGTCCGTGCTCTTGGGCAAAGTAGAAAGCATTGCTGTTTTCTTCGTAATTAATGAGAAGATTTATGCCACCTTGTCGGTAAAGATGTACATTTTTTGAGCGGTGAACGGCGACTTTAGTGAAGCCTGCCATCTCGAAGATGGGCTCTAGGGTACCCTCTTCCGTAGCGGCAAATTCAATGAACTCAAAGCCACAAAGGCCCATAGGGTTTTCAAATAGATCGGACATGACAGAATACAATTTAGTTGCTTTAACAACTATATTAGTTGTTAAAGCAACTAAATGCAACCGTCAAGTAAGAACGCTAGAACGCGGTCCGCACCCTCACGCGATACAAACCACTCGGCTTAACGTAGCTAATAAGTGGTGTATTGGTGTGGTGTTAAGGTTGCTCAAAGAAAACGTAAGAAGTGGAATAGTCGCTGAACTCAAAGTACACCTTTTGTTCGTTAGCGTCGGCTATACCATTGAGATTTGCGTCCAGAACTCCGTAGCCAAAGCGATAGGGCCGAGGCTGGTTTCCTTGAGTTGAGTTTGCCGTTGAGAGCTTGTCTATTTTCAAGAATCTTTTAACCAGTTTGTTTCCTGCGTATATTTCGAGTACCCCGTTGGTGCCGGTCCAATTCTGGACTGCTCGTCCCAATTTGTTTTGTGTTTCTTGCGTGCAAGAAAAAGCGGTGAGCGAGATTAAGCCGATCAAGGCCAGTGATTTTAATTGTTTCATAGAGATAGATGGGTAATGCTAGAATAGTTGCTATTGCAATTAATGGATTCTATTTAGTTTAAAACTATAAGTTAGATTATGAGTGCAAAATCACCACGTTCAAGTGTACTAACATTAGAACAATATCTGCCGTATCGCTTATCGATTCTCTCGAACAGAGTGAGCCGAACGATTGCGCAGGCTTACAAAGATAAATTTGGGCTCTCTATTACGGAGTGGCGTATCATGGCGGTTCTCGGCGAGTATGCGGGGGCTTCGGCCGATGAAGTGTCTAATAAAACGCAGATAGAAAAATCTATTATCAGCCGTGCTGTTCAAAAGTTATTGAGCCGCCATTTGATTCACAGAGAAGTTGATTCAACGGATCGCCGGCGACAAAACTTGGTCCTCACCGACATTGGTGAGGACGTATATCGCCAAATTGTTCCTGTTTCATACGACTATGAAGACGCTCTCATCGATTGTTTAAGTAGTGCAGAGGTAGAGCAGTTGGACTCATTGATAGAAAAACTGTACAAACACGCTGGCGAAATTGATCCGCAAGATCAATAACCTTAAACCGCGTAATGGTGTGTAAAATAGCCTGCGCCCCCCTATCCTATTTTTGAGAAAAGTTATGAAGCAGTTGTTCTGTGTTCTAATCCTGATGTTTTTTGTTGGCAGTCCTCTATGCGTTGCTAACGAGAGTAAAGAGCAAGAGCCGTACCGTTTGTCCAAACTCATCACGCCAGAATTTCAATCGATAACGTTGGTGCTAGATCCAGATGAAGTGGTATTTCGTGGTGACACGGATATTCAAATCGTTGTATCGAACACCGTTGAACACGTAGAGTTTTATCAATCATCCTTGAGTATTGAGAAGGCAGTATTGCTGAAACGCGTTCATGGTGAAGAATTAGAAGAGGCGCAGACTCTTACTGTAAGTCCTGCAAAATATGACATTCAGCATGCTAAGGGTAGTAAGTTAATTGAGCCTGGAAGCTATACCCTAAGAATTATGTTCAGTGGCAAGTTGAACAGTACATCTGATGGGGCATACCGCTCTACGTTTGAAGGATTGAACTATATTTCGACGCAATTCGAAGATATGCATGCACGCAAGGCGTTTCCTAGCTTTGACGAACCCGACAATAAAATACCCTACCAAATTACGATTCGAGCACCGGAAAAGCATGTCGTTTTGTCGAATACCGTTGTCGAGCAACGAGTTGTTGAGCAAGGTTGGCAAACCGTTAGATTTAAGAAAACCAAACCGATGCCGACCTATTTAATTGCATTTGCAGTGGGTGAGTTTGATTCGGCTGAAATAACTGGCCTGTCGGTACCCGGACGTATCTATACCCCTAAGGGGCAATCTGGGCGAACAAAATTTGCCATCAAGAACACGCCAAAAATATTAAAGCATTTGGAGGCATACTTTGGTATTCCCTACCCTTATGAAAAGTTGGATTTTGTGGCGGTACCTAACTTCACTCACGGCGCTATGGAAAACGTGGGGCTGGTGACATTTCGCAGTGGATTGTTACTCATGGAAGACGAGCCTCGATTGAGTGATCAGGCCCGCCCATTGACCGTGATTGCTCATGAGTTGGCGCATATGTGGTATGGAAACCTAGTAACCATGACATGGTGGGATGATCTTTGGCTTAATGAAGCATTTGCGTCCTGGATGGCGTCAAAAGTGATGATGGACCTATACCCTGAACATAATTTTGCACAAAAGTTGGTGGCTGAAAGGGCCTTTCCCACAGATGCAGCACCCACCACCCGTCCGGTCAAGAAAAAGGTGCGTACCAGCGCGGATGTGTTTGACGGGTTGGGGCTTAATTACACGAAAGGCGAAGCGATTTTGCAACTGGCCGAATCTATTTTGGGGCCGGACGCCTTTCAATCTGCGGTTAAGCAATACATGAACAAGCACGCATTTGGAAATGCCAAAGCGAAAGATCTATGGGAAGCCATGGCGGGGGCTGGAAATAAGCATATTCCTTCAATCATGCGAAGCCTTCTCACTCAACCATCTTACCCGCTTGTGACGTTGCATGAAGATGGCAAAATCGAACAGCAGAGGTACCGATTGATTGGCGCCAAGGTTAAAGCACAGAATTGGGTAGTGCCTTTGTCGTTATTGGTGAGCAAAGACGGCGTTGTTGAAAATGTGAACGTGCTTGTTGATCAATCTGAGATGCATGTGAGTGACATTGAGGGCGCTGACTGGGTGTTTCCGAACAAAGATGCTAGAGGGTATTTGCGATGGCAAATCAGCAGTAAGCAGTTGAGTAAGCTATTGGACGATCTTGATGTCTTGAATGTGCGTGAACGAAAATCATTGTTGAGTAACTCGCAGGCGCTTCTCGATTCTGGGAAAATTGGATTTACACAGCATATGACCGTATTGAATGCGTTAGCTAAAGATAAAGATAAGCGGGTAGCTCAATCCGTCGCTAATGCGGTTTACGGGTTAACTTATTTGGTAAATGATTCCAATCGAGCAATGTTTGGGGCCTTTGTAGAGCGATACTTTGGCGCATGGTTAGCCCGGTTGGGAACGATTGATCGCGCTGACGATAGCGATGAAGTCAATAGACTTCGCCATTCGAGCTTTTTGTTGTTAAGTATGTATTCTGACAGTGACATGGCCGCGAAAGCGAAGGTAGAGATAGCAGATGCATTTTTAGCTGATCCGAATTCAGTCTCTCGGTCAATGGCGCGTAATGCGCTGTCAAGCCTCGCAAAGACACAAGGGAAGCCTCTGTTAACGAGAATTCTAGCGGCTTACTCGTCTACCACGGACGCTAATATAAAACGGGCACTCAGAGCAGGTATGAGTTTTAAAGACAGTCAGGCGCTTACTGATGCGTTGGACTTTTCGCTTACCGATAAGGTTACGCCGGCCAACGTCATGGGTATTTTGTATGTGGCAAGTGAAGCCCAAGAAAAACAAGATACGTTTTATCGATGGTTGGATAAGAACGCCGCCGCCGTAATGAGTAAAATGCCTGAATATCACAGAATTCAAATGCCTAGATTTATTGGTGTCTCCTGCAGTCAACATAACATGGAGTTGGCGGCCAGATTCTTTAATAAGTTTGTTCGTGCTCAAGAGGGCTTAGCACGCAATGTTAAAGTTGCAATGACTGATTCGAAGCAATGCCTAGATTTGAAGATCCGATTTCAAGCGGAGTTTGATGAAATGTTGGCGCTTTAATTAACTATATTAAAAGTCTGTATCCGCATCGTAATGCGCAAAGACACTTACAATGTTTGACATGTACGTGGCCGGAACCTCGTGGTTTAAAACTTTAACAACGGGTCTGTAAAATACTTTATTGTTTCGTTTGACGGTATTTCTTTCTAGGTAAATACCCAAAGCAAGGGTTTTACCAGCAAGATCTCCACTGGTGAAAAGGTACTCAGCATGGTGTTTTGATAGAGTCAGTTTTGCATTGTCTATTCGCGGCAGATCCAGTTTTGAAACATCGAGTACTGGCTCGTTTTCTAACGATACGTTAGAAAACGTACTCTCAGACTGTGAATTTTGTTGATTCTTTTGCATGCCGATTATCGATAGAGACTGAACCCTGACGGAGTCGTAGAGCGTATCGATACGGCTTCTAATTGGATGGCTTCGCGCGTATTCGATGTCATCTACCGGGGCAACGGTCCAGTTCATTACGGCTTCGTATAACCGTTTATTGGATTGCGGTGTAATGCTACTTAGTAAGGTATTGAATAGGACTTGGTCAGCGCTTTGAAATTCCTCACCTAACCCCTCAGGCAAGGATTTTTTAGCGACTTTTCTAAGGTATGTTTGATATTGGCGCCAGGCGATGTACCGTCCAAGTTCCTGCATCATAGCGTTTGCTAACTCGGTTGCTTGATTCGGGCGAATGTCTCCATTGTTTAATAATTCGATGACCTCTTTGATGATTTCTTCCATTTCAGTCTGTTCTGACTGGTAGGTGGATGTTTGCAGTTGATATTCTTGAGAAGGGAACTCTTGTCGATTCTCGAAGGTGTTTGCCAAACGCGTAAGAAGTTCTTCAGTGGCAGAAATATTGTTCATTGCACCACCAACCCAATATATTAGCAGTCCGCAGCCCAATACCGCCGATGCGATAGCCTTAACGCCGATTTTATGGTTCTTGTCTCCGTCTTCCGGCACCATTAAAAGAATGGACAGCCCAGCAAAACTTAGGAGGCCCATGATGCGGAAAATAGGCGACAAGTTCTTTTCTACCGCCAATAAATAGCAACCAATAACCAAAGGTATGTGGGCCAATAGCAATGGCCAGTAGCCCAGATCTAGGCCATATTGATCTACGATTAGGGCGGATTTCAGTTGTGAATCGGCAATCAACGATGCGAGTATGGCTAGCCCGCCAATGCGAATCCAGGTCGCGGCTGCACTCCGTTCTGCCTTGTTGATTGTCGGCCTTGAGGTGCGAGAATTTCGTTTGAGTGTTGAATTGGGCGTGGAAGCGCGACTGGGCTCAGCTGAGTGGTCGCTGTCTAATTCATTGGAAAAGAGTGACTCAGCTTGTGCCTCCATTGACATTGTCGCTGGGTCGGCTTCGGTGGTTGGTCCTGAGCCGATTTGATGGATAGGTCGTTCAAAATCCTGTGAAAGATCTGCATTTAACGTGCCAGATTTGCTGTTTTGACGAGTCGATTCAGTGCGAGATACGTGGCCTATAAGACCCACTTTATCGAATAAATCTCGATAGTCATTAGCCGTGATTTCATCGATATCGCTACGGATAAATTCCTTAACTCCGTTGAATAAAGGAGTAACCTCGGTCTCAGAAACTTTAAAGATACGTGCCAAATTCCGCTTGGCTTTTTCCAGAGTTAGAGTCTCTTTATACTCACCTCCAAAGCGAAAGCTATATGTCATGCTAGGCCTGCTCGGTGAACAGTGATACAAAACGAATGGAGCACTGGGTCAGTCAGTAAGTGCTTACGGAGAATTTTATACGCTGCCTGTGGTTGTTGGTAAATCAAAGCGACGACTTCTCCGTCGGCCTGAGTTACCACTGACGCGGGTGTTACGGACCAGTCGGTCTCTTGGTTTTTAGAGCGCAAAAAGTTTAATAGTTGTTTTGCATGGTCTAATACGCTTTTAGCGGAGCCAATGATGGTTTCATCAATGATAGCGTCTTGGATGTTTTCTATGGCTTCTATTCCGCTTTGCTCTAATGTGTAGGAGGAGTGCCACTCGTAACGAAGGCCCGCAGACATAGCCTCGCCTTTGGATGATGTTATGGTGATTTCACCTATTTCTTTCGGAGTTTCCCATAAAAATCGACGTTTGCCCAAAAACAGCTCAGTTTGTTCGTATAGAAAAACATTTTGCTCATTGAGCTTTATATCCAGTTCGAGCAAGGGTTGAAATAGCCTTGGAAAAAACAACACAGTTGCCAACAGAAACACTACGCCAATCACGGTCGCGAAGATATTAGCGAGCTCTAGATGGCCAACTAAGATCACGACATAGGATTGTAAATGGAGTCCAAGCGCTGCCGATATAACAATCAGAGCTAACGCACCAAGTTGATAGTTATGAGTTTTTAACGATAGTAGATTCTTACCTCGCTCATCGATTATTTTACCGGAGCTCGGCAAGCTAAATAAGCTTGGCGCAGCAAGTGAGCGATCCAGTAGGTGTACAGGTAGGGTATCGTCTATTGAGCTAGGTTGCGTTTGTGCGTCGACTATATTTTGCTCAAAAATTGCGCTATTTAGCTGCAATCTGCGCTTTGTTACTAAGCCCATTTTCTCAAACAGAGATTGTTGTTCTTGGGCTTTCTCAAGAGACAGTCCTGCTTGTAACGATACTTTACTTCCGTTAGTGATTTTATGCTTTGCGCTGTCAGATAGGTTTAATACGCTAAGGTGCTTGGATAAGGGCAGCTTAGCGTAATTCCCACAACGCTTTCCAGAAAATATTAGCCGATAACGTTCCATAGAATGAAAGACGATTACGCCTTGTTATACGCTAAATAGCCTATACAGAAAGCGGTAATAAGTAAGCAAGCTCCGGTTAACAAACCGGGGCCGTCGGTGAGCATTATGTTTGGATCACTGACAAAGCCTGCACCAGCAAGCACGCTTAGCGTGGCTGTTAGCTTAACCGCGTTGCGTTTTTGTAATAGAGAGGATTCATCCATAGTTGAGTTTGTTTAAATTGCATAAAGCTCGTTGTACAAAGTGTACTTAAACTCTTCGTAAAGTACATTCAAAATAAATGTGTAAATGAGGCTTTAAGTAATTTTATGAAGTTGGTTTTGCGTTTATTCACAGGCAGATCATAGATTCTCAACACCATTTCATGAAACGCATCTAACAGCCCACTTGGGCAGACATGATAGTGTTTTTCCAGGGTGTCTATGGCGTCAGTATAGACGTTTTGGTAGGCACCCTGAAGTTGCTTATTGATTCCTTCTTCAATCAAATAGAGGGTGCTTACCGATGGGGCTGCGTGTTCAGCTAAATATAAGAGCACCTCAGATCTTAATGGAAAAACTTTGTGTAGCTGTTTGGCCTCTTCTACTTGCGAATGATCAATGTAAATGCACGCAAGTGTTTCAGCGCGTTGTTGAGTTTTCGCTTGTTTATCATTGGGCTCTATTCTAGAACCCAAGAGCTTTATCGCGCGATCTAACCAGATCACGTCGTCGTCTTGCACTACCTTGAGCAACTTATCTAAGTCTCGGCGGGATTCGCTTTCGTCAAACCGAGTCCATAACGCATTAGTTGCGGGCTCTGACTCACCGCAGGCTAGCCAAAGGGCAATTTGTGCGGTTTCGACGTCATGGATTTCATTGACTGAAAGTCGCTTAAGTTGTGTGGAAAAATCAAGCCAACTTTGTGCGCGCTCCGTTTGCTTGTAATCGATGCATAAATAAACCAATTCTAGGCAACGTTCTATATGCAAAGCGGCACGTTCAAGAATTTGTAGTTCTTTGTTTTGGTCATTTTTATCTTGAGCCTGTTCTACCAACAGTTGCTCTAATCTTACGTAGTAATAGTAATCATCACTGTAACGATCTTCCGGTAAATCCAATAGCTGCCATGCTTTTTCCACGGTTTTGCAAATGTCATCAAACCCATCCTGGCCAATGGCATTGAGCTGGGCATAAGGAAGGTTTAGAAAGTCATAGTTAAAATCAGGGTCCAAGACAAGGTTGGTAAGGAAATGCACTTTTCCTTTCAATTCCCAGTGTTCGTTGTTGATAATCTCATTGAAGAGACCCATGAGTAACGCTTGGGTGTCATCTCGATACCCATTTGAATCGTCAATTGTTTTGAGTGTTTTTTCCAGCCTTTGGATCGCGTAGGTTGCCAACTTAATTGCTGAGTTTGGCGACTGGATCTGAATGGCATTAACTAGTAAGCTCAGATTTGATGACGCTTGTTTGAAGTAGTCAGCCACTTCTTTAAATCGCCATAATCCACTTGCCTTGTATGGGATCGCTTTCGTAATTCGTTTTCTTATTTCGGCTGGCGACAGCCCACCGCTCGCGATTTCAGCTTTTAGGATCCAAACGTCTTTTGTATTCGGGTTTTGATCTATAAGGTTGGCGAGTTCTTTGACCAATTCTGGTTTAGTAAGGGTTTCCAGATAGGCACTGACTCTATCTTCTCCGCGCTTCTCAGAAATCTCTTGATTGGTTTGTGTCTTGTAGTAATACGCAAGTGCGGTTGCCACGCAGTGGTGACAAAAATCGAATCGATCTGAGGCTGGGCATTCGCATGACCCTTCGAATTGGCGGGCTGTGTGGTGCAGCGTAACCAGATAATCAGAGCCACCAGACACCGTGGCAACGATTGTTGTGCCGCTTAGTATAAGCTCGCCTACACGCCCTTGGTTGTAGTATTTTAAGCCCCGGGCGAAACCCTGCTTTCCCCCAAGTGTTTTTATTTCGGCTTCGCTTATTACTTTCATGGCTATCGCTGAATTATGAACTCTATTTACGAAAGCGGTTAATCAAGTCTCTTGTTTCAATGGCAACCGCACGAGCAGCATCAGCAAATTTTTCGTCGTTACCCGCAAAGATAACCGCTCTAGAACTGTTTATCATTAGGCCTGTGCCATCCGCAGTCTGACCTGCTTCTACCAATGATTTAACGTCGCCACCTTGTGCGCCAACCCCGGGCACTAGAAACGGCATATCACCGGTAATTGCACGCAGTCGCTCCATTTGTTTTGGCCATGTAGCGCCGACCACAATGCAACAATTGCCTGCGTTGTTCCATGAATTAGAGATCATGCTGGCTACACGTTCGTATAGCGGGGCTCCGTCAACGTCTAAATCTTGAATGTCACCGGCGCCAGGGTTCGACGTGCGGCAAAGTAGCACCACTCCTTTGTCTTCGTAGTTTAAGAATGGTTGCGCGGAGTCATGCCCCATATATGGGTTGACGGTGACGGCATCGGCTTGGAAGCGCGCAAACGCTTCGTGTGCATACATTTCGGCTGTGCTTCCGATATCGCCTCGTTTGGAGTCCAGTATGATGGGTATTTCGGGATAATTTTTGCGTATGTAATTGCAAACCTTCTGTAGCTGGTCTTCGGCGCTTAGTCCAGCAAAGTAGGCGATCTGAGGCTTATAGGCGCACACTAAATCATGTGTTGAGTCGACGATTTGTTTGCAAAATTCAAACACAGCATCTGGATTGTCTTTTAGGTGTGGCGGTAGTTTCTCCCAGTTTGGGTCTAAGCCAACACAAAGAAGACTGTCGTTTTTCTCCCAGGCGTGCTGCAATTTGGTGATAAAATTCATAATCGATAAACCTACGGCGTCAAGTCAACTGGCTATTTTAGCGCATGCTGAGACAGATGTGACTTGAAAAGCAGTAAAATTAGTGGAGAACTTAAGGCAAATAGAAACGCCACACACGCTAAGGGCGTAAGGCCTTCTTCAATGAATGCGGCTGAAATGGCAGTGCCGATTGCCGCGGTGGCTAAAATTGCCAATATGAGAACCGCGGCACCGCGTGCGTCGTTTTCCCCGGCGGCAACGACTGCTCGATGAAAGCCTGGTGGGCCACGTAAGCCTAACCCTAGGTTAATTGGAACAAACAATAGCCAAAGAGCCTTGGGGTTGTTGTAGCTAGACAGGCCATATAAAAATACAGAAAAACAACCGGCAGCAGTTAACAAAGAGCCAAATAGTATGACGTTATCGCGCCCTAATTTCTCAACAAACCAGTGAGTGCAATTTGCGCTTACTATAAATAGGCTAATCCCAATGATTTGCATCGTTACGAAGTCGGATAAGTCTCCACCCATGGAGCGAATAATGACGGTGGGAGCTCCAAACACAAAGATTAGCAGGCCGCCTAATGTGCAGGCATGACTCAGTGAATGAACCATAAACTCTCTATTTAACAATAGTGAGCCGTATCCTTGTTGGTTGCTTTTAGATTTTAACTTAGGAATGCGAGAGAACATCATCGCCCAAATGAATGCGATGGTGAAAGCCAGAATGGCGGTCAGATAAAACGAAGATTTCCAACTGGCCATTGATAACAACCAAGTGCCTAGGATAGGAGCTAATGCTGGGGTAAGTGATTCTATGCTTCCCATTAGACCGATTGCCCTTAGAGCGCCGCGCTCGTCAAAAATTGATTTGATGATTCCTGGCGCGAATACCGCGGGTGCGCTGCAACTCAAACCTTGAAAGAAACGGACGCTAATTAGCTCTGATAGGCTATCGACTTGGGTTGCTAACAACGACAGCAGTCCGTAGGCAATCAACGCGAGGAGCATCAATAACCGTTGATCGTAGCGAGCGCCTAATTCGCCAAAGATGAGCAGGCCAATCGCGGTCCCGGCAACAAACGTCGCTATTACCAGTTGAGATTGCTCGATGGTTCCGGTAAGTGATGCAGGTAGGCTCGGTATGGCAGGCAATACCAAGTCAGTGCCTGCCAAACCTAACACGGTGCCAAGAACTAATAGGCTGAACAATATCTTGGTAGCGGGCATTATTAACGTGGGCTTGTGTAACTCTGATCAGCAGTATCTCAGGTTTGATAAACCATTTAAATGCCCGTGTCGGGGATCTTTTAGGTTCGCCGTTAGGATGATGTTTCGCTCGGACACAATGAATGTCTGCGAGTTAGTGGTAGAATGACATCGTCCGTTGAATTTTTAAGGTCAAAGAGACAGTTAATGCGATCTAACGTACCCATTGTCCTCCATAGTCAATTGCCAGTGACGGCAGAAACGTTAGCCCGATTGTTTGACTCTCTGCCTGAGCAACAGAAGTTGCGTGCGCAGGCGATGAAACCATCTCGAAAATCCCAGTATGTTGTGGGTCGTAGCTTGGTCCTACATTACGCACGTACCCGATCGAAGGAGTCGTTTGAGCTTCGCGAACGCGATGAGTTAGGGCCCACGCTGAGCATCGATGAAACCCCAGTGAAAATCAGTATCAGTCATACTAAACATCACGTCGTTGTCGCGTTCAGCGAACTTGAAATTGGGGTGGATATTGAAACCATCCGAGGCGGCTGGACTGCGAATAAAGCTCGTCTATTTTGTTGTTCTGAGGAAGTTGATCATGGAATTAGCATTGAGCCTATTGAGCTGAGAAATAGGTTTTTCACTCAATGCTGGGTCCGCAAAGAAGCGTTTTGCAAACAACGTCAGACGTCTGTTTTCGCTTCCGAGGTACAGAACAAAGATCTGCTGGAGGATGATGGAGTGTTTGATTTTGAATTGTCGGTAGAGAACGGTTTATCGGTGTTTCATTTGGGTTCGTTGTATTGTTTAGGCAACATTGATCCTAAGTTTGAATTGGTCTGCCTTTAGAAGTTAGATTTGTACCATTAGGATGAGGTCCGCTCGTTATAGAGTTCCAAGACCTTCGCCTTTGAAAGTTTTCCATTTTCTTCTCTGGGTAAGTGGTCGATGACGAGAATAGGTCTTGGTACGAAAGCAGCATCTAGGTGTAAGGCCATATGTTCTCTAAGCCCCTTTTTACTGTAAGACTCCTTCAGCTCAACTAAGGCCACCAGTCTGGGCACATTCCTGTTTTGGGGCGGGAAAAAAACGGTTCCGTCGACCAAGCCTTCAAAGGTATTGAGTACCGCATTGACTTCGGCAAGCGATCCCCGTTTTCCTGCAATCTTTATTTGGTCGCTGCTTCGACCCGCCAGCCTAAATTTTCCTTTTTCCGTAAAGTGAAGATGGTCTTCGAGTTCGACCGTGTCGAGTAGATGATCGGCTGAAACGCTGGTTTTTGTGCCAATCTTAGAAAAATTCAATCCGCTAAATGTTGTCCAATCTAATTGCTTGGCGGTCTTACGGATAGCCATCGAGCCGACTTCACTGCACCCAAACACTTCCATTAAAGTAGTTTTCAAGCGATTTTCGACTCTGGAGGCGAGAGGTTGATCAAGTGGTGACGTTGCACACAATACGCTTGCTAAAGGGGTCGTGATCGTCTTTTGTTCGTCGATCATTGGCGTGTTGATGAAGGTCTTTAGATGCAGAGGAGCTGATATTAGGGTGCACGGTGCGGGTAATTTATCCAGCGTGCTTCGAATGTCGTGCGCGAAGAATGGCCGGGCATCCACTAAGCAAACATTGGCGAACATGGCGAGCAATACGGAAGTCTCAAACCCCCACATATGCTGCCCCGGAACCGTTGCAACATGAGAATGACACACTGACGCGTTGATCAGCATGTATTGGGCGTTGATCTTTGAGCTAGAGGTGAGTGTGCGCCACAGTTTGATGTTGGGCTTAGACTGCCCCGTTGAGCCCGAAGTAAAGCTAATAACGGCTTTATGATTGTTACTTATAAGAGGCAGCTTGGCTTTAGTTTTATCGAGCGACCAATTGATTACAGATACATCAAAGTTGGGTTGGTCTAACGCTATATCCGTGCTGCCATCGTGTAAAATGAGGCTGTTTTCATAGCGTTTCCCGAGCTGAATCTGGGTTGAAACGTTTTTATTAGGTGGTAATAAATTGGTCTGCTTACGAACGATAACCGCGCATAAACTGACTAGAAATAAATACCGGTTATCACACAAATTTATTACGTGCTGAGAGTCTGGTAGTAGCGCAGCAAGGCGGTTTACATGATTGATAAACTCGTCTTGAAAAATATCTTGATAGTCGCCGCTAAGCGTTAACCCGGTCAGTGGTTGGGTCAGGCGCGCTATGGGTTCCAGTGGAGGCCTTTGCAGCATGAGAGAATGAGCATTGATGCTGGAACTCATCGTTTAAAATGCCTCAAATTAAATGATAACAAACCGAACGCTCATACTTGAACGCCCCTTTTTCTAGCACCGCCATCGATCAGTGGCGGTGGCCTTTTGGGGGGGTACTGGTCATGGTTTACTTATTGCTTTCAACAAATGCGTTTAGGCTGCGCAAAGTAGCAAATGCTTCTTTGGTGCCTTCATCTTCAGCTTTAATTTCAACGCCATGTTCTTGGGCGATTGCTAAAGCAATTTCAAGTGCGTCAATCGAATCGAGACCTAATCCATCGCCAAACAGCAATTCTTCGGGTTCGATTTCATTGGGTTCGACATCTTCGAGATTTAATACCTCGACCAACAATTCGGCTAATGCCGCCTCGGCGGGAGTTTGAGCAGACAAAGGATTCTCCTTAGGGGCTAATTTCTTTATTTTTAAAGGCCGAAAGTTTAAACTATTCTGCTAGAAAAGATAATCACCTGATCTAAAATCAGGGTTAATCCAGAACATAAACTAGGGGGATCGATACTTTGTGGGCTAATGTCCATTATATTGTCGATGGCGATATCAGTTTGTAGCAACGCCTTAAAAATGCCTCCCAACACAGACAAAGTTCCGAGCAGTGCTCGGAACGTGGCGTAATTGCATGCTTCAAAATTTTATTTCATCAGGCTGCCCAAAGGAAGCGTTGGCAGAAGACAATACGTTCGCTGTTATGAGGTTAGATGGTCCATGTTCTCTGAGTGACGCTGTCTCGGACGTAACTCAATCAATACGTGTTCAGTTGCTTGGCGAGGATTCGCTATTGGGTGCTCATGAAGTCTGGCAAGTGGAGAATGAACGAGTTGAGTCTGGAGTGACAGATGACTGTATCTGGCGGCGTTCAAACAGTCTGCAAATTGCTGGCTACAGCGATGAACTTGCCTCCGATGGAAACATAGAAGAAGCCGCCTATAAAGCGTATCAGTCTTTGTTGGAGTTTATCCGTCAGTCTCCTCATCCTGAGCTCGTGCGTTTTTGGAATTATGTGCCCAACATTAACCATGGCGCAGGAGATTCAGAAAACTATAAACGATTTTGCACTGGGCGGTTGCAGGCGTTCTCCGAGTGTGATTTTCACGATTTGCAATTTCCGGCCGCCTCTGCGGTAGGTCACTATGGCAAAGGTCTTACTGTCACAGCATTGACTGCATCTGCGCCCGCTGATCATCATGCTAACCCTAGGCAAGTAGACGCGTTTAAGTATCCAAGGCAATACGGCCCCAGCAGCCCCTCATTCGCGCGTGCTACAACCGTGGACTTAACCGAAAGTCGGATGTGTTTTATTTCTGGAACGGCCAGCATATTAGGGCACAGCTCAGTTCATCGAGGTGATCTTAAGCTACAGCTATACACCACAAACGATAATATTCTGTATTTGTTAAAAGAGACGGGTTTTGAACGAGAACAAATACGCACTTTGCGTGTGTATTTACGAAATCGTTCAGATGTGCGCGAGTGCGAACGGATCGTTTCTCAATTGTATCCCAATACAAAAGCGATTTATCTACACGCTGACATTTGTCGGTCTGATTTACTGGTTGAGATAGAGTGTTTTTGCGTTGCGGATTAATTAGTCGCACACATCTCACATGAAAATCTTATCTTTCAATCACTACTGGCGTCTTGCCGCGGCCTATTTGTGCTACTTGCTGTTTGCAATCGGCGCCTGTTTGCCGGGTTTGTATATCTTTGCATTGGCACTGACCCCCATAGACAGTGCTGCGAAGCAACGAAAGGTCAGGGATGCTATTCAATGGTTGTGCAGACTGTATGTCAATATAATGCAATTCATCGGCTTGATGAACTACACCGTTGAAGGCACGAGAATTGAGGGATTACGTGGTCATATGGTTATTTCAAACCACACCATGTTGATCGATGCTATTTTTGCTTTGGCTTTCGCTGAAAACTTATGTTGTGTTGTAAAGAGCCAGTTGTGTGTAAACCCTTTTACGCGTGTGCCCGTTAGGTTAGCAGGCTATCTTGCTAACGATGATCCACACATTGTGGAAAAGGCGTCTCGAAAGCTCCATGCTGGCGAAAATATTCTTATTTTTCCTGAGGGTACACGCAATCAGTACGATTTACAGCTGGATTTTAAACGAGGTGCCGCCAACATCGCGATTATGAGCGGCGCGCCTATTTTACCCATTGTTTTGTGTTGTATGCCAAGAGCACTTTGTAAAGGTGACAGTTGGTGGTACTTGCCTGAGGTTAAATCTAGAATCGTGATGCAGTTTAAGCCTGTACTAAAAATTGAGGATTGCATTGATATTACGCAGCCCAGAACCCGGCAATATCGCCGGTTGACTGAGTGGCTACGAGACTATTACTTGATGCACGTAAAGAAAGTGGTTGGTTCGCAAACGAATTAGCTTAAATAGGGTGATATAGTTCACTCAAATAACACATTAAAATTGTCCAGTTGAAGAGTTATGGCTCATAGTAAGCAAGAAGTAGTTGATCATATTAACGGCGTATTGATTGATTTATTTGAAATAGAGGAGGAGAAACTCGTTCCAGAAGCGTTGCTTCATGACGACCTCGATATCGACAGTATCGATACTATCGATTTGCTGATTGAATTGAAAAAATTCGTCCCTCAAGAGATAGACGCAGATAAGTTTATCGATGCAAAAACCTTAGGCGACGTGGCTGATATCGTGCACCAATTCAGTTCCGAAACCTAACGGCGTTTTACGTTCTATGCGTTTTGTTCAATATGACCTAGAGATCCCATTTTACGATGTGGATGCCTATCGAATAGTTTGGCACGGACACTACCCTAAATACTTTGAAGTCGCTCGTTGTCAATTGTTAGAAGAAATCGGCTTTCCTTACGAAAAAATGGAAGAGGCGGGCTATTTTTTCCCCGTCATTGACTTGCAAGTAAAGTACGTGAAACCAATCAAGTTCAAACAGCAAGTTAAGGTCGTTTGCATGCCCAAGCAATGGGAAAATAAGTTAGTTATTCAGTATCGAATTCAGGACGCATTAACTGATGAGATTTTGACCAAGGCGCAAAGCAGTCAAGTTGCGGTAAAGATGCCTGAAGAAGTTACCCAGTTTCAAAGTCCTCGGCAGTTGATCGATGCTGTTGAGGCCTGGTTGACGTGAAGATTGTGCAGACTGCTAGGTTAAATCCATCCCGCAGCGATGGACTCGCTCAAGTTGGTAGAAAAATTGCATTGGTTGCTGCTCTGGGTCTATTTCTAAGCCCAATAACTCACTCTAGGCCATTGTCAGACCAAGAGCCACCTGATGTTTTAGACAACAAAGACTGTTACTTTATAGGCAGCTTCACGCAGCAAAAGAGCTTAAGTGGGTTATCTACGCTGGCCGAGTCTGCAGGGCAGTTTATTTACTCTTGCGATCGAGGTGTTATATGGAGTACGAACACTCCGGAGCTTGAAACCTTAGTGCTAAAGTCTGAAACGACGACTAGTAAAGCGATTGCGTATCGGCTTGTTGACGGCTTAGTGGAGCGGCTGAAGAGTCGGCAGAGTCGCTTTCTTACTGAACTTATTATGAATTTAATGAGCTCCGATCAAACAGGGATAGCTTCCTCGTTTACTGCCGAGAAAAATGAAGACGGTAGTGCTACGTTAGTGCCTAAAAAGCGCCAGCTCAAACGAGCGATAAAGAAGATTAGCTTTTCTAAGCTCACTGATAAGCAATTTGGTGTGGGTCAATCGGGTATTAGAATTGTCATCATCGATAGAAACCTAGAAAAGACAGTCATCGAGGCTGTTAGAACGCCACTGTTAGAACCAAGTTCATTGGAATCATGCGTTGAAGTTAGGGTTCCAGAGAAAGCATGCGCTTTGTTTTTCAGTTCTCTTAAAGTCAGTTAGCTACGTTTATTATGTCTTTGTTCAAGTTGTCTGAACTCGCTCATTTTTACGTGGCGGTGTTTACTTGCCTTCTGCTGATTACCATTGGATATTCGGCGTCTATTCAAGGACGGTTTGTTATCGACACAGGGTTGGCTGATGTGGCGCCAGATATTGTGAAGAGCGAACATGCGCGTGATGCAATAGACTCCCTTCGGCGCAATATTGAAAAACGCATGTTGCTGCTCGTGACAGGAACCGATGAAGATGTCGTTTTTGATGCCCTTGACCAGTTGTCCGGATTGTTAGACGAGAGTAGGTCGGTGCGTATTCTACCCAATCAAGATGAAATGATTGAACGCTTGTTTGCTGAGTTGGAACCATACCGGTTTAGTTTGCTCAGCGAGCAACAGCAAGAGACACTCGAGCAAAGCTCAATTGAGACAATAACGAATGGTGCCGCGAGATCTATCCATTCGATGTCCTCAGTTAGGGTTTATCCGTTTAATCAGGACCCGTTTGGGGTGCACAGTTCCAGCTTAATCGATTTATTGCAGACTTTACAGTCATCAGCCGACAATGCCGCGCAAGGTGATTTGACGCACCAGACACTTAGTCTGCAGGTGATCGGTGATGCAATGAGCATGAAAGAGCAGAGCACATTGAGCCAAGAGCTTGACGCCCATATTCAAGCGGTCTTGCGTGATCATGACGTGACAGTAGATAAATCAGGTGTCTTTTTCTTTGCCGCACACGCGGCTCAAGAATCTAAGCAGGACATCAGTTTAATCAGTGGTATCTCGACCGCCGGCGTTGTTCTTTTACTGTTGTTTGTCTTTAGGAGCGTAAGTGCATTGTTATTGCCAGTCCTGTCGGTACTGATCGGAGTTGGGTTTGCGTTTGTCGCTACCCACGCGATGTATGGCAATGTTCATGTGTTAACGATTGTGTTTGGCGCGAGCTTGATTGGCATTGTGATCGACTATTCCTTGCACTTTTTTTACCATTGCGCTGCCGACAACAGCTCAGGTGATTCGAACGAACATAACGCCCTGTTCCGAGCGTTGCTTTTAAGTTTGTGTACGTCTTTGATTGGTTACGCCGCATTGAGTTTTTCGGGTCTTGAGGCACTCAAGAAAGTGGCATTCTTTTCTTGCTGTGGTCTAATGATGGCGTGGCTTTGCGTGGTTTGCGTTGGTCCTATGGTTGTTCGCAAAGGCATCCAATCGAAGCCTGCTTTTCTTGAAGCCGCTGTTAAAGGAATGCTCAGCGTTGTGACACCTTTGACGCAACGGGTCAGCGGCTATGCGGTTGTAATCATCGGGGTTGCGGCGGTATCCACGGGATTTGCATTTAAGATATTCAGTGATGACCCCAGAGTTTTCTTTACCGCTCCAGCAGCGCTAATAGAGAGTGAGAAAAAGGTTGCTGAGGTAGCGAGCGATTATGAACCGGGACAGTACGTGCTCTTGCTTGGTGATTCGATAGATGAGGTTCAGGCACGATTTGGTGAAGTGCAGCGCGCCATTGTTACCCACACTGATATACCATCAACTTCGTTGAGCAGCGTATTGAGTTTGGTGCCCAGTAGCGCACAGCAACGATTGGCGTACGTGTCGCAAGAGAAGCTGTATGGGCGAGATGGTGCGATACACTCACTTGCTAAAGAGATTCAGCTTGACGCGGACGTCGTTGAATCGATCAGTCAGCAATACCATGATGCCAATGGCTTATCTTTAACACCTTCGGTGATACAAAAGGTGTTAGGTGAATCGTTACCGCCAATGTGGTTTACCAGCAAATCGGCGTTCGTGGGATTCGTTTTGATAAAAAAAGGACTGGATGCCAACCGTTTGTCCTTCGCCCTGGCTGGGGTTGATGGGGCGGAGTACGTGAACACGCTGAGTAAGACTCGGACTGCACTTGCTGAGCAGCGTCAATCAGCCACTAGCTTGTTGCTATTGGCTTATATCTTGGTTTCGGTGTTATTGATTTTGAGGTTTAAGACGTTTAAAGCGGCGTTTATGGTTTGTGTACCGTTGGTGTCCTCGGCCATGCTCATTCTTTGCGCAATGGTGTTCTCTTTTCAATTGAACTTGTTTCATATCATGGCTTTATTTTTGGTCTTGGGCTTTGGTATGGATTACACTATTTTTGTGAGAGAAATGGGGCAGCATCAAGCTAAGACACTACAGGCGATTTTGTTATCCGCCCTTACGAGTCTTTTGTCGTTTGGGCTATTGAGTCTCAGCAATATACCCGTTGTAGCGAGTTTTGGAACCGCGCTATTAGTGGGTAACAGTTTCAATTTGGTGGGTGCTTTTGTGTATTCACAGCAGACAGTGTTGGATAAAAATAAAGTGATAGAGTATGGAAAGTAGACGAGTGCTGGTTACCGGAGCCAGTCGTGGCATCGGAGCGGCGACGGCAATTGAATTATCAAAACAGGGTTTTGATATCACGGTGCATTATCATCAAAATGAGAGTGCTGCTGAAACCGTTCGGCAAGTCATATTGTCGCAAGGCGTGAGCAGTTCATTATTGCAGTTTGATGTGGGCGATCGAGAAGCTACAAAACAGGCTTTGGAAAGTGAGATAGCTGAGAATGGTGCTTTTTATGGGGTTGTGTGCAACGCCGGAATTGCTAAAGATGCGGCGTTTCCCGCCATCACCGACGAACAATGGAGTGATGTCATTCACACTAATTTAGATGGATTCTATAATGTTTTGCACCCCCTAACCATGCCCATGATTCGGTTGCGAAAAGGTGGACGCATTGTGACCTTGTCTTCGGTTTCGGGGCTGATAGGTAATCGTGGACAAGTTAATTACAGTGCAGCCAAGGCCGGCATTATTGGGGCAACTAAGGCGCTTGCCGTAGAGTTAGCCAAACGGAAAATCACCGTTAATTGTGTTGCTCCGGGTGTAATAGAAACGGACATGACTGAAGGAATTCATGCTGACGAAGCGAAGAAAATGATTCCCATGGGTAAATTTGGAAAACCTGAAGATATTGCCGCTGCTGTGGCATTTTTGATGTCTGATTCAGCTGGATACGTCACGAGACAGGTTATCAGTGTGAATGGCGGTATGTGCTAGTGATGCGCGGTTTGTCTGCTTAATATCTGAATTGTTCCATGATCAATAGTGTAGCAATAATAGGTGCCGGGCCCTCAGGATGTGCATTGGCTTGCTTTTTGAAAATGCGAGGCATAGATTGCGTGGTTTTTGATAATGATAAATCACCTTCACTCATGGTCGGTGAGTCACTCGTGCCAGCCGTTATCCCAATATTACGCAGGCTGGGTATAGAAGAACGGATCGCTGAAATATCACGGATTAAGCGTGGTGCGGCACTGCGACATGGAAATGGTAATCGGGTTGATTTTGCGTTCCAACAATTTGGTAGGACATTCCCTAATTACTCTTACAACATTCCCAGACCGCAGTTTGACCAAGTATTAAAATCTCGAGCTAAAGAACTTGGTGTGCAGTTTGTAGATGCAAGAGCGCGTCTCGATAAGGTGGTGGTGGCCGATGAGGAAACACTCAAACTTTCAGCTCAATCCTTGTTGGCCGCTGGACTCAATCGGTCCAGTGAACCAGACTTACTCATAGACGCAACTGGGAGAACCAGGCTCTTTAGCAAGCTGCTGAATATCTCTTCGCGTCGAGGTCCGCGCAATGATATCGCTCACTTTGCGCATTTTAAAAATTTCAGCGCTGACTCAGAGCTTGATGGCCAAGTAGTACTGACTGCGTTGCGATGCGGATGGTCTTGGCAAATTCCACTTAAAGACGTAACGTCGGTCGGGGTGGTCTTCAATAGCGAAGCAGCTAAGTACTATGGGGCGACGGCCGATCGACGACTGGATGCGGCGATAGAGCATAACGACGTATTGAGAAGGGCCGGAATTGAGCGCCAACGAGTCAGTGATGTGATGACCTATGGCAACTATCAACTTATGTCTGATCAAGCTCATGGGCGGGGTTGGGTGTTGTTGGGCGACAGCCTAGGATTTGTTGATCCAATGTTGTCGCCAGGTGTGTTCATGGCACTTGAGTCCGCCGTAATTTTGGATCAATTGGTATTCAATAATAAGTTGAAAAATCAGCAGGAACTCAATAAAGCATGCGCTAGTTACTTTTCTCAAATGCGAGACTGGCATGATGCTTGGTCAAGGTTGATCGCCTATTTTTACGACGGGCGTATGTTGAGCATGGGGCAAATGAGAGACCATATTCGAGATCAGTCTTCATTTTGGTCTGTGAGTCGGTATGCTGAACCGATAGTAAGCAGAGTATTATCAAAGCTTGTCTCTGGTGTTGGAACCCGGTCAGATTTAAATCATTCAATATTACACTACTCGACTGAACACTTAATAAAGGACAAGACCTGTTTGCAAGCTAATCAGATCTCAAGTGTTCTTACCAAAAATGATCTTGATCATATTGAACTAATTCAGAAATTCGGGAGTGTGGATCAACAATGTGGATTGGCTTAATGGTAATGCCCTCGTAAATACTTAGCGGCGTTAAGGCCAGAGAGAGTTTACGCAGGCAAACTGGGGTTGCTGATTTCGTTAGAGCAGCGCTTGATATCCCCTACTTCTTGATATTACCTTTGGTTTGATTTTTTGAATTGGCTTGGAGTTTGACCTGCGTGTTTTTTAAACGCGGCGTTAAACGTAGACTTTGAGTTGAACCCTACTTCATAAGCAATGTCGATAAGTGATTTAGGCTCTTCGACAATCAATAATTTCGCTTGCGCTACACGCCATGAATTTACAAAGTCGTAAAAGCCGATATCCAAATGACTATTCAGTACCTGAGATGCTTTGTTTTGACTGATGTCGAGTTCATCAGTGAGGTCTCGCAAAGTCAGTCCTGGCGTTCTAAAGAGCTGTTTATCCTTCATTGCGGTTACCAACTTGCCGGCGATAGCTTGCGTTTCACCGTCAGAGAGCTGCGCGTTCTTATATTTTATCTGTGACTTGGCTAGGCTATCGTTAGTGTGATTTTGGATGTCTGGGCCGACTGCATCCAGTTCAACGTTTAAGCGCTGGTCGATTTCAATCGACTTTTGCCTGATAGCCATCACGCCAATAGTCAGCAACCAACTGTAACCGAACAACGAGTAAATTGTCCTCCAAGTTTTGCTATCCGTAATGCTGTCGGGCATAAACAATTGGAGGGTACTGAAAATCAAAACCAGACTGAAAATGATAATTGACCAACGAACCCAAGACAGCGTTTTATCTTCGATGTCAGAGAAAAACGCTTTGATACGAATATTATTACTCGAGATTTCTCGTAAGCTGGCGAACAAGTAAATCAAGCTAAACGGCACTACTAATAACAAGCAAATAAATGGACCTAGAGTCACGATACCTAAATGCTCGAGAGCGCCTGCTGGAGTCAATAAGCGTTCGAGCTTTACGTCGGCATCAAGCAAAAAGTAAGGTGCGCACAGCGCGGTAGACAAAGCGAAACCCAACCAGTGTTTTGATAGAGGCTCGAAATGGCGGTGTTTACTCGTCGAGACCAAGCTACGGATGTACAAGTAAATGGCCGGTGCCGTCAAAAAACAAGCGGGGATGTACGCGTTGTAGAGCTGAGGGGCGAGCCGCCACCATTCCGACAAGTCGTAGATATCGTCGAGCACCGAAATAAGGTTGCTCAAGTACAAAACAAGCAAATATTTATGCGGTGTTTCGCCTTGCTCTGCCAATGCCCAGACCACTAAAAAAAGGTTAACGCCCAGAACCGCATAGAAAATACCGACAATGACCGCATCAAAATCCAAAAAAGCCTCCTAAAAAGATCGATCCAACAGGATCGGACGATTCACCCCCCCGAATCACCCTACTCTGCACTCATATTAATCAACTTGGTGCGTATTATGCTTAAAAACTTTTTCTTATTGTCGCTATTTATTACATTGTTCTCTGGATGCGACGAAAAACAAAGACTGTCTGTTGAGCAGCCATATTGGGGCACATGGCAGTCATCCGGTTATGGCTATATCGTCAACATCGTTGAAGGAAAGTTCACGTTGTACGATATCGATTCAAAATACTGTGTAAAACAGGAAGTTAGTTCTAACGATATTTCTGAGTTGCTTACCCATTTTGAAGCGTTTTCAAATACCAAAATTGGTTTAGGTCAATCGGCCAATTCTAAACTCTACTACTTTAATCGATTGGATCAGTTACCAAGTCGATGCAATCGAACAGTTGAGAGTAGCCCACCGATGGTCGTCGACGAATTTGCCATCATGATGAAAGAACATTACGCCTTTTTTGATTTGCGCGGAGTAAATTGGCAAGAACGTGTTGAGCAAGCCAAATCAAAGGTGACTGCTAAGACAAGCGATCGAAAACTGTTCGAAATCTTTTCCGAAATGATGGAAGGTTTGAATGACGGACATCTTTATATTAACGCAACGTTAGATGGCGAGCCGCAGCGGATCGGATATGGCGACTCTAGAATTTTAAAGCCAACGTTAGACAAGGCCTTTAACCAACAATCAAAGATCGAAACTCGAAGCGAGTTTGGAATGGAGTGGTACAAGAGAACATTGTCCAATGTTGAGGATCTGTTAAACGGCGAAATAAACTACAGTGCCAATAATCAAATCATTTGGGGCAGTGTTGACGATATTGGTTACATCAAGATTCGCAATATGTACGGCTTTATTGAAGACGGCTCATTGTCAAAAGAGATCGACGTTGTGAGCAAATCCATGGATACGATCCTCCGTGAGCTTGGCCGTAAATCAAGCATCGTGATCGACTTAACCACCAACAGCGGAGGTAGCGACGAAATCGGCAGAGCGATTGCGAATTACTTCACAGATAAGAGAGTCAAACTGTATTCTCATAGTACACTTGGCTCCACCGAGGCGCCCCAAGAGTATTTTTCCAAGCCGAGTAAAACACCGTATCTTGGTAAAGTGATTATTTACACCAGTGACCACACTGTCAGCGCGGCGGAAACTTTTACCATGGCCATGAAAGCATTGCCAAACGTCATTCATGTTGGCACGACCACTCGCGGCGCGTTATCAGACATATTGGATAAAACGTTGTCAAATGGTTGGGAAGTTGGTCTATCGAATATGACGTACTTAGATAATGACGGTAAGCTCTGGGAAGGAATAGGTGTTGTTCCTGATATGGAGCTTGGGGTTTTCACTAACGAGAACATTTTTACCAGTCACTTGGTTACCACCCGGCAATTGTTCAACATGCTTAAAACGGAACAGTTGTAGAGAATTAGATTTTTTCTTTGTATTTTCCTCACCCAATGGCTCTGGAGAGAGCCATTGGGTGTTATTAATCACTGAAAAGCCAAACGCTGGTTTATTTATCGGCACACTGTTCATGCTTGACCAACATTTCTCCTTTGCGATTGCTGCCGTACTTGTTGCCAGCGTGCGATACGGCACCTACTTCCATACAATTTATCAAGGCAAAACTAAGCCACATGCATTTTCATGGCTGTTGTGGGGTACCGTCACTGGTATTGGCACTTTCGTGCAGTCTAGTTTGAATGGTGGTCCGTCGGTTTGGGCTTTAGCCTTTGTGTCCATCACCTGTTTGCTGATTGCCTTGTTGGCATTTTTCATTGGCGAACGAGACTACAAAAAAAGTGATTTCGTAGCCTTGTTTGCCTGCGCTTTAGCCATACCAATATGGCATACCACTCACCATGCTATTTTGGCGTTGCTTGTCATTATTGGGATTGATTTACTGACCTACTGGCCCACAATCCGTAAGTCGTATGATAAGCCAGAAACCGAACCACCGATCTCTTATGGTTTTGCCGGCTTGCGATATTTTTTAATGCTATTCGCCGTACCTGATCCTACTTGGGAAACATTGATGTACCCTTTCTTTTTAATGATGAGCGATTGGGTATTTGCCCTTTACGTGGTCTGGAGACGCCGTCAGTTGGGCCATCCGCTACACGAATACGCTGAGCCCACCGTTGGTGGGCGTCAATCCGTATCTAACCATGGTCGCTCATAGCAATGCTTGGCAAAGGCCATACAACCTACCTGACGGCATTAAAACGAAGGGGACTAAAAGCTGTTTACGTAACTCTCATTACGTTATCAATGCGCATAGATGTGGTGGCCTTCCTTTTTAGTCTAATGTCACCACAGTGCCAACGAGCGCGACGCTGGCGATGATGTTACCAACTTCACATTGAAACGTTTCCGAACTTGAGCGCTCATTGTGGTCGTTATTAGTCTTAATGTTGATAACGGCATTTCCTCCTTCGGACTTCGCCCGTTTTTTCAATGAAAGAAGAGCCGAGAGCAAGGCCCATTGGCAAGCGTACTCATCGGTTTTATTGAAGGCGTTCGTTTTCTTTTGCGTTGGCCAAGTGCCATGGGTTTTTACTACCCGGCCACGATGTTTTTTCCCGAAGTAAAACTTGATGTCATCACCAAGTTTGTTTTTGTAGGCGTCCAGGTTAAATGCAGACTCAATCGAAAATTCTTTAAAGTCATTGCGGGCGTGGACGTTGGGCATGCATGTTAACAACACGCATCCGATCATAATGATTAGCTTTTTCATTGTGTTGATGCCTTTATGTGGTTGAGTGTCAAACCTTAGTCTAGGTAGCCAGCGTATTTCTTGGCGTACTTTTTAACTTTTTTGACTTTGGATTGCTTTGCAACCTCATTAAGCAGAGGTTGGTATTGTTTCTCGCCTGATTCAGCCAACACTTTGATTAACCAGGCGATGGCGTCAATTTGGGCCTCATTGCTTTTCTTCGCTTGAGGGTACTCAGATTCAAGTCTTGCTGCGGCTTTGGCGATCAAGGGTGCGTCGTTTTTATGACCATGATACACACGTTTGGCTCCCAACCTTACCAACCAAGGGTCCGAGGCCGCCAGCATGTTGGCCACTCTTGTTTGTTGAAGTCTTCCGCTTGGAGCTTGAATCAGGCCGTCAGAGATGATCGGATTCCAAGTTTTGTATTGTTCTAGGTTTATGATGCTTTGGTCGGCGTACTTGCGGACTTTTTTAGATTTAGCTTCTTTGGAGATGCTAACTAAGGTTTCTTTGTACTGCTCAGAGCCGGAATACCCTAACGCTTTAGCGAACCACGAAGCCTCTTGTACTTCGGGCTTACTCTTAGCATCACTTAACGACTGTAGACGAGATTCAATTTTTTGAAAAATTTCTGGTGTGGATAGCCCCGACCAACTTAACGACTCTAGAGCACGACGTTGTTGTTGAAAATTAGAGCCGCTAAAAATTTCAACATAGTGATTGATGTCTGCATCTAGGTCTTCCTGGGTAGCGGAACCAACGGCACTGTATAATGCTAACCCAGCGAGAAAGATACCGCGTTTAGAGTACGTAACAGCCTTTGAGGCGAGAGTTTGTAGAGGAACCATTCACACGTCCTTATTTTTAAAGTTAGAACGCAAGTATAGTTTACAGACGCTCACCGCCAAAACAGTTTCAGCCAATTTTTGATCATGATGGGAGTCATGGTTGGGTTTCAATTGGATTCGAATTTTGTAGGGAAAAGCTCATGACTTCTTTTATGGTCGGCACCCAATACTTCCACTTATGCCCGCCTTGGTAGACCAAACTAGAAAAATCGATCTTATGTTTCTCCAATCGTTTAGAGAAGTTTTCGTTCGCTTCTCGAATTCCAGTGTGGTCGTCATCACCCCAAATCAGCTGTAAACGCATTTTTTTATCTAGGCGATTCTCCACCCAAGAATAATAGGGGTTTGTGTTTTTCACGTTAGTCGACCCAACGTCACCGAAAATTCTTTTAAACGGAATTAGAATGCGTAATAAAAGAGAGGGGCGCTCGTTTGGCTTTGTGAAAATGGGCGCGCTTATTGCGCTGACGCTCTCAAACGTATCTGGCTTAAAATGCGCGAAACGTAGCGCGCCGAATCCCCCCATGGATATGCCAACCAAATGACAATGTGTCGGACATTCCAATGTTCTATATTGCCGTTGCACTTGCGGTAACAGCGTGTCGATCACCCAATCTCGATAGTGCCGGCTACCATCAGCCCAATTTTCCCAGAAACCATTGTCTCCGTTCGGGAACACGACAACAGCGCGACCAATTTCCCCGGCCGTAATGAGTCGGTCTAACTCAAGGTGGCCCCTATAGCGTTCAAAGCTAAGATGCGAGCCCCCGCCACCGTGGAGAAACAAAATTACGGGGAGTCTTTCGCTGGCATCCCAGTTTGGTGGAGTGTAGACGCCATAATTAAGCGGCGTGCGCTTGGTGTCTAGCTCAACGGAGCCATAATCCAGCGCTGAAGGCTGGAAGGTAGTGCATGCAGTGGTGCTAGCGATGATCAGTAGTGCGAGGAATATCTTCATGGTAGCTGATGAGAATGTGGCTATTAAGTGATAAATATTAATGCATGGCCTGTGTGTTTTAAGCGATGGCTATAGTTTGGTTTCTATCGTCGACCCGAACCTGAGTGTTGAATAAAGGAAAATTGAGTTAAACTAGCGCTAACTAACGTGGAATCAAATTTAGAAAATCTTTACATTCATGACTCAGGCCGCTGCGATTCGGAACACCACTGTGGAGCGTTGTGGTGCATTAAGTGAGAAGGAATTTGTTGCTAAATATAAAGAAACAGCGACGCCGGTGATTCTTACTAAAATGATGGAAGGATGGCCTGCGCGTACTAAGTGGAGCGTTGATTATCTTGACGCCGTGGCTGGAGAAAACATCGTACCAGTTTACAGCAGTAAACCGGCGCGTGATAAGCAACATCAGCATGCGGCCGAACAAACCATCAAGCTGAGCGACTACTTGTCGATGTTGAAAGCAGGTGAAAATGACCTGCGAATGTTTTTCTATAACCTCTTAGAAAATGTCCCAACTTTGTTGAACGATATTAAGTACCCGAAGCTGGGACTTAAGTTTTTCAAGAGATTGCCCGTCTTGTTTGTTGGCGGGCGAGGTGCTCGTGTGCAGATGCACTATGATATTGATTTGGCCGATTTGGTATTGTGTCATTTTGGCGGGCCTAAGAGAGTGCTGTTGGTACCGCCAGAACAATCAAAGTACATGTACCGGGTTCCCTATTCGTTCAGTGCGTTGGCGAATGTGAACTTTGAAAACCCTGACTTTGATAAATATCCCGCGCTGCAACATATTGACGCCCAATGGGCTGATCTTCAGCATGGGGATGCACTGTACATTCCCTCGGGATACTGGCATTACGTGATATACCAAGATATCGGTTTTTCGATGACACTACGAGCGTTCCCTACTAAATTGAAGGGCCGGTTGAGTTTGATTAAGAACATTTTCTTTACGAGATTGGTCGAGGGTTTTATGCGTAAGTGCTTTGGGCAGCGCTGGAATGATCGCAACGAGCGTTTGGCGGTCGCACTGACTCACAAAAACCTAGAGTGCCAACGTGAATCAGGGCAATAGGCCTTGATCTAGGTCGCTAAACCGTTCTGGCGCTTCGAACAATAAGTGATGTATTGATGCCACCAAATGCAAAGTTGTTGGTCATAAAGACATCGGTGTTAATTTCCCTCGGTTCTTTTGTGATGTAGTCAAGATCGGCACAACGCTCATCGACATTGTTTAGATTAAGGGTTGGAGCAAACCAACCTTCATCCATCATATTAATGGCTGACCATAATTCAAATGCGCCACAGGCTCCCAAGCCATGGCCTGTGTAACTTTTCAGTGAATTGATCGGTTTTTTTCCAACCACATCGAACGTGGCATGACTCTCAAAGATGTCGCCGTGCTCCGTCGCTGTTGCATGGGCTGACACATAACCAATTTCATCAGTAGAGACGCCAGAATCCTTCATGGCCAGCTCCATAACGCGTTGCATCGTTGCCTGTCGTGGTCGAACTATATGCCCGCCATCGGTATTGGTGCCATACCCAATCACTTCGGCGAGGATGGTAGCACCGCGAGACTTTGCGTGCTCATAAGACTCCAAAATCAGCGTGGTAGCACCTTCGCCTAGAACCAAACCATCCCGATTTTGATCGAACGGGCTGGGCGCCGTTTCAGGGGCGTCGTTTTTAAGACTTGCCGCAAAAATTGTATCGAAAACGGCGGCTTGGGTTACGCATAATTCTTCTGCACCACCGGCAATCATGGCCACTTGTTGACCGGCCCTGATTGCCTCATAAGCGTAACCTACGCCCTGACTGCCTGCAGTACAAGCACTAGATGTGGTGTACATTCTTCCTTGAGTGCCAAAATACACACCGATGTTGACTGCGGCTGTATGGCTCATCATGCGAATGTAGGTTGTGGTTGTTACATCCTCAATTGATTGGCCTGCTAAGAGCTTAAAAAACTCCATGCCTGCGGCACTGCTGCCTGTGGCTGAGCCATAGCTAACTCCCATATCACCACTGGTAACTAAAGGGTCATTCAATAGCCCAGCTTGTTCTAGGGCTCGCTCAGTTGCTAAAACGGCCATTTGAGCAACCCTGCCCATACTGCGTTTTTGTTTGGCGCGGTAATGAGATGGTAGCGAAAAATCCTCAATAGGAGCGCCTAAGCGTGTTCTCAAGTCGGGATATTGATCCCATTCATGCATATAGCGAATACTGCTCTTCAGAGAAAGATACTGTTCTCGTACTTCATCCCAACTTTCGCCCAGCGGCGAGATGTTTCCAGCGCCGGTGATAACGACACGTTGGGGACCGTTGGATGAAGCATTGATTTGTGTGTTCATATTTGTGTGTTCTATTGTTCTTATGCCATTTCATTTAATGGTCTTCTGAAAACGGAGAGCGTAGCAGTTGCGATCGTCTGACCATCGTCTAGGTCGTCGCTATCGCCTATTGCATTTTTAATCGTACAGTTAAAGTTAGCTAAACTGGAGCCAACCAGAGTGCCTTGTTCGCAAATAATGCGTAAATTTTGGCCGTTCGCAAAGTGCTCAATCGATGACGTATACTTGCGTGACCCCATTAAGAAACCCAGCTGCGGTTCGCAGAGGCCGGCTTGCTCTTGATATCCAGCGATCAGAGCCGCTGTCTGCCCCATGTATTCTAGACCGATCCATGAAGGAACGCCTAGGTCAGAGCTGAAGGGAGACTTGGCATCAATGATAACGATGGTTTCAGAACGCTGTTCATTAAGTTGAACGATCTGATTAACCAGCAACATAGGTGGCCGATGTGGCAGCAATGTAAATAGCGTGGGGTCGAACCGTTCATTCATAGTTAGTCAGCCCAAAAATCATAAAAATTAAACCACTGCAAAGGCGCATTTGCGCACTGAGCTTCCAATGAATTCGCGAATCTCTGAGCATAGGCCTGAAGCTGGGCTTGTTTATCGCCTCGACTGAAGGTGAGTTTGTCAGTGAATTCAACAACCTCAAAGTGAACCTTTCTCTCTAGACCAGATTTTGAGAGATAGTCGCAATATGAAAACATTAATTTAACTGGGCAACCGAGGCCTCTGGCTAACATATACGGACCGATGGGAAGCTGCGCCGATCTACCCATGAATTTTACCGTAACGGTTCTCTCGACACCGGATAGCGGCGACCGGTCTCCAGCAATAAAAATCCATTCACCAGCGTCCACCTTTGCTTTAATTTTAAGCATAGTGGGAACGTCAAAATCAGCGACTTGAAATACGTTTAAACGTGAATCAGGGTTTAACTGGTGCATGATCGAGTTGTAATTCTGAGAATGTTTATCATGCACTAATATATTGATTGTTTTGTCTTTGTAGCGGTGCATAAAGCCGCGACAGTATTCTAAGTTTCCCATGTGAGAGCCAATGATTAGTTGTCCCCGATTGTCATTCATAAGCGCCTCGATACGGTCTGGATGCTTAATAATGAAATCGTCAGCGTCGATGTGGGTGAACCAAGATAGTAGTTTGTCCACAACGGTTTGAGCGAACACATAAAAATGCTTGGCGCTATCAAAAAGACTCGGCGTTTTGTTCCAGTAATGCGGGTAGCATTGGTAATGCGTGCGCAAATAGTCTTGTGATGCCTTACGAGTGGGGCCGCGAAAGATCATAAAATACGCCACCGTGGGTATCAGACACAGCGTGACCACCCAGCGCCCTAAATATTGGTAGACGAAGCGAAGAAACTGCATGCCAAAAAGAGTGCCTGCTTCCGTTATTCCTGACCAATGTTGCTTTTCCTGCAGCTCTTCATTGAGCTCGGTTGCTTGATGGTTATTGGTCTTTTTCAAACTGCGTTGACCTGGATTAGGGTGTGGCACAGCAGAGCTCAGGATTTAGATTGTGGTCTGATTCGTCGCCATGACCACATAGGTAAACGTACTACCATTCCGATCATCAATCGTGTGTGCAATTTTATTAATCGGAGATTGTCACGCAAATAGTGAAAGTGAGAAACACTGTTTTCGAGGTAGACCACGTTTGTTTCTACGAATTTTACATCTACCCCTTCCCATACGGATTTAACCAATATATCAGTGTCCACATCCATGCGTTTTCCAATGTGGTATTTGTCAAACACCACCTCAAATTCAGTCAATGGGTAAATTCTGAATCCACAAAGGCTGTCTTTGATTTTTAATGTGCAGGTTTCAAGTGCCACCCAAAAGTCAGTAATTTTACGACCGTAAACCCGAGCTTTGGGCGCGCTGTCATCAAATTGAGGCGCACCTGAGATAATCGCATGTGGGTGCTCCTTGGCCAGTTCAATAAACCTAGAAATATCACGGACGTCGTGCTGGCCGTCCGCATCTATTTGTAGCATGTGCGTGAACCCTTTTGCACGGGCAGCGTGTGCGCCAGTCCACATTGCGGCTCCCTTGCCACGGTTATAGTGGTGTTCAATCAGGTGCGTATTTTCATTTTTTTCTAGCAAGGATCTTAACGAAGATTTTATGGTCTCATCGCTTCCGTCATCGACAACAATGCACGGCATCCTTACTTCAAGCAGTTTCGGGAGGAAGGCTTCGAATGCCGTTAAATGGTTGTAGTGAGGCACCACTAAGCAGCAATTCATGATGTCATGCCCGAAAAAATAATCGTTCCCAGAGAAAACCGTTGCTGATCCATAAAGTACGTAAACTTCACTTGGTTTTTTTCCTGATTGAACGCCAACGCCAATGTGACTATGGTGTCGGGAAGGATCATGCTATTGAATTTCAATCCTTGCAATGTGCTGAACCCATCTAATTTGAAGATTAACTTGGAAAGCTCAGCCGCCCAATGGATTTGCACCACTCCTGGAAGCACGGGCTGACTAGGGAAGTGGCCCTCGAAGTAGGTAAGTTGTGAACGGATATTCAGAGGTAGCTCAATTAGTTGATCTGCTATGCAGGGTTCACCAGCGAGCGCGGGCCATTCTAGGCTCGTCTCTCGTGAAGAAAGATAGGACGTTAACTCGGCGATTGCTGAACTTGGCATTGGTCTTATGTGAAGATTGACGCTAACAGAATGACATTCTGGACGTATTATTGTTTTTCTTTTTCAGGTCCTGACTCAGATTGTATCCGGAGCGCGTAACGTTTCTTGTAAAAATGGCGGTTGATGAGCTCGCCGAGTGTAAAAACACCAAATACCATATAGGCTATGGCTCCATTATAAAGCGTCCATTGTGCTAGCGAAAGGCAGCAGGCCGTATAAGCTGCAATGAGTGAGTTGCAAAGGAGTAGCAGCGCCCAAAGTTTGGTTAAACCGCGCATGTAGTCACGTTGGTGCTGCTCAATGTCGTCCCGAATAAAGAGTTGAGCAAAGCGTTCTATCAGGGTGGTCTCTGCCCACAGAGATATTGTAAAGAATAATGAAAACCCAAGGCTCATCGCGACTGGGTAGTATCGTAAAATTGCCTCACTGTCTTGCCAAGCAGCCAGTAGGCATAGTGAACCGACGAGCAGTAATTGCGCGTATTGTTCAGGCTTGTCAAACTCTCCGCGTAATACGACGCGCGCCAATAACAACAAAAATAATACGATGCTGAGTGTCGCTGGCCCAATTTGATGAATACTTGAATAGACGATAAAGGGGTATACGAAAGTCGCGATACCGATGATAACGAATAGGAAAGTTGGAAAGCGCATATTCATAGATTAAGCCAGCACCATGTGACGATAGTCGCCAAACAGTTCTTTCTCTGAATCGGACATTTTGCTGCTCGTTGAATCGTTTAGCAGATCAAGCGTGATATCAGCGATCCTGTCTAACAACATCACGTTTTCGCGCAGCGATGTCGTTGTATCACGTGATTCGTCTTCAAGCACAGTATTAAAGTGGCGCAGACAGGGCACCAAGTATTGATCCATGAATACGCCAGCCGCAGGCAGCAATACTCTGCGCTTGGCACGTTCCCTAAACGCGGCTTGTACGCGCTGATTTGCAGACTGAGCACGCATTAGAGGTTTGCTCAATTCTCGCATTAGCGAGACATCCGTGATGGCTTCTCTGAAGAATAAAAGGCTTAATACTCCCCAGTAATATGAGTAGTCCCACACAAGCTTTAAGGACATCATTCGGCGGTCGCCGAATCCGCCGTACTGTCCTGTATAAATGGACAATGTATTTTCAAAAAAAGATTGATTGATACTTTGAAATAGACGGCTTTGAAAGCGAATATCCGCGCCGCTTGCATCATCACAAATCAGTCGATTGATAAATGTGTTGTTGAATGCAATGAAGTCGCTTCCTGGTGAATAAAATGGATCAGCGAAGACTCCTGATTCGCCACTTACTCCCCAGCCCTGATCGCTAAACATTTGCTGGCAGCCGTGAGAGTAGTCATTAATGACCACGTAATCCAATACTTTAGAGCCTGCTATTGCGTCAGCACATCGAGGTTGATGCTTTGCTAACCAAGCTTTTGCGCCGTTCACGGTGGTAAAGTCACCGCTGGCAAAAGCTTGATCATCCATCACAATTCCTATGCTGGTTGCGCCATTGTCTAGCGGTATCACCCAGACCCAATACCCTGGCCCCATTAAGTGGTTGGTGCTTAACCAGCGCGTATTCTTGTCCGTAGTACGATCTTGCCACTGTTGATTGGATGACCAATCGTCAAGTTTAATTTGAGCGTCGATTCGAAACCAAAGGGCGTTACCTTTATGGGCAGAGTCCTGATGAAGATTTAGTTTATTCTTGATAAGAGACTGTCTGCCAGCCGCGTCAATCAGCCATTTGGATTCGAATGACTCCTTTGAGCCCGAGTGGTCTATGGAAATACGCTTCTGTGATTCGCTGATGTTTAGCTCATCAATGGACGCTCCGTCGATAACCTGTACGCCAGACTGGCTTATTGATTCCTTTAGATGATTTTCAATGGCACCACGATCAATTTGGTATGTTGGTATCCCGAAAAGTTGGCTGACCCCCAATTCGTCTTGTTGAGAAAAGTCAGACTGGGGTTCACCAAAGAAGCATCGTAAGCCGTGCTTGCGTAAATGTCGTTTTGTGAAATGGTCTCCCATATCCAGCGTTTTTTTCAGGTAGCGGGATCCTATCTCTACGGTAGATTCCCCTACTTTTGCGGTCTTTTCAGGAACAGGAAATTGGTTACGTTCCACCACAAGAATGTCGAGCTCAGGTCGAGAGTTTTTCAGTTGGCGAGCCAATGACAAGCCGGCCAATCCCCCCCCCGCAATGATGACATCTTTTTTGGAGTTACTCATTCTCATTCATGGCGTTGGATTCAATTAACAAGCTGGTTTCTTCACTCAGAGGCATCGTTACGGCGGCGTTTTTATTGGTTAAAACCAGCTCTGTTAACGGCAATATGCGCGCCACAGGGTTTGTTGAATAGCAAGTGTTAAGAGGCTCCGGCCAACTGTGTTTAGGCCAGCCGTTATGTGCTCCTTGTTTTAACGAAGCGCTAAACCGGTTATTGGTAGGTGAATCACTGCTAATCGGAGACAAAATCATCGATACGGCGAAAGAATGGTCATTTTTCAATAAAGGCTTCAATACTGGTGAGACGGGCGCATCGTAAAAGGTCATGAGTATTGGTCGCTGTTCAATGTTTGCTTGAACCAGTGATTCAAGGAGCGTGAGTGAGACCGATTCTTCAAACCCAGCGATTGAATTAGCCGCTTGCATGCACTTGGTGCTGATAGTCCAGTAGCCTGCCGCCGCATTGTGCACAGAGTTGTGAAATTTAGTCGGCGACAGTGCTTTGTTTTCGCCGGCGAGAACCTTGCACATATAATCTGTTAGCTGGGTGTCGCCCAACCCAGAAACAAACACGCTACCTAACGTTGAGGGATCGATCGATGCATTTTGGCAGGCTTGCCAAGACGACTCTACGGCTAAGCGGACGGGTAATGGCGCGCGTCGTCTTTCATTAGCGGGAATGACTTCGGGTTTAGGGCCTTTAGCACCATCATCATCAAGTAGTTGACCCTCTAATAGAGCGCGTAAATCAGCTGAGTTTCTAAAATTAGCACCCCAGGCACCGACGCCCAAGATTGAGAAATCGATGGTCTTCATGTTTTTTCTCCTGATTTGCCAAAGGCAAGGGTGCAATTGTTGCCGCCAAACCCAAAGGAGTTGGACATAACAAAATTCATGTTTCGAGACATGTTTGCGCTTTGAACACTCAGAGAGAGTTCATGATCGAGTTCATTTAGGTTCAATGAGCCTGGAATTACGCCACGCTGTAACGCATCTACGGCGATCAAGGCTTCGGTTATTCCGGCCGCGCCTAAGGTGTGACCCATCCAAGCTTTTGTTGATGAAACTTGAGTGTTGGAAGAAAACATAGATTCAATTAGTTTGCCTTCGATCAGGTCATTAGCTCGGCTCGATGTGCCGTGCAAATTGATGTAGTCAATCTGTGATGCATTAAGATTGGCCATTGTTAAGGCCTGTTGCATAGATAATCTAGCACCCAGACCTTCTGGGTGCGGATGAGACATGTGGTAAGCGTCAGAGCTTTCTCCGTAACCGAGCAAGGTTATGCCACTGTCTTGATGTTTTTCGTCTGGCTTAACGAGTATCGCAAAACCCGACGCTTCCCCTAAATTGATTCCATCTCTATTTTGATCCAGCGGCATGCATTGATTTTTAGCCACTAATTGTAGAGAGTCAAAGCCGTGTAAAACACTCAAACATAATGTATCCACGCCACCCACTAAGACCGCATCTACCACGCCGCTTTCTAACCATCGAGCGCCGGTCGCAAAGACTTTGGCGCTCGAAGAGCACGCTGTGTTGATGGTCATTGACGGACCGCGAATCCCAGAAAGGTGAGTCATAAAAAGACTGGGAGCATTTGGATTGTGTACCTGAGGCTGTTGGTATTCTGACGACAGTTGGCCATCTTCTAACTCTAGGTAAGCTGACTCTGTGCGGTCAATACTGGACGTACTTGATCCCATCACCACACCTAATCGAGCCGCACCGTACAGCGACACGAGTTTATCGATGTTTTCTTGAATAGACCCTTGTTGATAACCTAATGCGGCCAAGGCATTGTTGCGGCTCTGCCAGGGGCCTAGGTCGATGTCTTCGATTCCCGAAACTCGACCTATCCACGTGTCGATGTCAGAACGATCTAGGTCATTCAAGCGAAGGCCTGAGGCTTGTGAGTCAATGGCCACTCGCAGCTGGTGGATGTTTTGACCAGCTGCGGTCGTGGATTGATAGTCTAATAATCGAATGTCCATGTCGTTTGTCGCAATGAAAAAATTTCTGAAGCGTCTAATGGCCGCATAGTTGATGTTTCTATAGCCATCGGATTCTATCAAAGTTATGCTGTGACAAAGTCAAAACTTGATTTCAAGTCAAACGCCGATATGTCAAACTTATTGCTAGTGTGTAAGTGCCGCGTCAGATGGTTTCGTTCATTGATGTTTCTTTTTACGTTAGTTATCTGCCAAGGAGTCCATGCAGACGGCTCTGAGAATAATAACGCCAATGTAAAACAAGTAAACGCTCCAAACGATGATAAAGAACTTCCGTTGTGGGAGCTGGGGCTTGGTGTTGGTGGGCTCCATCAACCTTATTACGTTGGTACTGAGCAAACAAGGACCTTTGCGTTTCCAGTGCCAGTGCCAGTGTATCGGGGGGATGTGCTAAAGTCTGATGATGATGGCATGCGTGCTGAATTAATAAAGAATAGTCGCTTTAAATTAGATTTGAGCTTAGATTTTAACTTGGCTGTGGATAGTGATGATGTTGATCTGCGAACTGGGATGAATGACATAGGAAGCCTATTGCAGGTTGGGCCATCTCTTCAGTTTAAAATTGCCGACAATGATGACCATCAATGGCTTTTCAATTTGCCATTGCGAGCCAATCTAGAATTCCAAGATGGGATTGATAGCGCGGGCTATACGTTTGCGCCTAATTTGACGTATTTCAATTATTTTTCTTGGTCTGGTAAACCATGGCGAGCAGGCGTTGCTTTGGGGCCTCAGTTTGGTAGTAAGGATTATCAAAATACATACTATGGTGTGGCTTCTGAATTTGCCACCGAAGCGCGCCCAGAGTTTTCGGCTGACAGCGGCTATTCTGGTTCTAGGTTATTGCTAAGCCTGCGCTCTAAGGATAAGGACCGCTTGTGGGTTTGGTTCTTGCGGTATGAAAACATCAGTGGAGCGAGTTTTGAAGACTCACCCTTGGTTGAGACCAGCCGTGGTTTGTCCGTCGGAGTGATTTACAGCCGTTTTCTGTTTAAATCAAAGAAAACGGTTCGACGATGAATTATTCTGATTCTCCTCTGTCTAGAGTTCAATTCAACGAGAAAACTTAGTAGAGAGTAAGATTGATGATGTGGTTTTACTAATGCCCTCAGTATTGCCGATTTCATCCAACACCTGATCTAAATGCTGGGTTGATTCCGCGCTTACAATCGCCAGCATTTCATACAGCCCGTTAATAGCATGCAGCGCTCTGACAGCAGAGTTGCGGCGTAAGCTCTTTACAATGTGAGCCGAAGATTTAGGGTCTGAACTGATCATCACGTGAGCTTGAATCTGCCCGCGTTCATAGTCTTGGCTAAACTGAATTGTATACCCCTTAATAATTCCCCGTTTCTCTAGCCTTTCGATACGGCTTGTTATGGTCGTTCGTGACATACCAAGCGCACGAGCCAAGTTGGCGGTACTTTCTCTGGAGTTTGCGCTTAACAAAGCGATGAGTTCTTTATCTTTGCCATCAATTATCATGTAAATGAACAATACGTCGTAAAAATCGTCATATTGTTCATTTATACCATTCTATGTGCGTAATTTAAATCTACATTATGGTCTTAGAGAACGATATTCTTTAGTTCGAATATATAAAAACAATGTAGAGGGCATGAACCATGAAGGAAATAATACTGTTGGGCTCAGGCAAAATCGGCGCAATTATCACGGAACTCCTGAGTACTTGTGGGGATTACCACGTTACCGTTGCTGACATGAGCGAAGAGAATTTGGGTAAACTCAATACCAATGACAATGTAAGTACATTGCAATTGGATGTCACTGATGAAGACGCTTTGGCGAACGCCATGAAGGGGAAGTTTGCTGCGTTAAGTGCCTGCCCGTTTCACATTACTAAATTCGTGGCCATGGCCGCCGCAAAAGCAGGCGTTCACTATTTCGATTTGACTGAAGATGTGGCATGCACGAATTTGGTCAAAGGGCTTGCTAAGGATGCGAAAGCGGCTTTGATGCCACAATGCGGGTTAGCGCCTGGATTTATAACGATCGCGGCTTATGATCTTTGTAAGGAATTTGACGAGCTACATAATGTGCACATGCGGGTAGGCGCCTTGCCCAAGTATCCATCTAACGGCCTTAAATACAATCTTACATGGTCAACCGATGGCTTAATCAATGAATATTGCAATCCGTGTGAGGCCATAGTCGATGGTCGTTTAATGCAGGTGCCTGCCTTAGAGGAATTGGAAGAGTTTTCTCTTGATGGCGTTATGTATGAAGCATTTAATACATCGGGTGGTTTGGGGACGCTATGTGAAACATTGGAAGGCAAGGTCCACAACCTAAATTATCGTACCGTTCGTTACCCAGGTCATCGAGACATTATGAAAATGTTATTGCAGGACCTGCGTTTTAAAGACAATAGAGAGCAACTTAAAGACATTTTTGAGAATGCACTGCCGCTTACCTATCAAGACGTTGTTTTGGTGTTCATTAATGTCAGTGGAATCAAAAATGGGCAGTTGGTACAAGAATCCTATGCAAATAAAGTCTACAACGAAACAATCAACGGGAAATTGTGGAGTGCGATACAAGTTACTACCGCATCTGGAATTTGCGGCGTGCTAGACTTAATGGCCGAAGGTAAACTGCCGCAACAGGGCTTTGTTCGCCAAGAAGACGTTTTGTTTGATGACTTTATTAATAATCGCTTCGGTCAGTATTATCAGCGTCATAAAGATAAACAAGAAACCCTTTAACACACACTATTGAGACAGCCATGACTAACAAATCTCACTGGGCCAAATTCGATTGGCAAGATGCGTTTCACTTAAATGATCAGCTGACCGAAGAAGAGCAAATGGCGCGTGATACAGCACGTCAATACGCTCAGAATAAGCTCAAGCCACGCGTTGTGGAAATGTTTGCTAATGAGTCCGTGGACACCGCAATCTTTAAGGAAATGGGCGAGCTCGGTATGTTGGGCTCTATGTTGGAGGGGTATGGGTGTGCCGGCATGAGCTACACATCTTATGGCCTGATCGCGCGCGAAATTGAGAGAGTAGATTCAGGTTACCGGTCAATGATGAGCGTACAATCGAGTTTAGTCATGTACCCGATTCATGCATTTGGGTCTGAGGCGCAAAAGCAAAAATACCTCCCTAAGTTGGCATCAGGAGATTGGATAGGGTGTTTTGGACTAACCGAGCCTGACCATGGTTCAGATCCCTCGAGCATGGCTACGCGAGCTAAGACGGTGGAAGGTGGTTATTCACTCTCCGGAAGTAAAATGTGGATTTCCAACTCGCCTATCGCGGACGTGTTCGTAGTCTGGGGTAAGACAGATGATGGTAAGGTCCGAGGTTTTATTCTAGAGAAAGGGGCCGAGGGGCTCTCGGCACCCAAAATCGAAGGTAAGCTTTCTTTACGCGCCTCAATCACGGGTGAAATTGTGATGGATGGTGTTTTTGTTCCACAAGAGAATATGCTGCCAAACGTGGTGGGCTTAAAAGGGCCAATGTCATGCCTAAATAGCGCTCGATTAGGGATAGCGTGGGGGACGCTTGGTGCGGCCGAAGACTGTTGGTATTCAGCTCGACAATACACGTTAGACCGACAACAGTTTGGTCGCCCGTTAGCGGCTAATCAACTGATTCAAAAAAAGTTGGCTGATATGTTGAGTGACATAGCGCTTGGTTTGCAGGGGTGTTTAAGAGCAACGCGCTTGAAAGAGGAAGGCAAGTTGGCTCCAGAGCTTATTTCCCTTTTGAAGCGTAATTCCTGCGGTAAAGCGTTGGAGATCGCCAGAACATCGCGTGATATGCATGGAGGAAATGGTATCTCTCAAGATTTCCCAGTAATGCGTCATATGATTAATCTTGAAACCGTCAACACCTATGAAGGTACTCACGATATTCACGCATTAATCTTAGGTCGAGCACAGACTGGTATTCAGGCGTTTTATTAACAACAAGGCGAGTTGTATCGTTCTTAGCCGCCTAAGCTCTTTAGGCCCTGAGTTTTTTCTTTGCATCGAAAGAAGTGAACTGTGTAGGTGCTGGCGTCCAGGGTTCCCGGAATACTGGACGCAGGCTCGGCGGTTTTGACAAAGCATATATCACCGTTTGAAGAGCCAGCCTGGACGTATTGATCGCCATATTGGTTTTTGTGGCTATTTGTTTTCTTTCGTCGTTGATATTGTCTGCGACTATTGAAACTACGGTTGAATCTTCGGAGTTTGGTTGGATTTGCATCCGCGAAACGCACGGCTTCTTGTTGGGCAAATTTCAATACTGAAGAGTAACTAAACAGTACGTTTGGGCTAATGCTGTTGTTTACATCAAGACCGACGGCTTGGGTCTCTACCGCGTCGCTGCTTGCCCCTGTTACCTCGTCGCTTTGATTGGTTTCTTGCTCATCATCTCCGGGTGCTGGGCTCGCAATATCCAAAGAGCTCGTTTGCGATGCTTGATGTGTGGGGTCGTTGGACGGGTAGTTAAGGCTTTGGTCGAAATCATTTTCTTTTTTTTCCAGTAGTACGTTGAGTCTAAAGCCGCTATCAACACTCGGCAAATACCAGGTTTTGACGGGTGGTGAGAACAGTAAGAGCAGAGCGTGCAACGTTAACGCCGCGAGCACGGCCCGATGCATGGAGGGAGATAAGCTTGGCAGGTGATCTCGTATCAAGTTATGAATTAACCATTGATGTCGTCGTTAACTATAGACCGATTTCATCGAATAAACATTACGATATAGAAAGTGGCAACGGACAGAGATTGTTCAAGAGGCTTGCTGTGGCTTCTTGGTTGATAGTAAAGTCGCCTCTAACGCAACGTAGTTAGAGACGAAGATGTGAACGCTTATATGAGGAGATCGAAGCCGTGAGTTCAATGCAAAAGCAGGTTTTTTATGGGGTCGCCGCGATAGTTGGGTTGATGGTGACTTGGTATTTTAATTTGCAGGCAATGCAGGTGAACCCCGATTTTTCATACGCCACTTTTATCGCCGATAACTACGTTAATCCTTCTTCGGCATCAATTACCAATGATATTGCGGTTGTTTGTGTGGTGTTCTTTTTTTGGTGTTATCAGGAATCAAAACGTCTTGGAATGCGGTGTTGGTGGCTTTACATTCCGTTGGCAATTTTGGTGGCGATAGCCGTTGCGTTTCCAATGTTTCTGCTGATGCGTGAGCGCAAGTTAAACGGCCAATAGATAAAGCAGTCCCCTAGCCCCGCATTGGTTTTTAGGGAGAGGTTACTTATTTAGGACTTTTTTGACGACAGCCGCTGCATTTTGACTTGCTTGGTCCGTCACTTCTATGTTGGCCAAATTAGATAAGATAAATTCTCGAGTCATATCCTCTACGGGCGTGCCCGTTTTCTTCGCTAACACGCTGAGCTGTCGCTGAATTACCATGGTTAATGACATGGTGATTTTTAGTTGTTTATCTATATTGAATTGTGCGAGCAGGGCTTCATCATGGAGTTTTTCAAGTTGTTCTTTCATCTGTGTGGCTTTCTAGCTTCGCTCGTTATATGACGGCATTGATAAACGCAAATATTAGCGTAACGTCATTGTTTCTTTGTCATTCTACCCCTTGCGAGGGAAGTTTGACAGAACGCCACGCAGAGCCTTCTCGTTTTTGCAGTCGTACAGACGTGACTGAGCCGTCTATTTCAACGTTGATATGATTGATTTGTTTATCCCAAACATCGTGCAGTGCGGTGTGCTTTATGTGCAACACCTCAGTTTCCGATGCGGGTGTTTCTTGATAAAGCCAAAAGTATTTTCCTTCTACTTCGTAACCAAGCAGGTCTAGATTCAGCTCGTTCTTGTTTTTGTCTGCCAAACTGAAGTGAGTGCTTAGGTAGGCGGCGAAAGCCGCTTGCGTGCGCTCGTCAGTGAGTATATCTCCGCTTAGATCCAGTGCTTTTATATCAAATAATTCAGCAAAAATGTGCTCAGCGTCGTGAATTAAAAAACGGTGCGAGATCTCCAGGTTTCCAGAGTTCTCATTGAAAAGAAGGGTGATGTAGGCTTCTTTTTGTTGGTGAGCTTGAGCCCAAAATGGCACCATGACCATGATTATAATTAGAAAAACTCGTTTCAGCATAAACAGGAAAAGAACAGAAATAGATAGAAAGGGCAGAGTGTTATAAGCAGCTCATTGTTCAAAGCCAACAATGAGCTGCTTAAGCGAGGAGCTTACTTTTTATGGAACCCTTTTTTGGGGTCTTTCAGCTTTGTTTCAAACTCGTGCATCAAATCTTTAGAAACACGCTTTTTACCTTTCTCTTTTTTGAATGCTTCAATTCTTGAAGAGATGATCTGGCGCGGATAATGGTTATTGTTCACATCCACGTCGGCGGTTTCCCACCCAGCATCAACGACCACTGATTTTAGCTCTTTGCCTTTGTCGGTGATTAGTAGCTTGCTAACGGCTTTAGGCGAGCGCCGCCAAATTTCAGCTGGTAATTCCAAATGCTCTTTCTTGCCATTGGTGTAGGTCAGCTCAAGCAAGATAGGCATCACTAATCCCCCAAGGTTTGAAAAGTTCATTACGTAGTAATTTTGCTTTTCCTTGATGGCACGTTCTAACGCTTTTCGCTCATTCGGATCTAGGTCCTCTAGCATTTGAGCGTATTTGTTTCGATCTTTGTTCGTGACGGTGAAGCGGTCATGTGTGTCGTAAAAGTCTTTGATGTCTTTATTGAGATCAACCCACAATTTTCTTCCTTCTTGCTTGTTGCGTTCAACAAACAACGATGACGGCTCGTCCGCTTCTTCTTGACGTCTGCGTTTTAAATCGATTTCTGGATTCAGTGTGTCCAGTTCCAGTTTGTACACCCGATCAATGGAAATATCCACATGGTCTGTGGTGTAAAACCAGCCTCTCCAGAACCAATCAAGATCGACGCCAGAGGCTTCTTCCATGGTGCGGAAAAAGTCAGAAGGAGTCGGTCTCTTGTCTTGCCAGCGCACTGAGTATTCTTTGAATGCGAAGTCAAATAACTCTCGTCCTAGAATCACTTCACGTAAAATATTGAGCGCAGCAGCGGGCTTGGTATAGGCATTAGGCCCTAGTTTTAGAACGCTATCAGACTGTGTCATGATAGGAACTTGAACGTTCGACTTCATGTAAGGAACGATGTCCCTCGGTTCAACGCCCCACGGAATTTGCGGGTCCCATTCGCGACCAGCAACGCCGTCTAGGAAGCTATTGAGTCCTTCGTCCATCCAAGTCCATTGGCGCTCATCTGAGTTGACGATCATCGGGAAGTAATTGTGACCTACTTCGTGTATCACGACGCCCAAAAGGAACCGTTTTTCAGCCAATGTATACGTTCGGGTGTCATCTTTGTTTAATTTAGTTCGAGGTCCATTAAAGGTGATCATGGGGTATTCCATGCCACCAACAGGCCCATTAACACTGATCGACGTCGGGTATGGGTAATCGAACGTGTAGCGAGAATAGACTTCCATGGCGTGAATGACAGATTCCGTGGAGTATTTTCTCCAAAGCTCGCCGCCTTCTTTTGGGAAGTACGACATGGCCATGACCAACGGTTGCACGTCGCCGCCTTGGTCAAATCCTTTCGCATCCCACATGAACTTTCGAGACGATGCCCAAGCAAAATCTCTCACATTAACGGCATTAAAGTGCCATGTTTTTGATTTTGATGTTCCTTGAGCTTCATTTGCTAATGCTTCAGCTGCGGTAACGACAAAAACAGGGCGTTTTGCGGTTTCCGCTTTCTTAAGACGCTCTTTCTGAGTTTGCGTCAATACATCATCAGGATTTTGCAAGATACCCGTTGATGCGACAATGTGGTCAGCGGGTACCGTCATTTTCACATCGTAGTCTCCAAACTCCAGAGTGAACTCCCCACGACCTAAGAATTCCTTGTTGTGCCAGGCTTCGTAATCGGAGTACGCGGCAACTCTTGGGAACCATTGCGCGAACAAAAATATATCATTCCCGCCCTTACGTACGTCATCTGGGAAATGCTCGTAACCAGCTCGTGCCACCACCGCATTTTCTTCCAATACGTTGTACGCATACTTGAGGCTGTATTCAAATGACTCTCCACTTTGCAGTGGCGTTGGCAGATCAATGCGCATTTGCGCGCCGTTGACAATAAAGTCTAAGGCATTGCCGTTTGAATCAACGATGTCACTTAACTCGTACCCAATTTCCACGTCATCATAAAACTGATTACGACGCAGTTCGGCCATGCTGATGCGTGCCGGTTTGTCGCCAGAGGGAAGTTGAGTTTTCGGCCCGCGACGCCCAATGCCACCAAATGCGGCTGAGCGCTCGGCAATAGAGTCCTTTTTGAAGCGGTTCTGTTCCAGCTGTACCCACAAGTATTTGAGCCGGTACGGCGAGTTATTGGTGTAGGTTACCGTTTGAGTGCCTGATATCCGACGTTTGTCTTCGTCTAGGGTAATATCAATATTGTAATCAACTTTTTGTTGCCAATATTCCTTCCCCGGTTCGCCCGCCGCATTGCGATAGTCGTTTGGAGTTGGTAGGACTTCTTCAAGTTGACGGAACTTGTCTTGAAAATCACCCTTGGTTTGTTGAATGGCCGAATGGCTTGTGCTCAGAGCGCACAGCAATAGAACGCTGGCAATGGATCGGGAAATCATGGTCTCTCCTGTTATTGTGGCTTGCCCGATTGTACGACAAGCCCTAAATAATTAATCACCTAAGTTTGACAAATATCTAGCACAGAATAGCGAGCTTATGCGAGATACGTCGCATTCATATTTAAGCCCCCACCTATGGCAGAAAATTTAGGCAAAGGGCTAATACAAACTAGGAGGCCAGCTGGCCTCCACTGATGTTGGTTCAACTCTTAAAACTTAAGGTGTTTAACGGTGAGGGCGTTATTTATTAGTTGCTTTAGACTATCAATACCCACTTCGACATGACGCATAGAAAAGTCTTCTGTGACTCGGGCATCACTGGAGTCTGTTTTTACGCCACAGGGGGTCATGGGGACATCACTTACGAGCAACAATGCGCCGGCAGGAAATTTATTCTTAAACGCCGCTGAAAACAACGTGGCGGTTTCCATGTCGATTGCCATTGATCGAGTTGCTCTCAGGTACTTTTTAAAGGCTTTGTCGTGTTCCCATACTCGTCTATTGGTTGTGTAAACGGTGCCTGTCCAGTAGTCACACTCGTAATCTCGAATTGTGGTACTGATGGCTTTTTGCAAAGCAAAGGAGGGTAACGCTGGAACTTCACTGAGCATGTAATCATTGCTCGTTCCTTCTCCTCTGATTGCGGCGATGGGGAGTATGAAATCGCCGACGGAGTTTTTCTTCTTTAGGCCGCCACACTTTCCTAAAAACAGGACAGCCTTCGGTTTTATCGCCGTCAATAAATCACAGATTGTTGCTGTATTTGGCGAACCCATGCCAAAGTTGATCATTGTGATGCCATTGGCGGTAGCGCACGGCATTGGCTTATCTAAACCAATAATTTCAGCGCCTGTTTTCTTTGAAAACAGCTCTAAATAGCCGCTGAAGTTGGTTAGTAATATGTAGTCTCCAAAGTTGTCTAGCTCCATACCCGTATACCGAGGTAGCCAATTTCGAACAATTTCTTTCTTAGTTTTCATAGCGATTTCCTTTTCAGGGACAGTATAAGCTTAATGCGCCTTTTTAACAAAAGTGAGTCAATCGTCTGTAAAGTAAGAAATCGGCTAAACTTAGGGTCGTTAAACTAGGTGAACTCAATAAGCGTGATACAGATGACTGAAAAACAAGACAAAATTATTGTGTCGTTAGCCCAGCTTAGTCCAATTTGGCTAAATAGAAAGGCGACCATCGATAAGTTGCGAGAGGCCATGGATGAAGCAGCCAAAGACAAATCGAACTTAATCGTATTTGGAGAGTCGCTGCTCCCTGGCTATCCATTTTGGGTGGAATTGACGGGTGGAGCAAAGTTTGATGATCAAGCGCAAAAACACATGTTTGCTCACTACGTTAAAAATGCCATTGACGTGGAGGCCGGTGATCTCTTGCCCGTTTGTGAGTCCGCTAAACGGCATAAGATGGCGGTGTATATTGGAACAATAGAGCGGCCTCGCGATAGAACAGGGTTGAGTTTGTATTGTTCGATGATTTACATTAATGAGTCTGGAGAGGTAATGTCCGTGCACAGAAAACTCATGCCGACGTATGAGGAGCGCTTGGTGTGGTCACCGGGTGATGGCAACGGTTTGGTGACACATTCGTTGGGTAATTTTACCGTCGGTGGACTCAATTGTTGGGAAAATTGGATGCCATTGCCGCGCGCCGCATTGTACGGGCAAGGTGAAAGTTTGCATGTGGCGATTTGGCCAGGCTCAGATCGCAATACTCGTGATATAACCCCGTTTTTGGCCAAAGAAGGCCGGTCTTACTCTTTGGCCGTGAGCGGCCTGATGCCTGTGTCAGACATTCCCAAAGATATTCCGCTTTATGAGGAGATCGTCAACGCTGCAGAAGGCCGTGACTATTTGGCTAACGGAGGGTCTTGCCTGTGCGACCCCAGTGGTCAGTTTGTCATTGAGCCAAGGGTGGGTGTAGAAGGCGTATTTTCTGCTGAAATCGATTTCGAGCGAGTGAGAGAGGAGCGCCAAAACTTTGATCCAGCTGGCCACTATTCTCGCCCGGATGTTACTCAATTGAGCATCAATAGAACACGCCAATCCACAGTTCGCTTTGATGACTAGCATGTATGGTCGCCCTAATGTTTAAAGAGATCGGGCTGTTGTCGATTATTGCTGTAGAAGTAGTAAGTCGACGTAGGCCGCTTTTTGCAAGTCGTCTGGTGAAATGCCTAACTGATCGATTAAGTGTTGAGCTTCTAAATTTGCCTGCTCCACGTCGTCAGCGTCTGTAAGAACAACTTCGAGTTCTATAAATTCGCCTAAGTCGCTTACTTCATCAAAGTGTAGACGAGTACGCCCCGCAAGCAGGAGTGTTCGTGTTTTCTTGACTACGGCCAAGGTGCCAAGTGTTTGAGCTAACGTGTGCTTTAGTTCGTCTGCATTAGAGGTGTTTGTTATGTAATACTCGGAAAGGGCTGGTCCCGAGCTGTTTGGCCGAAGGTAATAGATTAGCTGTGCGTCTTTGTCAGCAAATTCTCGGAGCTTGAGTCGTCCTTGAGGCGACCGGAAAAATGTGTCGGTTTGATTCAGAATGGTTGGCCCTTCGTCAGACAATGCTAACCCCAGAGCCAGTTGTTTTTTAAAATCATTTGCTCTAGCTTTGATTTCGATATTACGCGCCATGCTTGATCTGCTTTTTTATCTACTGGACCGTTACCAGCTCCCAGAGTTTTCCATGGTAGCCCAAGGTGCTTGAGGTTCTAAAGCATCACCTCGTTGAAGTAGTTCAATGGATATACCGTCGGGAGACTTAATAAATGCCATATGGCCATCGCGTGGTGGGCGGTTGATTTCGACGCCTTTGCTCTTTAAGTCGTGACAGGTTTGATAGATGTCATCAACTCGAAATGCTAAGTGGCCAAAGTTGCGGCCGCCTGTATAAGACTCGGGATCCCAATTATGAGTTAACTCAATTAATGGCGCTTGTTGTTCGTTAGCCGACGCTTGGTCATGGGGTGCTGCTAAAAAAATAAGAGTGAAACGCCCGGCTTCATTATCGTATCGACTGGTTTCAACCAAGCCCAACTTGTCGCAGTAAAAGTCCAGAGAAGACTCTAGGTCACTGACTCTGACCATGGTGTGAAGATATTGAAGGCTCATATTAATAATTCAGTTGTGCGTGTTCAGTGTGAGTCTAGCCAGAGCGCAACGTCCTCGGCAAAGTACGTAAGTATGGCGTCAGCTCCCGCTCGTTTCATTCCAAGCAGTGATTCTAATACGACGGCTTTTTCATCCAACCAGCCATTGAGTGATGCCGCTTTTAGCATCGCGTACTCACCGCTTACTTGATAGACGAACGTCGGGACGTTGTAGGCGTCCTTGATTACTTTCACAATGTCCAGATAGGGCATTCCAGGCTTGATCATGACGTAATCGGCGCCTTCGGATATATCAAGTTCTACTTCGTGCAGAGCTTCATTTGAGTTCGCGGGATCCATTTGATAAGTGTATTTATCCGCGCCAGCAAGATTTGAGGCTGAGCCAACAGCGTCTCTGAATGGACCGTAAAAGGCGGACGCGTATTTGGCTGAATAGGCGAGAATCTGCGTATTAGTGTTACCGGACTGTTCCAGAGCGGCTCTTATTTTGCCTATTCTGCCATCCATCATGTCTGACGGAGACACTATGTCGGCCCCAGCTTTAGCGTGAGAAAGCGCCTGTTTTACCAGGACGTCAATTGTCTCGTCATTCATGACATAGCCCGAATCGTCCAGTAGTCCATCTTGTCCATGAACAGTATAGGGATCCAACGCGACGTCAGTGATAACCCCAAGGTTTGGAGCGACGGATTTAATCGCTCTTATTGCACGCTGAGCCAAACCGTCAGGGTTATAGGCTTCTTCGGCTAGCAACGATTTCGCGCCATCGTTGATGACGGGAAAAAGCACCATAGCCGGTATTCCTAACGCAGCGATGCGTTTGGCTTTTTTTGCGATGAGATCCACACTCATACGTTGGACACCGGGCATAGAAGGAATTTCTTCTGTTTTGTTTTCACCTTCGATGACGAACACCGGCAAGATCAGGTCGTTTGAGCTCAGTTGGTTTTCCCGTGTTAGGCGGCGAGAGAAATCATGCGCTCTATTACGGCGCATACGTGTGGATGGGTATTGTCTATTCATGGGCGGTAGTGTCTCACGCATTCTGTTTTTTTGCAGCCGGATAAAACGGGGATTTTAATGACGCTCGCTGGCGCTTTAATAAACGGCAGTCGCTCCGTTGATCTGAGGCTGGTCAGTCATCGAGCTCCTGCACCATCCTGCGGCCTCCAACACGAGGCATTTGGTCTTGAATGTACGCTGCTCTTTCAGCCAGATAAGGCGATGGTTTTGCTGGATTTGAACGCGATGGTGTTGGCAATGCTGCCGCAATTAGGGCTGATTGGTAGGGCGACAACCCACTTGGCTCGATACCAAAGTAGTGCTGACTTGCGGCGCCAATACCAAATACCCGTTTGCCAAACTGAGCGTAGTTTACGTAAATCTCGAGTATGCGTCTTTTGGGTACGATGAGTTCCATCCACCCCGTCAACCAGGCTTCGAGCCCTTTTCTTACAAAGCTTCGACTGGGCCATAAGAATAGGTTTTTTACCGTTTGTTGAGTGATTGTGCTGGCACCGCGTGAGTATCCTTTGCCTCTTTCTTTGAGCACCAATTTAATTTGTTTGATATCAAAACCGTGATGAGTTGGAAATTGTTGGTCTTCTGAGGCAATGACGGCGTTTGGAAAATAAAGCGATATGTTTTCAAAATCTACCCACCTGTGCTTGATATTGGCGTTGTTATTTCGCTTATTCAGTTCAATGTAATTGCTTGTGGGTGGGTTTTCGTAGCGCAAGTAGATCATGGGAGCGGCCGAGACCACACAGATAAAAAGAAACAGTTTGAGCAACCACCTCAAAAGCCTAAAGCGTTTGGGCTTGGGTGGTGCAATCGCGTAAGGCCGCATTATGTCTCGCACGCTATTTTCCGCATTGCAGTGGTGATTGGTGCCGCTATTGACTGAATGGAGTGACTCGCAGTACTTCAGCCATGGTGGTCAGTCCTGAGGCCACCTTTTTTGCACCACTCATTCTTAACGTTACTAAGCCGTCGTTAATGCTCTGGTCCCTCAAGCCTTCTAGGTCAGTCTCGTTCTTGACAAAGGGTTTTAGCTCCCTTGTCATTTCCATCATTTCGTATAGGCCGATTCGGCCTAAAAATCCCGTCTGTCGGCATTCTATGCAGCCAATGGGTTTGTGCGGCGTTCCTTGATTGAGCTCAGCGTTGTTGGTGAATTCAGCCCACACCTCGGCATCAATGGGGGCGGGCTCCTTACAATGTGGGCACAACGTTCTGACCAAACGCTGGGCCATCACCCCTAACACGGTCGCGCTAATTAGGTAGGCCGGCATGCCTAGTTCCAGCAGTCTTGTAACGGCGCTTGGTGCGTCGTTAGTGTGTAGTGTTGAGAGTACGAGATGTCCTGTTAGTGAGGCCTGAATGGCCATTTCAGCCGTTTGAAGGTCTCGGATTTCACCAATCATGATGATGTCAGGATCCTGACGGAGCAGTGACTTCACACCGGCTGCGAAGCTCAGATCTATGGCATTGTGTACTTGAATTTGATTGAAACTCGGTTCAACCATCTCGATCGGGTCCTCAATTGTGCAGACATTGACTTCACTTGTTGCAAGGTTTTTCAATGTTGAGTAAAGCGTCGTGGTTTTTCCAGAACCGGTTGGGCCTGTGACGAGAATGATGCCATTGGTGTGGGTCGTCATGCGGTTCCAGAGATCCAGTTCTCGGTCGTTTAGCCCTAGTTGACTGAAGCTACGCTGCAATACCTCGGGATCGAAAATTCGCATCACCATTTTTTCGCCCATCGCCGTCGGAACAGTCGACAATCGCAATTCGATCTCTTTGCCATCGGGGGTTCGAGTCTTCAGTCGGCCATCCAATGGTCTTCGTTTTTCAGAGATATCCATGCGAGCGAGTGTTTTTAAACGCCCGGTTATAGCCAATAACACATTGGGTGGAACTTGATAGGCGTAGTGCAGAATACCGTCTATTCGAAAGCGAACCTCACCTTGGTCTTTTCGTGGTTCTAGATGAATATCACTGGCTCTTTGTTCAAATGCATACTGCAATAACCAATCCACAACCTGAACGATATGATGGTCTTCGGCATCAAGTTGGCCGCTGCGCCCTAGATCAACTAATTGTTCTAGGTTTTGTTGAATCGAGACGCCTTGGTTCTTATCTGCGATGGATGAACGACTGATTGATTTCGCCAACGTATAGAACTCGCTCACGTAACGATCAATGTCGCTTGGATTGGCGAAAACGAGCTCAATGTCTTTGCGCAACAAGCCTTCTAAATTTTCTCGCCATGACAGTTCCAGTGGATTTTTAACCGCGAGCGTGACGCTGGTAGAGGTCGACTTAACCGCCAGTAAGCCATTTTGCTTAGCGTACTGTGGAGCCATGACTTGGGTGACCGATGAAATATCGATGTTCAATGGATCGATGTGGAAATATTCCATACCCAATACGCCAGCAAACCACTCACATAACTCGTCCATGGCAATTCTATCGCCACTTTTTATGTGCGTTGGTAAGCTACGCGCTATCGCAATCAGAGGGTGAGAAAACGGTGTGGCACTTTCGTTGATATTTTGATCTATGCGTTTGGCTTCGTTGACCGATATGACTTGGTCCTTGAACATAGCTTTGAGAATAGACTTATGAGAAAGGCGGTCTATTGTTGGTTTTTCAGTTTTCAAACTAGAGTTCATCGCGTTGGGTTTGGCCGTTGCTCTTAAGAGTATTTTGACGAGTCTATGACACTCAATGCTATCATGACAACTAACCTATGAATTTGTAATTCGTTTTGCATGGACAGTTGATTAATAATGATTCGTTTGATTATCGCTCTATTAGGAATAATTATGCTTTGGGTGTGGCTCTTTTCGCCACTAGGTAAGCGCCCAAGAATAGTATTGACTATATTCAGTATGGTGTTGGCTGTTTGCTTGGCATTGTTTGAGGCGTATTCTCATAAACCTCGAGAAAACTTGATCACCGTCAGCGAGATTCAACAGTGTGGGTTATCAGTCAGTCATCGATATCGAAGCGATTACCGCGTCAGCCTATGTTTAAAAAATGATTCTGGTAGCGCCAACGTTAAACGAATTGTCTTTAAGGTTATTGCATCCCGATGCACTGGCGCGGCCTCGTGTGAAGTGGTCGAGGAAGTGTCTAGGGATATCCCCGTTTCGATAGTGCCAAATACCAGCGTAGAGTTGATGGAAACGTTGCGATTCGAACAAGTGCAACCACAGGAAAAAGAGGTGGTTTGGGCTGCTGAGGTTGTCTCAGTAAAAGCGATACCCTAATCAGTAAGAATTTCAATGCAACGCCGATCTCTTCAGTCGCTAATAAAAGCCATGTTCGCTCTTTTGGGGCTTACCTTTTTGTATGTGCTCTTTAGCAGTATTTCTGGTACCAATCAGGTCGGTGATTCTAGTGCGCTTTTTGATGACGTTGCGATTGGTCAAACTGCGTTAAGACGAAATGGGCAGCGTCGCGTATGGGTGAGTCGATTCAGTGGTCAGCAGCTCACAGAGCTAACAACGTTAGAGTCAGTTTTGGTTGACCCTGCCGCTGGATGCGAAATCACGTTGGGTGTGTGCGTTCTTGACGCGAGCGCCAGTCGGTCTGGTATTGACATCGTATTCAGTGATTCGGTGCCCGCGCAGCTCGCTTCTGGATTGCCTTGGTTTGGTGGCTTTGTGGATCCTACTACAGGAGAGTTGTTTGACCGGCTAGGGCGAGCGTATTCTTCAACTCATCGGGGGCGATCGGAGCTTGTTCAAGCGGCAGATTAATTCCGTTGCGAAAGTTTTCCTGCCGCTTATCCGATGTGAAACCCCAGTTTAGCCGCGACATCAGCTGGGCTGAACACGTGGTGCGCTTGAATGCCGAGCTCGCGAGCCGCCATTACATTGTTAACATTGTCGTCAAAAAAGATTGTATCTTGAGGACGAAAGCCCAGTTTTTCCAATACGTAGGCAAACGATGCTCTGTTCGGCTTTGCGAGCCCGATTTTGTGGGAAAAATACAAGTGCTCGATCAGAGAAGATAAGCCAAAGTCTATGGTTAGACGCTCTTCGTGCAGTTCGTTAGTATTTGATAGTACGGCAACTTGGTAACGGCTCTTTAGTTGATTCACCAATTCCGACGCTCCAGGATAGAGTCCTTTTAGCCAGCCTTTAAATGTGTTCTCGAGCAACTCTTCCGTAATGTTTGGGTGTGTTCGACTCGTTAGCTCACCCAGAAATGTTGAAGCACTAATTTCACCTCGTTCAAACTTTGTGGCCGTAGCGGAATCAAACCACTCCGTCAGCCCGAATGATTGACGGTCAATAAACCAGTCGGATGGAAACAACTCGTCACCGAGTTCAACGAGAACTCCCCCTAAATCGAGTAATATCAGTTGCGCGGTCATCGTATTTTTACAATCGTCATTATTGGATGGAATGGACTACTAGCCAAACCAAGATAACGGTTCTTCATGAATCAGCGCGGCTTGTTCCCGCAGACTCAATATATGATCTTCCCAGCATCGCTGTGTATTAAACCAAGGAAACGCCCGCTTAAAAGCTGGGTCTTCCCAACGTTTTGCCAGCCAACCATAGTAGTGAATGAGCCGCAGGGTACGTAGTGCTTCGATGATGTGCAGCTCTCTGGCATCGAAATCGCAAAACTCAGTGTATCCAGAAAGAACGGCGTCAATACCTGCCGTCTGATCTGGGCGGTCTCCAGAGAGAAACATCCACAAATCCTGCACAGCAGGCGCGGTTCTTGCATCATCAAAATCAACGATGTGAGGTCCGTGGTCGGTCCACAGAATATTACTCGGATGCCCATCTCCATGACATGGAATGAGCGCTATGTCTCCAGCTCGCTGATAGCTTTGTTCAGCGCTTATCAGCAGTTGTTCGGTCAAGCTTTGATAAGCCTCGATGAGTTCTGGCGGAATAAAATTATTAGCCAAGACGTAGTCTCGAGGTTGGTATCCAAACGTTTCAATATTCAGAGTCGGTCGATGAACAAACGGCTTGGCTTTCCCCGTTTGATGTATTCGCCCCATAAAGCGCCCCATTTGTTCGAGTTGATCAAAATCCTCAAGATCCAGAGCGCGACCGCCTCTGTTTTCGAACAGCGCCAACCTAAATTTCTCTGTCACTAACAAGGTTTCCCCTTCGACCGTCATAGGCGCTACCACGGGTATTTCTTGTTCAAACAGCGTTTGGGTAAATTGGTGCTCCTCTAAGATCGCTTGGTCTGTCCAGCGGTTTGGGCGGTAAAACTTGGCGACTAGGCTTTTTCCGCCTTCGTCTTCAAGCCCTACGCGGTAAACGCGATTTTCATAACTATTGAGGGCGAGAAGACGGCCGTCACATTGGAAGCCAAACTCCTCAATACTGTTGAGGACCTCATCCGGCGATAAATTTGCGTAGGCTTGGTCGGTATTACTATCGTTTGTTGAGCAGTTGTCAAGCACTGGAAGGTTGTCATGGGTTAATGATATGGTGAGGATAGCTGAATTATAGGAGTGACACATCTTTCATGACACACGAGGCGAAATCTGACCACATTGAACTGATAGGGCCTTCCCCTATTTTAGTGGCGCACCGGGGTTATTCTGGGCGCTATCCTGAAAATACATTGTTGGCTTATCAAGCCGCCTATCAACATGGCGGGCGTCATATGGAATGCGATTTACAGCTGTCGGCCGACGGCGTACCCATTGTTCATCACGACGCCAGTTTAAAGCGGATGGCCGGTATCGACTTGGATATCCGAGATACGAAAGCCAAAACCATAAAGTCCATGCAAGCGTCTTACGCAGGCCGCTTTGATTCAGAGTTTTCGGATAACAACTTCACTACCTTTAGAAAGCTATGCAAGTGGATGAAACGCAAAGATGACGTCACCATGTTTGTTGAAATCAAACAGGAGTCGATCGACCGATTTGGTATCCCTCTGTTTATGGATCAAGTCTATCGGCGAATACTCAAGTCTGAAATTCAACAGCAATGCGTGATCATTTCATTTAACCCTGACGTGATTGACTACTGTCGCAAGATCTCTTCAATGCAAACAGGGTGGGTGTTGCCAAGTTGGAATCACACCGTGAGGGAAACCGCGGACGAATTGAAGCCCGAATTCCTCTTTAGTGATGTTGAAATTTTCCCAACCGATGATGCAGAGGTGTGGCGAGGGCCATGGCAGTGGGCTTTGTATAATTTGGATGATGTAAACTCGGCTATTAAAGCCGCTAACCGTGGTGTTCGATATTTAGAAACCAATCAAATAGGCACATTGATGAGCGATGGGAGGTTGTCCGGCCAATGAATAAAGTAAGATTAATAAGTGGGCTTTTGAGCGCGATGCTATTGAGTGGGTGCGCTTCTCAAAAGCCGATCTACGCTGAGATAGAACCTGAATTCGTTGGTGTTCAAGCGCCGGAATTTAGTTACCCGGCCTTTAATGATGGATTGGTCAGCCAGTCGGTTTACATTGAATCGGCTGAAGAAATCACGCGCCTTTCCGATGACGTTAAACGAGATTTTTATCGTTATTATAATAAAAAGGAACTGGCCAACTATTCAGACGTTCACCGAGTAAGTTCCTATATTGGCCTGCTGATGGATCAATTCACTTATTCGCAAAAAACCTATACGGCTCAAGAAACGATAGATAACTTAGGCGGCAATTGCCTGTCATTGACCATTCTGACTACGGCGATTGCAAAACTCGCTGGCGTTGAGGTGTCGTATGATTTGTTGAACAACAATCCAACCTATGCCCTAGATGAAGACATGTTGGTTACCTCTGACCACATGAGAGCGGTACTCAACAGCGGTTGGATGGATGCCAACGATACCTTATTTAAAGTCAGAGGGCGCATCACCATCGATTACTTCGACACTGAAGGAATGATGTTTGCGCAGAATATATCGCCCGTCTACCAATTATCTCTTTATTACAGTAATCGCGCGGTAGAACTGATGTTGAAAAAACGTTATGACGAGGCGTTTAGATTCGCTGAGAAAGCGACGGCTATTTATCCAGATAATGATTCCGCGCTGATTTCATTGGCAATTTTACATCGTCGTTTAGGAGACTCAGAGGTGTCTGAATCGATCTACCAATACGGTTTGGCCAAGGGGCTTAATCAGTCGCCGGTTTTCTATCGCAACTATGCAGGCATGTTAGAAACAGATGGGCGCGTTGATGAGATCGCAAATTTGGAAGAGATGTATGCTCAAGTTAAGGAGAACCACCCCTTGGAGTGGATTCGAGCGGGTAAGAGAGCACACCGAGAGGGACAGTATGAGCTTGCAATCAAGCATTTTAATAAAGCGCTAAAGATAACACCGGAGTTGACTGGTCTTCACTTACTAAGCGCCAGAGCGAACCTAGCTTTAGGAAGGCTTGATGAAACAGACGCCAGACTTTATCAAGCACTGAGCGACGCTCAAACTCAAGGAGAGTCCGCGGTATATCAGAGAAAATTGGCCAAGTTCAGAAAATTTAAGAAAAAATCCTCTTAGTCAGAGTAAATGTTAAGTAGAAGAGAGCAAAAAAAAGCCGCGTAACGCGGCTTTTTCTGTTTAATCGCCGTGTCGCGTTAAGGCGTTACTTCTTAGATAGAGAGTCGCGAATCTCTGTCAATAATTTGACTTCGTCTGAAGGCCCTGCCGGCGCTTCTTCTTCTGCCTCTTCCATAGCCGCTTTGGCTTTGTTCATGCCCTTGATGACTAAAAACAAGGCGAAAGCCACAATGAGAAAAGTAACTACCGCATTGATAAATAAGCCGTAGTTAATCGTGATTGCGCCCGCTTCTTTAGCTGCATCGAGCGTTGCGTAGACGGCGCCTTCGGTCGGGTTCTTGATAACGGCAAACATATTACTGAAATCAGTGCCGCCTGTGATGCTGCCCACCAGGGGCATAATGATATCATCGACAAACGATTTAACGATGGTGCTAAACGAGGCACCAATTACGATACCAACGGCCATATCAACGAAGTTACCCTTCATTGCAAATTCTTTGAACTCTTTTAACATGTGGATCTCCTAGACTCGGTTGAATCAATAGATTTTAGTAGTAAATTGGGTTGTAGAGGCAAAGTTCTTTTACGGTAACCGACGAGCTTCAGGCGTGTATTCCTTCTCCGCTATGATCTCTACCCCACTGTTTGATCAGCGAGGTCACTATAGTCCTTTTTGTGATTATTTTTCACTAAAACAGCTAAAATACTGTTTTTGTTTACATAATTTCACTGTTTATAGCTCAACGACACCTCATAAAACGGGTGATCTGACACACCAACTTCCAGTGTTCGACCTTCATGCACGTTAAAACCTTTAGTCAGAATCCAATCGATTCGATCTGGATCATTGGCGTCTATCCCGGCAACAGAGATGGCGTCGGTGATCTCAATATCTTTTAATGCGCTAGCCAGCGCTTGTGTTTGGGCTTTGCTGTTAAAATCACCAACCAACACCGCTAGAGGGTATTTCGCAAACTCCCTTAGAACGACGTCTAATTGCTCTTCACGTCCATTTTTGGTGTGTAAATGGGTGTTGATAAAATGAAAACTCCTGCCTTGCCATTCTACTTTTGCAACCGTCATGTTACGAAAGCTTTTGCCAGACTGGTCTGGAAGCATAATGGTGTGCCATTCAACAACATTTATCTTACTAAGCAGGGCATTTCCTCGATGTTCTCGCAGCCATCTCCTTCTTGTTGCGTTGAATATCCACGCAAAGCCGCCGTGACTCGAGAGGTGTTCACTCTGCTGACCACCTACACCAAATAGATTAAGTAGACTGGGAGCATAGACCTCTTGAATACCAGCTAAGTCGACGTCTTTGATTACGTCGGCGGAAGCGTTTATGTTTCGTTTTCCGTCATCACTCTTGCCTGTTTGAATATTGTACGTGGCTACTCGGAGTTTATCGGGAGAATAATTTTCTGAAAATTTTCCTCTCAACTCCTTACCTGATTTGTTTCCCGCTGGCGTCGCCTTTCGAGCCCACAGCGCAATGGCAAAGATGACAATGAGAGCAATTATTTTAATCATGACGGAGTCTCTTATGCTCGATTAGTTAGATTTGTTGAGTTTTGTTGGTTATTTGCAGGCGACTAAGTACGCTACATAAGATAAGCATGCTTCGCCCTCTTCGGTTTTTGTGAATATGCCGTCGCCGCTTTCGCCATCCTCGTCAGTGCCTTCCCAATAACAGTCGGCTGAGGCAAACCCAGCCTCGATTAATATTTCACGTAATTCAGGCAGGCCCCATAGGCGCCAATCGTAGGTAAAAGCATCTTGCATCTCTGTTCCGTCTGGAAACCGAAAATGAATATGTAAGCGCGCCTCACCAGTGATCGGATTGATTGAATCTTGGTCCCAAACGTAGGTAAAGCTGCCGTCGTCTTGCTCGGTCTCTTCTTCCATTTCTTGGATGCTTTCAGGCCCGCCATGGAGATCACAAATAAAAATGCCATCGTCCGCCAAGTCTTCATACACCCGTTTAAAGTAGTCAAGCATTTCTACTCGAGTCTTAAAAATCCAATACGAAAAATTTTGCGCGCATCTTACGTCAGGTGATTTCCTGCTCGGGTTACGCGCGTCTTCTTCAAATTGTTGGACTCTATCAGCGTCTTTTCCTAACGGCGCAAGGTTGTGCTTTTTTCCCCACCTTAATGGTTCTGGATCAATGTCGTAAGATTCGGTTGTACAGTGTTTGCCCAGTCGGACCCAATAAGAGGACAGTAGGCAAGTGCCGCAAAAATCTTCTCTGAAGTGTTTGGGTTTTTTTCCGCGCACCTCTTTGTATGTATCAAACAAAAAGTCTGCATCTTGTTCTGCTGATTGCACAGCGCGTTGATACAAGACGTATTTGTCTGCTGTTTTAGCGGTAAATTTCTTTCCCATACTGCTGGCTGTTTTGGCTATGAATTTATGTCAAGAGTTTAGCTGAAAAGAGCCCACGGAAGTAGGCATGAATTAGACGCTTTACTTTACTATTTAGCACTCCTTGCCGATGAGTGGTTTTTTCTGTTTTCACAAACGACTATGATGTGTGCTTAGCTGTAATTTGGTTGCAAGTTCACGTTGTAATTTGGGGTAGATTAACACTGCACTTTTGAGTGTCTATTTTAATAACATCACGTAAGTTATTGAATTTTTTGGCAAGTGCTTTTGTCAACATATTTTTCAAAAAATATGAGTTATACACAAAATTTGAATTGCCCTTAAAAATCTTGAGTCTGATCACTGTAATGTCTTTGAAATATTTATTAACACCATAAGCTATTGATATTAAACGATAATTTAAACTGCTTAAAAAATGAGCAGACTCTGTGAGGCCAATGTTTACGCCGTGTTACAGTGCCGAAACGCATTTTACCCACAAAGTTATCCACAGGTTGTGTGAGTAACTTTGTGGGTAAAATATCTAAAAAAAACTTGACTCCGCTAAAGCCGCATAAAACATGAGTTTGCAGGAAAACCGTCCGCATAAAGACCTGATAGTTTCGGTGGCAGTTCCTGTCCCTCTTAGGCAAACGTTTGACTTTTTGGTGCCTAAAAGTTTGCTCGATCCGCCCATGTCAGACTCGCCTGGGGGGGAGGTGAATGTGGCGGCAAGAACGCGCGTTAAGGTGTCGTTTGCAAACCGGACATTGATCGGTGTCATTGTAGAGGTGAAAACCGAGTCTGATTTTCCGTTGAGTAGGCTTAAGCCAATCGTTGAATTGTTCAGGGACCCACCTCTCTTTGACGATGCTCTCTGGAATAGTTTGCTGTGGCTTTCTCGTTATTACTTGGCGCCGATAGGCGAGGTTTTGGAATCGGCCTTGCCGGTTTCTCTTAGAAAAGGCAATGAGTTAACGCCTTCGTCCGAAAGAGTCTGGAGACTTTCAGAGCACGGTCGTAGTTCGGCGGTAGACGAGTTAAATAGAGCACCCTTGCAGCTAGCAATAGTTCGCCGTTTCATGAAGCAAAGCACACTCAGTTCTAAAGAGTTTAAACAAGAGTCTGGCAATTGGCATTCACCAGTTAAGAGTCTTGTTGATAAAGGTTGGTTAGAAGAGTTTACTCAAGAGCCTATTTTATTGGGCTCTGATATTTGTGAGAAAAGTAGCGTTACGTTAACCAATGAACAGAGTGTCGCGACCGAAGCATTGACAGACTTGATGAACGCCGAAGAGTTTTCTTGTTCACTATTGCACGGTGTGACTGGAAGCGGGAAAACCGAAGTCTACTTTGACATCATTGGAAAAACGTTGGCAAAGGGTAAAACGGTTTTAGTGCTTGTGCCTGAAATTGGCCTCACACCGCAATTGCTTGAGCGAATACAGCGACGTTTTGAGCAACCGATGACCGTATTGCATTCAGGCCTTAATGATACTGAACGACACACAGCTTGGTGGCACGCGAGTCAGGGGCATGCAAAAATTGTGCTTGGAACTCGTTCGGCGGTCTTTACACAGATTCCCAAACTGGGACTCATTGTGGTGGACGAAGAGCACGATGGGTCGTTTAAACAACAAGACAGCGTTCGTTATCAGGCGCGGGATTTGGCCGTGTACCGGGCAAAGCAAGCAAACGTGCCAATAGTGCTGGGCTCGGCGACTCCGTCAATGGAGACCTACGCCAATGCAAAGGCAGGAAGGTATTTACACCTACGATTAACAAAACGAGCCAGTGATGTGGCTCTGCCAAAAATTGAACTGTTTGATTTAAACACGCAGCCGGTTATTGACGGACTTTGCCCTGCCATGACCGAGGCGGTTGAACATACGTTATCAACCGGTAAACAGGTCATGCTGTTCTTAAACCGGCGTGGGTATGCTCCCGTTCATTATTGTGGAGAATGCAAACAAGCGGCTAAATGTCATCGTTGTGATAGTAACCTTACTGTGCATCAGCGTGCTAATCGACTTCGTTGCCACCATTGTGGTTATGAGGGGCGGTTGCTTAATGATTGCCGTAGTTGCCACACCAAAGATTCGATGCTTGAGGTTGGGGATGGCACGCAACGAGTTGAATCGGCATTGGCCACGCGTTTTCCTGAGGCAAGAGTTCAACGTATTGATCGTGATAATACCCAACGCAAGGGTGCATTAACGGCCGTGCTAGAGAAAGCCAGAAACAGCGAAGTCGACATTATCTTAGGTACCCAATTGATTACTAAGGGCCATGACTTCCCTAACGTTGGCATGGTTGGAATATTAGAGTGTGATCACGGTCTGTACAGCACAGACTATCGAGCTACTGAAACTTTGTTTCAGCAAGTTCTTCAAGTTTCGGGTCGGGCCGGTCGCCGTCAGGACGTCGGGCGAGTGTACATTCAATCGAGATTTCCCGAACACCCATTTTTTGACTATATTAAGCAACATGACTTTGATGGGTTTGCGGATAACCTGCTTGCTGAACGCAAATCAGTGGGCTTTCCACCGTTTGGGTATTTTGCCTTACTTAGGGCCGAATCAACGCATCAAGCGAAAGCCTTACAATTTTTGCGCAGAGCTAAATCTGATTGTGGTCAACAAGATGGTGTCATCGTGATGGATGCGGTGCCAGCTCCCATGGAGAGAAAAGCAGGCCGGTTTCGTGCTCAACTATTGTTTATGTCTTCGCAACGCTCTTCTCTAAACGCCATGTTATCGAATTGGTTACACTACATAGCGACAGACAAAGAGGCTAAAAAAGCAGCCTCATCGGTCCGATGGAATTTGGATATAGACCCACTAGATCACTATTAGACGATCGCAGTAATGACCTGATTTCGTTGGTTGGCTTACTCTTCAAGCACGGAGACCATCAGGTCATCCGATACGTCCTCTAATATTTCTTCCAAGTTTGATTCACTCATGTCGTCGGGCATGGCCAATGAAAGGTGTGCTTTGAACAGCATGTAGCCGGCCATCGATGCGCTACTGACTTCGGTGTCTATGTTGTCAACGTTTACGTTATTTTCAGCTAAGGCTTGGGTTATTTCTTGGACAATGCCTGGACGGTCGTTGGCTTCGACCATGATATACAGGGCATTCACTTCATCATCGTCGCTCTTGATCCTGGCATCGTGATGTACGGTGATGTTGATGCCTTCCTCGCTTAAGTTTGCAAGCGCGGCGGATAGTGAGTCTCGTTTATCTTCGGTGACTTCAAAGTGAACGATGCCAGTAAATTGACCGCACAGCCGAGACAGGCTGCTCTCTTGCCAACTCGCGTTGTGCTTAAGTGCTGTATCTGACAGGCTTCTGACGATTCCAGGGCGATCTTCGGCGAAGACGGTAATAACAACCGTTTTTAAATTTGATGCGTTCATAAGAATAATTTGTTTATGTAGTCGTTTATTACGATGAGCAGGATAACATTGAACAGCCAACTTTGGTGCGCGCCCATTCAGGGCGTTTTTGTGCATAGACTTCGAATTCTGGCTGTTCGTCGTAAGGCTTGCGCAATACGTTCAACAGCTCATTGACCATAGAATGGTCACCGTTCTCCGATTTATCAATGGCTTGTTGTGCTAAATAGTTTCGGAATACGTATTTAGGATTAACGCTATTCATGAGCGCAAACCGAGTTTCGTTTGACGAGGAACAGCCGTCCGTGCGAGTTTGGTAGGTTGTTAGCCAAGCTTCCAGTTGTGATTTGTATTCCGAACTGTGTTCGGATTGATAGAAAACGCCATGCCGACAGAAGTGATCGTAATCTAAATTTTCGTGGGCCAATGCACGGTAAAACCGAGTCATGTCAGTTTCCGTAGCAACAAGCAGACTTTCAAGCTGCTTAAGCAGTTCGGAATCACCGGCCATAACCTCATTCAAACCTAGCTTAGTGGCCATCATCCGTTGCCATTGCTCAGAGTAGCTGGATTGAAAATCCGTGAGTATTTGCTCAAGCTGTTCGGTTTCCTCAATAAGAGGATAGAGTGCATTCGCAAGCTGGTAGCAATTCCACAATGCGATATTCGCTTGATCACCGAAGCGGTAGCGGGCTTGGTTAGCGTCGGTTGTATTCGGAGTCCAGTCTGGGTTGTAGTCGTCTAACCAGCCGTAAGGGCCGTAATCTATGGTTAAACCGTGGATTGACATATTGTCGGTGTTCATCACGCCGTGCACAAAACCCACTCGCATCCAATCAACGATCATGGTGACCGTGAGATCACATACTTTAGAAAAGAATGCGACGATGCAGTCTTTTGTGTACCCTGATTCATCCGCAGGATATTGCTCTAGTAATTCGGGGTAATAGTGACGAATAGTGTATTGGGTGAGCGCGCGAAGTTCGTCTAATTCGTTGCGCGATGCAAAAATTTGAAAGCTGCCAAAACGGATAAAGCTCGGTGCCATACGACACACGACGGCACCGGGCTCGTAAGCGGCGTTGCCATCATAGAGCATGTCTCGCATTACCTGTTCACCCGTCGTCATTAGGCTTAATGCACGCGTTGTTGGTACGCCTAAGTGGTGCATGGCTTCACTGCAGATGTACTCTCTTACTGAAGAGCGTAAAACCGCTAAGCCATCGGCTGTTCTTGAGTACGGGGTAGGCCCAGCGCCTTTAAGCTGTAAAGCCCAGCGTGCGCGGTTCTCATTGACAACTTCGCCGAGGTTGATGGCTCGGCCATCACCGAGTTGGCCCGCCCAATTGCCAAACTGGTGCCCGCCGTAACACATGGCGTATGGCTTCATTCCGTCGAGTAATTTGTTTCCACTAAAGGCTTCCAAAAACGGCGTGCTTGCGTGGTCGGCATCAGACAAGCCTATAAGCTGACCAGCCTCTGCCGAAACGCTAACGATCTTTGGGCCGCTTACCGGCGTTGGAGCAACATACGAAAAACAGGCGTTGTTAACTTGGCGTCGCTGATTGGTGGTTTGACTGTCGGCTGGCAGCTCTTCAGTGAAACGGTTGTCGAAATTTAGCTTCATACTCTATTTGGATTGATTGTCGCTGTATTCTAACTGCCCTTTTAGAAAGTGAATTAGAAAGATAACTGGGATGCCAATGGCACTGGCAAAAAGGAAAAATTGAGTGTAACCAAAGGTATCCACAAGAGTCCCAGAATAGCCACCGACAATTTTTGGAAACAGTGTCATGATCGAGCTAAAAATGGCGTATTGGGTCGCCGTGAAAGAAATGTTCGTTAGGCTGGACATCCACGCTATAAATGCCACGGTGGAAAAACCTTGAGCGAGGTTGTCGAAGGTGATGACAACGGCAAGTTCCAGAGGGAAGTTGACCGTTCCATAGAACGGCAGAGTTAGATTAATATTGGTGTGATCCTGGCCCACTAAGGTTAGCCAGCAAAACAGTAAGTTGGTAGCAACCACAAACACGGCTGCGCCTTGCAGCGTTTTCAACACTCCAATTCTAAGCGCTACGATACCGCTTATAAAACTTCCGAAAATAGAGACAACGAGACCAAAGGCTTTTGAAAGCGCGCCAATCTGAGTTTTGCTGTACCCCATATCTTGATAAAAAACGTTAGCGATCACCCCCAGCACAATATCGGAAATTCGATAAAACAATATCAGCATCAGCATCCATACCGCGAGCTTACCGTAACGACTAAAGAAGTCCTGCACGGGTTGAATGTAGCTTTCGTCAACCATGCGTTGGTTGATTAGCCCACGTTTCGAAGATAACAGTGCCATTGCATAGGCGGTGCCAAGCCCCGTAAACAAGATGACGGTATTGTAGATAAATTTAAACAGAGATTGGGTGCCGCCTGAAAAGAGCTCAGGCGCTTTGGGGCTTAGCCATAAAATCCCCGCAAAGGCCGCAATGGAAACAATAAACGTACCAATAAAGCTAAAGTAATCTCGGTTGGCGTAGTTTTTTTTCTTGGCTGTAATAGTCGGCTCACGGATGAATAAGGTGGTGAGCACACCAATGAGCATGGTCGCAGCAACAATCAGGTAAGTCTTTTGCCAAGCCAGATAGCTGTAGGAATCTGCCGTACTGCCGAACCCTTCTGCCAAGGATAATGCCACCGCGCCAGCCATCATCATGCCTATCCGGTAGCCGGTGATGTACGTGGTCGCCAACATCGCTTGCAGGCGTGGGGGCGCTGATTCGATTCGATAAGCATCAATAACGATGTCTTGCGTGGCAGAGGCAAAGCCAAGACAGACCGCCGCTATTGCCATGGCCGTAAGATTGGTCTTAGGGTCGGTGAAGGCCATTAACGTAATGGAACTAATGACGGTCATTTGTGAAAACAGAATCCAACTGCGACGCCGACCAAGCATTTTGGTTAATACCGGGATGGGTAGTTGGTCTATCAGTGGAGCCCAAATAAATTTAAACGAATACCCCAAAATAGCCCAAGAAAAAAATGTGGCCGTTGATCGGCTAACACCAGCTTCTCGTAACCACAAAGACAGAGTGCCAAAGATGAGCAGAATGGGTACTCCTGCCGAGAACCCCAAAAATAGCATGACCCACACGGGCTTTTCTTGCCACCACTTAACCTCAGCGGTGTTGGCGTCTTCAATGTTGGTCATGGTGCGATTCTATTTTGTATGTTGTTGCTTGGATGGCGTGCCCGCAAGAAGTGTGGGCGGAAACTATAGCAAGCTATTTATGACATTGGTCCCGTGTGACAATCTATTAAGCCCGTTTCGGTATTTCTCTAAATATCGTATTCAATTACCAGCGGAGCATGGTCAGAGAATCGTTCCTCCTTGTAGATTAGGTCAGACCCAGCAATCACTTTGTCTCTTAAGTTTTCGGTAATTACATGATAGTCAATACGCCAGCCCGTGTTGTTTGCCCACGCCTGCCCACGATTAGACCACCACGTGTATTCGTCGTCTTGATCATTGATAATTCGAAACGCGTCGACTAAACCGGCGTTACCGCCGCGGCCGCCTTCAGTTTCTGGTTCCGCGTCGCCAAACAACCAATCCATCCATTGTCGTTCCTCGGGTAAAAAGCCAGAATTCTTTTGGTTGCCACGCCAGTTTTTTATGTCGCGTTTCTTGTGGCATATATTCCAGTCTCCGCAAATAATGCCTTGTCGACCAGATTGAGCGAGTTCGGTCAACGTTTTCTCAAATCGGCCCATCATGTCTATCTTAAACGCTTGGCGTTCTTCTTTGCTGGATCCAGATGGCATATAGAGAGAAGCAACACTTAGATTGCCAAAATCCACCTGCAAATAACGACCTTCAAAATCAACATCTTCGAAGCCTTCGCCCAACCCTATTTGAACGCGGTCGGGTTTTTGCTTACAGTAAATGCCAACGCCGCTGTAGCCCTTTTTCTCGGCCGAATGAAAATACGTGTGGTAGCCCTCCGGATGAAATGGTTCACCTTCGATTTGATCCGGCTGTGCTTTTAACTCCTGCAAGCAGATTACGTCTGCGTCCAATGTCTTGAGCCACTCGAACATCCCTTTACGGGCGGCGGCGCGGATACCATTTACATTAATTGATGCTACTTTCATTGTTTCTTCATGCAGTAAATACGAAGCTTAATCGTATTGGTTATAGTTAGGTGAGCCTACGACAGCGTGCACCTGAGCGTGTAATGCGGGGCTCAATTAGAAACCTTCATAATGAAAATTGAAAGCGGCTCGTGAGCCCTTGCCAGAAATAGGCACGTTTAGGCTTTCACCCATGCGGCTATGAATTTTAACGTAGCCCGAGTGCATTCTCAAAAAGCGTTCTAGTAGAGCGCGGTCTACGGTTTTAAAATAATAACAGCCATCGATTAAGCAATAGCGAGCTTGTAGTGGTCCAATTAATGAGCTTTCGATATAAAGTTCTGGGTCGATATCCAGTGCCGATCCGAGCGGTAAGATTACGATCATGTCTGTACTTAGAGCATTGCCTTGTTCGCTAAACACAAAATCCACCTGCATCAGTCTTTCACGGCTGTCTGTCATCATCGCTACTTGAGACATGGTGCAGAGTGCCGAGCTAGGTTCGCACTCGACAACCCAGTCGCCAAAACTCTTTGGCTCTGCTGCACTGATGGCCGCGAGCCAGCAAAAAGAGACAGACGCCATTGAAAAGAATCGCTTTGTTAGCCTCATAAACAGGTCATATTATCTATTTCTTGCCTTGTTCATTAGAACATTGTGAGTATCATACGCACAATCAAATACTATAGGTCGCCATCGACGAAAACACTATGTTGCCTTATCAAGAAAAATTTATCGAATTTGCGTTAGAAACGGGTGTGTTGCGATTTGGTGAGTTCACGCTCAAATCTGGCCGAACTAGCCCCTACTTTTTTAACACAGGCTTGTTTAACAGCGGCGGCACGATGCTGCAGTTCAGTCGGTTCTTTGCGCAGAGTATCATCAATTCCGACATCGGTTTTGATGTGCTCTTTGGGCCTGCCTACAAAGGCATAACCTTGGCGTGCGGCGCGGCCATGTCTATCTCTGAAGCCACGGGTGACGACGTTCCTTTTGCTTTCAATCGTAAGGAAAAGAAGGATCATGGCGAAGGTGGCACTATGGTTGGTGCAGACCTAGTTGGAGACATTGCCATCATCGATGATGTCATCACAGCGGGCACGGCGATACGAGAATCTTTTGAGATGATAAGCCAGGCCGGAGCAACCCCCAAGGCCGTCTTCTTAGCGCTTGATAGACAAGAGCTTGGCCAGAAGGACGGCGAACCTACCGAAATGTCAGCAATTCAACAGGTAGAAGAAGAGTTCGGGTTGCCGGTGGTGGCAATCGCCACAATGAATGACTTGATTGACTACCTGAAAAAGCAGGGCGACCAAGAAGAGAACCTCGCTAAAATGATGGCATATCGGTCACAGTACGGCATCAAATAGGGTGTAGCTTGAGTTCGAAAATAAAAACGTATCTTGTTGGCGGAGCCGTTCGAGACCGATTGCTGGATCTGCCTATTCTAGATCGAGATTGGGTCGTGGTGGGTGCCACACCAGATCACATGGTAAGCCTCGGCTACGAGCCTGTAGGAAAAGATTTTCCGGTGTTTATCAATAAAAAAACAGGCGAAGAATACGCACTGGCTCGAACCGAACGTAAAACCGCAAAAGGCTACCAAGGGTTCGCGTTTTCTACTTCTCCGAACATCAGCTTAGAAGATGACCTAGAGCGCCGAGACCTAACGATCAATGCCATTGCAGAAGACGATGATGGCAACTTAATCGATCCTTTTGGTGGTCAGGCAGACTTAAAAAGCGGCGTACTACGCCATGTTTCGGACGCGTTCATCGAAGACCCTGTTCGGATATTACGCGCAGCCCGTTTTGCCGCGCGCTTTCATTTTAAAATTGCGCCAGAAACTCAAGATTTAATGAAGTCCATGGTGGCCGCAGGCGAAGTCGATGCGTTGGTGCCAGAACGCGTATGGGCTGAAACACTTAAGGCACTTAAGACTGAGTCGCCGCATCTGTTTTTTAAAGTGCTAAGAGACTGTGGTGCTCTTGCAAGAGTAATGCCTGAAGTTGACGCGCTTTTTGGAGTGCCACAAACGGCAAGCTACCATCCAGAAATAGACACGGGTATTCACACCTTGATGGTGGTTGAACAAGCCGCAAAACTGACTCAAGATCCTATGGTGCGATTCGCGGCACTGGTGCACGATTTGGGCAAAGGAGTGACGCCTGAGGACATTTTGCCGTCGCACCGAGGGCACGAACAAGCTGGGTTGCCGCTCATTCGTGAATTCTCCGAACGACTAAGAGTACCTAAAAAGTATCTGTCATTGGCTCTTGCGGTGGGTGAGTATCACCTGCACATGCACAAGATGTATGAACTCAAGGCAAGTACTGTTTTAACAATGTTGGAAAAAACCCGTAGCCTCATGGACGATGATCGCACAGAACAAATAGCCACGGCATGCGTAGCCGATGCACGTGGAAGAACGGGATTTGAAGACCGTGATTACTCGCAAGCCAAAATGTATATCCGTTTTCAGCAAGCGGCCAAAAGCGTTGACGCTGGTGCGATTGCCAAAAAGTATTCAAGTGGGGATCAAATCCAAGCGGCAATACGGGTAGAAAGACTCAACGCAATTAAGGCCGTTAAAGCTAAATACCCCTCCCCTTCGTAAAGATTTTTGGCTTCAATCGCAACTAGTGTGGCCGTGAATGGAGAGGCAAAATTCGCGAGTCTTTTCTCGCAATTGAAACGTTGATACAGCGCCGGTTTACCCAGTACTTTCGCAGAATCTGCGGTGGCTAGTTAACTTTGCCGCCTCTATGCGCGCATTTTTGTCCATTCACAAACCGAATAACGCAGTATAAACAAGACTTTATAAAAGAAGCTGGGAATGTTAATGTGCGCTGACTCGGACAAAAATGAGCATGCTCATTTTCATTCCAAAGTAAAAGGAGATATTTTTGAAATACTTTACTAATTCAATGGCTTGCGAATCTTTTTTGAGGCCGCTCTTAGCGCGTAAACGCGCATGCACACTAATACGCTGTTAGCTAGATGAATGATGTCGATTTAATCAAAGCTCATCTTGTCGGTGACTTTGTTACCAGTTTCTCTGTTGGTTCGACTGGGTGGTCAATTCAATTTTCGGAATGTGAATATGTGCTTTTGGCGCAAAATCTAGCTTCACCAGTTGAAGCTCTACTTAACGAACTCTATCAAAAGAATTTTCCCGTAGTTAGTAAAACTGCTGATAAAGGAGACGTCGCTAAATCCACGATAATGTCTTGTTGTCTCAGACAAAAGATTCGGGATATAAAATTAGATACAAAGAAAAACCTAGAGATAAATTACGAAAATGATATATCAATAACATGTCCTACTGATATGGATATGGTTGATTGGCAATGGTCATTTACCCGCGATGGAAAATGCCCATACACTACAAATACACTTTTAATAGGTTGTCTTTGGCAAGGAGAGATAGAGCGTGGAAAAACTAGCTAACAAGTCTCAAAACAAACGCCTTCGGCTCGGACGCGTTTTCAACGCGCCCGTTTGAGAGGCGTTAGCTTCACGATGGATATCGAGTATCTGAAAAGGAAGCGGCAGAAATCCGTCCAACAACAAAACGCTGTCCTTAAACATAAAATTTCTTGTTGTGCTGAGAACTGGCTCAACGGTGAAAAATTACCTAAGCCAATAGAGAAATACCTTAATGAAAAAGGCATTAATAGAGACAATGCTCTCCTAATTGAATATCACGGAGGTCCAGCACAATACCAAATGTCATACTCAGGAATACTAATCACAAATGATGAAGATTTCATAGGATTTGAGTTTGACCTTAATGTTCGTGAAACGAACATAGAGTATGTTGAAAACTTTGGTAAAGTATCTATTGAAACATCTTGTCATTTACATGGCGTTGGTAAGTCGTTTGGTTGTCTCAGTAAGGAAGTCCTGCATGAAATCAGAAGCTAACAAGAACCAAAACGCTGCCTACGGCAGTTCGGACGCGTTTTCAACGCGCCCGTTTGCTTGGCGTTAAGCGCATAAAGTCATGGGAGAATCCTTACTAAACCAGTTAGCGGCCTCTAATGTGCCCTTAATCGAAATAGTAGTTCGATTTAAAGAAGGAATAGATTATAAGAATGCAACTGAGCAATTTAACTCACTAGGCGAAGACATACACCTCAGTGGGGGAGATTGGTATAACCAACCTAACCTTAGAGTAGGTGATGCATCCGCAGAAGCACTGTTTAGATTATTCGGGTGGAAGGTTCACAGAGTACCTTTGATTCTGGAGGGCCATGAGAAAGGGGCGACCACGGAAAGTGAGTACTATTGCTGGGATGAATTGGAGCCACAATGTTGTTTGCCTTCAACTATGCAAGACATAATTGGAGGCATATCTTTTAGTCAACCCGGCTCAAATGATGAGGGGCAATGGTATGAACCTAAATTCGCCTAACAAGCGCTTTAAATATCCCTCCCGCTGGTCGGGCGGGACGCGTTTTCAACGCGCCCCGTTAAGCGGGCGTTAGTGATACGAGAGTTCTGAATGAACAAAGCAATTTATTTTAAGACATCACTTTTTGACCCTTCAAAGGAAGATGAAAATGATATAAACCCTATCTACGGCCAATCATTGCTAATTTGGCTTCGAGATAAGCTTGGTAGTGAACTAGAGTTCTCTGAAATCGGTACCGAAGATTGGGGCTGGTATTGTTATATCAACTGGAAGGGCAGGCAGTACTTAATTGGATCAATAGCTCATTTTGAAGAAGGTGATGATCCCAATATGGATACCGATTGGATATTCCAAGTGGATAAAACCCGTTCGTTTAAAGAAGTAATATTTGGAAAAGAAAAAATGACAAAGAATGATCCATGCTTTCTCTTCTTCAAAAAGTATTTTGAAGAAGAGCCTCAAATTAAGGACGTAGAAATTGGCTAAATCACTAACAAGTTTCCAAAGTGCACTCCACTCCCTGCGGTCGTTCCGCGGGACACCGCATACGACGCGGTGCCCCTTGGCAAGGCGTTATATCGATAGCGGGTTAATATGAAAGACTTAGGAATATTTTTTATTAAAGTATCTGTTTTTGCCTTTATTGGGGCGGGGGCATCAATAGCATCAATTGGAATTCCTCTTATGGACTATGGAAAAGAATCTAGAGTTCTAATCTATGAGGTAGAAGAAAAAATTGGTAAACGGCCAAATGAAGAAGTTTGCATTCCAGAGCTTGCGAAAGATTACTTAGGAAAATGTAAAACCGCTGTATACATGGATGCAGTTCTAAATGACTCAATGAAGAAGCTAACTTATTGGCTATTTTATTCTACATTGCTTGGAATTATTTGCTTTTTAATAGGGGCGATCATTTATATCAAAGCAATTCTTAATGACAGAAGGGCGCAAATTGAGAGTGACAAAACGATATAACAAGGCAAAACACTGCCGCTTCGCTCGGACGCGTTTCACGCGCCCATGTTCGCGGCGTTATGAATATGAGTAAGTGCGTCAGTTTGGTTGTTCTTTGTTTTCTTCTAAGCGCATGTTTAGCTTATCCCATAAATAAACGAATCCAACCTAAAGCCACAATAGAGGTTGTTGATGAAGCCGGTGAGCCTGTTCGTAATGCGGAGGTACACCTTGTAGCTAGTTCTCATCCTCATCCCAGAGAAGAATTTAGAATGATCAAAAAAACCAGAAATACTGGGCTTCTAAAATTTCCAGAAATTAAAGAATGGAGAATTGAATCGTTAAATATTCACGGTATCGCGTATTATTTTTGGCATTGGTGTGTGAGAAAGAATGGCTACGAAACAGAGCATACGCATTATGGAGACTTAAGTTTTAGCAAAAAGATGAAGGTCGTACTAAAAGAAGGCGTTTCATCAGAATGCCCCGAAGGCGGGCTTCAAATAATTCATAACAAGGAGCGAAATGAAATGGACGGCTCTGTCGAGCCGCCCATTCGCTAGGCGTTAGATGCACTACTAAAATGAATCCTGCAATAGACAAATTAGCCGAATACTTATCAGAGTTAGAAGGTGTTTCTGAATTCGAGACTATCGAAGAAAAGGCGAAACACATAGGGAATATAAATTTGGTCATAAACGCTATCAGCCAACTCGAACTGTGTGATAAACATGGAATTAACGGCGGCTCTTTGGTTAGTGTCTTGCCTAAAATCGAGAACCCAAATTTTTGTTATGTTGTTGCCCATGAAAACGAATCAACGAACCCAGAGAACTGGGTTGAAGTAGAGTTTGAAAAAGGCAAAATACAATTCTCTGGTGGTGATCTTGTCATACGTAAATAACTGGCATCTAACAAGAATAAACACAAACGCGCTTCCAGCGCTCGGACGCGGTAAACCGCGCCTGTGTTATTGGCGTTAGCTGTACGAAGTATCTGCTCATGAAATATTTTATATTAGTAGCAATTTTAAGCATTCCATCTGAGTTATTCGCTTGCTCCTGTATAGCGCATGATCCTAATGAAAAATACGATTATGTTTACATTGCTGAACTCAAGAGTACTGAAAAGATTAGTGAAGATGGCTATGGAAACAGTGGGTATAAAGGATATATGGAGATCGAAAAAATATTAGAAGGCGAACCTAAAACTAATGAAGTTGAAATATCCCCTATGAAAGGAACATCATGTCAAATTGATATAGAGATTGGCGAGCGATATGTGATTTATGGTTTTAACGATAATGTGCCATTAATCTCTATGTGTTCGCGCTCTATGCGCGCGAAGAGTTTAGGTCTTTAATAACTCAGCATGTGAAAATGACAGCTAACAAGTTTGCCAAGTTTACTTCGTTCGTTTCACTCACTGCGCGGGACGCGTTTTCAACGCGCCCGTTTGCTGAGCGTTATATGC